>DVJB01000066.1 GCA_018710845.1 Candidatus Onthomonas avicola
CAGACCCTCAACCAGCTGCTCACCGAGATGGACGGCTTTGAGGACAACACCGGCGTCATCATCCTCGCGGCGACCAACCGCCCCGAGTCGCTCGACCCCGCCCTCACCCGTCCGGGCCGCTTTGACCGCCGGGTTCCGGTGGAGCTGCCCGACCTGAAGGGCCGGGAGGAGATCTTGAAGGTCCACGCGAAGAAGATCAAGATCGCCGACGACGTGGACTTCGCCCAGGTGGCGCGGATGGCCTCCGGCGCGTCCGGCGCGGAGCTGGCCAACATCGTCAACGAGGCGGCGCTGCGCGCCGTCCGGGCCGGCCGCCCCTGCGCGACCCAGGCCGATCTGGAAGAGAGCATCGAGGTGGTCATCGCCGGCTACCAGAAGAAGAACGCCATCCTCACCGACCATGAGAAGAAGATCGTCGCCTATCACGAGATCGGCCACGCCCTCGTCGCCGCGCGGCAGAGCCACTCCGCGCCGGTGCAGAAGATCACCATCGTCCCGCGCACCTCGGGCGCGCTGGGCTATACGATGCAGGTGGAGGAGGGCAACCACTACCTGATGAGCAAGGAGGAGATCGAGGACAAGATCGCCACCCTCACCGGCGGGCGCGCCGCGGAGGAGGTCGCCTTCGGCTCGGTCACCACCGGGGCCTCCAACGACATCGAGCAGGCCACCAAGCTCGCCCGCGCGATGATCACCCGCTACGGCATGAGCGAGGACTTCGGCATGGTGGCGATGGAGACGGTGGAGAACGCCTATCTCGGCGGGGACACCTCCCTCTCCTGCTCGGCGGAGACGCAGTCGCAGATCGACCAGGCGGTCGTCTCCCTCGTCCGCCGGCAGCACGAGAAGGCGCTCGACATCCTGAAGTCCAACCGCGCCCAGCTTGACCGGCTGGCCGAGCACCTCTACCAGCGCGAGACCATCACCGGCGAGGAGTTCATGCGCATCCTCGACGAGATGGACGGAGCGGAGCACGGGCAGTATCAATAACGACAGGTGACAAACCGGCAGACGGGACCTTGTTCTCCCGTCTGCCGGTTTTCAGTCTTTCCGCCCCTGTTTTGCCCCCGGACCGTAGAGCTGCCAGAAGGCCTCCACTTCCCTTCGGTCAAAGGAGGAGAACAGCCTCCCGTCCTCCGGGTTCAAAATCCGGTAGTGCTGGGAGACGAGGTTTTGCTGGATGCGCCAGCCGTCCTGGTCGCGCACCGTCCGCCACCAGACCCGGCCGCCCATCGTGGGCTGGGGTGCGCGCGGCAGGCCCTGAAAGGCCAAGGCGCGCAGCATGTCGGACAGCTCCCCTCCGTAGGCGTTCTGGAGCACCCGGCTGTCGGCAAACAGGGTGCACAGCGTCACCGCCCCCGACCAGCCGAGGGAGGAGCGGCCCTTCTCGATCTCCACCAGCGTCTTCTTGGAGATGCCCAGAATGAGGGCCATCTTCTCCTGCGTGAGCTCAAACTCCGTGCGCACCAGCTTGAGCTGGGCGTCGATCTGCGCGACAAAGGTATTCCGGTCCATCCGCGCGCCTCATCCGTAGAGCCACTCGATGGGGATCAGGAGGGTGTAGGGCGCGGTGGCAATCGCGAGCGCCAGCGAGAGCTTTTTCACCTGTCCCTCATCCAGCCCGGTCTTCCGGAAGGAGAACCGCCGGTTCAGGAAATAGATCAGCACCCCCGCCAGCACCAGCCCCGGCAGGGCGCAGAGCATCCCGCCCGGGAAGGTAAATGGGAGGGTGATCTGAAACAGGGCCTCCGTGCCGAAGTAGAGCACCGCCACCAGCAACGCCCCGGCAAAGTCGGCCAGAAAGCCGATCACCCACACCGGGAGGATCGAGCGCCGCCAGACCTGCCCCTTGTCCGCCCAGCGCCAGAGCGCCATCGCCCCGAGGAGCACGGCGCTGTCCCAGGCAAAGTTCCCCACCAGCAGAATCAGCCAGAGGACGGTGGGCCAGAGGTAGAACATCCAGGACGGAAAGAGGATGTTGTAGAGTTTGGTATCTCTGCGCTTCATGTAAATCATCCTCCCTTCTAGTGTAATTTTACACCGAAAGGGAGGCTTTTGTCAAGTATATTTTATAAGCTTTCTTGTAGGAAGATTAGCGCCACAGCTCCCCGAACACCTCGTCCGAGAGTTCCTGGCAGTAGGCGAGGGAAAATGCGCTGTCCTTCTCGCTCATCGCGTTCTGCGCGGCCAGCTCCTCCGTGTAGTCCGAGAGGGGGTAGACGGTGGGGTTACCTGTCCCCTCCACCATGTGGGCCACGAGCGGGACCACGCCGTAGTCCGAGATGGAGACCTCCCCGTCCTCCCCCCGCGTCAGGGTGACCTGGGCCATCGCGCCGAGGGCGCGCTGGGCGACGCCGCTGCCGGAGTCGCTGGTGAAGTTGATAAAGTTGCCGAGGGAGTAGTACACCAGCATCCGGTTCCCGCTCTCGTCCTCCAGCCACTCCACTGGCTGAATGACGTGCGGGTGGGTGCCGAGGACCAGGTCCGCCCCGTGCGCGAGGAAGAGCTCTGCCCAGTCCTCCTGCTCCTGGCTGGGTGTGTGGGTGTACTCCGTGCCCCAGTGCGGGGCGACGACGACGAAGTCCGCCAGTTCGTCCGCCCGCTCCAGGTCGGCGATCACCCGGTCCTCCTCCAGCAGGTCCACCTCATAGGGCTGCGGCAGGGCGATGCCGTTTGTCCCATAGGTGTAGTTCAGAAGGGCGATCGTGATGCCATTTTCCTCGTAGAGGTAGATCTCGTCCTGGTCCGCCTGGCTGGCGTGGATGCCGAGGACGCCGATGTCCGGGTGCTCCGTCTGCCAGAAGTTCAGGCAGTTGAGCAGCCCCTCCTCCCCCTTGTCCAGGGCGTGGTTGGTCGCGTGGCAGACGACGTCAAACCCGGCGTTCACCAGCGCGTCTCCCACCTCAAAGGCCCCGTTGAAGGCGGGGTAGCCGGAGAGACCCAGCTCGGTCCCGCCCAAGATGACCTCCTGGTTGGCCAGGGCGAGGTCGGCCGCCGAGATGAGGTCGCGGGTGTGGGTGAAGAAGTGGTCATAGTTGTAGCTCCCGTCCGCCCGGAGGCCGCTGTCCTGAAGCGGGGTGTGCAGCAGCACGTCCCCCACCATGACGAGGGTGACCTCCTCCGCCTGGGGCTCCGCCTCCGTCTCCTGGGCGGCGGCGTCCTCCGTCCCCGCCGGGGCATCCTCCTCCCCGGCGGTTTCGCCGCCGGAGGATTCGGCAGCATTCGACTGACTGGGCGCGGCGTCCTCCCCGCCGTCCCCGGCGATCAGGCCCACCACCGCCCGGCAGCCCTGCACGAGCAGGACAAGCAGGGCGATGAGCACGAGCAGCACGCCGACCCGGGTGAGCTCAAAGCGCCAGCGCTTCGCGCTCCAGCGGCGGCGACGGCGATGGCGGCGGCGCGGCGGGCGGTAGTCCTCATAGCGGTCCGTCATGACGCTCCTCCTTCCGGGCGGCGAAATAGTCTCTAGTCTGGTCCGCGTTGCGCAGCACCTCGGCGCGCAGGGCCTCCACGCTGGGGAATTTCCGCTCCCCGCGCAGGCGGTGATAGAAGGCCAGGCGGACCTCCTGTCCGTAGAGGTCGCCGTCAAAGTCGAGCAGATAGCCCTCCGCGTTCGCCCGCCCGGCCTGCTCCACCGTGGGGCGCACGCCGACGTTGGTCACCGCCGGAATTGCGCGCCCGTCCTCGAGCAGGGCGAGGGTGGCGTAGACCCCGTAGGCGGGGACCAGCAGCCCCTCCGGGAAGGGGAGGTTCACCGTCGGAAAGCCCAGCGTCCGCCCCAGGCGTTTGCCGTGGCCCACCCGCTGGCCGAAGAGATGCGGATGGCCGAGAAAGCGCGCCGCCTCCTCCACCTCCCCCGCCTGCACGAGCGGGCGGATGTGGGTGGAGGAGACGGTCACCCCGTCCAGCTCCACCCGGCCGATGATATCGCAGCCGATGCCGTGCTCGGCGCAGAGCGCGCGCAGGCGCTCGGGGTTCCCCTCGCCGCGGTAGCCGAAGTGAAAGTCATGCCCGGCAACGACGTGGACCGCCCCGTGCTCGCGCGCGAGGTACTCCGTCACAAAGTCCCGCCAGCTCATCTTCATCATCGCGTCAAACGAGCCGAGGAGGACCTCCTCAATGCCGTAATTGCGCCGCATCAGCCAAACGCGGTCCTCCAGCGAGCTGAGCAGGGGCACAGACTGTCCGGTCAGCCGCGCGGAGGGGTGCTGGTCAAAGGTAAAGGCGCAGGGGACGGCGTCCAGCTCCCGCGCGCGCTCCGCCACCCGGCGCAGCAGGGCACCATGGCCCAGATGTACCCCGTCGAAAAAGCCGAGGGCGATCACCCGTCTTTTTGTCTCTCCCATATCAAACCTCAAAAAAGCTCTTTCTTGTCTTCAGTACGCCGTCTCTCAGCTCTCCGAGCAGGAGAAACTCCCCCGCCGGGCTGTAGACGCGGTACAGGCCGTCCTCGCCCGCCTGGCGGAAGGGGTTGCCGTTGCGGGCCAGCCGCTCCGCCGCGCGGGAGACGGTGAGGGCGGGATAGCGGGCAAAATACCGGTCCACCGCGAGGAGGAGCCGCTCCGCCTCGCCGCGCGATGCCGCCTCGGCCACCTCGTCCAGCGTCACCGCCCCGTCCAGGGTAAAGCCCGCCGCCTCCGTCCGCCGGAGGGAGGACATGCAGCCCCCGCAGCCGAGCGCTGCGCCCAGGTCGTGGCAGAGGGTGCGCACATAGGTCCCCTTGGAGCAGCGCACGCGCAGGAGGAACTCCCCCGGCCCGGTCTCGTCCTCAACGGAGAGGGCGTAGATGGTCACCGGGCGGGGCTTGCGCTCCACCGTGCGCCCCTTGCGCGCCAGGTCGTAGAGCCGCTTGCCGTCCACTTTGATGGCGGAGTACATCGGCGGGACCTGCAAAATCTCCCCCCGGAAGGCGCCGAGCGCCTCCTCCACGGCGGCGCGCGCGGTCACCGGGGAATGGGTCTCCAGCACCGTGCCGGTGGTGTCCTGCGTGTCCGTCACCAGGCCGAGGCGCAGCCCGGCGAGGTACTCCTTCTCCCCCTCCTGGGCAAACTCCACCGCCCGGGTCGCCCGCCCCACAAAGACGGGGAGCACGCCGGTCGCCATCGGGTCCAGCGTGCCCGCGTGGCCCACCCGCCGCTCGCCGAGCAGGCGGCGCAGCTTGGCGCAGACGTCCATGCTCGTCCAGTCGCGGGGCTTGTCAATGATGATGATGCCGCTGGGCATGAGGGCCTCCTTTTCTCCGGCGGATGCGTCTGGTTCAGGTTCCGTGCTGGGCGGCGAGCTGGGCATGGATAGCCGCGTAAACCCGCCGCTCCATCTCCGCGCGGTCCACGCCGGGGACGCTCGCCCCCGCCGCCGCCGCGTGGCCCCCGCCGCCCAGGCGGGCGCAGGCGGCCGTGCAGTTGAGATAGTCCGGGTCGGCGCGCAGGCTGAGCTTCCACGTCCCGTCCGGCAGCTCGCGCAGGGTGGCGGAGGCCCGCACCCCCTCGATCTGGCGCAGGAAGGAGGAGAGCTCCTCCGCGTCCCCCTCGTCCGCGCCCACCTCCGCGAGGTCGCGGCGGCTCACCGCGCCGAGGGCCAGCTGCCCTCCCTCGGTGAAGCGCGCCCCGGCGAGCAGGCGCCCCTCCAGTTCCAGCCGCTTGCGCGAGCGGGTCTGGAAGCAGCGCTTGTTCACCGCGGCGGCAAAGTCGCCGTACTCCATCAGGTCGGCGGCGATGCGGTGGGTGCGCGGGGTGGTATTGCTGTAGGCAAAGCAGCCGCAGTCGGTGGAGACGGCGACGTAGAGCGCGCGGGCGATCTCCCCGTCCATCACGCCCAGTCCCTCGCGGCAGAGCTCATACACGATCTCCCCGCAGGCGGCCGCCCCCGCGTCCAGGCAGAGGTGGGCGGCGTAGCCCTCGTTGGAGGGGTGGTGGTCGATGCACAGCTCGGTCTTCCCCCGGTACGCCTCCGCCTCCGGGGGAAGCAGCCCCTCCGAGGCGATGTCCACCGCGACGATGTGCTCCGGCCGGTAGTCCGCCGGGGCGAAGCAGCCGGCCACATAGTCGCGGTAGGTGGCGGTGACGCCGGCGTTTTCCAGCACCCAGGCGGTCTTGCCCCGCTTTTGCAGGGCGCGGCAGAGGGCGGCCGCGCAGCCGAGGGTGTCCCCGTCCGGGCGGACGTGGGTGAGGATCAGAAAGCGGTCCCGCTCCAGCAGCCAGCGCGCGGCCTCACTCACCCGCATGGTACTTCTCCTCCAGCTCCTCCATCAGCTGCAGCACGCGGCTGCCCTTGTCAATGGAGTGGTCCAGGATGAACTGCAGCTCCGGCGTGTGGCGCAGGCTGAGCGCCCGGCTCAGCTCGCGGCGCAGATAGCCCGCGGCAGAGCGAAAGCCCCCGCGCAGCTCCTTGGGGTCCACCTCGTCGAGCGCGCTGACATAGACCTTGCAGGTGGAGAGGTCCGCCGCCGTGTCCACCCGGACGACGGAGAGCATATGGCCGCTCACGCGCGGGTCCTTCACCGTGCGCAGCAGGACGGAGAGCTCCCGCTGGATATCCTCGTTGATGCGGTCAATTCGATAGCTTGGCATGGCGTTTCCTCCTCGCTCGAAAACGCGCGCAGGAGGCGGGAGCACAAAGGTGCCGCTCTGCCTCCTGCACATGGTCCGGGCAGCGGCAAGCGCTTGCCCGGGATGTCTGGTATTGCCGCCCGGCGCGGCGGTTTTGCCGTGCCGGGGATTTTGGATAGATTGCCGCCCTCGGGCGGAATTATTCCTGTACCTGCTCCATCTGGAAGACCTCGAAGATGTCGCCCACCTTGATGTCGCTGAACTTCTCCAGGCCGATGCCGCACTCGTAGCTGGTGGCGACCTCTTTCACGTCGTCCTTGAAGCGGCGCAGGGAGGCGATGGCGCCCTCGTGGATCACCACGCCGTCGCGCACCAGGCGGATCTGGGCGTTGCGGGTGACCTTGCCCTCCTTGACGTAGCAGCCGGCGATGATGCCCGCGCCGGTGATCTTGTACACCTCGCGCACCTCGACGCGGCCGAGCTCCACCTCGCGGAACTTGGGCGCGAGCATGCCCTTCATGGCCGCCTCAATCTCCTCAATGCAGTCATAGATCACGCGGTAGAGCCGCACGTCCACCTTCTCGCGCTCGGCCAGCGTGCGGGCCACGTTGTCCGGTCGCACGGAGAAGCCGACCACGATGGCGTTGGAGGTGGCGGCGAGGATGATGTCGCTCTCGTTGATCGCGCCGACGCCGGAGTGGATCACGCGCACACGCACCTCGTCGTTGGAGAGCTTCTCCAGGTTCTGGCGCACCGCCTCGGCCGAGCCCTGGACATCCGCCTTGACGATGATGTTCAGGTCCTTCACGTCGCCTTCCTGGATCTGGCTGAAGAGGTCGTCCAGGCTGACCTTCTTGGCCGCCGGGGCGGCCAGGGCGTCCTTCTTCTCCTGGCGGCGCTGCTCGGCCAGCGTGCGGGCCATCCGCTCGTCCGCCACGGCGTAGAAGTCGTCGCCCGCCTCCGGCACCTCGGCCATGCCGGTGATCTCCACCGGGACGGAGGGGCCGGCGTCCTTCACCGGCTTGCCGCGATAGTCCGTCATCGCGCGCACGCGGCCGACGGCGGTGCCGGCGATCAGGATATCGCCCTGGTGCAGCGTGCCGTTCTGGACGAGCAGGGTGGCCACCGGGCCGCGGCCCTTGTCCAGCCGGGCCTCGATCACCGCGCCGCGGGCGGCGCGGTTGGGGTTGGCCTTGAGCTCGCGCATCTCCGCCACGAGCAGGACATTCTCCAGCAGCTCCTCCACGCCCTCGCCCGTCTTGGCGGAGATGGGGCAGATGATGGTGTCGCCGCCCCACTCCTCGGCCAGCAGGCCGTACTGGGTGAGCTGCTGGCGGATGTTGTCCGGGTTGGCGTTGGGGAGGTCCATCTTGTTGATCGCCACGACGATGGGAATATTGGCCGCCTTGGCGTGGTTGATCGCCTCCACCGTCTGGGGCATGATGCCGTCGTCGGCGGCGACCACCAGGATGGCGATGTCGGTCACCATCGCGCCGCGGGCGCGCATGGCGGTGAACGCCTCATGGCCCGGGGTGTCAAGGAAGGTGACCACCTTATCGTCGCCCACTGTGACCTGATAGGCGCCGATGGCCTGGGTGATGCCGCCTGCCTCTCCGGCGGTGACGTTGGTGGAGCGGATATAGTCCAGCAGAGAGGTCTTGCCGTGGTCGACGTGGCCCATGACCACGATGACCGGGGCACGGGGGACCAGATCCTCCTCCTTGTCCTCGGCGGTGTCGATCAGGCGCTCCTCAATGGTGACCACTACCTCGCGCTCGACCTTGCAGCCCATCTCCTCGGCCACGATGGCGGCGGTGTCAAAGTCGATGATCTCGCTCAGGGAGGCCATGACACCCATCTTCATCAGCTCTTTGACCACCTGGGCGCCGTTCTTCTTCATCCGGCTGGCCAGCTCGCCTACGGAGATCTCGTCCGGAATCTGCACCTTGACCGGGGCCTTGCGGGCCACCTCCTGCTGCAGGCGGCGCATCTGGCGGTTCTGCTCCTCCTGGCGGCGCTTCTGGCCCTGATTGCCCTTGCGTTTTTGCTGGGTGCGGGTGCTCTTGAGCTTCTGCTTGCCCTGCTGCATCCGCTCGGCGCGCTCCGGGGTGAGCTCGTCGAGGTGGGAATCGTAACGGTCCAGGTTCACGTCCGCGCTCTTGCGGGTGTTGACCACCTTCTTCTGCGGCACGCGGCTGGCCGGCTGCTGCGGCTGCTGCGCGCCCTGGGTGTTCTGGGCAGCGCTCTGCTGCGGCTGCGGCTGGCCCTTGGCCGGCTGCTGGGGCTGCTGACGCTGGGGCTGCTGCTGGCCGCGCGCGGCGGGCCGCCCCTTCTCCTCGCTCCGGGCGGCGGGGGCCGCGGGCTTGGCGGCCGGCTGCTTGGCGGCGGCAGAGGCGTAGACCTCCTCCAGGCTCGCGACCTGGTTATGCTGGGTCAGGTACTCAAAAATAATGGACAGCTCCAGATCGCTCAGCGCCGCCATATGGCTGGAGGGCGCTTTGGCATAGCGCGTCAGGATCTCCGTAACCTTCTTGGAGCCCACCGGCTTGCCCTTGATCTTGAAATCCTTGGCCACCTCGTGGACCCGATATTTTACATCAATACTCAAATCGGACACCTCCTGAAATCGAAGGCCTGTGCCAACGGGAAAGCCCCGGCGCGCGAACGGGGTTTTCCCGTTGGCACAAACGTGTGAACTTATCTCTCATGGCGACGGCGCGGCTTGGCCGCACGGCGCGCGGCGATCGCGCGGCTCTTCTCCTCCAGCGCCTCCAGCACGGCCGCGTGGCGCGCGTCGGCGCGGACGAGCTTGCCGGCGTAGGCCGTGGCCATCCCCAGGTCGGTGAAGGCCGCCACGGCGCAGCGGCCCCAGCCGAGCGCGTGGCCGAGGTCGTCCCGGCTGCTCGTCAGATAGGCGATGGGCAGACGGCCCTGGGAGCGGTGCTCCGCCCAGCGGACGGTCTTCTCCCCGGCATCGGCGGCGAGGATCAGCAGGCGCGCCTTGCCGGCCTGGAGCGCGGCCTGCACCGCGTCCTCCCCGGCGGCGAGCTTGCCCGCGCGGCGGGCCAGCCCGAGAAAGCTCAGCTGCTCATCCATCGCCCTGCTCCATCTGGGCCTCCAGGGCCTCATACACCTCGGCCGGGATCGCCACGGAGAACGCCCGCTCCAGCGCGCGGCTCTTCCTCACCTTGGCCAGGCACGCGGCGGCGGGGCAGACATAGGCGCCCCGACCGGGCTTCTTGCCGCGAAAGTCGAGGGAGATCTCCCCCTCCGGCGACCGGACCACCCGGATCAGCTCCCGCTTGGGCTTCATCTCCCGGCAGCCGAGGCACTGGCGCATTGGGATCTTCTTTGGCACGGTTCTCGTCCTCCTCCCCTGCGGGCGGCAGACTCACTCCTCGTCCTGGAAGAGCGCCGCCTCGTCCTCGTCAGCAAACAGGTCCTCCTCCGGCGCATTGGCGGCCTCTTCCGCCTCGCGGGCCTCCTGCTCGGCGCCGGACTTGCTCTTGATATCGATCTTATAGCCGGTCAGCTTGGCGGCCAGGCGGGCGTTCTGCCCCTCCTTGCCGATCGCCAGGCTGAGCTGGTCGTCCGGCACGATGACGCGGCAGCTCTTGCCGTCCTCCAGCGGCTCCACGCTCAGCACGTCCGCGGGCGCCAGGGCGGCGGCGACGTACTGGACGGGGTCGTCGCTGTACTTGATGATGTCCACCTTCTCACCGCCGAGCTCCTCGACAATGGCGTTCACGCGCGCGCCGCGGGTGCCGACACAGGCGCCGATGGGGTCCACGTCGGGGTTGTTGGACCAGACCGCCATCTTGGTGCGGCTGCCCGCCTCGCGGGCGATGGAGCGGATCTCCACCACGCCGTCAAAGATCTCGGGCACCTCGAGCTCAAAGAGGCGCTTGACTAGGCCGAAATGCGTCCGCGAGATCATCACGCGGGTGCCGCGGGTGTCGCGGCGGACCTCGACGACGTAGACGCGGATGCGGTCGCCCTCCTTGTACTCCTCCCCCTTGACCTGCTCGTTGGCGGGCAGCAGGGCCTCCGTGCTCTCCCGGCCGGAGCCGATGCGCACGTGCAGCGCGCCGTTGCGCGGATCGATGCGGGTGACCACGCCGGTGATGAGCTCCTGCGTCTTGCTGGTAAACTCGTCATAGACCATGTTCCGCTCCGCCTCGCGGATGCCCTGGATGATGACTTGGCGGGCGGTCTGCGCGGCGATGCGGCCGAAGTTCTTCGTCTTCAGCTCGCTGGAGACCACGTCGCCGAGCTGCACGCGCGGCAGCACCCGCCGCGCCTCCTCCAGGGAGATCTCAGTGTAGGGGTTATCCACCGTCTCCACCACGTCGCGGCGGATCACCATCCGCAGCAGATTTTTCTCCGGGTCGGCCTGGATGACAATATTCTCCCCGGCGCCCTCGTGGTCCCGCTTATAGGCGGAGACAAGCGCCTGGGTGATCTTCTCGAGCATATACTCCTTCTTAATCCCCTTCTCCTTTTCAATCAGGTCGAGGGCGAGGAAGAACTCCTGCGCGTCCTCTTCCGGGGTGGGGCCTTTTTTCTTGGTGATGCGCTTGGCCATTTTGGTTCACTCCTCCTATCGCAATCCATCAAACTGAGACATACAGCCGGACCAGAGCGGTCTCCTTCCGGGAGAAGGCGCGCTCCGTCCCGTCCGCCAGGGCGATGGTCACCGTGCCCGCCGCGTCGCAGCCAAGCAGGCGGCCGCGAAAGTCCTTGCGCCCCTCCACCGGGCGGTACAGGCGCACCTCCACCTCGTGCCCGAGGAAGGCGGCGAAGTGCTCCGGCTTTTTCAGCGCGCGGTCCGCCCCGGCGGAGGAGACCTCGAGCACGTAGCTGCCCTCGATGGGGTCCGCCTCGTCCAGGGCGTCGCTGAGCGGACGGCTGACCGCCTCGCACTGGTCAATGTTCACGCCGCCGGGGCAGTCAATGTACACCCGCAGAAACCAGGTGCCCGCCTCGCGGACGTACTCGACGTCCCAGAGGGTGCAGCCGGCCGCCTCTGCCAGCGGGCGGGCCAGCTCGGCCGTCACTTCCGTCACTTTTCTCATCCGGACCTCCGCTTCCGCCCACAGACGCCCGTCTGGGCGCAAAAGGCTGAAAAGAAAGAGCGGGGCAAGCCCCACTCTCAGGTTGATACGATCTTCATACAACATGCATTATACCACCCAGGCGGTACAATTGCAAGGCCGTTTTGGATTTTTTCTCCTGTTCTTGCGCGGCGGCGGTGTCATCGGCGCGTGCGGGGACATAAAATGGCAAAAAGACAGGAGGGACTGACATGAGCCAACCACCTTCCCTTCCACTCGATGACGCGGAGCAGTTTGCCGCCATCTGGCAGCGCGTCTGCCCCGACGGCTGCGGAGACTACCTCTCCCCCGACGTGCCCGCCCTGCCCGCGCCCGCCGGTCCGGATGCCCCTGCGGAGATGGAGGTCTTCCTGCGCGAGGCGATCGAGCAGAGCCTCTCCCGCGCGCGCTGCTGTGCCGTCTGGCCGGAGCTCGGCCCCATGGCGCGCGCCTGCCGGCAGGAGGCGCGGGAGCTGGCCGCAGCGCTCTTTCTGCTCACCGGCGTGCGCTATCTGCCCGCCCGCCGCGGCGCGCCGCAGCGCTGGAGCAGCCTGGCCGAGTGCTGCCGCGCGCTCTTCTACCGGGAGCGGCGCGCGGCAGGGCGCTTCCGTCAGGCCGCGCCGCGCGCGCAGGACCCGGCCCTGACCGCGCTGTTTGCCCGCCTGGCCGAACAGTCCGCCCTCCGGCAGGAGGCACTGAGCCGCCTGATCGCCCGCTCGCTCTGAGCTGGGCGGCGTCTCAGCCCACTGCCTCCGGCGCCGCCTCGTCCTCCGCGCCGCTGGCCGCGGCCTCCTGCGCGGCGAAGAAGGTGTCTATTCCATCCGCGATGCCGCGGGCCAGCTGCCACTGGTAGTCCTCGCTCGCCATGAGCCGGTCCTCTTCCGGGTTGGTCATGTAGCCCATCTCGACGATGGTCACCGGCACCTCGCTCCAGTTGATGCCGGTCATGGTGTCCGTCTCCCAGACGCCGTCGTCTTCCGCGCCGGTGGCGGCCGTCAGCCCCTCGAGCACTGCGTCCGCCAGGGCGCGCGAGCTCTCATAGAGCGCGCCGTTATAGGGGTTGGACGGCGTCATACAGATGGTCATCGCGCCGCTGGCCGAGCTGCTCTCCGAGCCATTGGCGTGAATGCGCACAAAGGCGTCCGCCCCGGCCTCGTTGGCAATCTCGCTGCGCTCGGCGTTGCTCAGATCGACGTCGTTTTCCGTGCGCACCATCAGCACGGTATAGCCCCGGCTCTCCAGCTCCTCCTGCAGCTTGAGGGAGACCTGCAGGTTGAGCTCATATTCGTACAGGCCGGTCGTCGTGCCGCGGGTGCCGCCGGTCACACGGGCTTTCATCGTGGAGGAGCCGGGACCGTTCGGCTCGCGCTCACTGCTGCCGTGCTCCTGGTGTCCGGCGTCGATGCAGATCAGGTAGGGGTCGACCTCCTGCTCGGGCTCAGGTTCGTCCTCCTCCAGCGCGGCGGTGGCCTGTTCCGCCTGAGCCTGAGCCGCCGCCTGGGCCTGCTCGTCCGGCTGGCTCTCCTCCGGCGCGGGGGAGGGCTCGTCCGGCTCCTCCGTCCCGGACTGCTCCGGCTGCTGTGTCTCCGTCTCGCCGGCAGGCTCCGCCGCCTGCCCGTCCGCGCCGCAGGCCGCGCAGAGGAGCAGCAGGGCCGCAGCGAGGAAAATCAAAAGGATTCTTTTCATCCTGACCTCCATTCTTCTGTGTGTTCTGTCTCGGTATCTGTCCTGATTGTAGCACAGGGCCGCAGGGCGGCGCAACTATTTATATGCAAAACGCACCCGCCCAAGAGGGCGGGTGCGCCAGACTGTCGAAAAAGGTCTCACCGAGTTTGGCCCGAAGAGCCAAATAGAGTTTAGTTTATTTTTGGCACGGGCATGTACCGGGCCAAAAATACTGATAGTCCGACGAGTGTGCGGATTTTTGGAACAAAAATCCGTGCGCGCGCCTGAGCTGCCAACGGCGGCGACAAAGTGCCCTCGGGGCATGGGAAGACTGCAAGCTCGCGCAAATGCTTGCATTTGCGCGAAAGGCTGTCAAAAATACTTTTTTGACAGCCTCACGCACCCGCCCAGGAGGGCGGGTGCGCGTGCGTTCTCCGCCAGTCAGAGCGGAACGCTTTGGTTTAGTAGGTGCACCAGTCGTCCGCGCCGGCCGAGACGGAGACGCCAACGGCCGTAGTCGCGTAGAAGAACTTGCCGGTCACTGCCGGGTCGGTCGGCTCCGAACTGCGCGAGGTGGAGATCCGGCTGACCTGCGGCACGCCGAACGGGCCCTTACTGGAGTTGTTCTTATACAGCTGCACCGAGACCCTGTGGTCCTCGCCGTAGCCGTTCTTCATGATGTCGATGATCAGATAGGCGTAGATACACTGCAGGCGCACGCAGCCGTTAGAGGTGTTCCGGTTGGCGATCAGCGAGTTGTACGACGAGGCAGAGTACCGGTAGCTGCTCGCCCCGTTGTAAAGCGTGGAGTGGAACCAGGAAGGCGTACCGCGGATATAGGTGCAGTACTGCTCGTAGGCGCCTCCGGGGACGAGCTGTTCCCAACGCGAGCCGCTGCCGCTTCTCAGATAGCCGCTGCTGCCGCGGGACAAGGTCTTGGTCAAGCTGCCCACGCAGCGGAACGAGGCGGTCGGAATGTCATACGCCTTCGTCTCGCTGTTGTAGACGTAGATCACGACCTGGCCGGGGTTGCTGCTTTGGTTGGTCAGATTGACCGTGATCTTCGTATCCAGTTCGCGGTAGCTTCTGCCGAAATAGGAGTACAGATTGGTCGCCAGCTCGCCGGTATCCGGGTCAAAGTAATACTTATAGGTCCCGCCGTTGCGGCTGAGGTACTGCCAGCCGGTCAGCGCGTAGCCGTTGCGGCCATAATACGTCTTTCCGTCTTCCGTGATCCAGCCATTGCCGCTTACCGGGATGGAGAAGGTAATTCCCTCCGTGTCATAGGCGCCCGAAATGGTCACCGATCTTCCGTTCACCGTGTCCGTCCGGAGAGAGCGCACAGTATAATAATAGGTTGTGCTGTCACTCTTGACCTGAGTATCCTTGTAGGATGTCCCGGTCACCTCTCCCAGCTGGGTCCACGAGCCGTTCTCGCTGCGCCGGTAGACGCGGTATTTGTCTGCCGTGGAGACTGCGTTCCACTTGATCGTCGTGCCGCTGGAGCTGACCTCCGCGGCAACCAGCTCGGGGGCGGGCAGGTAAGCCGTGTAGAGTCCGGTCGTGTCATAGAAACTCAGCGAGACGCCGTCCGAGCCGATAGCGCGCACCGTATAGTATACCGCCGTGCCGACCGACAGCTTGGTGGAACTGGTATCCACATACGCCTCCGTCGCGCCGCTGGAGATCTTGGCCACCTGTGCCCAGGTGCCGTTGGGGGTCTTGCGGTAGACCCGGTAGCCCGTCGCCCCGGAGACTTTTTCCCAGGTGACCTTAATTCCGGTCGTAGTGTTCTCCGTCCGCCCCAGCTCAGGCGCGGCAAGATAGACATAGCTCTCGGTCAGGGAACCGCTCCACTCGTTGTTATTGCTCACGCTGACGGAAGCCGAAAGCGTCCGGCTGCCGTAGTAGGCGCGCACGACATACTCATAGGTCGTGTTGTTGGTGAGCGACTGGTCGCGGTACTTGACCGTGCTGTTGCTGGTAATGTTAGACAGGACCGTCCACGTGCTCGTCCCCTTGACCCGGCGGTACAGGCGATAGCCATTTGCGCGGGAATCCCGCGTCCACGAGAGATCCAGCCCCCCGCTGACCGGGACGACAGAGATCTGCAACGCCTTATGGAAGACAACCGGGTCCTCCGGTGTATAGTAGGTACTCATATTGGTGGTGGCAGTGTTGCTATAGTATGCCCGCACCGTGTAGTAGTACGAGCCGTTCGCCGCGGCCGTCTTATCAACGTAGGTCGTCGTGTTGGCTCCCGTCACGCGGCCGAGCACCTGCCAGTTGGTTGTGGCGGTCTTGCGGTAGATCTGGTAGCCCGTCGCGCCCTTGACCGCGGTCCAATTCACCCGCATCCCATTGGCGTCGCTGTAGATCTCCTCCAGCGTCGGCGTGGTCAGGAAGGTGATCGTCGCGCTGTTCTTCGTCCCGCTCCACTCGTTGGTACTGGCATCGAAGCCGACCGAGGCGCTGAGAGTCCGACTGCCGTAGTAGGCGCGCACGGTGTAGACATACTGCGTGCCGCTGGCCGCCGTCTTGTCCAGATAGCCGCTGTAGTTGGCCCCGGCAAGGTTGGCAACCACCGTCCAGGCGCTGCTGCCCGTCTTGCGGTAGACACGATAGCCCTTGGCCTCGTCATCTTTGGTCCAGTTGACCTGGACGCCCTCCACCTTAGTATAGGCCGTGGTGGTCAGCGTCGGCCGGCAAACTATGCTCTCCTCGGGAACATAATAGCCGCCAGAGACGGTGCCATCGCTGTTACGGTAGGCGCGCACTGTATAGTAGTACTCTCCACCCACCTCGGCTGTCTTATCCACATAGCTCAGGGTCCGGCTGCCGCTCAGGCGGGCGAGCATTGTCCAGCTGGTGGAGGACGTCTTACGGTAGACACGATAACCCGCCGCACCGCTCACCGCATTCCAGGTGACAGTCACGCCGCTGTCGCTGGTATAGGCCGTCGCCTCGGGCGCCGCCAGGTAGTAGCACGCCTCCGAGCTCTGATAGGGGCTCCAGTCATTTTCATTGTTGAGCGCCGCAGTGGCGATGGGCTCATCCCCATAGTAGGCGCGCACGGTGTAATAGTTGTCCTGTCCGCTGGTCGGGTTGGCATCCACATAGCTGCTGGTCGAGGCACTGACGCGGGCAATGACCACCCACGTGCTCCCCGAGCGGCGGAAGACACGGTAGCCGGTCGCGGCGGCGTCCCGGCTCCAGCTGACCCGAATGCCGCTGCCGGCTCCGGCCATCACCGCCGTCACCTCCGGCGTGCCGTGCAGCACGACCAAGTTGGCGCGGTCAGTGCTCAGGTTATAGTAGTCGCTGGTCCCGGAGGAGGAGACCGCCCGCGCCGTATACCAGTAGGTCTCCCCCACTTTGGCCGTCTTATCCGTAAAGCTGGTTCCTGTAGCAGTGCCCAGCTGCGTCCATTTCGTATCGCCCGGCTCTTTGCGCCAGACGGTATATCTCTCCGCACCGGTCACCCGTTCCCAGGTGATCACAATACCGTCCGCCGCGCTGTAGACCTCGTCCAGTTCGGGCGCCGCCAGATAGTAGACGGCGGCGCTGCCGGCCAAGTCGCTCCAGACGCTGCTGTCCGTCTCCTCCTCGCGCTCACTCTCCAGCTCGCCGTAATAGGCGCGCACGGCATAGGAATAGCTCTGGCCGCTGGGCGCGTCACTGTCCAGATAGCTCGTGCTGCTGCCGGTCAGGTCGCTCAGCGCGGTCCACGAGCTGCCGTCGGTGCTGCGATAGACCCGGTAGCCGGTCGCCGCGTCGTCCCCCGTCCAGCTCACCCGGACGCCGCCGGCCTCCACGCGCGCGCTGGTGGTGGGCGTCGGATAGTCGGCACCGACGGCCACGTTCTCTCTTCCCTGGTCAGCGGTTCCGTCTGATGTATCATCCCCGGCTGCCTCTCCCGGCTGCGTCTGGTCAACCTCTCCCGCGGGCAGCTGGTTGTCCGCGCCCGGCAGCAGGCTGTTGCTCCCGTCCGGCAAGCTGTTGTCGTCCTCGGGCTCCTCCGGCGTCACGATGCCGTTTTCCTCTCCGTCCTCCCGGTTAAAGGCAAAGGAGAACTCCGGATGCTCCTCGGCCTGCTCATCCACGTACACCTCGCGGACAAAATAGCTCGCGTCCTCGGTGTCCGTATTGAGGCCGGTGGTCTCCAGATAGGAAGCGGCCTGTACAGTCAGCTCCTCATCGTCCTGGAGCACGCC
The DNA here is from genome assembly GCA_018710845.1 of Candidatus Onthomonas avicola. Lineage (GTDB taxonomy): Bacteria > Bacillota > Clostridia > Oscillospirales > Oscillospiraceae > Onthomonas > Onthomonas avicola. The sequence continues at coordinate 17,521 of DVJB01000066.1, forward strand.
GTCCTCATAGTAGAAGAAGTACGGCTCCTCCAGCTCCTCGTCCTCCTCATAGTCAAAGAAGGCGACCACGCCGGTGTAATGGTCCTCCGGCATCATATCCTGCGGGCTGGTACCGTCCAGCAGGCCGACGTAATAAATTGTCAAGCGCTTGGGCGCGCGGTAGCTCCCGTCCGAGTTGAAGTAGACAACCGGCTCGGGCTCCTCCGGCGCCGCGTCGGACGGCGTCTCCTCCTGGTCGCCGGGCTGAGCCGTCTCTCCGCTGTCCTCGGTCTCCTCTTCGGATTCCGTCACAGCAAAGGGATCGCTGTCCGCCGTGCCGGTCTCCCCGCCGGCCAGCGCGGCCTGCTCGAGCGCGGAGGCCGGAATGGCCAGCACCATGAGCAGCGCCAGCAGCAGGCTGACGGAGCGGATTGCAATGGGATGTTTCACAAGCGACACTTCCTTTTCATGCATGCAGTGGATCGGTACTCTCTCCGGAGCAAGCTCTCCGGTCTATCAGTCAGGGGATGCGGAAAAACCGCCTCCCGTTTTCCAGTGTCACACGGGCCGCCTTCTCCGGCGTAATTCCCCGGATCTCCGCCAGGCGCGCGGCCACCTGCCAGACGCGCAGGGAGGAGTTGCGCCGAAATGTCTTATCCTCCGGCGTACGGGGGTAGGGGATCTGATAGGGGGCGTCCGTCTCGATCATGATGGACTCCAGCGGCAGGGCCGCCGCCACCTCGGGGGCGCGGCGCGCGTTCGGGAAGGTGAGCGCGCCGGTAAAGGAGATCATCCAGCCCCGCTCGACCAGCTCGCGCGCCATCTCCACGCCGCCGGAATAGCAGTGGAACACGCCGCGCACGTCGGGAAACTCCCGCACTAGTGCGAGCGCATCCGCGTGCGCCTCGCGGTCGTGAAAGATCACCGGGAGGTCCAGCTCCCGGGCCAGCGCCATCTGGCGGCGCAGACCGTCCTTCTGCCGCTCGGGCGCGGCGTTGTCCTTCCAGTAGTAGTCCAGCCCCACCTCGCCGATCGCGCGCACGCGCTCGTCCTGTGCCAGCGCGCGCAGGCGGCCGAGCATCTCTCCGTCCAGCTTCTCAATGTCGGAGGGGTGAAAGCCGACGGCGGCGTAGACGTGGGGGAAATGGCGGGCATACTCCACCGCCCGGCAGGAGCTCTCCCAGTCGCAGCCGGGGTTGAGCACCAGCTCCACACCGCGCTCCGGCAGGGAGGCGAGCAGCTCATCCCGGTCCGCGTCAAAGGCGCGGCTGTCATAATGGGCGTGGGTGTCAAAATACATCTGTCTCATCCGGCTCTCATACTATGGTCCGCCCCTCTTCCCATCCGATGGCAGGGGCAAAATTATTATATCCGCTTCCGCGGGGAAAGGCAAGCAAATCCCCGGCATTTTCCGGCCAAAATTCTGAATCTTTCTTACGCCCCGCCGTCTTCCTTCGCTTTCGTTGGAAAAAGTACCTCCAACACCCGCCGGCTGGCTTGGCCGTCGTCGCGCGGGGTATAGGTCTGGTGAAAGCGCCGGTACGCCTCGTCATAGACAAAGCCGCCGTTGAGCTGGTGCAAAATCTCCCGCTCCAGCGCCTCCTGGGTGCGCACGATGGGGAAGGGCAGCTCCCCCAGGTCAATGTAGAAATCGCGCAGCTGATTCTGATACCGCTCCAGGTCGTACATATAGAGAAGAATCGGGCGGCGCAGGATGGCGTAGTCAAAGAACACGCTGGAGTAGTCGGTGATGAGCAGGTCGCTGATCACATACAGCCAGTTCACGTCGTCCACCTCAGCCGCGTTGATCACCCGCCCGGCGTAGCGCGCGAAGTCAAACTGGCTGGCGACAAAGTAGTGCGGGCGGAAGAGGACGACGTAATCCTCTCCCAGCGTCTCGAGCAGGTGGTCAAAGTCCATCTGGAGGGTGAAGCCGTAACTGTAGGCCTTCTCCAGCTTCTCGTCGTCGCGGAAGGTGGGCGCGTATAGGATGACCTTTTTCCCGGCGGGGATGCCCAGCTTTTCCCGAATCTCCGCCGCCTGCCCGGCGGTATAGCGGGTGAGAAAGTCGTTGCGGGGATAGCCCTCCTGCACGATGCGCACGTTGTGCCCCGCGCCCTTGAGGTCAAAGGCGGAGGTGAGCTTCTCGGTGTAGAAGTCAGACGGGGAGAGCAGTACCGAGATCTTCTTCACCCGCTCGTGGTAGCGCGCGTGGATCTCCTCGGCGGTGTTGACCGCGTTGCTGTCCACCTCGATGTCACAGCCCAGGCGTTTGAGCGGCGTGCCGTGCCAAGTCTCGACGAGCCGCTGGCCGCGGCGCGGCTGAAAAAAGCCGAGGGGCATGGAGTTGGTGATAATCGTGCCCGCCCGGGCGCAGGCGAGCTTGTAGGCCCGCGAGTTGTAGCGCACCACGCCAGTGCGTTCGTCCGGCATCGGGTTGCGCTGCTCAGCCTGCTCGGTAAAAGCCCAGAGGAAACGGTAGTCCGCAAAGCGCTCCTCTGCGAGCATCTGCTCATAGAGCGCCTTGGGGCTGCAGGTGTACTGCCGGCCCTGGAACGCCTCAAAGAGTACCAGCTTCTCCTCCAGCGGCACCGTCAGCCGCTCTGTCCGGTAGAGCAGCCGCACGCCGCGCGAGTAGGCGGCGTAGAGCAGCCTCACCGGCGCGGACTCGCGGTGGGCGCGCAGCTTATCCTTCCATCCCATGGTCCTCTTCCTTTCCAAACACAGCCTCAATCACCCGGCGCGCGGCATGCCCGTCCTCCAGCGGGGCGAACCGGCGCCGAAACGCCTCCCACTCCTCCGTCCAGACGAACCGCTCCGCAGCGCAGATCGCGCCGGCCAGCTCCTCCTCGCGGCGGAGGAGGCGCCCCGGCAGCTCCTCCGGGTCGAAGTAGAAGCCCCGCAGCCGGTCGCGGTAGCGCTCGAGGTCATACATATAAAATAGAATCGGCCGCCGCAGCACGGCGTAGTCAAACATCGTGCTGGAGTAGTCGGTCACCAGCAGGTCGGCGGCCAGATACAGGTCGTTGATGTCCTCCACGGCGGACACGTCGCGCACAAAGCCATCCAGCGCGTCAAAGTCAAACGCGGAGGCGACCAGATAGTGCGCCCGAAACAGGATGACGTACCCCTCCCCGAGCTGCGCGCGCAGCCGGGCGAAGTCCACCGCCGGGCGGCAGGCATAGCCCTCGCCGGAGACATGCTCGTCGTCGCGGAAGGTGGGCGCGTAGAGCACCGCCCGCCTCCCCGGCGGGATGTCGAGGGCGGCGCGGGCGGCGGCGCAGTCCGCCTCCGCCGCGCGGGCGAGGCGGTCGTTGCGCGGGTAGCCCAGCTCCAGCACGCGGCCCCCGTCCAGATGCCAGGCCGAGCGGAAACAGGCGCTGGCAAAGGGGGAGGGGGAGAGAAACCAGGTGATCTTCCGCGCCTCCAGCCGGTAGCGCCGGCGGATCTCCGCCGGGGAGTTCATCACGTTGCCGTCATCCTGGATGTCAAAGCCGAGGCGCTTGAGCGGCGTGCCGTGCCAGCACTGGAGATAGCGCTGGCCCCGCCGGGGTGAGATATGCTCCGGCAGGGTGGAGTTAAACACCCAGGTGCCCGCGCGCGCCATCGCGCGCTCAAAGTCCGCCCCGCCGAAGCACACCAATTCGGTACGCGGCGCGGCGGCGAGGTCGGGATGGGCGGACGGGTCCTTCACCGCCCAGAGGAAGCGGTAGTCCCGGTACTCCGGCGCGGCGGCCATCTCGTCATAGATCGCTCGGGGACTGCAGGTGCAGTGCGCCCCGTGGTAGGCGCAAAAGAGCACCGTCCGCTCCTCCACCGGCACGCCGGCAGAGCGCAGGCGGTAACGGGTGGACCGGAGCGCCCCCAGCAGGCGCCGCACCTGAAGGCGCAGGAGGGGGTGGCGCTTGATGAGATCATAGGCGGCCGTCTTCCAGCCGGGCATATCGCGTCCCTCCCTCCGGTGTAACAACAGGCGTAAACATCAGGTAAATGGATGGCGCCCCGCCAAAAAAGCGCCGAGCGCGTCCAGATTGGGCGCGATACAGACCGTGGGCCACGGTGCGAACGCCTCGGCCGGGGTGGTGCCGTTGAGCACGGCGGCAAAGTCGATGCCGGCCCGCCGGGCGGTCTCGGCGTCGATGACGGTGTCCCCGGCAAAGAGGGCCTCGGACGGCGCGCACCCGGCCTTCTCCAGCGCGAGCAGGGCGGCGTCCGGCGATGGCTTGTAGTGCGCCACGTCTCCGCCGCCGACACAGAAGGCGACCAGGTCCGCAATCCCCTGCCGCGCGAGCACCGCCTCGATCACCGCACGGCGCTTCGTGCTCACGATGGCGGCGAGGATGCCTCGCGCCCGCAGCCACTCCAGCAGCTCCACCGTCCCAGGAAAGAGACGTGTCCCCTCCACCTGGATGGGGTTGGCCACGGCGACATAGAGCCGCCGGAAGAGGGCCTGGCGCGCGGGGGCGTTCTCCCCAGTGAGATGGGTAAAGGCGTTCTCCAACGTCATGCCGATCGTCTCGCGCACCGCCTCCCGCCCCGGCCGGGGCAGGCCCATCTGCGCAAAGGCGGTCTCAAAGCCGAGCACGATACAGTCCGTCGCGTCGCCGAGGGTGTAATCAAAGTCAAAGAAGACCGCGCGGTAGCCGCTCACAGGACATCCTCCTCTCTTCTCCGCCGCCGGGGCGCGTCCGGGTTGGTTGGGATTATGATAGCAGGATTTCCCCCGTTGTCAAGTCTTCCCCGGGCGGCACGATTCCCTTGGTTCTCCCCCGTCCCCCTCCCTATAATGGGGACGGACGACCATGCAGACTGTCAAAAAGGTCTCACCGAGTTTGGCTCGAAGAGCCAAATAGAGTCCAATTTATTTTTGGCACGGGCACGTACCCCCCAGGGGGCCTTCTCTCGCCCCTGCGGGACGATTCACCTTGACCGGGCCAAAAATACTGATAGTCCGACGAGTGTGCGGATTTTTGGAACAAAAATCCGTGCGCGCGCCCGAGCCGCCAACGGCGGCGACAAAGTGCCCTTGGGGCGTTGGAGGACTGCA
>DVJB01000067.1 GCA_018710845.1 Candidatus Onthomonas avicola
AAATTCTTTCTTCTTTGTCCGTACCTGCGCCAACTCATCACTAAGCGCAGACATTGTCATCTGTTTATCCATGGTCTTATTATATCACTTCTGGCAGTATCGCGCCTACTTTTCTGTGCGGTATTGCCTTAAGGCTTTGTACGAGATGAAGCGGGGCGTCCGCCTGATTTTTCAGGTCGGAAGCCCCGCTTTTTTGCGTTCTGCAGCCTTGTTCTCCGTTGTCAGTTGTCAAATGTGTAGAAGTTTGCACCTGTCAAATAGACACCATTCTCTCAGGCGAAAGAGCGGAGAGGTTTTGTCAGCTCCGGCAAAGGGGAAGATTGTGTTCATGACACGGACGGTTCCTCTGGAAGAACGCGGAAGGCGACCTCGTGCCCGTTAATGAGCTGTGCCCTGTGGCAGAAGAACACCCGACCGCGGTAGTCCGACCGGAGCTGCTCTAACAGGCGGCAGGTGCAGGGGTCCAAGATCTCGCCCAATACCTCTCCCTGCTCCGCCATCTCCCCGGGACGGCGGCGGCACAGGAGCAGACCGCCGACAGTGGAGAGGACATTGTGCAGATGGCTCTCCCGAAACAGCGTGGCCGGCTCGGTCAGCTGGGGGAACGGCTGGCGGGAGAAGCCCTTGGCAGAGAGGAATCGCAGGACGCACTCCGCCGCCAGCTCCGCGGCTGCCTCGTCAATGCAGTCGGTGGAGGTGGTGTAGAGGGAGAAGGCCTGCGTGGACCAAATCTGCCAGTTGTAGTTAAGTGTTGTGGTGTCATAGGACTGCGGCGTGCGCAACAGGATATAGGGCAGGCCAAAAGCGCGTGCCTCCTCCACCCTCTGATAGCCCGTCTCCATCATGCGCACATGGGGCAGATGGTCGCCGGGCAGGTAAAAGCTGGTCAGATGGACGCCGTACTGATACCCTTGCAGGGCACTGAAGAGGTTAGCCGCGATACGTTGGGTGGTCTCTCCTTGGCTGTAGCCGGGAAACATCCGGTTGATGTCGGTATTGTCCGCTGCCCAAAACCGGCGGCCAACGTTCATGGAGAATTGGTTGGCGCACGGGATGACCAGGATGCCGCAGTACGGGGAGAGCAGATCCTCCCGCTCCGCCCGCTCCAGCGCCTGGATCAACTTCCCGCAGACATACATCTGCTGAATTTCATTGCCGCGCAGTGCGCCCATCACGGCCAGACTTTTCTGACCCAGTGTGCCAAAATACCACCCCTTGACCGGAAGAGAGGGGCGGTAGGGGGTGTCCACGGTGAACAAAACTTCTTCTCTCATGCCTTACCTCCCAGAATCCGGGCGATCAGCGAGCCCTCGTACACCACAGGATACTCCCGCAGGGTGAACAGCAGGCCGGAGGCGGGACTCTTCAGCCGCTCCCGGACCTCGCCGGTGAGCGGGTCCACCACCGCGCCCAGTTCCTGCCCTCGCTCTACCTGGACAGCGTGCTCTGCCGCCGGGAGAAAGATGCCGGGGCAGGACGCATTGACAAAGGAGACGGCCCGGTCGTGGCTGATGATGGGCTCGCGCACCGGCTCCATCGGACCGCTCCACAGCTCCATCGAGGCCATCAGGGAGAGAATCCCCTGGAGCAGCTGGTCTCCGTATTCCCGTGTCAAACGCATCCCCACACCCATCTCCACCACTAGAGTGGGGGTATCCAGGGCATTGAGGCTGTGGGCCAGAGTGGACTCGAGCACGGTGGCGGCGGCGTGAATCCAGATGAAATCCATATTCAGCTGCCTGGCCATCGGCACGAGCCGGGGCGCGGTGTTGACATTGATGCGCACCTGCGGGATTTCCCGCAGGAAGATATTGCTCGCGTGGATGTCAATGCAGGCGTCTGCCCCGGCCAGGTCGCCCACCAGCCGGGCCGCCAGGAACTCGGACATGGAGCCGTTCTCGTTGCCCGGAAAGGTGCGGTTCATATCCAGGTCACACAGCGGGATGCCGCGCGTCATGGTGCTGATGCCCAGCGGATTGAGCGCGGGGTAGAGCTCCACGGTGCCGTGCAGGTGTTCCGGGTGCTCCGCCAGCAATTGGTTTAGCCGCCAGAGCACATATTGCCCCTCCAGCTCGTCGCCATGGGTGCCGGTGACCACGCACAGGCGCTTGCCGCCCGAGCCGATCGTATTTTTGCGGATGACAAGCTCCTCTCCCACCGCCAGGGGGAGAAGCACAACTTCTTTTACCATAGATTGAGACGTCCTTTCCGCCGTTGCGGGTTCTATTGTTTCGTTTTATTGCTGACTCACGCGCATGAACACCGTCTGCCGCTGGTCGGTATGGCCCAAAAAGACGCCGCGCTCCATCGGGCAGTCTCCGAAGTCCCGCCCGATGCCAAAGCGGAGGTAACCCTCGTCCGCCCGGAGTCCACGGGTGGGGTCGATGCCAATCCAGACACCGTCCAGCCAAACCTCACACCAGGCGTGGCTGGCGCCCTCTCCTTCCGGCAGTCCGCTGACGTACCGGGCAGGGAGTCCTGCCTGCCGGGACAGGGAGAGATAGATATGGGCAAAGTCCTGACACACGCCGCACCCGGCGGCAAAGGCTTGGGCAGCCGTGGTGTTCACCCCCGTCTCGCCGGGAGCATAGGTGATACGGTCCCGCACCGCCTCGGAGAGCGCCCAGGCGCGCTCGCGCCCGCCGGGGGGAAGGCTGAGTGTGCCGAGCCAGTCTGTCATCTCCGCGCTCGGCTGAGTATAATCTGAAGGGAAACGAAACACCGGCAGGCATGCCTCCGGCCTGCGCCGGGTAAAATCCACCCTTGCGGTGCCTCGCACCGAGTACCGGAAGTGGTCGTGGGGCTGATTTGCACGCCCAATCTGGAGTAGATTGCCAAACCCGTCCCGTTGACGGGCGTAGGGCACAGACGGGTCCAGGTCAAGGGTGACGTCCAGAATCTCCTGCCCGGGAAAGGAAGGCGGGACACAGCGCAGAACGAAGGCATGCTCCCGCACCGGTGTGGAAAACTCCACCAGCGTATCGTATTGAAAGTGAAGGGTGCGGCTCATATGCGGAACAGCCCTTCCACGCTATTCAACAGCAACACGCGGTCCACCTGGTCACCCTCCAGCGTCTTGCGCGTGATCACCTCCAGCGCCTCCGGTTCTGGCGTCAGGTCGGTCTTGTACAGGCGGTTAATCAGTTTTTGCAGTTCCCGGTCCAACCGCTGACTCTGCCAGTCCAGACGGAGCATCAGGCTGATGCGCTCCACCAGGCCGCCGGTCTTGGTGATGTTCCGGGCGGTCTCCACCTCCACAGAGTCATCAAAGCTGCCCCGGAAGGCCATGATGTCGTCGAGTACCCACTGCAGCTCCACTGCGGGCGCGTCGCTGCGGGAGGCCAGGTCCATCGCGGAGTGGGCCATTTGCAGATAGGCCAATGTGGGAGAGGTGATGGTTTCGCGCAGCATCATGCCGTTGCCCAACATGGCTTCCACGTTGGAATAGACAGAGTAGATAGAGCTCGCGTCAAAGAGGTAACGCCGACAGAAGTCCTCCCCGCTGTCGTAGTTGCAGGGAATGCCCATCCTCCGGCAGAAACCCTCGTAGTCGATCCCGGGGCCGTCGATCAGTCGGTCAAACTGCTTGAGCATGTACTGGATGGAGGTATATGCCCGCTCGGCGTAGCGGCCCAGCCAGAATAAACGGTTCTGTTTACTCAGCGTGACAGTATCCATGTGTCCTTAAAGCCTCCTCCCTGAGAAGAATTGACGATAAAGCTGTCGGGATTGCGGGAAAAGCGGGTCAGGCCGCTCGGCCAGGCCACCGTCTCCTCCGCACCGGAAAGTACGAAGGCGCGCAGGTCTGCCTTCCGATCCACCACAGTGCCATTGTCCAGAATGGGCAGATCCTGGAAGTCGATGACCTCTTGAGCGATGAAGCGGCGCGGCTGGGCGAGGATGGTCTCCCGCATAGCGAGCAGTTGCTCGCGCGTAAGCTTGCTGCCAAAGACCACGCCGTAGCCGCCCGCCTCCGCCACGTCTTTGATCACTAACGTGTCAAGGTTGTCCAGAATGTACGCCTGGTCCTCCGGGTACATTGGCAGGTAAGTGGGCGCGTTGGAGAGGATAGGTTCCTCATCCAGGTAGTAGCGGATCATCTTGGGGACAAAGTAGTAGATCCCCTTGTCGTCCGCCACGCCGTTGCCAAAGGCGTTGAGTACCGCCACGTTGCCCGCCCGGTAGGCGGCCATCAGGTTGGGGATGCCGATCAGGGACTCCGGCTCGAAGCACAGCGGGTCCATGTATTCGTCTGACACCCGGCGATAAATCGCCCCCACCCGCTGGTCACCGTGGGTGGAGCGGTAGTAGAGTGCACTGTCATGCACATACAGATCTCCTGACTCTGCCAGCACTGCACCGGCCTGTTCGGCTAGGTAGGAGTGCTCAAAATAGGCAGCGTTGTAGCGTCCCGGGGTGAAGACCACATTGATGCCGCCGGTGTTCACGCTGTCCATCGTCCGACGCAGAAGTTGTCCGTAGTTGCGGTTGTCCACAATGTGGTTGTGCCGGAACGTGTCCGGACTGCACCGGCGGCAGAGCTCCCGCGCGATTAACGGGTAGGAGGCGCCGGAGGGAATGCGCAGGTTGTCCTCGAGCACATACCACACGCCGTCCTTCCCCTTGACCAGGTCGATGCCGGAGATGTGGCTGTAGATCCCCTTCGGTGGCGTGATCCCCTCGCACTGGGGCAGATAGCCGGGTGAGCGGTAGACAAAGTCCTCGGGAACCACGCCGTCGGCGATGATCCGTTTCTCCCCGTAGATATCCGCGAGGAACCGGTTCAGGGCGGTCACCCGCTGGACTAGGCCACGTTGCAGGTGCTCCCACTCCTGCGCCTCGATGACGCGTGGAAACGCGTCAAAGGGAAACAGCCGTTCTTGAAAAACACCGTTCTTATAAATACCAAATTTGACGCCGTAGCGCGCCAGCTGCTGGTTGATCTGCTGCTCGTGTCGGATCAGGTCGTTGAGCTGTTCACTGTTCATCCTCTCACTCTCCTTGAAAAAAAGTGCGGCACCAGCGTCAAGCCGACGCCAGTGCCGCACCTTTATTATGTTTTATTATAAGGCAGGCGGGGGAATCTTGTCAAGATCGGAATGAGGGCTGCTTTATCCGCCGCGTGTAGGTGCTATAATGATGTGTGACAGATAGGGAAAAGAATGGCGAATAGGGATGGCCTGTGTTAAGGTTAAGTTGCCGAGACAAAACCGAAAGGCAGGTGCTCCCCATTTGCTATGGATAAGATAACACAAACGGCCCGATATAGGCAAGCTATCACCAAGTACGCCGAGAAATATGGCGTCACAGAAGCGGCGAAGCGCTGCCGCATGAACCGGCAGTACGTTTGTCGCCGGAGAGCGCGGTATGACAGGGCTCTGGGCTCCCCGGAGGACCTCCCCCACCGTCCCCTCAGCCATCCCAAGCGGCACCAGCCGGAGGAGATCAGGCTCATGGATGATATGCGCCGCAGAAATCCCAATGCCGGTCTGACGGTGTGGACCGCTATCATAAAAGTTGGAGTGCTATCATAAAAGTTGAGTCCCATAATGCAAGGAAGGATGATAAAATGAAAACAGCAAGGAGGGACACGACATGGGAAAATGGTATACAAAAGAGGAGCGCCGAGAGGCGCTGAAGCTGGCGGAGGAGATTGGACCAGCGGCGGCAGCACGGCGGCTGGGCATCAACGCAGACACGCTGTACGGCTGGCGGGGCCGTGAGAAAGAGCGAGCTGCCGCACTGGAGGTGGCTGTAGGCGGCCGGAGCGAAGCTGAGCTGCTGGCGGAGATCAAGGCGTTGGGGGAACAGCTAAAGCAGGCCCAGCAGGATGTGGGAATTCTCCAGGAGGCGCTTTTTTTGCCAAGCGCCGGAGACCGTGAGTCCCGGCCATAAGCACAGTTTCATCCATGCCCATCTGGACCGCTGGCCAGTGTCAGCTATGTGTGGGGCACTAGAGATCAGTGAGCAGGGTTACTACCGCTCCCTCCGGCGGCCGGAGAGGGGCTGGAGAGACCGCCAACTCCTGGAACAGATCTACGAGTGCCTGCGCCAGGAGGAAGAAAATGGCTGCAACTACGGTGTCCGGCGGATCATTGCCTAGCTCAGGCTCTACCGGGGCTATACCGGCGGAGACCGGCGGGTCTACCGCATCTGCCGGGAACACCACCTGATGATCCGGCTAAAACGCCGTCCCAACAGCATCACCAAAGCTGACCGTCAGGCGGAAAAGGCGGAAAACCTGATTCAGCGTGACTTCACCGCATGGACACGACCAAGATGAGCCGAGACGAAGTAAAGAGCGTGGTGTTTCGGTATATCCACTACTATAACTTGCGCCGCATCTCCTCTGTCACCGGCGGCCTTCTACCGTTGGTCTACAGAGAGCGCTACCTGCGCGCTGCGGCACAGACTGTGGCCTGATTAAATGTTTCCAGTACGAAGTTTTCCTTGCAGTTGGTGACTAAACTTTTTTGACAACTCCACTGTACTTTGCTTGATTTTCCAGGAAGGCTTTGCTATACTATTGTTAGCTATAACTAACAATAGAGAAGGAAAACCAATGCACAAGCTAAGAAGGGCAGGGCTTTGCGCTAATGGGCCTGATCTGGATGCCAATTCACCAAGCTGCGGCCTCATGCAGGTAGCAACCGGCAAGATCCGCACGGAAAAATACACTGTGTTTCCTGGTATTTGGCTTGAGATCCTAGAGGCTCATGCGCTGTCTTTTCGCCCGTATCCCGCTGACCGCTGTATCAGAATCATCCACTGCGGGAAAGGCCGTTTGGAATATGAGTGCTCGGACCGGTTTGTTTCCCTCCAGCAGGGGGATCTTGTGATACACCCGTGTGCATACCAAGATCTGAAGTGGAATTGCCCGTTGGGATATTGTCACGGGCTCTCCATCGTCTTGGATCCGGAGGCTGCGTCGAAATGTGCCTCCTGCCTGCTGGCCGATGTGGAGATCGACCTGCCGGTTCTGTTCCAGCGGCTGCTTCCAGAGGGTGCATCCTTTTTTCTGCGCGCCAACGCGCAGCTAGAACATATTTTTTCGGAACTCTATGATGTGCCGCCATCCTTGAAAAAGGGGTACTATAAGGTCAAGACCTTGGAGCTGCTGTTGTTTCTCTCCCGCTTGGAGCCCGGCATGTCGGAGGCCGGACAACATATCTGCTCCAAACGTGAGGCGGCACTGGTCAAACAGGTATTTGCCTTGATTGCGGAACACCGAAGTTCTCACATCACAGCACAAGAGCTGGCGCAGCGATTACACGTGTCCCCAGGCCAGCTGCGCCGCAGTATGGGAAGGATGTACGGAAAGCCATTATATCAGTGTATCCGGTCCTACAAGATGCATTTGGCCGCTCAGGAACTGCTTTTATCGGCCCGCACTGTGGCGGACATCGCCGGAGAATTCGGGTATGACAACAGCAGCAAATTCGCGGGCGCGTTTCAGGCGGTCATGGGCTGCTCCCCTGGGGCATACCGGGCGAATGCCGGCGCCCGGCAAAACGCCCCGGACAGTTTGGAGCGAAAAATAGTCATTTTGGAGTAGATGATCCGTTTCGCTGCCCGTATAATGAGATCGTTGCGTGCGCCCTCTCTCCGACGTACCGTCCGAAAAGAGACTGGTTCCCTGGGGAGGAAGAAGCGCATACATTTTTGCACAATAGTTAGATAGAGCTAACTATAAGGGAGGAGTTTTCCATCAAAGCTTACCGCATGACTATTTTCCTGTTCCTAGTCCTGCTGGCTCTGTCCGTATGGTCCCTGTTTGTGGGTGTCATTGACGTAACGCCGGCAAGCCTGCTCTCCGGCAATTTCGAGCAGCTGGAGATCTTTCTCATCTCCCGTTTGCCCCGGCTGCTGGCTATTCTGTGCACCGGCGTGGGCATGAGCGTGGCCGGCCTCATCATGCAGCAGCTGTGCATGAACAAGTTCGTCTCTCCCACCACCGGGGCTACCATCTCCTCGGCTCAGCTGGGCATCCTGCTGGCGCTGCTGTTCCAGCCCAATTCCACCCTGTGGAGCCGGGCACTGTTCGCCTTTGCCGCCGCCATCCTGGGCACCTGGATCTTCGTGTGGTTCATCCAGCGCATCCAGTTCAAGGACGTGGTGATGGTCCCCCTGGTGGGCATCATGTTCGGCAACGTCATCGGCGGCATCACCAACTATCTGGCCTATCAGTTTGAGATGACCCAGGCCCTGTCCTCCTGGCTGGTGGGCCACTTCTCCCTGGTGGTCCGGGGCCGGTTCGAGCTGGTCTACCTGGCGGTCCCGCTGGTGATCTTGGCCTTCGTCTTTGCCAACCACTTCAACATCGTGGGCATGGGCAAGGACTTCTCCCAGAACCTGGGGGTGCACTACAACCTGGTGCTGTTCGCCGGGCTGTCTATTGCCGCCATGATCACCGCCTCGGTGGTGGTGGTCGTCGGTTCCATCTCCTACATCGGCCTCATCGTTCCCAATGTGGTGGCCATGTTCAAGGGGGACCGCATCCGGGGCACCCTGGTGGACACCGCCCTCTTCGGGGCCATCTTCGTGCTCGGGTGTGACATGATCGCCCGGTCGGTCATCGCTCCCTACGAGCTGCCCATTGAGCTCATCGTGGGCATCATCGGCAGTATCCTGTTCATCGGCCTGCTCCTCTATCGCCTGCGCCACGGCCGGAAGGCGGTGCGCCTGGGCGCGGCCCACACCGGCCCCTGCGCCGCGGCCGCCGCCCAGGGGGAAGGAGGGAACCAGTCATGAGAACAGCAGCTTTCCGCGCCAATGTGCGCAAGCTCATCATTCTGGCGGCGCTGGCCCTGCTGGCCGCTGCGGCCTACCTGACGGTGGAGGTCAACCCCGAGTACTTCTCCTACGCCATGAGCCTGCGCGTCCCCAAGCTCATCGTCATGCTCATTGCCGCCTTTGCCATTGGGGGCGCGTCCCTGGTGTTCCAGTCCATCATCAACAACACCATCGTCACCCCCTGCCTGCTGGGGATGAACTCCCTGTATACCCTCATCCACACGGCGGTGGTGTTCCTCGCCGGGTCGGGCAGCATCCTGGCGGTCAATGCCAACCTCTCCTTTGCGGTGGACCTGGTGATCATGGGGGTGTCTGCCACGGTGATCTACGGCTACCTGTTTAAGAAAACAAACTATAACGTGCTCTATGTGCTGCTCATCGGCACGGTGCTCACCTCCTTCTTCTCCAGCATCCAGTCCACCCTCACCCGGGTGATGGACCCCAACGAATATGACACCCTGCTCTCCACCCTGGTGGCCAGCTTCAGCAATGTCAACTCGGAGATCATCCTCTTCTCCCTGGCGGTGCTGGCCGTCCTCATCTTTGTGCTGCGGAAAGACCTGGCCCTGCTGGATGTGCTCACCTTGGGCAAGGCCCAGGCCATCAACCTGGGGGTGGACTATGACCGGAGCGTCCGCAGGCTGCTGCTGGGGGTGACTCTGGCCATTGCCGTGGCCACCGCTGTGGTGGGGCCCATCTCCTTTATGGGGCTGATCATCGCCAACCTGTCCCGGCAGCTGCTCAAGACCTACCGCCACAGCCAGCTGATCTTAGGCTCGATCTTCTTTGGCATGATCATCCTAGTGGCAGGGCAGCTCGTTGTGGAGCACGTCTACCACTATGCCATCCCCATCAGCGTATTTATCACCGTGGGCGGAGGAATCTACTTCCTCTATCTGCTGCTCACCAGAAGGAGGGTTTGACCGATGTTCGTGCGTGAATTGACCAAACAGTATGACGGGAAGACCGTGGTGGACGGCGTCTCCTTCGAGATTCCCAAGGGGAAAGTGCTCTCTCTCATCGGCCCCAACGGGGCGGGCAAGTCCACCGTCATGGGCATCATCTCTCGGCTCATCGCCCGGGATGCCGGGCTGGTGGACTTTGGGGGGCGGGACATCGCCAAGTGGAAGAGCAAGGAGCTCAGCAAGCGCCTGGCCATCCTCACCCAGAGCAATCAAATTCAGATGAAGCTCACCGTCCGGGAGCTGGTGGCCTTCGGCCGCTTCCCCTACACCGGGGGCCGCCTCACCGCCGGGGATGAGGCCATCATCGACCAGGCGATTTCCTACATGGAGCTGGAGGAGATGCAGGACCGGTTCATTGACGAGCTGTCCGGCGGCCAGCGCCAGCGGGCCATGATTGCCATGGTCATCGCCCAGGACACGGAGTTTGTCCTGCTGGACGAGCCCACCAACAACCTGGACATCTACCACGCCACCAACATGATGAAGATCGTCCGGCGGCTGTGCGACGAGCTGGGCAAGACGGTGATCCTGGTGCTGCACGAGATCAACTACGCCGCCTTCTACTCCGACTACATCTGCGCCTTTGTGGACGGAAAGATCGCGAAATTTGGCACGGTAAAGGAGGTGATGACCCGGGAGACATTGTCGCGCATCTATCAGGTGGACTTTGAGATCCTGGAGATCGAAGGGAAACCCCTGTCCATCTATTACTGACCACCCACGTTTTCCGTACTTTTGTTAGAAAGGAATCTTATGATGAAAAAAATTCTCTCCCTTGTTTTAGCTCTGGCTATGTCCCTGGCCCTGGCCGCCTGTGCGGGCGGCGACACCGGCAGTGCTGACAGTGATGTCACCTTGGACGGTGCCGACCAGCAGACGGCAGTTTCCGACGACGAGAGCAGCGACGGCAATACGGACAGCAATATCGCCTCGGACGGTGCCAACCAGGAGGCGTCAGCTTCCGGTGATGAGAGCGGCGCCCCGTCCGAAGTCCCCGACGAGGTCACCATCACCAGCCTGAACGGCAGCGGCGAGGCGGTGGAGCTGACGGTTCCCTATGCCCCCCAGCGCATCGCCATTCTGGACATGGCCAGCCTGGACATCCTGGACGCCCTGGGCGTGGGTGACCGGGTAGTGGGTACCGCCGACACCAGCCTGGAGTATCTCCAGGGATACATCAATGACGAGATCACCAACCTGGGCACCATCAAGGAGGCAGACCTGGAGGCGGTCATGGCCTGCGAGCCGGATGTGATCTTCATCGGCGGCCGTCTGGCCAGCTCTTACGATGCCCTGAGCGAGATTGCCCCCGTGGTCTACCTGGCCACCGATACCGAGCTGGGTGTGGTGGAGAGCGTACGGCAGAACGCCACCACCATTGCCTCCCTGTTCGGCCTGGAGGCGGAGGTAGAGGAGCTGATGGCCCAGTTTGACAGCCGTATCCAGGCATTGGCTGAGGTAGCGGAAGGGCATACCGCCATTGTGGGGCTGGTCACCAGCGGCAGCTTCAACGTGCTGGGCAACGACGGCCGCTGCTCCATGATCTGCCGGGAGATTGGCTATAAGAACATTGGCGTGGACGCCGATATCGACACCTCCACCCACGGAAACGAGGCATCCTTCGAGTTCATCGTGGAGCAGGACCCAGACTACATCTTCGTCTTGGACCGTGACGCCGCCATCCAGACTGAGGGCGCCCAGCTGGCCCAGGAGGTCCTGGAGAATGAGCTGGTCATGGGCACCCGGGCCTATCAGGACGGGCACATTGTCTACCTGTCCAGCCCCGCCGTGTGGTACACCGCCGAGGGTGGAATCACCGCCCTGGACATCATGCTTCAGGATTTGGAGAACGTTTTGCTGTCGGAGTAACTGTCCTCAAGTCCGTTTTGACTTTGCAGATCATCCCAGAATAACCATTGATACCGCAAAGAATTGCGGTGCGACATTTCATTCTATACGCACACGAAGTTGTGGTATATGATGCGGCAGCCGCCCAGTAGCCGGGCAGGCAAATACCGCCGGAGGGCAGCACGTGCTGCCCTCCGGCGGCCATTTTCGCCCAAAAGTACGAAAAACCGAGATTCTGAAATCACATCAGAAAAAAGACAATCTTGCGGTAAAAATAGGAAAAAGACAAAAAAGGCGGATCATCCGATTGGGATCGGTTTTCAACTATGCTCAAACTATGCTCAAGTCACCGGTTTTCAAAATCGAATTTCTTCAAAAAGTTAGAAAACCACCGGAAAATCGCCGATTTTCCGGTGGTTTATAGTTGCGGGGGAAGGATTTGAACCAACGACCTCCGGGTTATGAGCCCGACGAGCTACCGAACTGCTCTACCCCGCGATATTTCACTGCCGGAGACCGGGCTCGAACCGGTACGGGATTGCTCCCACGGGATTTTAAGTCCCGGGTGTCTGCCAATTCCACCACTCCGGCATGGCCGTCTCTCGACTGCCTGATTAGTATAGCACCGGAGGGGAGGGCTGTCAAGCGTTTTTTTGAAAAAGTTTGGTCTGCGGCCCGGAGAAAAGCGGTAAGGTTTTTGTTTACAGCTGTGTCGATTCTATTGTACAATGAGTTTGTAAAATGAGGTGGAAATGCCATCTAATTTAAGTTAAGCCCGCGGGCGGCCGCCGCAGCGGGGGAGAGGAGATGCGCCATGCGCAGGAAGAGACTGGCCCTGTTGCTGCTGGCCGCGGCGATGCTGGTATTGCTGGCCGGGTGCGCGCAGGGAAATCAGACTGACTTTACCGCCGAACAGCTGGAGGTCTGGATCTGGGATGAGAGCGAACGGGAGACTTGGCAGACCATCGCCGCGAGCTGGACGGAGCGGACGCGCATTGCGGTGGAGATCACGGTCAAAGATGAGGAGAGCTACTGGGAGGATGTCTCCTCCGGTCTGCTCCCTGACCTGCTTTGGATCGACGGTGGACATCTGCAGGATTGTATCCAGAGCGGACTGCTGCTGGCCCTGGATGACCGGCTGGAGGGCTCTTCCGTCCAAATAGAAAATGATTATGAGCCGCTGCGGACCCTGTATCAGTCCGGCGGGAGCACCTGGGCGGTGCCGAAGGACAGCCGGGTGACCGCGCTGTGGTATTCGCGCTCCATCTTCGACAGCCGGCAGATGGACTACCCGGACGAGACGTGGACTTGGCAGGATGTATATGAGGCGGCGCGGGAGCTGACCAACCGTGGCAGCGGCCTGTACGGCTTTGTGCTAAATCAGACGGACACGGCCAACGGCTGGTATAACCTGGTCTACTCCGCCGGCGGCGCGATTCTGCGCGTGGACGAGTCCGGCGTGTCCGCTGCCGCCTGGGACGACGGGCAGACGCTGGCGGCCATGGAACTGCTGGCCGGCCTGATCGCGGACACCATGCCCAGCCAGCCCACCATGGCCCAGCAGGGGACGATGGAGCTGTTCACCTCCGGACACGCGGCGATGGTGCTGCTCGACAGCGATCAGGCGCTGGAGCTGCTCTCGCAGGGCGGATCGAGCCAGTGGGCCTGCACTGTGCTGCCCTACTGGGACCAGGATGGCAGCGGCGACTGCGGCGAGGGAGAGCGGGCCGCCGTTCTGGATGGGACCGGCTGGGCTATCTCCGGCCGATGCGAGGACCCCAACGCCGCCTTTGACCTGCTCGAGGCCTTTGCCGGCCAGACCGGACAGGAGGCGCAGGTGAGCGCCGGCATCGCCCTGCCCGCCGTCTCCGGATTGCAGGAGACCTGGGAGGAGACAATCTGGACGGGCGCGCTCGCGCCATATCGCACGATGTTGGAGAGTGCTCTGCTGGTCCAGACGCCCCGGCAGGCTGCGGGCCAGACCTGGGAGGATTACGCGATGGAGACCACGCTTTACACCGCCTGGAATAACCCAGACACGATGGGGGAGATGCTCGCCGAGCAGCAGACCTATACCGCCTCAGAGCTGTCGGGGGCGTCTGCCCCGGCGGATGCGGCGGGACAGGATGCCGGGACGGATGAAGATACATCACAGAGCACCCAGACGGATGGAGATCCGGCACAGAGCGCGGAGAGCTCCGCTCCGGAGGACGGAACGGACAGTGCGGAGAGTGGGGAGGATACGCCATGAACAAAACGGACGTCGATGTTCCCTGGCGGACTCCCGGCTTCTTTGCCGAGGGCTGCCTTCCGCCCTACTCGGGGCACACCTGTTACCCGGACCGGGCGGCGGCGCGGCGGGGACGGGAGAGCAATCCCCTGCGCTGCAGCCTGAACGGTGTCTGGCGGTTCCACTACGCCCGCAATCCGGCGCAGGCGGTGCCCGGATTCTGGACGGAGGAGTTTGACTGCGGCGGCTGGGAGTACATCCGGGTGCCCGGCCATATCCAGCTCCAGGGCCACGGCAGGCCGCAGTATGTCAACGTGCAGTACCCTTGGGACGGATGGGAGGCGGTCCCGCGCGGCCGCGCCCCGGAGCGGGAAAACCCGGTGGGGAGCTACGTCCGCACCTTTCGCCTGCCAAAGGAGATGGAGGGGATGCGCGTCTGCATCTCCTTCCAGGGGGTGGAGAGCGCCTTCGCCCTCTGGCTCAACGGGCGCTATGTCGGCTGCGCCGCAGACAGCTTTGCCGCCCATGATTTCGAGCTGACGGAGCATCTGCGCCCCGGAGAGAACCGCCTGGCTGTCCGGGTCTGGCAGTGGAATCCCGGCAGCTGGCTGGAGGACCAGGACTTTTTCCGCTTCTCCGGCATCTACCGCGACGTCTATCTCTATGCCTGCCCGGCGGTCCACCTGCGCGACCTCGCGCTGCGGCCCGCCCTTTCAGATGACTTTGGAACGGGAACCCTGGGCGTCCGCTGCGCGCTAGAGGGCGGACCGTGGCGGGTGGAGGCAGTCCTCTCCCGCAGGGGGGAGGAGCTACACCGGGAGACGTTCTCCGGTGACGGGGCGGAGCTGTCCTTCTCCTGGCAGGTGGAGCGGCCCGACCTCTGGTCGGCGGAGGCGCCCAACCTCTACGATCTGGAGCTGACCCTCTCAGACGCCGCGGGCCGGGTGACAGAATACGTCCCGGAGACGCTCGGCTTCCGCCGCTTTGAGCTGCGAGACGGCCTGATGCGGCTGAACGGGAAACGCATCGTCTTCTGCGGCGCGAACCGGCACGACTTTACCTGCGACCGGGGCCGCGCGGTGACGGAGCGGGAGATCGAGCGCGACCTTATTACCATGAAGCGCAACAACATCAACGCCGTGCGCACCAGCCACTATACGAATTCCCAGGTGCTCTACGGCCTCTGTGACAGGCTCGGTCTGTACGTCCTGGCGGAGAACAATCTGGAGAGCCACGGCACCTGGTCCCTCCCGGAGAGCGGACCTGCCCTCCCGGGGGACGACGAGACCTGGCTGCCCCTCCTGCTCGACCGGGTGGAGCGCACCTATCACCGCGAGAAGAACCACCCCTCCATCCTGATCTGGTCCTGCGGGAACGAGTCCTTCGGCGGACGGGTGATCTGGGAGATGTCCCAGCGCTTCCGCGCCCTGGACGACAGCCGCCTGGTCCACTATGAGGGCATCTTCCACGACCGGCGCTATCCGGACACCTCTGACATGGAGAGCCAGATGTACCCCTCCGTCGCCGCCATCCGCACCTTTTTGCGCGAGCGGCCGGAAAAGCCCTTCCTCTGCTGCGAGTACAGCCACGCGATGGGCAATTCCTGCGGCGGAATGCACCACTACACCCGGCTCGCCGAGGAGGAGCCGCGCTACCAGGGCGGGTTTCTCTGGGATTTCATTGACCAG
This sequence comes from Candidatus Onthomonas avicola, assembly GCA_018710845.1. Taxonomy (GTDB): domain Bacteria; phylum Bacillota; class Clostridia; order Oscillospirales; family Oscillospiraceae; genus Onthomonas; species Onthomonas avicola. The sequence continues at coordinate 15,525 of DVJB01000067.1, forward strand.
ACCCTCCGCACGCGTGACCCCTTCGGCCGCGAGACGCTGGCCTACGGCGGCGACTTCGGTGAGCGGCCGACAGACGGCAACTTCAGCGGCAACGGTCTCTGCTTTGGCGACGGCTCGGAGAGCCCCAAGATGCAGGAGGTCAAGTACAATTACCAGCCCATCCGTATCACCGTGACGGGGGACAGGGCGGAGGTCTGGAACAAGCAGCTCTTCACCGGCACGGAGGTCTACGACGCCCGCCTCACCGTCGCGCGAGACGGGGCGGAGATTGCCCGGGTGGACCTGGACCCGATCTCCGTCCCGCCGCTGGGCCGGGCGGAGATCGCCCTGCCCCTGCCCGACTGCTCCGAGCCGGGGGAGTGGGCAGCGACGCTCTCCTTCCACTTGAGACAGGATACGGCGTGGGCGCCGCGCGGTCATGAGGTGGCCTTTGGTCAGGGGGTCTGGCGGGTGGACGCGCCCGCGCAGCCCCTGCCGGCGGGGACGCTGGAGGTGGTCGAGGGGGACTTCAACCTCGGCGTGCGCGGCGAGGGCTTTGACTGCCTCTTCCGCCGGGTGACGGGGGAGCTGATCTCCTACCGCTGGGCGGGACGGGAGCTGCTGCGCGAGCCGCCGCGGCCCAATTTCTGGCGCGCCCCGACGGACAACGACCGCGGCTACCGCTTTGGGCAGCAACTCGGCGCCTGGAAGCTCGCCTCGGAGTACGCCGCCGCGGAGGATAGCTGCCGTGTAGAGCGCGGCGCGGACTGGGTGCGCGTGGCCGGGACCTACCGCCTGCCCGGCGTGGAGGCCGAATGCGCGTTTTCTTACACCGTCCTGGCGGACGGGACGGTGCGCGTCGCGCTGGACTGGCCGGGGAAAGAGGGCCTGCCCCCCATGCCGGAGTTTGGGATGCTGCTCCAGACAGACGCGGACTTTTCCCAGCTCGACTGGTACGGGCGCGGCCCGGCGGAGTGCTACTGCGACCGCGACCAGGGCGCGCGCCTGGGCATCTGGCATTCGACGGTGACCGGCGAGGTGACCCCCTATCCCCGCCCGCAGGAGTGCGGCAGCCGCACCGGCGTGCGGTGGATGTCGGTGACCGACCGGCGCGGGCACGGCCTGCGCCTGGAAGGGGAGGGGATGGAGTGCTCCGCCCTGCCCTACACCCCCGCCCAGCTGGAGCCGGCCGCCCATCACTGGGAGCTGCCGCCCGTCTTCCAGACGGTGCTGCGCCCGGCGGCGGCGCGCATGGGCGTCGGCGGGGACGACAGCTGGGGCGCCTGGCCGCTGGAGGAGTACCGCCTCCCGGCCAGTGTGCCGCGCCGGTTCTGCTTCTCCCTGCGCGGGCTGTGAGATGCCCGGGCTGGTGACAAAATGACGGGGTTTCCCGCACAAAACGGCGGTTGAAGTGCCGTGGGGTACGTGTTATCATGAAGCAAAGCGCCGCCGGGCGGAACCCTGCCGCCCGGCGGCAAAAAAACGATTTTGCAAAATAATAATTTTAAAAATGAGGTGAGACCAGTGTTGACCATTCGGGAACTGAAGGAACGGCTGGCCGGCGATTTCTACCGGCCGCTGCTGGCCAAAACATACTGCAAGGCGGCCGACCAGCTCGCTGCTGAGACCGGGCGTATCCAAGGCGTGGTCTCCGGCTATCAGCGGGTTTTTGCGCGCGGCGAGGAGGCGGAGGTCTGTGTCTGCACCGCCGCCGGCCGCACTGAGGTGGGCGGCAACCACACGGACCACCAGCGCGGCAAGGTGCTCGCCGCCAGCGTCAACCGCGACGCGGTGGCCTGCGCGGGGCGCAATGACCTCGGCTTGATCCGCATCTATTCCGAGGGCTACGGCCTGGTCACGGTGGACACCGCGGCACTCGCCAAGGTCCCAGAGGAGGAGAACACCACCATCTCCCTCGTGCGCGGCATTGCCGCACGCATCACGGCAATGGGCTACCCGGTCGCCGGGTTTGACGCCTATCTGCGCTCCGATGTGCCGGGCGGCTCCGGCCTGTCCTCCTCCGCCTGCTATGAGGTGCTCGTCGGTGTGATGATAAACCATCTGTTCTGCTCCGACGCGCTCACCCTCACCCAGATCGCCCAGATCGGCCAGTATGCCGAGAACGTCTATTTCGGCAAACCCTCCGGTCTGATGGACCAGATGGCCTGCGCCCTTGGCGGCATCGTCGCCATCGACTTTGCCGACGCGGAGCACCCCGTCTGCCGCCAGGTGGACTTTGACTTCACCCAGGCGGGCCACGCCCTGTGCATCATCGACACCGGTGGCTGCCACGCCGACCTGACGCCGGACTACGGCGCGGTGCCGGAGGAGATGCGCGCCGTCGCCGCGGCCCTGGGCGGCGAGGTGCTCAGCGAGGTGGCTGAAGAGGCGCTCTACGCGAACCTACCCGCCGTCCGCGCCGCCTGCGGCGACCGGGCGGTGCTGCGCGCGATGCATTACTATGGCGACGTGCGCCGCGTGGAGCAGCAGGTCGCCGCGCTGGAGGCGGGGGACTTTGACTGCTTCCTCGCCCTGGTGAGCGAGTCGGGACGGTCCTCCTTCTGCTACCTGCAAAACGTGGCCACCTATCGCAACCCGAAGGAGATGCCGGTCGCCGTCGCGCTGGCGGTGGCCGAGCGGCTGCTGGCGGGCCGTGGCGCGGTGCGCGTGCACGGCGGCGGCTTTGCCGGCACGATCCAGGCCTATGTCCCGCTGGAGATGGCAGCGCCCTTTACCGCCGGGATGGAGGCCGCCCTCGGCAAGGGGACCTGCCACGAGATGGCGATCCGCCCGGTCGGCGGCGCCGTGCTGATGGACTGACGGGAGGGAAAAAGATATGCTGGAAACGCGCATCTCTCAGCTGGTGGAGTACGCCATCCGCCACGGCCTGATCGAGGAGGGCGACCGCGTCTGGGCCTCCAACCGCCTGCTCGAGGCCCTCGGGCTGGACGGCTTTGACGGCCTGAAGCCGGTAGACGAGCTGCCGGCGCTGCAGGAGATTCTGGACGACCTCAACCGCTCCGCCTATGAGCGCGGCCTGATCGCGGGGGACACGGCGTCGTTTACCGACCTCTATGACACGGCGCTGATGGGCCTGCTCACCCCGCGCCCCTCCCAGGTGGCCGCCGCCTTCTGGGCGAAGTATGACCGCTCTCCCCGCGAGGCGACGGACTGGTACTATGCCCTCTCCGGCGACACGAACTACATCCGCCGCGACCGCATCGCCAAGGACGTGAAATGGCTCTCCGAGACGGACTACGGCACGCTGGATATCACGATCAACCTCTCCAAGCCGGAGAAGGACCCGCGCGCCATCGCGGCTGCGGGCAAGGCGAAGGCGTCCGGCTACCCCAAGTGCCTGCTCTGCGTGGAGAATGAGGGTTACGCCGGCCGGATGGACCACCCCGCCCGGCAGAACCACCGCGTCATCCCCCTCACCCTCGCCGGGGAGGCATACTGCCTGCAATACTCCCCCTATGTCTATTACAACGAGCACTGCATCGTCTTCAACCGCCGTCACATCCCGATGGTGATCGACCGGCGCTGCTTTGACCACCTGCTCGAGTTTGTCACCCTCTTTCCGCACTACTTTGTCGGCTCGAACGCGGACCTGCCCATCGTGGGCGGCAGCGTGCTCAGCCACGACCACTATCAGGGCGGCAATTACACCTTCGCCATGGCCCGCGCCGCGGTGGAGCGGGAGATCACGATTCCCGGCTTTGAGGGCCTCTCCGCCGGGATTGTGAAGTGGCCGATGTCGGTCATCCGCCTGCGCGGGGGAGACCGGACGCGGATTGCCGCGTGCAGCGAGCACATTTTGAATGTCTGGCGGGGGTACTCCGACCCGGCGGCGGACATCCTCGCCGAGACGGACGCGCCGCACAACACGATCACCCCCATCTGCCGCAGAAGGGGGGAGGACTACGAGATGGACCTCGTCCTGCGCAACAACCGCACGACGGAGGAGTACCCGCTCGGCATCTTTCATCCCCACGCGGAGAAGCACCATATCAAGAAGGAGAACATCGGTCTGATCGAGGTGATGGGCCTGGCCGTCCTCCCCGCCCGGCTGAAGGCGGAGCTGGCGGCGCTGGAGGAGGGCATCCTCTCCGGGGCCGACCTGGATGCCGACCCCCGCACCGCGCCGCACGCCGCCTGGGTGCGCGAGATGGTGCTCCCGGCCCATCCCGAGCTGAACGCGGCCAACTGCGCGGACATTCTCCGCCAGGAGACCGGACGCGTCTTTGCCGGCGTGCTGGAGGACGCGGGCGTCTATAAGCGCGACGCGGCGGGGCAGGCTGCCTTCCTGCGCTTTGTGGACGCGCTGTGACCAGGGCGCGGCGAGCCAAGCGAGATTTTTCTGCCGGCCGGACGAGCGTTTCCTCGCCCGGCCGGCGCTTTTTTGCAAAATGCGCCGCGCGCAATTGCAAAAAGGGGAGGACTGTGCTAAACTAATAAATCGACGCCCCCTGCCGCGACATTACCGCCGGGATGGCGTCGATACCTGACAAATTCTGACAAACGAGTGCGGAGGGGACGTAACGTGTACAAAATCGTGCAAAAGAAAATGCTCAATCCCACCATCTGCCTGCTGGAAATCGAGGCGCCCTTTGTGGCGCGCAAAGCCCAGCCGGGGCAGTTCATCATCCTGCGCATTGACGAGAAGGGAGAGCGCCTTCCGCTCACCATCGGCGGCTTTGACCGCGAGCGCGGCACGGTGACCATTATCTTCCAGCTCGTCGGCCTGACCACCCGCGCCCTGGCCAAGCTGGAGGAGGGGGACGCCCTGCTCGACTTCGTCGGCCCGCTCGGCCAGCCGACCGAGATGGAGGGCCTGCGCTCCGCCTGTGTGATCGGCGGCGGCCTGGGCACCGCCATCGCCTATCCGGTGGCCAAGGGCCTGCATGACGCCGGCGTGGAGACTGACGTGATCGTTGGCTTCCGCAACAAGGATCTGGTCATCCTGGAAGACGAGTTCCGCGGCGCGTGCGATCACTTTTATCTCATGACGGACGACGGCTCCTATGGAGAAAAGGGCTTTACCACCGCCAAGGAGCAGGAGCTGCTCGCCGCAGGCAAGCGTTACGATGTCATCATCGCCATCGGCCCGGTGCCCATGATGAAGTTTGTCGTCAAGACCGCCGAGCCCTTTGGCGTGCCCTGCCGCGTCTCGCTCAACCCGATCATGATTGACGGCACCGGCATGTGCGGTGGCTGCCGCGTGAGCGTGGGCGGCAAGATGAAGTTCGCCTGCGTGGACGGCCCGGAGTTTGACGGCTATCAGGTGGACTTCGACGAGCTGATGAACCGCAATGCCACCTACCGCGATCAGGAGGCCACGGCGGAGCGGGACCATATGTGCCGCTTTGACCAGATGGCCCACACGCTGATTCGCTGAGGAGGGAGCTAGTATGACAAAACGGAATATGACCCCGGTCAAGACCCCGATGCCCAACCAGGACCCCCAGGTCCGCAGCCGCAACTTTGAGGAGGTCGCGCTGGGCTACACCGAGGAGATGGCCCGCCAGGAGGCGGCGCGCTGCCTCGACTGCAAGAACCACCCCTGTGTCTCCGGCTGCCCGGTGAACGTGCGCATCCCGGAATTTATCGCCAAGGTGGCCGAGGGCGACTACGAGGCCGCCTGGCAGATCATCACCGACACCAACGCCCTGCCCGCCATTTCCGGCCGTGTCTGCCCGCAGGAGAGCCAGTGCGAGGCCAAGTGCGTGCGCGGCATCAAGGGCGAGCCGGTGGGCATCGGCCGCCTGGAGCGCTTTGTCGCCGACTGGCACCGTACCCACAGCCAGGATCACGTGCAGCGCCCCGCCTCCAACGGACACCGCGTGGCGGTGGTGGGCTCCGGTCCCTCCAGCCTGACCTGCGCGAGCGACCTGGCCAAGCTGGGCTACGAGGTCACCATCTTTGAGGCGTTCCACACCGCCGGCGGCGTGCTGGTCTATGGCATCCCCGAGTTCCGCCTGCCCAAGGCCATCGTGCAGGGCGAGGTGGACCGCCTGCGGGAGCTGGGCGTGGAAGTGATGACGGACATGGTCATCGGCAAAGTGCTCTCCATCGACGAGCTGCTGGGCGAGATGGGCTATGAGGCGGTCTTCATCGGCACCGGCGCCGGACTGCCCCGCTTTATGAATATCCCCGGTGAGGGCCTGGCGGGCGTGTGCTCCGCCAACGAGTACCTCACCCGCATCAACCTGATGAAGGCCTATCTGGACGATTACGACACCCCGGTGCTCAAGAGCCGCGCAGTCGCCGTCGTCGGCGGCGGCAACGTGGCGATGGACGCCTGCCGCTGCGCGCAGCGCCTGGGCGCGGAGAAGGTCTACATCGTCTACCGCCGCTCCCGCGAGGAGATGCCCGCCCGGAATGAGGAGATCGAACACGCCGAGGAGGAGGGCATCGAGTTCAAGCTCCTCTGCAACCCGGTAGAGGTGCTGGGCGACGAGCACGGCCATGTCTCCGGCCTCAAGTGCATCCGCATGGAGCTGGGCGAGCCGGACGAGTCCGGTCGCCGCCGCCCGGTGGAGGTCCCGGGCAGCGAGTTTGTACTCGATGTGGACACCGTCATTATGGCCCTCGGCACCTCGCCCAATCCGCTCATCCGCTCCACGACCCCCGGCCTGGAGGCCAACCGCCGCGGCTGCCTCGTGGTGGGAGAGGACGACGTGTCCACTACGCGCGAGGGCGTCTTTGCCGGCGGCGACGCGGTCACCGGCGCGGCGACCGTCATCCTCGCCATGGGCGCCGGCAAGAAGGCCGCCGCCGCAATCGACCAGTACATCCGGAGTAAGGCGTAAACGGTCGTCAGACAAAGAGACGCGGTATCCTGACAGAGCGCAGGATACCGCGTTTTTTGTAAAAAATCGTGATAGAACGCGCCGTTTAGGGCAAAATAAACCGCAGCCAGAGCCAGATGGCCACGTGAATGGCCAACAGGACGGGCACGCCGATCATAAACTTGCCGTGGCGCGTCTTGTGCCGGAAGACCAGCATCCCGAGCAGCGCGCCTAAACTGCCGCCGAGTACCGCCGTCAGCAGCAGTGACGTTTCGCGAATACGCCAGGAATGCCGTTTGGCCCGGCGCTTGTCCACGCCGAAGAGGGCGAAGGCCAACAGATTGATGAACACAAGCCAAACGGCCAGCGGGCCCATCAGCCAGGAAATCCACTCCATAATGCTCGCCTCACACCTCCACAGGCGGCTCGACCTCGTCCAGGGTGGGCATACTGGGAATCGCGCCGCTACGGCTGACAGTGATGGAGCCAACTTGATTGGCAAAGGCCAGAATCGCCTCCACCTTGCGGATGGGAATGGGTGTACTCAGGTCCATCGTGGACAGCTTGGCCAGCACGGCGCCAAAAAAGGCGTCGCCTGCGCCGTTGGTGTCCACCACCTGACAGGGCACACCGGGCACATGACCGGTCTTGTTGCGGTAGCGGTAAAAGACGCCGTCTGCCCCCAGGGTGACGAGCACCATCAGGATACCGTAGTCCGCCAGCTGGGCGGTGCCCTTCTCCAGGTCGTCTGTGCCTGTGAGAAGCCGCAGCTCGCTGCGGCTGATCTTGATGATATCGCACAGGGAAAACGCCTGCTTGATGCGGTAGATGGCGTCCGCCTCACTCGGCCAGAGGTCGGCCCTATAGTTGGGGTCGAAAGTGATCAGCGTGCCCATCCGGCGCGCCATGGCCGCAACGACCAGTACAGCCGACTGCGCCGGCTCACGCGAGAGGGCAACGGAACCAAAATGTAAAATCCGCGGCCGCGTGGCCAGGCCGGTCACCGCCTCCTCCTGTGTGAGCAGGGAGTCGGCGCCCGGTGAGCGGTAAAAGGAAAACGAGCGCTCGCCCGCCGCGTCCAGCGTAACGACGGCCAGCGTAGTCAGTTCCGTGGGATCGGTGAGCAAAAAGGTGTCGTCCACGCCGTTTTCCCGCAGGCTGCGGCGCAGCTGCTCGCCAAAACGGTCCGGACCGACCTTGCCGATAAAGGCGCTGTCCGCTCCCAGACGCGCGGCGGCGACGGCCACATTGGCCGGCGCCCCACCCGGATAGGCCGCAAACTGCGGCACTCCGCCGGAGGTCTGGCCGGTCTGGGTCAGGTCGATCAGGATCTCGCCGATGGTTGTGATCAGTGCCATAGATGCCTCCTTTGTGAGAGCTGGGCGTCACGGGGATCGCCCGCCGGCACCGCTGTACAGAATATACAAAGCAAAATACTTGGAAACGTTTTCTGTCTGGTAATTTCATTATAACAGTAGAGTTTTAGAAATGCAACTGATTTTGACAGAAAAGTTTTTGCCCTTGCCAGGCAAATTCTTCCGCCGGAAGGGTTGACAGAGAGATGCCGGCTGTGCTATTATTGGTTAGGCAAAGCTAACACTCCTCCAAACGAGGAGTTCTCTTTTGGCAGAATGTTAGCCTTGGCTAATTATGGAAGGAGGCGGCGAAATGGACCCTGAACTCGAGCAGCTCTTTGCCTGGCACTGTGCGCCCACCTTTGCCGGGCTGAAGGCGGCGAGTCTGGTCAGCTCTCCCCGCGCGCAGCGGGAGCAGCTGGCCGGGCAGCTTGGCCGGTACAACCGTGCATTCCGGCGGCAGGGCCTGCGCTTTCGCCTGATTCCGACCCGCAGGGCCTGCGATCTGCTCCTGGTTTACCGGCCTGACATGCTCGAGCGGCTGCTGGCCCATCCGGAGGTGCGGCGGCTGCTGGCCGCGCGCGGCTATCCGGTGGACGCGCCGCCCGAGCGGCAGCTGGAGCACCTGTGCCGGCAGCTTGCCGTGCGGGAGGAATTTCCACATGAGGTGGGCGTCTTTCTGGGCTACCCGCTCGAGGATGTGCTCGGGTTTGTGGAGCATCAGGGCAGGGAGTGCAAATGTGCCGGTCCCTGGAAGGTCTATTCCGATGTGGACCGTGCGCAGGCGCTCTTCCGGCGCTATGGCCAGTGCCGGGAGGCGGTGTGCCGCCGGGTGGCGGAGGGGACTTCCCTCGTGCGCCTGTTCGGCGGGGCAGAGCCGCAGCCGGTGGAATGGAACAATCGTGTAGGAGGTAACGGACAATGAGCAAAGCAGCAGTGATTTATTGGAGTCAGACAGGCAACACCCAGCAGATGGCCGAGGCGGTGGCCGAGGGCATCCAAAATGCCGGCGGCGAGGTCAACCTCTGCCAGGTGTCCGACATCACGCCGGAGGCGGCGGCGGGGTATTCCCGCCTGGCCCTGGGCTGTCCCGCGATGGGCGCTGAGGTGCTGGAGGAGGCGGAATTTGCCCCCTTCTTTGAGAGCCTGCAGGGCTCGCTGGGCGGCAAGAGAGTCGCGCTCTTCGGCTCCTACGGCTGGGGCGACGGCGAGTGGATGCGCAACTGGCAGGAGGACGTGACCGCCTCGGGCGCGGAGCTGGTGAACGGAGAGGGTCTCATCGCCAACAACGAGCCGGACGAGGAGGCGCTGGATGCCTGCCGCGCGCTGGGCGCGGCGCTGATGGCGTGACCATCCCGGAGACGCCGGAGAAGGGACGCCGGATTCTGACATCTGAAATCTGAGAAAATCGAATCCATCGTGTGCGACCGGACAGGCTCAAATGGGGCGGGCCTGTCCGGTCAGTTTGTTGTCAGACAGCAGACTTGTCATCTGTGGCTAAGATCAAAATTTAGAAAGCCCTCCGCAGGAGTTTTGTTGCGTAGGCAACAAAACAAAATGCAATTCGTTTTGGGGACGGACATGTGCCGGCCCCAAAACACAGGGAGGTCGGGAGTGTGCCCGAAGGGCGCGCGAGCGACCGCATATTCGAACAAAATCTACGATTTTGTTCGAGCGTGTCGATATGAATCGACACGCCGACCGGACAGGCTCAAATGGGGCGGGCCTGTCCGGTCATTGTCTTTCTTGGCGGTATTTACTTGTTCTGCCCATCCGTGCGCTCCCGATAGAGGCGCATGGCCTCCTCACGGATGCGTGCGAGGGTGTCGCGATAGCGGGCGGAGCGGATGTGCTGGTAACGGCGGCGGAAGCGCTTGGAGTAGTGCGCCGCTCGGGCGACCAGATCGCTGTGGCGCAGCTCCAGCGCGGCGAGGGCGGCCTGCAGGCGAGCCTGCTCGGCCTTCTGCCGTCCAGCCAGCTGCAGCTCTCTCTGCCGCGCGGCCAGCTCATCCCGGGCCTGCTCGGCCAGGGTGAGGAAGCGCGTCGTGAGGGCCAGCCGCTGTACGGTGTACCCCGTATCCGCCAGCACCAGCAGCGCGAGCACGCCGGCCAGCCACCAGCGCAGCGGCGGCTGCAGCCGGGCCATCCAGGCCTCGGTCACCGGGTGAATATAGGCAATGGCCAGATAGGCGATGACGCCCCACCACAGGCTGATGGGCAGGCAGATACGTCCGTGCAGGTTCAGCGGCACGCGGGAGTAGTCCCAATAGCGCATATGGGTGGTCGTCTCCAGCAGCCAGCCGACAAAGTACTCCCAGGCGGACATCACCACGCAGGCCGTCAGGTAAAACAGCACCGGCCGGTCGAGCAGCGGCGTAAAGAACAGGACGATCAGCAACATCCCGACTCCGTAGATGGGGCACAGCGGGCCGGTCAGAAAGCCCCGGCGCACCAGCCGGCGCGCCTTGGCGGAGCAGTAGATTGTCTCCATCCCCCAACCGAGGAAGGAGTACCAGAGAAAGTAGAGAAACAGCTCGGAGAGCGGAATGCCGAGCAGGCAGGGTTCGTTCATCACCGGCTCACTCCAACAGCTGATTCAAAATGACGTGGTAGATCTCCTCCGGCCGCTCTCGGAACCGGCGGCAGATCTGCTCTGCCAGCGGCCGGTCGGGCGCCAGCAGCTCCAGCGTCATCATATTGCCGCGGTCGTCGTCCAGCACCAGCCGGGCGGTGTAGCCCGAGTCGTCCGGACGGGGCAGCGCCTCGGCGCGCACCTGCTGCGCGCGCAGCAGTCTCCGGTTGAGAGCGTCCGTGCTGCGGTCGCAGCGCACGCGCACGGAGTAGGGCAGCTCCTCCTCCGTCGTCTTGCCGTTGCTGCGGCCCTTCGGCGTGATGGAGATCAGGCCGTCCGCGTTGGTCTGCACATGGCCCGTCTCCTCCAGCTTGCCGAGCGCCTCGGCAAACTGGAAATAGTTCACCCCCTCGTCGCACAGGGCCAGGTCGGTCAGGTCCGCCATCGACACCGGCACGTCCAGCCGCGCGAGGATATAGAGCACCAGCTCCATCACTTCCAGCGGCGTCTTGATAAAACCAATTGACATAAAACCATCCTTTCCGGGGTGGACGGCAGCGCTCCGTCTGCCGGAAGTTTTGTTGTGATCTTATTATAATGCCTGCGTGCGTTGGCCGCAAGTGCGCATTTTCAGCCGGACCTTGTCATTTGTGCCCAGACGGGGTATTATGGAGAAAAGAGGGAGCGCCTCCCTCATAGGCTGCCCCGGTGCGGGCATACTGACGGATGGGACAGGCCCATAAAATCTATGATACGAGGAGAATGCCGTATGACAGGACAGCTCCTGCTTCGGAACGCCAATGTGATCACCATGGACGTACCTTTTCGCGCCGAGGCGCTGCTCGTGGAGGACGGACGCATCTGCGCGGTGGGCCGGCTGGACGAGGTACAGGCCGCCGCCCGCCCGGACGCGCGCCGGGCAGACCTCGGCGGACGGACGGTGCTGCCCGCCTTTCTCGACCCGCACAGCCACGCCCTGGCCTATGCCGTCTCCCTGCTGCAGATCTCGCTCGCCGGCTGCGCGACGCCGGAGGAGGTCTGCGCGCGGCTGCGTGAGGCGGTGCGCCGCCGGCCGCCGCGGGCAGGGGAGTGGGTGCAGGCTGCGGGGTATGACCACAACCGTTTTCCGGACAGGCGTCACCCCGCGCGTGAGCTGCTGGACGCCGCCGTACCCGACTTCCCCCTCGTCATCCAGCACCAGTCAGGGCATGCGGGCGTGCTCAACACCCGCGCGCTCAAGGCGCTTGGCCTCGGGCCGGAGACGCCCGATCCGGAGGGCGGCAGCTATGGCAGGGGGGCGGATGGCCGGCTCACCGGCTATCTGGAGGAGAACGCCTTTCTCGCCGCCCTGGGCCGCATCCCCCTGCCCGGCCCCGAGGCGCTGTGCGCGGCGGCAGAGGAGGCGCAGACGGTCTACGCCTCCCACGGCATTGCCACCGCGCAGGAGGGGATGATGACGGCGGCGCTCGCGGACTATTACGCCGCCCTAGTGGAGCGCGGCGCGCTGCGTCTGGACGTGGTGGGCTATGCCGCGCCGGCCCAGCTGCCGCTCTTTCAGAGCCGGCTGCCCCGGTGCTGCGGACAGTACAGCGGCCGGTTCCGGCTGGGCGGGGTCAAGCTGGTGCTCGACGGCTCGCCGCAGGCCCGCACCGCCTGGCTCAACGAGCCGTACGAAGGGGACACCGCCCGCGGCTATCCCGCCCTGACGGACGAGGCGGTGATCTCCGCCCTGCGCGCGGCGACTTGTGTGGGCCTGCAGACGCTGGCCCACTGCAACGGCGACGCGGCCTGTGATCAGTTCATCCGCTGCTGCGCCGTGGTGGAGCGGGAGCTGCCCGCACTGAGACAGCTGCGCCCGGTGATGATTCATGCCCAGCTCCTGCGGCGCGACCGGATGGGGGAGATGGCGCGGCTCGGCATTATCCCCTCCTTTTTTGCCGCGCATATCTACCACTGGGGGGAGGACCACATCGCAAACCTCGGCCGGGCGCGGGCGGAGCGGATCAGCCCCCTCGGCAGCGCAGCCCGGGCGGGCCTGCCGTTCACCCTTCATCAGGATACGCCCGTTCTGCCGCCGGATATGCTCGAGACGGTGTGGTGTGCCGCCGTGCGGCGCACGCGCGCGGGCACAAATCTTGCCCCGGAGGAGCGAGTGAGCGTGTATGAGGCGCTGCGGGCGGTCACCGCCCACGCCGCCTGCCAGTACGGCGAGGAGAGGGAGAAGGGGACCCTGAGCCCGGGCAAGCGGGCCGACCTGGTCGTGCTGGACGGAGACCCGCTCACGATGCCGGCCGAGGAGCTGCGCGCGCTGCGGATACTTGCCACGTTGAAGGAGGGGGAGGTACTCTACCGGGCACAATAACGGCGAAACAGGCGTGCCGTCCGGATAGACAGCACGCCCGTTTTATGGAAGATCCGTCTCGGCTTGTGTCTCTGAAGACCGCTCACCGCGCGGTGGGCAGAAGCTCCTCCAACGTGTACGCCCCGGTCGCCGTGTCGGTGGTGTAGGAGAAGGAGATGGTCACGCCCGGGTCCATCGCGCCCAGCTCGGCGGCGAGTTCCTCGCTGCACTGGAAGACGAACGGCTCGCCGTCCACCAAAATTTCCACCGAGTGGCTGTCCGCCAGACCAACCAGCTCACCGGAACCCTCCGCTGCCTCTGTGGCTTCGGTAGCGGCACTGGCGGCGGCGTCGGTGACGGTATAGAGGAAGAGCGGGTCGGTGATGCCGTCGGCATAGGGGTTGGCCATCAGCGTGAAGGTGCCGGAGGCGATCACGGTTCCGTCCTCACCGGTCAGCACCGCCTCGGCGGTGTAGTTGTCCTCGCCGTTTGCGCTCCAAGCGGTGATGGTGGTCTCCGTCGCGCTGCGGTCAGACATCCAGACCAGGCCGAAGGCGTCCCAGCCCTCGTCATAGCTCAGCCCGTGCTCCTCGGGGACCAGGGTGTCGATGGGCAGGTCGGAGTAGTCCCCAAAGGCGGCCGCGGCGCACTCCTGCACCGACTGGCGGACATAGAGCTCGTTGTTCTCCCCGGTGGTCATCAGCAGGTCGCCGTGGTTGGCGAGCATGTAATACAGGACACTCCAGAAATAATCTGTGTACGCTGCGCTGTGCGCGCCGGCGACGCCGTCACTGACCGCCAACAGGATGCTGTCAAATACCGGCAGCATGTCCTGCGCGTCCTGCGGGATTTCGGCCTGGGCCCCGGTCTCCCCGTCCGAGGGGGTCTCGGGTGCCGACTCCTGCGTCGGGGCCTCCGTTTCCTCGTCCTCCGGCGCGGTGTCCGTCACGGCGGGGTCCTCCGGCTCGGGATCTTCGGTCTCGGCGGTGTCGTCCGTCTCCGCCGTCCCGGTCTCGCCGGTCTCCGAGGTGGAGTCCTCCGCCGTGTCCTCCCCGGCGGGAGCGGAACCGTTGCAGGCGGCGAGGGCGAATACGAGCGCGAGGGCGAGCAGCAGCGCGAGCATTTTCCTGAGCTTCATGGGAAATACCTCCTTATAGATTGGAATTGATTGGGATAATTTACAAAAACCGGAAGGACGGGGTGTCCTTCCGGGGTCTGAGTGTTTAGCTGTTCATCTGTTTACGGCGGCTGAGGTTCATCGTGCCGTCCTGCATCTCGCGGATGGACTCCAGGCTCTTGCCGGTGCCGTAGGCCACGCAGGAGATGGCGTCGTCCGCCACATGGGTCTCAATGCCGGTGTGCGACTCGACGAGCTGGTCAAAGCCCCAGACGAGGCTGCCGCCGCCGGTCATCACGATGCCGTTGGTGGAGATATCCGCCACCAGCTCGGGCGGCGTGCGCTCCAGTACACCGTGGATCGCGTCCACGATTCGCTGAGCCGGCTCCTCAAAGGCCTCAATCATCTCACTGGAGGAGACGGAGATCACCCGCGGCAGGCCGGTCATCTGGTCGTGGCCGGTCACCTCGACCGTCTGCTCCTCCGGGCGGGGGAAGACGCAGCCGATGGAGATCTTCAGCTCTTCCGCCGTGCGCGAACCGATGAGCACGTTGTGCTTGCGGCGGATGTATCGAATCACGGCGTCATCAAACTGGTCGCCGGCGATCTTGATGGAGGTGGACTCCACCACACCGGAGAGGGAGATCACCGCCACGTCCGTCGTGCCGCCGCCGATGTCCACGATCATGTGGCCTTCCGGCTGGGCGATGTCGATACCCGCGCCGATGGCCGCCGCGACCGGCTCCTCGATCAGGTAGACCTTGCGCGCTCCAGCCTGGATGCCGGCGTCAATGACGGCGCGCTCCTCCACCTCGGTGATGCCCGAGGGGACGCAGATGACCACGCGGGGCTTGAACAGGCGCACCGGGGCCACCTTGCGGATGAACTCGCGCAGCATCCGCTCCGTCATGTCATAGTCGGAGATCACGCCGTCGCGCAGCGGCCGCAGGGCGACAATGTTGCCGGGCGTACGGCCCAGCATGCGGCGGGCTTCGGTGCCCACCTTGAGCAGGCGGCCGGTGGTCTTGTCAATGGCGACCACCGACGGCTCGCGCAGCACCACGCCCTTGCCCTGCACATAGACGAGGACGGAGGCGGTGCCGAGGTCAATGCCAATATCACGTACAAAGCTCATATCCATACACCTTCCAGGGGAAAACTGCCTTTGCCAGACCGCGGGCGGGCACGCCCGCGTCACCGTTATTATACCCACTCCCGTTCGGTATTGCAATTGCCTGCCGGGACTTCGCCGAAAAAAATCAGAAGAATTTATCGGCGTTTTTCGACATCCCCGCGCACGCCGCCGCGGGCGAGGGCCAGACAGAACACCTCTGCCGCGCCTGCTTCCAGCAGCACGCGGCTGCACGCGGAGAGCGTAGAACCGGTGGTGACAATGTCATCTATCAGCAAAATCCGGCGGCCGGACACCTCCGCCTTCCGGCAGAGCCGGTAGGCGCCGGCGGCGTTCTGCTCCCGCGCCCGGCCGGGGAGGGAGGACTGCGGCCGGGTGTAGCGCGCCTTCACCAGCAGCCGGACCGGCCGCATCTGATAGGCCAGCGCCGCCTCCTCCGCCAGCAGGCGCGCCTGGTCGTAACCGCGCGCATACCGCCGCCTCCAGTGCAGCGGCGCCCAGGTCACGAGATCGGGCGGGTCGGGGAAGTGCTCTTCGGCGCAGGCGCGCAAAAGCGGGCCATAGGCGCTGGCATAGTACGGCCGTCCCTGAAATTTAAAGCGCCGCAGCGAGCGTACCACCTGCTTTTCATAGCGCAGCGGCGCGGCGCAGACGGTGTAGTCGAGGCCGAGCCGGAGCGCGTCCCGCCCGCCGGTGCGCGGCATCGTCTCCCGGCAAGGACGGCAGATGCCGAGCGCGGGGGAACCGGCCTCCAGCAGCGCGCCGCAGAAGACGCAGCGGGGCGGGTAGATCAGGCCGAGCAGTTCCCGGCCCAGCGCGGCGGGGGAGCGCACGGTTCAGCGAACGGAGGAGAGCTGGCCGTCCAGATAGGCGGCGGCATCCATCAGATCATTGGGCTGGTGCTCCTCCAGGCGGCCCGCGTCACAGTCGGCGGCGAGGGAGGGGTCCATCGGCAGCTGGGCGAGCACCGGCACATGGTGCGCCGCGGCCACCTCGGCGATCTTGCTCTGGCCGAAGATGTGGTGGCGCTTGCCGCAGTCAGGACACTGGAAATAGCTGAAGTTCTCAATCAGGCCGAGCACCGGGATCTGCATCAGCTCCGCCATCTTGAGGGCTTTGGTCACGATCATGGACACCAGGTCCTGCGGAGAGGTGACCACCACGATGCCGTCCACCGGCAGGGACTGGAAAACGGTGAGCGGCACGTCGCCCGTTCCGGGAGGCATGTCCACAAACAGGTAGTCCACGTCCCCCCAGTAGGTCTCATTCCAGAACTGCTTGACCGCCCCGGCGATCACCGGACCGCGCCAGACGACGGGATCCGTCTCGTTGTCGGTGAGCAGGTTGAGGGAGATGACCTCGATGCCGCCCCGGGTCTTGGCGGGGAGCATCCCCTCCTCGGCGGCCATGATCCGCCCGGAGAGCCCAAAGCCCTTCGGGATGGAGGGGCCGGTGATGTCGGCGTCCAGGATGCCGACCTTCTTCCCCAGCCGGGACATCGCCACGGCCAGCGTGGAGGTCACCATGCTCTTGCCGACGCCGCCCTTGCCGCTCACCACGCCGATGACGTGACCGATCTTGGAAAAGGGGTTGGCTGCCTCGTGAAGATCCTGCGGCGCGGTGCGCTCGGCGCAGTTCGCGCCGCAGGTGGAACAATCGTGCGTACACTCTGCCATTGTGAAAGACTCCTTTGTCTGTCCGGCGCGGGGCCGGACGCAGTGTTCGAACTAGTATAACACATTTCCGCCCAGACGGGAACGCCTTTTCCTCCGGGCGGGGCAGGGTCAATGCCTGCCGTAGCTGCCGCCGCCGATGAACTCGCGGATGAGCGAGTCCTTCGCGACCAGCTCACTGTCGATGGGGACAAAGCGGTCAAAGGCCCAGATCATCTCCAGAATCTCCCGCCGCCGGACATTTTCCGCCGGAATCTGCTGGAAGAGCGGCTCGGCATACTGCCGCAGGACGTTCACCTCGTAGGGCAGGGAGGAGTCAAAGATCAGGTCCGCGCGGTTCTTAAAGGGGGAGATATACATCTTCTCGCCCCGGCGCACGTTGTCCCACATCGCCAGCGTCCCGGCCACGTCCGTCCCGCGGAAGAGCAGATCGCGCACCGCCCGGCGCGTCAGGCGCATCCAAGTCCCCTTGAAGACCACCTTGCCCAGCCGCAGGATATTGGACCGGGCGGAGATGTAGACCTTAAAGGCCTCCGGATGCTGTCCGGCGAGATCGTCGTTCAGGGCGTGGATGCCCTCAAAGATGGCGATCTCATCCTGTCCGAGCCGCAGCGGCGTCACAGCCCCCTCCATCCGCCGCTGATGGGCGAAGTCAAACTGGGGGATGGCGATCTCCTCTCCCCGCTCCAGGGCGGAGAAGTGCTCGTGCAGCAGCGCCATATCCAGGCAGCGTGGCGACTCATAGTCATAGTCCCCGTCCGGGGTCTTGGGGCCGTTGACGCGGTCGGGCGTCTGGAAGTAGTTATCCAGCGCGATCGCGTGCGTGCCCACGCCGCGGCGGCGCAGCTCCTCCTCGATTTTGAGCGCGGTGGTGGTCTTCCCCGAGCCGGAGGGACCGGAGAGCAGGACGATGGGACTGCGCGCGCGGTTTTGCAAAATGCGCTCGGCCGCCTGGCAGACGTGGCGCTGATAGCTCGCGTCGCTCTCGGCCAGGAAAGCTGCCGGATCGCTTGCGGCCCGGCGGTTGATCTCAATGAGCAGATAGGACATGGGAAACCTCCTGTCAGCCGCCCAGCAGGGCGCGGTAGAAGGGGACGATGGCCTCCTTCTCCGCGCACAGCTGCTGGACGCGCTGGATATACTCATAGGGATATTTCGGGTTGGTGAGGCGGGTGATCTTTCCCGTATGGGGGTCGGTGAGCTTGGTGGAGCCGCCCGCGCCGAGGGCGAGGATGGTGTGCAGCTCCTCCATAATGCACACGTTGTAGATCCCCTCATAGCCCGGACGGCACCAGCCGATGTTCTCCAGCGCGCCGGACATGTATTTTTGCCGGTAGAGGTAGTAGGGCCGGTAGCCCGCCTCCTCCAGCCTCGGCCAGGCGTAGGCGAGCATCCGCGCCGTCTCCTCCCCGCTGGGGAGGCCGCGCCCCTCCAGTGTCAGGCGCGAGCCCTTTTTGAGCGCGAGGGTGTGCACCGTGATGTTCTCCGGCGCGAGGGAGAGGACGGTCTCCAGCGTGTCCCGGAAGCCGTCCGCGCTGTCCTCCGGGAGGCCCGCAATCAGGTCCATGTTGATCGCCCAATCCCCGGCCCGGCGCGCGAGGTCGTAGGCGCGCAGGACGTCGGCCGCCGTGTGCGCCCGGCCCATCGCCCGCAGGACGTGGTCCTGCATCGTCTGGGGATTGACGGAGAGGCGGTCCACCCCGTAATCGCGCAGCACGGCGAGTTTTTCCGCGGTGATGGTGTCCGGGCGGCCGGCCTCCACGGTGCACTCGCTGAGGCCGGAGAGGTCGAGCGAGCGGTGCAGCTGGCCGAGCATCCGGTCGAGCTGGGCGGGGGAGAGGGTGGTGGGTGTCCCGCCGCCGAAGTAGAGCGTCCGCACCTTCGCGCCCGCCTGGGGCAGGAGACGTGCGGCCGCGTCGATCTCGCGCCCCAGGGCCTCCAGATAGGGCTCCACCAGTTTGAGCGCGCGCTGGATGTCCGCCGAGACAAAGGAGCAGTAGGCGCAGCGCGTCGGACAGAAGGGGATACCCACATAGAGCGACAGCTCCTCCGGCCGCAATCCGCGCGCGACCTCCAGTCCCGCCTCAGCCGCCTCCATGGCGAGCCGGGTCCGTTGGGGGGAGACGAAGAACTCCTCCCGGAACATCCGCTCCACCTCCGCGCGGCTGCGCCCGTCCACGAGGGCCTTGGCGGCCAGCTTGGCCGGGCGCACGCCGGTGAGCGCGCCCCAGTCGGGCGCGTGGTCGAGCAGGGGGAGGGCGGCCTTGTAAAAGGACTGTTTTATGATACGCTGGCACAGCCGGTCCCGTGTCAGCCCGTCGTCCGTCTCCGGCAGGACGGTCTCGGCCGTGCCCTCCGACCGCCGTCCGTCCAGCTGCAGGACAGTGCGGGCGCGGGCCGTGCCGTCCCGCAGGACCAGCGCGCTGTGCGCTGCCGCCTCGTCCGGGGCGGGGGGCGCGTCCGGATACTCCGGCCGCTGGCCGGGCAGGAGGATGAGCATGATCTGTTCCACCGCGTAACGGTAGTCATGCCCCTCGAGATAGAGCTTCATGCGTAAATCAATCCTTGCAAAATGGGCTGTAGTTGAATATCATAGTCTCTGCCGGACCTTCGGCCCGGAAGAGAGGGGAGAGATCGAAATGAATCGAAAAGCGGCCCTGTCCGTCCTTCTGGCAGGCGTGCTCTGGGGGATCATCAGCCTGTTCGTCCGCCGACTGAATGCCGCTGGACTGGAGGCGATGTCCATCTCATTCGTGCGCATGGCGGTCGCCGCCGTCGTCTTCACCGCCTTCCTGGCCGTGACTGACCGGAAAAAGCTGCGGATTCGCCCGCGCGACTGGTGGATGTTTGCCGGGACAGGGGTGGTCAGCGTCGTGCTCTTCAACTGGTTTTACTTCACGACCATCACCCGCAGCGAGGCGTCGGTGGCGGTGGTACTGCTGTACACCTCGCCGGCGTTTGTCATGCTGCTGTCCGCCCTGCTCTTTCGCGAGCGGATGACCGCGCGCAAGCTGGCGGCGCTCGGCATGACCTTCGCCGGCTGCGTCCTGGTGGCGGGGCTCACCGGCGGCGGACCGGCGATCGGGCCGGACGTGCTGCTGTGCGGCCTGGCCTCCGGGCTGTTTTACGCCCTGTACACCATCTTCGGCCGCGTCGCCCTCGGCCGGTATGACACCATGACGGTGACCGCCTACACCTTTCTCTTCGGCCTGGCGGGGTCCATCCCGTTTGGCCGGGCAGATCATGTGGCCGGCGCGATCGCCGCGGAGCCGGAGCTTCTCCTCTACTGCCTCGGCATCGGCGTGGTCTGCACCGTGCTGCCCTACCTGTTTTACACCTGGGGCCTGGCGCGGATGGAGTCCGGTCTGGCGGCGATCCTGGTGGCGGTGGAGCCGCTGGTGGGCGCCGTGCTCGGGATGACGCTCTATCAGGAGGACCGCAGCCCGGCAAAGCTCGCCGGCATCGCGCTCATCCTCGGCGCCATCCTGGTCCTCAGCCGTCCGGACCGGGTCACCGCCCCATCGCCTGGCGCAGGAAGGGATTGATCTTCCGCTCCCGCGCCAGCGTGGAGGCGCCCATATGGCCGGGGTAGACCTGGAAGTCTCCCTCCAACTCGCCCAGACGGCGCAGGGAGGCGAGCATATCTTCCATGCTGCTGTTCGGAAAATCCGTCCGCCCGCAGGAGCCGGCGAAGAGGGTGTCTCCGGTGAAGAGGGCGTCTCCCACCCGGAAGGTCAGCCCGCCGGGGGTGTGCCCCGGCGTCTCGAGCACCTTGATGGTGAGCGCGCCCAGGGAGAGCGTGTCCCCCTCCGCGAGAAAACGGACCTCTTTCAGCTCTCCCAGCCCGTCGGCCGAGGGGGCGACAAAGCCGGTGGGGCAGAAGGGGTAGTCCTTCCGGCTCAGATAGACCGGCATGGAGCCGGCCTCGGCCAGAAAATCCCGCACGCCGTCCACATGGTCAAAGTGTCCGTGAGTGAGCAGGACCATCTCCGCCCGGTAGCCGAGCGCGGAGAGGGACTGCGCCAGATAGCCGCCGTTGTCGCCCGGGTCGATGACGGCGGCCTTTTTGCTCCCCTCATCTCCGAGAAAATAGCAGTTGGTCTGCACCATGCCGACGGTCAGACGTCTGATCAACATCGCGTTTCCTCCCTTTCTCAGCGGTGGTCCGTGTCAAACAGCAGCGTCACCGGCCCGTCGTTGACGGAGGCGACCGCCATCTCTGCGCCAAACTCTCCGTGCGCGGGCGGAAAGCCGAGCGCGCGGCAGCAGTCGAGAAAATACTTGTAGAGCGGCTCGGCCACCTGCGGCGGCGCGGCGTGAGAGAAGCCGGGCCGCCGGGACTTCACGTCGGCGTAGAGGGTGAACTGGCTCACCACCAGCACCGCCCCGCCCACGGCGGCCAGGTCCAGATTCATCTTGCCGCCCTCATCCTCAAATACCCGGCAGCGGCAGATCTTCTCCGCCAGGCGGCGGGCCTGCTCCTGCGTGTCCTCCGGGCCGACGCCCAGCAGGACGAGAAAGCCCCGGCCGATCTCCCCGCGCACCGTCCCGCCGATGGAGACGGAGGCGGAGGAGACGCGGGTCACAACAGCGCGCATTCGCGTTTCCTCCTGCGTTTTAGTGATTGGACCGGCGCACATCCATCACGCCGGAGATGCCGTGCAGCTTGCGCATGACATCTTGAAGCTGGTCGAGGTTTTTCACCACCACCAGCGCGATGATGAGGGCGTAGCCATCCGGCATGCCCTTGGCGATGAGGGAGTCCACCCGGATTTTGGCCGCCGAGAGCACCGCCGCCACGTCCAGGAAGAGGTTCTGCCGGTCCTTGGCGGAGATATCCAGGCTGGTCTGGTAGCCGTCCACCTCGCTCGCGCCCCAGGAGACGGAGAGCCAGCGGCCCTGCTCCTCCCGGCGGCGCTCCGGGCTGGCGTTCGGGCAGTCCTGCCGGTGGACGGACACGCCGTAGCCCCGGGTGACAAAGCCGATGATGGGGTCGCCGGGGACGGGGGTGCAGCATTTGGCGAACTTGACCATGCAGTTCTCCAGCCCCTCGACGATGACGCCGCTCTTGGTGTGGGTGAACTTCTTCTGCGGCAGCGGCGCCAGCTCACGGTTGGCGGAGATGTGCAGGTCCAGCGGCGGCTCCTCCTCCGCCTGGAGGGCGGCCTGGCGCTCGCGCTCCTCGCGGCTGATGCGAATCATCTCGTCCCGGATGCGGGTGACCGCCTTGGCGCTCGTGATGCCGCCGTAGCCGATGGCGGCATAGAGGTCGTCCAGCGAGCCGTAGCGTGCCTTTTTCAGCACGCGGGGGAGCACGTCCTCCTGTGTGATCTGCGCGATGGTGTAGCCCGCGCGCTTGAGTTCGGACTCAAAGGCGGCGCGGCCGTTGGCGATGTTCTCGTCGCGGCGCTCGCGCTTGAACCACTGACGGATCTTGTTGCGCGCCTCGTTGCTCTTGCAGATCTTCATCCAGTCCCGGCTGGGGCCGCGGGCGTTCTTGGAGGTCATGATCTCCACGATATCGCCGTTGTGCAGCTGGGAGTCCAGGGTGACGATCCGTCCATTCACCTTGGCGCCCACCATGCGGTTGCCCACGGCGGAGTGGATCGCGTAGGCAAAGTCGATCGGCGTCGAGCCGGCCGGCAGGCTGACCACGTCGCCCTGCGGGGTGAAGACGAATACCTCGTCGGAGAAGAGGTCCACCTTGAGCGACTTGACGAATTCCTCCGCGTCCGAGCCCTCCTGGCTCTCCAGCAGGCGCCGGACCCACTCGTAGGAGTTCTCGTCTCCCAGCTCCTGGCCGCCGCCCTGCTTGTATTTCCAGTGCGCGGCGATGCCGTATTCCGCCGTCTCGTGCATCTCCCAGGTGCGGATCTGTACCTCAAACGGGATGCCCTGCCGGCCGATGACGGTGGTGTGCAGCGACTGGTAGAGATTGGGCTTCGGGGTGGAGATATAGTCCTTGAAACGGTCGGGGACGAGGTTAAACATATTGTGCACAAAGCCGAGCACCTTGTAGCAGTCGGCCACCGTGTCTACGATCACGCGCAGGGCGTACAGGTCGAAGATCTCCGAGAGGGTCTTCTGCTTGGTGTAGATCTTGCGGTAGATGGAATAGATAGACTTGATACGCGAGTAGATGGTGCACTTCACGCCCTCCTGGTCCAGCCGTTCCTTGATCTTGTTTTGCACGCTGAGCAGAAACTCCTGCTGGTGCGAGGTGAGGGCGGCCAGCTCCTCCTCGATCTCGTGGTAGCCCACCGGGTCGAGGTATTTCAGAGACAGGTCCTCCAGCTCCCACTTGATGCGCTGCATGCCCAGCCGGTGGGCGATGGGGGCGTAGATCTCCATCGTCTCTAACGACTTTTCGCGCTGCTTCTTCGGCGTCTGGTACTGCATCGTGCGCATGTTGTGCAGCCGGTCGCACAGCTTGACCAGGATGACCCGGATGTCCTTGCTCATCGCCAGCAGCATCTTGCGCAGGTTCTCCATCTGCTTTTCTTCCATGGAGACGTACTGCACGCGCGTGAGCTTGGTCACGCCCTCCACCAGGTCGGCCACCGTCGGGCCAAAGCGGGCGGCGATCTCCTCGTGGGTGACCTCGGTATCCTCAATGCAGTCGTGCAGCAGGGCGGCGATGAGCGAGTCGGTGTCCAGCTTGAGGTCGGCCACGATATCCGCCACCGCCAGCGGGTGGGTGATATAGGGCGTGCCGTCGCGCCGCAGCTGCTTGGAGTGGTGGTTGTCTGCAAAGTGAAACGCGTCGCGCAGCCGCTGGCAGTCCAGAGAGGGGTTATAGGCCAGCACCTTCTCCTCCAGCGCCTGATACATCTCTAAAATGGGGTCCATATCCTCATCCTCCCTCATCTGGCGGCCCATCAGACTCACCCCGGCCGCGCAGGCGGCGCAGGACCTCCGAGGCCTCCAGATCCACTTTTCTCCCGTCTGTCTGAATGGTAATGGTCATGGTATCCGCCCCACGCTCCAGGCCGATCAGACCGCGCTCGCAGAAGACCTCCAGGCAGATCATCGTGCGGCCAAACTCCTCCTGCTGTCCGCATGCGCGCGCGAACTCCCGGCTGAACCGGGCGGGGGACTCGCACAGCGTCCCGTTGCCGGCGCTGCGGGCCAGATAGCGCCAGAGGGCGACAAAGTCGCAGCGCTGGGGCGTCAGACGGCCCAGCTCCTCCGCGGTGAGCGGCGCGCCGGCGCGATAGCGGCGGTAGAGCTGCCGGCTGTCGGCGGGGCGGCTGGGCCGCAGGTCGCACAGCAGCAACTGGGCGGTGTGCGCGCCGCGAAAGTCGTTGAGCTGGAGCTGAAACGCCGCGTCGATCCGTGCGCCTACCACCAGCTGCGCCTCGCGCGGCGTGGCGGAGAAGAGAATGCCCTCCAGCTGCATGCCGTTTTTGCGCAGGCGCAGCCGGGTATGGCGTCCGCCGCCCACGCGGGTGAACCCGGTCACCGTCGCGCCGGTCAGGGCGAATACCGGGGTGGGATTGCCCGTCCCGTGCGGCTCGAGCAGGGAGAGCGCCTGCACATTTTTCCAGGTGATCAGCCGGGCGTCCTCCAGCAGCACGTCCACCGTCAGGCTGGAGGCGGCGGGATGCTCCGAACGCCAGGCGCCGGCCAGCGCGCTCATGCGCTCGCGAAAGACGCCGATCCGGTCGGGCGCGATGGAGAAACCGGCCGCCAGCTCGTGACCGCCGAAATTCTCCAGCAGGTCGGCACACTGCTCGAGCGCCTCAAAGAGGTTAAAGTGTCCGTAGGAGCGGCAAGAGCCCTTCCCATGGCCATGCTCCAGACAGATCATAAAGGCGGGTACGCGGTAGCGCTCGGCCAGACGGGAGGCGACGATGCCCACCACGCCCTGGTGCCAGTGCTCTCCCGCCAGGACGATGGCCCCGCGGGCGGCCTCCGGATGCCGGTCGAGGTAGTCACGGCACTGCTCGAAGGTCTCCAGCTCCACCTCCTGCCGGTCACGGTTGAGCGCGCACAGCTGCCGGGCGAGCAGAGCGGCCTCGGCCGCATCCTGCGTGAGCAGCAGCTGGACCGCGAGCTCCGGACAGCCCATCCGCCCGGCGGCGTTGATGCGCGGGGCGAGGGAGAAGCTGATGGTGGAGGCGGTCAGCGGCTTGCCGCTCTGCCCCGCCTCCTGCAAAAGGGCGGCCAGGCCCGGCCGCGGCCCGCGGGCGAGCCGGCGCAGGCCAAGGGCGACAATGGCCCGATTTTCGCCCGTCAGCTCCATCACGTCCGCCACCGTGCCGATGGCGGCCAGGTCGCAGTACTCCGCCAGAGCCGCCGAACGGCGCTCCTGCGGCGTCAGGGCGAGCATCAGCTTGAGCGCGACGCCCACCCCGGCGAGCATTTGGAAGGGGTAAGAACAGTCCGGCCGGTGGGGGTTGACCACCGCGGCGGCGTCCGGAAGCATCTCCTTACACTCGTGGTGGTCGGTGATCACCACATCGATGCCGAGGCTGGCGGCAAAGTCAACCTCCTCCACATTGGTGATGCCGCAGTCCACCGTGACAATCAGCGTGACGCCCCGCGCGTGCATGGCGGCGATCGCCTCACGGTTGAGGGAGTAGCCCTCCGTCAGCCGGTTGGGCACATAGGGCAGTACGTCCCCGCCTGCCCGGGACAAAAAAGTGGTGAGCAGACAGGTGGAGGTGATCCCATCCACATCATAGTCGCCGTAGACGCAGATCCGCTCGCCCTGTTCCAGCGCCCGTGTCAGCCGGGCGGAAGCGCGGTCCATGTCGCGCAGGAGAAAGGGATCGTGCAGCAGTTCCTCGCCGCTGCGCAGGAAGGAGCGCGCCCGCTCCGGGGTATCATAGCCGCGGGCGGCCAGCACCAGCGCGGGCAGCGGAGAGAGGCCCGCCTGCTCCAGCAACGCTGCCGCTTTCGGCCGGGCATCCCGGATATTCCATTCGTCATACTTCATGTTCTGTCTCAAATACAATCGCATCCATCCGTCGAGAGAAAGAGATAATTAATCACATTATAGCAAACGATTTCTCGCATGACAAGACTTGCGCAAAACAGAATGCCGCCGCGCTGCCCGGTGTTTTCCGGGCGGCGCGGCGGACGCGTCAAAACAGTGTATGGTGATTCGTGCCCTTCGGCAGTTGGAAGGCTTAGGTGTTCTCCTCCGTGCCGTCTTCGGTCCCGGAGCCGGAGGGATCCGCCGGCGTGGCATCCTCCGCCTCTGGCTCCTCCGGGCGCTGCGGGGCGACGGGCGGCTCGGAGATCATAGAGATTTTCCGGGCAGGCTTTTCAATGCCGTCGTCCGAGGTCTTGGGGGTGGGCAGACCGCCGCCGCGTCCGGCGGGGGGCAGGTCTGCGCTCGGGTTGGCACCGTAGTTGTCCACCGTGTCTGGGTCGCGGCCCTCGATGATGGCCATCATCTCCTGACCGGTGATAGTCTCTTTTTTCAGCAGGTAGGCGGCGATCTTGTCGAGCAAGTCGCGGTTCTCCTCCAGAATAGCGACCGCCTCGCGGTGGCAGCGCTCCATCAGCTCGTGGATTTCCGTGTCCACATCGGCGGCGGTGGCCTGGGCACAGGTCAGGCCGTAGCCCTGTTCCAGGTACTGGCTCTGGACGGTGGCCAGGCCCATAATGCCGAACTTCTCGCTCATGCCGTACATGGTGATCATCTTCCGGGCCAGCTCGGTGGCGCGCTCGATGTCGTTGGACGCGCCGGTGGTCGCGGTCTGGAAGACGACCTCCTCCGCCGACCGGCCGCCCAGCAGCGTGCGCAGCTCGCTGCACAGCTCCTCGCGGTCCATGAGGAACTTCTCCTCTTCGGGCAGCTGCATCGTATAGCCCAGGGCACCCTGTGTGTGCGGGACGATGGTGATCTTGCTCACCGGTTCGGTGCCCTTCTGCCGGGCGGCGACGAGGGCGTGGCCCACCTCGTGGTAGGCGATCAGGCGCTTTTCCTTCTCGGTGAGGACGGTGCCCTTTTTCTCCGTGCCGGCGATGACCACCTCAAAGGAGACGAGCAGGTCGTTCTGATTGACCGCCTTGCGGCCCATGCGCACCGCGCGCAGCGCCGCCTCGTTGACGAGGTTGGCCAGATCCGCGCCCACGCACCCGGCGGTGGCCTGGGCGATCTTGTTCAGGTCGACGTCTTCGGCCAGGCGGATGCGGCGGGTGTGCACCTGCAGTGTGGCCAGACGCCCGGCCAGATTGGGCCGGTCCACCGTGATGCGCCGGTCAAACCGGCCGGGGCGCAGCAGCGCCTTGTCCAATACCTCGGGGCGGTTGGTCGCGCCGAGGACGATGACGCCCTTGGTGGGGTCAAAGCCGTCCAGCTCAGCCAGCAGCTGGTTGAGGGTCTGCTCCCGCTCGTCGTTGCCGCCCAGGCGGCCCGCGTCGCGGGACTTGCCAATCGTGTCGATCTCGTCGATGAAGATGATGCACGGGGCCATCTTGGCCGCTTCCTTGAACAGGTCGCGCACCCGGCTGGCGCCCACGCCGACGAACATCTCCACGAAGTCAGAGCCGGAGATGGAGAAGAAGGGGACGTTGGCCTCCCCGGCGACCGCCTTGGCCAGCAGCGTCTTGCCGGTGCCGGGCGAGCCGACGAGCAGCGCGCCCTTGGGCAGCTTTGCGCCGATGGCGGTGTACTTGCCGGGATTGTGGAGGAAGTCAATGATCTCCTCCAGGCTCTCCTTCGCCTCATCCTGGCCGGCCACGTCGCGGAAGGTGACGCCGGTGGACTTCTCCACGTAGACCTTGGCATTGGCCTTGCCCACCGTGCCGATCCCCCCGCCCATCTTGCCGCCGAGGACGAAGCGGAAGAGGATGAACATCGCCCCTACCATCAGCAGCATCGGCAGTACGTAGGAGACGAGGAAGGCGGTCAGCGCGCTCTCCTCCTGATAGGGGGAGTAATAGTCCACATCGTGCTCTTCCAGCAGCAGGAGGAAGTCGGTATAGTTGAGCGGCGTGGCGAACAGCTGCGGGGCCTCCGCCCCCTCCGGCACCGGCTCGCCCAGCTCGGCGTAGTAATCCTCCAGCCAGGCGGCTGCGCCCTCCTCCGTGAGGGTGGCGACGTAGCGGTTGGAGTTGAGTTCCAGCTCCTGCACCTGGTCGGCTTGGATGAGGTCGATCAGCTCACTGAACATGATCTCCTGCGAGCCGGCGGTCTCCGTGCGGGCAAAGAGCGCGTTCATGGCGATCACCAGGATCAGCGCCCAGACGATCAGCGTGATAAAACCGGTAATATTGCGTTTTCGGTTGTCATTCTGATCGGGCTTTTGGTTTTTCTTGTTTTGATTCAAAAGGGAACCCCCTCTTTACGGCGGTCCGGACGGCCGGACCGCATTCTTTCGCAACATAATATAGCACACCGATTTGGCAAATACAAGAAAAAGGCGGTGAACATTCTGTAAATCAGACAAGAAAGATTTTCTTTTCCGCTTTTTCTGGGCGGGAAAGTGTGCTATACTTATCTCTGCCTATGCGGCGCGCGCGCCGGGGCGAATTTTGACGTTTTGAAACCGGGAGGATTGCCAGGTGGAGGATAAAAAGCAGCGCCGGCGTGGTCCGGAGCGCGAGGAGGAGAACCTGATCGAGGGCCGCAACGCGGTCGTCGAGGCCCTGCGCGCCGGGACGCCGGTGGATAAGATCATGCTCGCCAAAGGGGACACGGACGCCGCCCTCGGGCGAATTGCAGCCATGGCGCGCGAGCGCGGGCTGGTGGTGGTGGAGGCTGACCGGAGGAAGCTGGACCACATGAGCCAGACCCACGCCCATCAGGGCGTCATCGCCGTGGCCGCTGCCGCGGCTTACGCCAGTGTGGACGACCTGCTCGCCCGAGCCGAGGCGGCCGGGGAGCCGCCGCTGCTGGTGGTCTGTGACCAGCTCACCGACCCGCACAACCTCGGCGCGGTGATCCGCACCGCCGAGTGCGCCGGGGCGCACGGGGTGATTATCCCCAAGCGCCGCAGCGTGGGCCTGACTGCCGTGGTGGCCAAGACTTCCGCCGGCGCGCTCTGGCATCTGCCGGTTGCCCGGGTGGGCAATCTCACCGCCTGCCTCCAGGAGCTCAAGGAGCGCGGCGTCTGGATTTTCGGCGCCGCCGCCGGCGCCCCGCTCGGCCTGTATGAGGCAGACCTGCGCGGGCCGAGCGCGATTGTGATCGGCTCAGAGGGGTCCGGTATGAGCCGTCTGGTCGCTGAGACCTGTGACTTTACTGTCAGTATTCCCATGAAGGGAAAGCTGAATTCCCTCAACGCCTCGGCGGCTGCGGCCATTGTGCTCTATGAGGCCGTGCGCCAGCGCCGCTGAACGCGTTGGAACACAATGATAAAGGTGATCGTGTGAGCGACAGATATGATCAATGGATGAGCGATCATCCGAAAGAGTGGGACGAGTTGGACATCGACCGGCTGCTGCGCCAGCTGCGTGAGCCGGAGCCGTCGGAGGAACCGGAGAGTATTTCCGCCCAAGAGGAACCGGAGGGCATTGCCGCTCAGATGGAGCAGACTCCGGAAGAACCCGCCGCCCGGCCGCCTGTGCCGGAAGATGAGGGCGGGGAGAAGAACTCCATCCCGCTGCCCGTCCCGGAAGAAGACCTGGAGGAGCCGGAACCTCCTGATTCGGGGGCCCCAGAGGTCCTCCAGTGGCCTGTGCCGGAGGAGATATTCCACCAGCCCGCCCAAGAGGAGCAGCGGGAAGAGGCAGAGGAGGACGCGGAGCGTACCCCGCGCCGTTTCCGGCTGCCCGGTCTCGCCGGGCTGTTTCGCCGCCAGGCGTCGGAGGAGCTGCCGCCGGAGGACGATGTGCCCTCCGGCCCGGAGGAGGGCTTGCCGGGGAGAGCGGATACGGCTGTCCCCGCAGAAGACCGGCCGGAGGAAGCCATCCCTCCTGAACCCGAGACACCGGAGAAACGGGAGACACCGCCTCCGCCGGTCTGGACAGAGAGACAGGAGACACCGCCTCCACCGGCTTGGACAGAGGAACGGGAGTCCCCCATCTATGCGCAACCAGCGATGGATGAGCGGGAGCGGACGGCGTTTGCCAGCGGACAGGTGGTCACGCTGCGCCTGAACCGCCGTGCCCGCCCGGTCCAGGAGCGGGCGGAGGAGGCCGATTTCTCCCGGAATTTGGACGGAGACGTGGGCCCTGACCTGCTGACCGACCTTCTGCCGCCGCTCTCCCGATTCGGCGTGTCGGAGGATCCCGCCCCAGCGGATTCTGGAGAGAAGGAGCGCGCGAACGAGACTCCGGTGGCCACGCCGCCCGCCCCGGAGGAGCCAGCTGCCCCGGATTCTGAATCGGTACAGGAGGATCCGCTGCCGGAGGAGACGGAGACGCCGTCTGCCCCGGAGGAGCCAGCCGCCCCAGATTCTGAATCGGGACAGGAGGATCCGCTGCCGGAGGAGACGGAGACAGAGACAGAAATGCCGGCGGAGCGGTTCACGCTGTATTTCTCCCAGCCCGAGGGGCCTGCCCCCGTCCAGCCGGAGTTGTTTGACCAGGACGCCCCGGAGAAAGAGACGCCGCCCACCCCGGAGAAGCCAGCCGACCCGGAGCTTGAAGCGGGACGGGAGGAGCTGCCGCCGGAGAAGACGGAGGCAGAGACGGAAATGCCGCCGGAGCGGTTCACGCTGTATTTCTCCCGGCCCGAGGAGCCTGACCCCGCCCAGCCGGAGTTGTTTGACCAGGACGCGCCGGAGAAAGAGACGCCGCCCACCCCGGAGAAGCCAGCCGCTCCGGAGCCTGAGCCGGAGCGGGAAGAGACGGCCGAGCCGCGCCCGGAGCCGACCCGGCGTATTCCGGTGCCGGAGCCGGTTCAGACAGACACGGCTCCGGAGGAAGCGCTCCCGGACGGGGACTGGGAAGAGGCACCGCATGGCCCCGGTCTGCTGGGCTGGCTGAAAAGCCTCTTCCGCCGTCCCGCGCCCGAGGAGGATGAAGAGGCCGGTCCGGGTGAGGAGGATGCGCCGGAGGAAAAGGTGATTCCCATTCCCAACCGGGAACCGGGCGGCCTAAGACGCCGTCTGGACCGGATGGGAGAGATGGCCGACCGGTTTGCCGAGACCATGTTCCAGGGTGACGAGCTGGTCGACGAGGAGGAGGAGCGCGCCCAGCGGATTGCCGAGCAGTACATTCCCGGTACCGATGAGGAGCGTCCCACACGGCCCAAGCTGCGGCCGCGAAAGAAGCCGAAGCAGAAAAAGCCGGTGCGGCGTGCCCCGGACACCTCGCCCAAGCAGCTCGCGCGCAGCTATTACAGCAGCTGGAAGAGCACGAAAAGCCGCCTGCCGTTCCAGCTGGCCGTCGCTGTGCTGCTGCTGGCTTGCTCTGCCGTGGCGGGCGGGGAGTTGCCCTTTGTGACGGTACCCGCGCTGGCGGAGAATCTCCGCCTGACCGGCGCGATTCTGGCCGGCGGACTGGCCTTGGCGGTGGCCATCGGGCTGGACACCTTGCTGGACGGCGTCGTTCAGCTCTTCCGCGGCCGTCCGAGCCTGGGCACGCTCTCCTCCCTCGGCGTGCTCTTCACGCTGGTGGACGCCGTGTGGTATGCCGTCCCCGGACGGGACGGGCCGCTGCCGTTCTGTGGCTTTGCCGCCCTGAGCCTCTGGGCAATGGCCTGGGGCAACTGCCGGAAAAAGCGAGGGCTCTACCAGTCCTGCCAGATGGCTGCGGCGGTCACGCAGCCGCAGCGGCTCACGATGGACCACGGCAAGTGGGACAACAAGGGTGTCTTTATCAAGGAGACAGGCGGCGTACGCGGGTTCGGCAGCCAGATGCAGGAGCCGGACGGCGCGCAGCAGGTCTATCGCTACGCCGCGCCGGTGATGATGGCCGCCGGACTGGTCTTCGGCCTGCTTGCCGTCATCGGACAGGGGACTGCCCAGCACCTGCTGTGGAATTGGTCGGTGATCTTTGTGCTTGCCACGCCTCTGTCGGCCACTATGGCCTACGGGTTGCCCTATGACCGGCTGGTCAAGCGGCTCAACCGCTCCGGCGTGATTCTGGCCGGCTGGGAGGGCGTGGACTCGATGCACGGCCCTGCCGGTATCGCCATCACGGACACCGACCTCTTCCCGGACGGGTATGTGCAGTTTAAGGGTATTAAGAATTTCGGGCAGGTCTCGCTGGAGAAACTGACCGGCTGTACCGCCTCCATGATCCGGGAGGCAGATACCGGACTGGCCAAGATCTTTGACGACCAGATCCGCACCCAGGGCGGCTTCTACCGCCGAGTGGACGACCTGAAGTATTCCGAGGCGGGCGGCTTTTCCGGCAGCATCCGCGGCGACCAGGTGCTCATCGGCTCGGCGGGATATATGAAGGTGATGGGCATCCCGCTCCAGCAGGGATACCAGGTGAAAAATGCAGTCTTCTGCGTCATCAATGGCCAGCTGCAGGGCATCTTCTCCCTGGACTACAGCCAGCCGTACTACATCCGCCCCGCCCTGAACGCGCTCATCCGCGGCGGCGTGAACCCGATTTTGGCCACGCGGGACTTCAATATCACGCCGCAGATGCTCCACCAGCGCTTCAAACTGCCCGTCGACCGGATGGAGTATCCCCCGGTGGACCGACGCCATCAGCTCTCGGCCAAGGGTCAGCCGCACAACGACGTGCTCGCCGCGCTTATCTACCGGGAGGGCCTGGGTGCCTATACCGACGCGATTTTGGGCGGTCGCCGGCTGCGCGCCGTGGTGCGCCTGAATACGGCGGTGACGGTCGCCGCCTCGGCGGTGGGCGCGCTGCTCGGGTTCTACCTGACCATGATGAACGCCTACGCCTCGCTCAGCCTGCTCAACACGCTGTTCTTCCTGCTCATGTGGCTCATTCCGCCCCTGCTCATCTCGGGCAGTGTGAATCGGTTTTGACAGGCGGGAACGCTGCCGCAGGCAAAAAGAACCCCTTCTATCCGGCGGATCACTGTCGGATAGAAGGGGTTTTTCGCAACTGATAAATAGCGTTTCGAAAATTATATCTTCCCAAAGTACATAAATAACAAGAAAAACACTGTTAGTTTTCCCTTTGGATTTTTTGTTGTCGGTATTCGGTAGCACTCATATGATAATATTGCCTAAATTTGCGACAAAAATAGCCGGGATTTGCAAAGCCTGTTTCCGCAGCAATGATAGCGACCGGTTTTTGAGTTGTGCAGAGTTGTTTCGCAGCTTGTGACAAGCGGTATTGGATGAGATATGCCACAGGTGAAGTACAGATACCTGATTGGAATATGTTTAAAGCTCCACTCTTACTGAGTGATGCAGATGATGCAATCATGTCGAGTGTGAGTCCTTCTGCATAATGGTCGTGAATATATTGTATCATTGTCTGTAATTTGGCTTGTTTGTGATCTGGTTTGGAAACTCCTGAAGAATAAATTGCATTATCTAAGTGACTCAATAAGATATCCCATATTTGTATAATGTTTTGTAGAGTACGTAGTTCGCTGTGCAAGAGATTTTTCTGAATACTAAAAATCTCACACAAGATCTGAAGAATTTGGTTTTGCCATGATATTTGAGGCTTAAAAACTTGGTATGAAATAGAAGAATTTATAATAGGAGCAATATATTTTTCATAAATAATGCTGTTTTCGGATGCTATCATGTGAGGCGAAAAAACGATATTAGGGGCATAGGCATTGCTGTATGCCTCATAGCAATGAAGGATACTACTATTGATAAATATACCGCAACCTTTTTGCAGTTCTATTCTGTTTGTCCCGATGAGACATATCACTGTA
>DVJB01000068.1 GCA_018710845.1 Candidatus Onthomonas avicola
TGGCTGACAGGCCCTGCCTGGCGGCTTGAAGTTGTGCGCTCTCGCGAAGAAATGCGCCGGGAAGCCTATGGTTTCCTGTCTGATGGGTGATTCAACAGCGCTTGCCTCAGCAATTGTGCGGTGCTGCCTTAATATTGCCATTTAGGAGGTCCTGTCCGCCGACCGGCAGACTGGCTGAGCCTCCTGTGTCGGTGTTCCCGACAGCATTCACGTCCTACCGACGCAGGGGAATCAGGCGCAAATATGCACACGAACCGTACGAGATTCTCGATTTTGCCGAGTTTCGCTTATACAAAATGTTCTGTGGACTCCGGAGTCAAAGCCATTCTTTTTCGCCACATCAGCTATTACAATCTATGCCGGATCAGCCTAACCAACAGCGACTGGCACCGTTATTTCAGACGCCCCAGCCCATCCAGATCAAAGCTCTTTGCGCAACCGCTCCTTCAGCCTTTTGACCCGCATAGCGAGGGCAGACTGCTTGACGCCGAGCTGACGGGAGAGCTCTTTATAGGTATAGCCTTCCAGATAGAGGCCCTTGAGCAGCAGGTACTCCTCTTCAGAGAGCAGGTCAGACAGCTCGGAACGGAGATGGAAATTCCCCGCGTCCTGGGAGCCGGAGTACTCAGAGCAGCGCAAAACGCGTTTCATCCACTTCTGATCCTCTCTGATCAGCTCCCGCGCCTTGTATTGGACAGCCCGAATCAGCCATCCGGCCGGGGCAGTACTGGCAAACAACTCGTCGCGCTTTTCCCAGGCAACGCCGAATGCCTCCTGAACGACCTCCTCCGCACGGCCGGAGGCGTAACCGTCGCGCGTGCTGTAGTTTTTCAGCAGCGCCGTCGCATAACGGTACATGGCCGGATACTGTTCCCGGTATATCATTTCAAATCGCTTCTCCTCTTCTTGAAGTTGCACTATAACCCCTCCTAAACCGGCCAGTATAGGGGTATTTTACCGCAATTGACAAAATACGGCAAGATGTGCTGACAAATTTTGAGTTAATTTTGAATAAATTATTGTCTGACAGATAATCGCCGGTCTGGGAAATCCACAGACCGGCGACAGAACCTTTATGATATTGACTGACTGGTTTGCAGATGACCGCCCTTACTTTTCGGGCTGTTTTGCCGTCTTTCTGTGAAAGCCGCGCCAGATGAACCAGCCGAGTCCGGCGATCAGGATGGCTGCTACGACGTCCACCGCCACGACAATCCGCTCTGCCAGCGTCATCGGCGTGACAAACTCGGAGCCGGGCATCAGGCCATTCATCACCTTTACACTAGCAACATGGATATTCAATCGGATCCACCCCCTTTTGCAGGGGCGGCCCCGTATGTGATATCAATTGTCCGCCCGGTCCGCTCACGGCTCCCCGCGCCAGACGAGTCGGTACGCGCCGTCCTCCTCGCAGTAGATCGCCTCGGCGTCGCCGTCCATCGCCTCCTGCCGCGGGGTCTCCGACTGATAGAACACGCAGACCCCGCAGGAGGAGCTCAGGCAGCGCGGGACCGGCGCCATCCGGGCGCGCACCCCCTGCCCGGTCAGGGCGCGGTGGGTACGCAGGGCCGCCAGATGGGTGTGAAAAGTGGCGATATAATTCATTTGTGCAGCAGCAGCCGGTAATCCCCGTCCTGCTCGGAGACGGTCACCTGATAGCCGTTGTTGTGCCCAAAGCGGGTCACGTTTTCCACCGAACACTGGTTGTCCACCAGTACCTCCAGCTCGTCCGGCTTGTCCCTCCGGACCGCCTTCTGCACCATGACAACCGGCATCGGGCAGGAATATCCTCTGGCATCTACCATGTCTTACACCTCGATTCGTTCCAGATTGCTCACCGAAATCGCGGCGAGCACCGCAAAGCCAAACACCATTGCCACGGCGACCGGCCCAGTCCCGATCCCGTCCGCAGACGAGGCCAGGCCGAAGTTGTGCGCGATTGCGGCGCCGACGATAAAGCCGAACACCGTGACGGCGGAGTCGGTGTTCCCCTCGCCGGCCAGGATGAGCTGGCGCAGCGGGCAGCCGCCGAGCAGGACGGAGCCCCAGCCCACCATTGCCATGCCGAGGAAGTTCCACAGCCCGTCGCTGTGGGCCACCGGCTGTCCGGCGAAGGAGAAGTTCAGCTTGCCGAGCAGGAGATTGCCCACCAGCACGGCCACAAGAATGGCCGCAAAGGCGGAGATCAGCCGGAAGTCACGGAACATCACCGCGTCGCGGATGCCGCCGACCATGCACAGGCGGGAGCGCTGGGCGAGCATGCCCACCACCAGCGCAATCACCAGCGCGGCCAGCAGCGGGGCGGCCATGGAGCCGGGACCGGAGACGCTGCGCTGGATGAAAGAGGGGGAGACCACCGCCAGCACGATCAGCAGCAGCATCACGCCGGGCAGCATCAGTCCCTCTGCCATCGACTGCCGGTAGGCGCGCTTGAGGCTGAAGCCCCGGTTCAGGAAGACCACGCCGATCAGAATGCCGCAGATAAATCCGACCAGTCCCACCAGCGCGTTCAGGTCGCCGCCGCCGAGGCGGATGACCATCCGTAGCGGGCAGCCGAGGAAGACCAGCGCGCCGATCATGACAAAGACGGCAATCAGGAACCGAGTGGCGGGAGAAGAGCCGCCCTTCGGGCGAAACTCCTTGCGGAGAAAGGCCAGCGCCGTGCTGCCAAGCACCAGGCCCATGATCTCCGGACGGAGATACTGGACGATGCCGGCGCCTGTCTCCGCGTCATAGCCCGCGCGCTGCAGGTTGAGCGCGCCGGCGATGTCGCGCAGAAAGCAGGCGATACAGAAGCCCATGTTCTCCGGGTTGCCCAGCAGGGTGAGGACCACCGCCGCCGCGCCCACGGCCAGTCCGGTCAGCACCGGAAGGCCGTAGCGTTTGAGAATACTTTCCTGTTGCATACCATACCTCTTTTCTCTCGGTGATTCTTTTGAAAGAATAGCGTTTTGGACACAGAGCTTCCCATTTCCACTCATCGCTACACTTTCCGACAGTATATCATACCATACCGCCGCGCGCAAGAGCCGTGACGCCCCCCTTGTCTGTCGGCAGTGTAGGTTTGTCAATGATGTGTTACAGGAAGAGGGAAAGCGAAGAGGGCCTGTTTGGGAGAGTTCCAATTGAGGGGGCGCATGGGGAAAGCGTTATATTTTCTGTTCCAGACGGCAATCTGCTTTTTGAA
>DVJB01000069.1 GCA_018710845.1 Candidatus Onthomonas avicola
GGCTGCTGAGCTCCATCGAGCGCTGCTCGCTCCTCATCAGCGAGCAGCAGAAGAGCCCGATCCGCTGCACCTTTGCCGACTCCCTCGTGCAGATCCGCACCTCCACCGCCCTGGGCAGCGCCTATGACGAGTGCCCGGTCGAGGGGGACGGCGGCGGTCTGGAGATCGGCTTTAACAACCGCTATCTGCTCGACGCGCTCAAAGCGGTCCCGACGGCGACGGTGCGGCTCGAGCTCAACACGCCGGTCTCCCCCTGCGTGATCTCCCGCGGCGAGGAGACGGATGAGAACTCGTTCACCTATATGGTCCTGCCCGTCCGGCTGCGGGCCGGCGTCTGACCGGGAGGGACCGGCATGAGAGAGACCACAAGTAAGATCACAACCGAGTTTATCAAGCTGGACAGCCTGCTGAAATATGAGGGCCTGGCGGAGACCGGCGGCGAGGCGAAGCTGCTCATCCAGGAGGGCCGCGTGCGGGTGAACGGCGCGGTGTGCACCCAGCGGGGCAAAAAGCTCCGGCCGGGCGACCGGGTGGAGCTGGGGGATACCGCCGTGGTGATCGAATGATTGTCCGCCGTCTCAAACTGGAGGGCTTTCGCAACTACCGGTCGGCGGAGGCGGAGTTTCACCCCGGCATCAATGTGATTGTCGGCGAGAACGCGCAGGGCAAGACCAACCTGCTTGAGGCGGTAGGTTACTTCTCCGGTTGCCGGAGCCACCGCACGCGCGCCGAGCGCGAGCTGATCCACTTTGACCGCCAGGAGGCCGCGCTCGAGCTGGAGCTCACCTCCCGCGGGCGGGACTTTCGTCTGCAGGCGCGCTTGGCGCGCGGTGTGCGGCGACAGCTCTGGTCCAACGGGGTGCGGCAGAAGAGCGCTGCCGGTCTGGACGGCATCTTAAACACCGTCCTGTTCTGCCCGGAGGACCTGTCGCTCATCAAGGCGGGGGCCGCCGAGCGGCGGCGCTTTCTGGACGAGGCGATCGGCCAGCTCCGCCCGCGCTACGCCGAGGCAATCGCGGAGTACCGCAAGCTCCAGGAGAGCAAGACCCGCATCCTGCGTGACTGGCAGGACCAGCCGGCCATGATGGACACGCTGGACACCTACAGCCTGCGCATGTGCCGCGTGGGCGCGCAGATCGTGCGCTACCGGGCGCGCTATCTCGCGCAGCTCGGGCGGTTCGCGCCCGGCATCCACCGGGAGTTCTCCGGCGGCCGGGAGGAGCTCGGCCTGCGCTACCAGACGGTCAAGACGGTGACCGACCCGTCCGCCCCGTTGGAGGAGGTC
The DNA here is from genome assembly GCA_018710845.1 of Candidatus Onthomonas avicola. Classification (GTDB taxonomy): domain Bacteria; phylum Bacillota; class Clostridia; order Oscillospirales; family Oscillospiraceae; genus Onthomonas; species Onthomonas avicola. The sequence continues at coordinate 1,286 of DVJB01000069.1, forward strand.
TTTTCCCAACTTTTGGAGCATATGCGCGCCCACCGGCGGGCAGAATTGGAGAGCCGGTCCTGCCTGTCCGGCGTGCACAAGGACGATTTGATCGTGGAGATCAACGGCGTCTCCGCCCGCACCTACGGCAGCCAGGGCCAGACGCGCACCGCCGCCCTCTCCCTCAAGCTGGCCGAGCGGGAGGTCAGCCGGGACGACCAGGGGGAGGCCCCCGTGCTGCTGCTCGACGACGTGCTCTCCGAGCTGGACGCGCGGCGGCAGGAATTTGTGCTAAACCGCATCGGCGGCGGGCAGGTGCTCATCACCTGCTGTGAGGAGGAGACGCCCGGACGCCTCCGGGCGGGAAAGGTATTGCGCGTCCACGGCGGCGCGCTGGTCTGAACGGGAGGTGCGCGCATGTATCTCTATCTCGGCGGCTCCACCGTTGTGGCGGGGCGGGACATCATCGGGATCTTTGACCTGGACATCACCAGCCAGAGCTACCGCACCCGGCGCTATCTCAGCCGCGCCGAGCGCCAGGGCGAGGTGATCACGGTAGGAGAAGACCTCCCCAAGAGCTTTGTGCTCTGCCAGAGCGCCCGGGGCTCGCGCCAGCGGGTCTATCTCGCCCAGCCGGCGAGCGCGACCCTCGCGCGGCGATTGCGCGAGCACGATAAGGGGCCGATCTTAAAATCCCGGCGGAACGAGAGCCGATAATTGATATCGTTGTGTATTTGCGGACTGTGAAGAGGAGTTTTTATGGCAGAAGATTTATTGGAACACGGCACAGCCGTCACCGGCGAATATAACGCCTCGGAGATTCAGGTATTGGAGGGGCTGGAGGCCGTGCGCAAGCGGCCCGGCATGTACATCGGCTCCACCTCGTCCTCCGGCCTGCATCACCTGGTCTATGAGATTGTGGACAACTCCATCGACGAGGCCCTGGCCGGCCACTGCACCGAGATCGAGGTGGTCATCGACGCGGGGGACATCGTCACCGTCACCGACAACGGCCGCGGCATCCCGGTGGACGTCCAGGCCCAGACGGGCAAGCCCGCCCTCGAGGTGGTCTTTACCATCCTGCACGCCGGCGGCAAGTTCGGCGGCGGGGGCTATAAGGTCTCCGGCGGCCTGCACGGTGTGGGCGCGAGCGTGGTGAACGCCCTGTCCGAGTGGCTCGTCGTCCAGGTGCACAAGGACGGGAAGATCTACCAGATGCGCTTCGCGCGCGGCCACGTCGTGCAGGAGATGACGGTGGTGGGCGAGACCGACCGCACCGGCACCACCGTCACCTTCAAGCCAGACCCCGAGATGTTCGAGGAGACGGAGTACAGCTATGAGGTCCTGCACAAGCGGATGCGCGAGCAGGCGTTCCTCAACGGCGGGCTGAAGATCATCACCGAGGACCGCCGCCCCGGCCGCGAGCAGCGCGACGAGATGTGCTACGAGGGCGGCATCCGCTCCTTTGTCTCCTTTATCAACGAGAACAAGACGCCCATCCACCCCGAGGTGATCTATATCGCCGGGGAGCAGCCGGACGCGATGGCGGAGATCGCCATGCAGTACACCGACAGCTATAACGAGGTGATCGTCTCGTTTGCCAACAACATCCACACCCCGGAGGGCGGCATGCACGAGACCGGCTTCAAGGCCGCGCTCACCAACGTGCTCAACACCTACGGCCGGCAGAAAAAGCTCCTCAAGGACGACGAGAAGGTCTCGGGTGACGACTGCCGCGAGGGGCTGACCTGCGTGATCTCCGTCAAGCTGACCGAGGCGCAGTTTGAGGGGCAGACCAAGGCCAAGCTGGGCAACAGCGAGATCCGCACCCTGGTCAATAACCTGGTCTCGGAGAAGCTGGAGATCTTCCTGGAGGAGAATCCCGCCGTCGGCAGGGCCATCCTGGAGAAGGCCACCATGGCCGCCCGCGCCCGGGAGGCCGCCCGCCGCGCCCGGGAGAACGTGCGCCGGAAAAACGCGCTGGAGGGCTCCACCCTGCCCGGCAAGCTGCGCGACTGCAACGAGCGCGACCCGTCGCTCACCGAGCTCTATATCGTCGAGGGCGACTCGGCAGGCGGCTCGGCCACCCAGGGCCGGGACTCCCGGTTCCAGGCGATCCTCCCCCTCTGGGGCAAGATGCTCAATGTGGAAAAGGCGCGCGCGGACAAGGTCTACGGCAATGACAAGCTCACCCCCGTCATCACCGCCCTCGGCGCCGGCCTGGGGGACGACTTTGACGCGGAGAAACTGCGCTATCACAAGGTCATCATCATGGCGGACGCCGATGTGGACGGCAGCCATATCCGCACCCTGCTGCTCACCTTCTTTTTCCGCTTTATGCGCCCGCTCATCGAGCAGGGCTATGTCTACGCCGCCGTGCCGCCGCTCTACAAGCTCACGCGCGGCCGGCAGACCCGCGTGGCCTTCTCCGACGAGGAGCGCGACGCCATCTCCAGCGAGATGCGCGGCGGCAACCCCAACGTGAAGATCGACATCAGCCGCTTCAAGGGCCTGGGCGAGATGGACGCGCATGAGCTGTGGGAGACCACCATGGACCCCGAGCGGCGTACGCTCAAGCGGATCACCCTCTCCGACGCGGTGGCCGCCGACCAGACCTTCACCCTGCTCATGGGCGAGCGGGTGGAGCCGCGCCGGGCCTATATCGAGGAGAATGCCCGCTATGTCTCCAATCTGGACTACTGAGAAGGGGGAATGAGAGATGAAACGCGATTATACCCCCGATGAGATCCGATATCCCGATCAGAAGATTGTCAATATCGACCTGGAGAGCGAGATGCAGAAGGCCTACATGGAATACGCCATGTCGGTCATCGTGGACCGCGCCCTGCCGGACGTGCGCGACGGCCTCAAGCCGGTGCACCGGCGTATCCTCTACGCGATGTATGAGGATAACCTGACGCATGACAAGCCGTTTAAGAAGTCGGCCACCTGCGTGGGCGACGTGCTGGGCCGGTATCACCCCCACGGCGACGGCTCGGTCTACGACGCGCTGGTCCGCCTGGCGCAGGATTTCTCCATGCGCTACCCCCTTATCGAGGGACACGGCAACTTCGGCTCCATCGACGGCGACCCCCCGGCCGCCTACCGTTACACTGAGGCGCGGCTGGACCGCATCTCCGCCGAGATGCTGCGCGACATCGACAAGGACACCGTCGAGTGGGTACCCAACTTTGACGAGACGCGCAAGGAGCCGCGGGTGCTGCCCAGCCGCTTCCCCAACCTGCTGGTGAACGGCTCGGCGGGCATCGCCGTCGGCATGACCACCAATATCCCCCCGCACAACCTCAGTGAGGTGATCGACGGGGTGATCGGCGTGCTCGACGACCCGGAGATCACCCTGGGCGAGCTGATGGAGAAGATTCCGGGGCCGGACTTCCCCACCCGCGGCATGATTATGGGCCGGGCGGGCATCCGCGCCGCCTACGCCACCGGCCGCGGCCATATCCGCGTGCGCGCCGTCACCGAGCTGGAGGAGTTCGGCCAGGGCCGGCTGCGCATCATCGTCACCGAGCTGCCCTACCAGGTGAACAAGACCCGCCTGATCGAGAACATCGCCGAGCAGGTGAAGGAGAAGCGCCTGGACGGCATCTCCGGCCTGCGCGACGAGTCCGGCCGCAACGGCATGCGCATCGTCATCGAGCTGAAGAAGGACGCCAACAGCCAGGTGGTGCTCAACCGCCTCTTCGCCCAGACCCAGCTGCAGACCACCTTTGCCATCGTTCTGCGCGCGCTGGTGCACAACCAGTCCCAGCCCAAGGTCCTCACCCTGCGGGAGATTCTGGATGAGTACATCGACTTCCAGATGGAGGTGCTCACCCGGCGGACCCAGTTCGATCTCAACCGCGCCCTCGCCCGGGCGCACCTGCTCGAGGGGCTGCTCATCGCGCAGGACAACATCGACGAGGTCATCCACATCATCCGCACCAGCTACGACAACGCCAAGCAGCGCCTGATGGAGCGCTTCGGCCTGGACGACGTGCAGGCCCAGGCCATCCTGGAGCTCCAGCTGCGCCGCCTGCAGGGGCTGGAGCGGGAGAAGCTGGAGGCGGAGTACCGCGAGCTGGAGGAGCGCATCGCCTACTACCGCGCGCTGCTGGCCGACCGGGAGAAGATGCAGGGCGTCCTGAAGGACGAGCTGCTGGAGATCCGCGCCAAATACGGCGACGAGCGCCGCACGCAGATTGTGGACGTGGAGGACGAGCTGGACATCGAGGACCTGATCGAGGAGGAGACGTGCGTCTTCACCCTCTCCCACGCGGGCTACCTCAAGCGGACCCCTGTCTCCGCCTACCGCTCCCAGAAGCGCGGCGGCAAGGGGGTGAGTGCCCAGTCCCTGCGGGAGGAGGACTATACCGAGACCCTCTTCACCTGCTCCACGCATGACTATATCCTCTTCTTCACCAACACCGGCAAGGTACACCGGAAGAAGGGCTACCAGATTCCGGAGGCCAGCCGCTCCGCGCGCGGGAGCCACCTGTCCAACATCCTCCCGCTGGAGCCGGAGGAGAAGGTGCGCGCCATGCTCCACTGCCGCGCCTTTGCCGAGGATGAGTTCCTCGTCCTGGTGACCAAGAACGGCACCGTCAAGCGGATCACCCTGGCCTCCATCAACACCGCGCGCAAGGCGGGCATCCGCGCCATCACCCTGGAGGAGGGGGACGACCTGATCGCCGTGCGCCGCACAAAGGGCAGCGCCGAGGTCATCCTCGCCACGCGCGAGGGCATGGCCATCCGCTTTGCCGAGCAGGATATCCGCTGCATGGGCCGTGACGCGGTGGGCGTGCGCGGCATCCGCCTGCGGGACGGAGACTACGTCGTGGGCGCGGAGATTGTCGGCCACGGCGACGCCCTGCTCACCATTACGGAAAAGGGCTATGGCAAGCGCACGGACACCGGCGAATATCCCACTCAGGGCCGCGGCGGCTACGGCACGCGCAACTACAACATCACTTCCAAGACCGGCCCGGTGGTGGGCACCGCCATCGTGAACGACACGGATGACGTGCTCATCATCTCGGACGACGGGGTGATCATTCGCACCTCCGCCGCCGGCATCAGCCGCTACTCCCGCGTGACGCAGGGCGTGCGCGTGATGCAGGTGGCCGACGGGGTCAAGGTGATCAGCCTGGCCAAGACCCGCCTGGACGAGAACGGCGAGGAGACCGCGCCCGAGGTCGGGGAGGATGAGGACTGATGTCTGAGCGCAAGACGGTGACCCTCTACACCGACGGCGCCTGCTCCGGCAACCCCGGCCCGGGCGGCTGGGCGGCCATCCTCCTCTATGGGAGCTTTGAAAAGGAGCTCTCCGGCGGGGAGGACCGGACGACGAACAACCGTATGGAGCTCACCGCCGTCATCCGCGGCCTGGAGGCGCTCAACCAGCCCTGTATCGTCGAGCTGTACTCCGACTCCAAGTACGTCATTGACGCGCTGGACAAGGGCTGGGCGCGCGGCTGGCAGCGCCGCGGCTGGGTGAAGGCGGACAAGAGCCCCGCCCTCAACCCGGATCTCTGGGAGCGCCTGCTCGCGCTGTGTGACCGCCACGAGGTGCATCTGCACTGGGTCAAGGGCCACGCCTCCAACCCCTACAACAACCGCTGCGACGCGCTGGCGGTCGCCGAGTGGAAAAGACGGAAAAAAGACGGATAAGACCGAAAAGGACAGTCAGAGCGGCGTTTTGGCCGGTTTTGACTGTCCTTTTCTCTGTATGGAGGACGGGGCGGAAAAAGAGTGATCTCCATGCGTTTTTGCACTTGACATTTTGTTCCGGAGCACTATAATAGGCGGACGAGAAGAGAAATCCGGCCGCCTGATGGGCGGGGAGACGGGAGGAAAATGATCATGAGACAGACGCATGAGATCGACATGCGTCATGGGCCGCTGCTGGGGAAGATCTTGCTTTTTTCCGTTCCGCTGATGTGTTCCGGCGTGCTGCAGCTGTTGTTTAACGCGGCGGACATCGTCGTCGTCGGACAATTTACCGGAAGCAACGGCGGAGAGGCGATGGCCGCGGTGGGTTCCACCAGCTCGCTCAACACGCTGATTGTCAATCTGTTTGTCGGGCTGTCGGTCGGCAGCAATGTGCTCATGGCGCGCTATTACGGCGCGCGCGATTGGGAGAAGGCAAAGCAGGTGGTCCACACGTCCATTCTGCTCGCTGTCGCCTCCGGGTGTGCGCTGTTGGTGATTGGTCTTGCGCTGTCCGCGCCGGTGCTGCGCCTGATGGGGACGCCGGAGAACGTGCTCGATCAGGCTGTGCTGTATATGCGCATTATCTTTGTGGGGATGCCGGCACAGATGGTCTATGATTTCGGCGCTGGTCTGCTGCGCGGCGTGGGCGACACCAGGCGTCCGCTGATCTTTCTTTTGATCAGCGGCGTGATCAATGTGATTCTCAACCTGATCTTTGTCATCGTCTTCCATATGGGAGTGGCCGGCGTGGCGCTGGCAACCATCCTCTCCCAGACCATCTCCGCCGTGCTGGTGGTGCGCTGTCTGATGCAGGGCGGCACGCCTTATCAGCTCTCGCTGCGCAAGCTCTGCCTATCGCGCGATCAGGCGCTCCAGATGGTCCGTATCGGCGTGCCGGCCGGGATGCAGGGGGCGGTGTTCGCCGTCTCCAACGTCGTGATCCAGTCCTCCGTCAACTCGTTCGGCTCTGTCACAGTGGCGGGCAATACGGCTGCGGCCAATCTGGAGGGCTTTGTCTATACAGCCATGAACGCTTTCTATCAGGCGTCACTGAACTTTACCAGTCAGAACGTCGGCGCGCGGAACTATCATCGCGTGATTCCAATCCTGCTGCGCTGCCTGACCTGCGTCTTTGTGGCGGGCGCCGGCCTGGGGCTTCTGGCGCTGACATTCGCGCGGACGCTGCTGGGGATCTATAACTCCGATCCGGCGGTGATCTCCGCTGGCCTGGTCCGGATGGGCATCATCTTCCTGACCTACTACCTGTGCGGCATGATGGATGTCACCTGCGGGTCGCTGCGCGGGATGGGCTACGGCGTGCTGCCGACCGTGATCTCGGTGGCCGGTGCGTGCGGCCTGCGCCTGCTGTGGATTGCCACGATATTCTCCGCACAGCACACGCTGGAGATCCTCTACCTCTCCTATCCGGTGAGCTGGGGGATCACGCTGACCGCGCAGCTGATCTGCTTTGCCATCGCGTATCACAAGCTGCGTTACCACCGGTCCGCGGGCGCTGTGTCCATGGCGTGAAGCTGACATAATAGAAATAAGGCGGTTCTCCGGAGAAGAGAGAGATCTCTCCGGAGAACCGCTTTCTGCTGCCGCGCAAAAGAAAAACCACAGTCCTGATACATCGTATCGGGACTGTGGCCTCTCTGGGATGGACGATAACGGATTCGAACCGCTGACCCTCCGCACGTCAAGCGGATGCTCTAGCCAGCTGAGCTAATCGTCCAGACGACGTTCCCTATTATAGCGGGCACTGCGCCATTTGTCAACTATTTTTTCCCCGTCAGGTGGAATTTTTTGCGCCGTCCTCCCCGCCGAGCGTCCGCTTCAGCTCCCGGGTGACCGCCTCCACCTCCTGCATGGTAGAGAGATGGGTGAGCTTTGCGCGCCACTTCGCCGCGCCGCGCACCCCCTTGAGGTACCAGCTGTAGCTCTTGCGCGCCTCCAGACAGGCGATGTGCTCCCCCTTGTGGGCCATGGCGAGGCGGAACTGGCGCAGGGCGGTGTCGCAGCGCTCGGCCACCGTGGGGGGCGCTGGCGGCGTACGGCCGGCCAGGAGGGCCTTGGACTGGGCAAAGAGCCATGGGTTGCCGCAGGCGCCCCGGCCGATCATCACCCCGTCCGCCCCGGTGGCGGCGAGGATATCCGCCGCGTCCTGGGCGGTGAAGACGTCGCCGTTGGCAAAGACGGGGATGGAGACGGCCTCCTTTACCCGGCGGATGATCTCCCAGTCCGCCCGCCCGGCGTACATCTGGCTCCGGGTGCGGCCGTGTACCGTAATGGCGGCGGCCCCCGCTGACTGGAGCATGACGGCAAACTCCACCGCATTGACCGAGTTCGCGTCCCAGCCCTTGCGGATCTTCACCGTCACCGGCCGCCCGGCGGCGCGGACGGCGGCCTCGGTCACCCGGCAGGCCAGCTCCGGCGTGCGCATCAGGGCGGAGCCGTCCCCCGCCCCGACAATCTTGTGGACCGGGCAGCCCATATTCAGGTCGATGATCTCCGGGCCGACCAGTTCGGCCACCTTGGCGGCGGCCTCCCCGACCGCCACCGGGTCGCTTCCAAAGAGCTGGACCGCCGCCGGCCGCTCCCCCTCCCCCAGGGCCATGAGCGGGAGGGTCTTTTTATCCTGATAGCACAGCGCCTTGGCGCTCACCATCTCGGTCACGGTGTAGTCCGCGCCCAGCTCGCGGCAGATGGTGCGAAAGGCCAGGTCGGTCACCCCCGCCATCGGCGCGAGGGCCAGCGGCCCGGGCAGGGCGACGGTTCCGATCTGCATGGCGTGCTCCTCTCTGTGGTGTAGGCATTTCGTGCGGGCGCACGGGGTGCGCCCCTACGGCGCGCTGTGTTTTGGAAAATGCGGCGGGATTTGGCAAGAATAGCGGTTTCTCATTCAAAAGAGATGATAATCCACCCGACAAATCGTAGGGGCGCACCGTGTGCGCCCGTGAGGGGGGGTGTTTTTCGGTCGGCGTGCCACCCCTCATCCGTCGCGGCCCCATGCCTTCCCCCTGGGGGGAAGGTGCCCCCGCAGGGGGCGGATGAGGGGGACGAAGGCCGCGCTCGTCTGGGGAATGTGCCACCAGATGCGCCCATACGGATGCGCCGTGTTTTGGTCAATGCGGCATGGATTTTGCCTAGAATGGCGGTTTCTCATTCAAAAGAGATGATAATCCACCCGACAAATCGTAGGGGCGCACCGTGTGCGCCCGTGAGGGGGGGTGTTTTTCGGTCGGCGTGCCACCCCTCATCCGTC
>DVJB01000070.1 GCA_018710845.1 Candidatus Onthomonas avicola
ATGCAGATGCGGACTACAGACCCGTGCTGAAGAAGGCCGGATTCCTGACCAGAGATCCGAGAATGAAGGAGAGAAAGAAGTACGGCCTCAAGGCTGCCCGTCGTGCGCCGCAGTTTAGCAAGCGCTAAAACTGTTTCAAAACAGCTCAAAAACCCCGAAACCACGCGGTTTTCGGGGTTTTTCCTTTTCGGATTGTTTGCCCTGTTTTGGCATAGTCTGACCTGTTTTGACCCAATTTTTATGGGCTAAATAAAGGACAAGCACCCCTAAAATGAGGGCTAATGGGTTAAATTATAGGACAACTTTTTTGGCCTTTCCCTCTCCCCCAAGGTCGTTTTTGCCTTTTAAGCTCTCCGCATTTTTATGCAAAATCGGTTTGGCAGAGTTTGACCAAATCTGAACAAAAGCAAACAGACAGAGCAGGAGGAGGCAAAAGGTTGAAACATTTTAATCTAAGTGCCATCCCTCAAAGGGCGCACAAAACCAAGCCCCCCGAAGCGGGCGAAATTAAGGATAGTGGCAACGGCTATGTAACAGCGGGAGCCGTCACCAGATACCCCTGCTGCTGAAGGATGAAGATGGCTTCTTCCACAGAAACCTGACGGTGTGTGGGAGGGCGATCGGCCTTGCGGTCCAGAACATGGCAGACCGTCTCTCCGACAGCTTGTTTGATTAGTGGTAGAAATGTGGTAGAAGTCCAAAGCAAAGCGGACAAAACGCAAAAACAAAAAGCCCTAAAACCATACGGTTTCAAGGCTTTTGCAGTGGAGATAAGCGGGATCGAACCGCTGACCTCTTGAATGCCATTCAAGCGCTCTCCCAGCTGAGCTATACCCCCAAATGTTCGGTTTTTCCTTAGCCTTGCGCGGCCCCCGGAACTTTTCGAGGAAATTAGAAATTTTCTCCAGGGGTTGCGTACCGGTGAACGCGCTCTCCCAAATGAGCCGTACCCCAGAAATCAGCCGCCAAGCCGATCACCCCTGCCTGATAACAACACGCATTATACCCGTCCATTTCGTATTTGTCAACAGTTTTTTTCGGGCTTTTCCGGCGGGGGAGGAGACCGGAGTTTGGGCAATCGTCATTTTAACGACACATTCTGTGAAAAAATCGGGTATCCGATTCGTTGTGCATCATTTTTGTCCGTCATTAGGGGAGCAGAGTAGTTTCAGACAAAAAGCGACAGCGCAATTCGCTGTTTTTGCTATTGGCGCGGCCGTCATTCTAGTGTATAATTGGAAGGAAGCGAACAGGGCGGCCTGCAATTGCCGCCAGCGCAAAGCGTCCCGGCCGACGGCCGGGGACTGAACCGGATACAAAGGAGGAAAAGTACCGTGTATCGCATTCTGGAGCTCAATCCTCAGCTGCAGCCGTTTGCAGGCGACATTGATCTGCGTATGGCAAACTACTACGAGACGAAGGGGCGGCTGCTTTCCAACGGCGGCACGCTCAACGACTTTGCCAATGCCTACAATTATTACGGCATTCACCATGTGGACGGCGGCTGGGTGTACCGTGAGTGGGCGCCGAACGCTTACCAACTCTATCTGACCGGTGATTTCAACAACTGGGACTGGACCAGTCATCCACTCCACCGGCTGCAAAACGGCGACTGGGAGCTCTTCCTGGAGGGGGAGGACACCCTCTGGGACGGCTGCAAGGTCAAGACCATTGTGGACGCGAACATGCAGCGCACGGAGCATATCCCCCTCTATGCCCGCCGCGTTGTCCAGGACAAGAAAACGGTGCAGTGGTGTGCCGAGGTGGTGGACGACCGTAAGAGCTTTGACTGGACGGACCAGGACTTCACCTTCGGCCGCGGCGACTCCCTCTTTATCTATGAGGCGCACGTCGGCATGGCGCAGGAGGAGGGCAAGGTCGGTACCTACCGCGAGTTTGCCAAGAATATCCTGCCGCGCATTAAAAAGGCGGGCTACAACGCCGTGCAGCTCATGGCGATCATGGAGCATCCCTATTACGGCAGCTTTGGCTATCAGGTCTCCAGCTTTTATGCCGCCTCCAGCTGGTTTGGCAAGCCGGAGGACCTGAAATATCTGATCAACCAGGCCCACAAGCTGGGACTGCGCGTGCTGCTGGACGTGGTCCACTCCCACGCGGTCAAGAACACTGCCGAGGGCATCAACATGTTCGATGGCACCACCTGGCAGTTCTTCCACGACGGGCCAAAGGGGGACCATCCCGCCTGGGACACCAAGTGCTTCAATTACGGCAAGGATGAGGTGCTGCACTTCCTGCTGTCCAACCTGAAGTTCTGGATGACGGAGTACCATTTTGACGGGTTCCGGTTTGACGGCGTGACCTCCATGCTCTACCACGACCACGGCCTTGGCTCCGACTTTGATGACAACCATAAATACTTCTCCATGAATACCCACGTGGAGGCGATCACCTATCTCCAGCTCGCCAATGAGCTGATCCGCCAGGTCAAGCCCAACGCGATCACGATTGCCGAGGATATGTCCGGCATGCCCGGCATGTGTCTGCCCATCCAGGATGGCGGTATCGGCTTTGACTACCGCCTGGGCATGGGTCTGCCCGACATGTGGATTCGCACTGTCAAGGAGAAGCAGGACGAGTTCTGGGACCTGCAGGGGATGTGGGGCAGCATGTGCCTGCGCCGCCCGGGCGAAAAGACGGTGGCCTATGTCGAGAGCCATGACCAGGCGCTGGTGGGCGATAAGACCATCATCTTCCGCCTGGCGGACGCGAATATGTACACCGATATGGATAAGGCCGTCCATAACCCCGTCATTGACCGCGCGATTGCCCTGCACAAGATGATCCGTCTCCTGACCCTCGGTGGGGGCGGAGAGGCCTATCTGAACTTTATGGGCAACGAGTTCGGCCATCCGGAGTGGATCGACTTCCCGCGCGAGGGCAACGGCTGGAGCTTCCACTACTGCCGCCGCCAGTGGAGCCTGCGCGACAACGGCTACCTGAAGTACCAGTGGCTGGGTGACTTCGACCGGGACATGATCCTCCTGGCCAAGCGCCGCGACCTCTTCCAGCAGTGGATGGCAGACCTCGAGCTGCTGCGGGAGAACGACAAGCTCATCGCCTTCTACCGCAAGGGCCTGCTGGTTGCCTTTAACTTCAACCCCACCGAGTCGTATACCAACGTGCTGGTGCCGGTACCTGCCAATGCGGACTACACCGTCGCTCTGTGCACGGACGATGCGAAATACGGCGGACAGGACAGGATTGAGCACATCACCTATCCGGTCAAGGTGTTTGACGGCCAGTGCTTCATCGAGCTGTATCTCCCGGCCCGGACCGCCGTGGTGCTCAAAGAGGGCCGCGTGCGCCGGATCAAGTGACAAGATAACCTGTAAGCTTCGCCCGCCGGAAGGGGGATTTCCCTCTGCCGGCGGGCGCTTTCTCTGCCGCTTTGTCCTGAAAAGTAACAAAATTTTACAAAATTCATACGAATAGATGACAGAAAATGGGAAAATCTAAAAATTTGCGGCCTGGAATTTGACGCGGCGGTTATTTTGCGGTATGATAGAAACAGTCTTTCGGACAGACTGCCAGACGCGCGAACAGACGGAAGGGATGCCTGCACCTCCGGGCCGATGTGGCAAGTGTGCGCCCGACAGACGTGGGGCTCTGCCCCGGACCCTACCCACTCCACATCGGAAAAAGGAGGTACCCTATGGCTGGTTATGCGGAAATTGAACGGGAGACGGCCCAATATCTGGCCCGCTGCACCGAAAATGACCGGATTGACCCGGCACTCTTCGACCGCTATGACGTCAAGCGTGGCCTGCGCGACAAGAACGGAAAAGGCGTCATGTGCGGCATCACCAACATCTCACAGATTGAGGCCTTCCGGACGGTTGACGGCGTCAAGGTCCCCTGTGAGGGGCGGCTGTGGTATCGCGGCTACGATGTCTATGACCTGATTCGCGGGCTGAAGGGCAAACGGATGGCCTTTGAGGAGGCGGCCTACCTGCTCCTGGTGGGAGATCTCCCCACGCAGCGGCAGCTCGACGAGTTCAGCGAGGTGCTCAACAAGTGCCGGGACCTGCCCGCCAACTTCACCCGCGACGTCATCATGAAGGCGCCGAGCAAGGATCTGATGAACTCCATCACCCGCAGCGTGCTCACCCTCGCGTCCTATGACGACTCCATCGGAGATCAGAGCTTGCAGACCCAGTTTGAGCAGTGCATCAAGCTCATCAGCGTCTTCCCCATGCTGGCGGTATACGGCTATCACGCCTATAACTACTCCCGTCAGGCGGAGAGCATGTACATCCACCGCCCTGACCCCGCCCTCTCCACGGCGGAGAACCTGCTGCAGATGCTCCGCCCGGACAAGAGCTATACCCCCCTGGAGGCTGCGGTGCTGGACATCGCCCTGCTGCTGCATATGGAGCATGGCGGCGGCAACAACTCCACCTTCACCACCCGCGTCGTCACCTCTTCCGGCTCGGACACCTATTCCGTCATGGCCGCGGCGCTCTGCTCTCTCAAGGGCCCCAAGCACGGCGGCGCGAACATCAAGGTGGTCGAGATGATCAATCACATCCGCTCTGTTGTCTCGGACGAGACGGACGAGGACGAGGTGCGCGCCTATCTGATAAAGATTCTGGACAAAGAGGTGTTTGACCACAAGGGCCTGATCTACGGCATGGGCCACGCGGTCTACTCCCTCTCCGACCCGCGCGCGGAGGTGTTCAAGAGCTTTGTGCACCGCCTGGCGGATGCGAAGGGACGGCAGAAGGACTTCGCCTTCTACAGCATGATTGACCGCCTGGCGCCCGAGGTGATCCGCGAGCACCGGCACATCTACAAGGGCGTGAGCACGAACGTCGACTTCTACAGCGGCTTTGTCTACAACATGCTCGACATCCCGCTGGAGCTCTACACCCCCATCTTTGCCATCGCCCGCATCGTTGGCTGGAGCGCTCACCGGATGGAGGAGCTCATCAATGCCGACAAGATCATCCGCCCCGCCTACAAGAGCATCATGGTCCCGCGTGAGTACGTCAACATTGAGGACCGCTGAGAGAACACAAGAGAAAACGGCCGGAAATCGGGGAAATCACCCGGTTTCCGGCCGCAGTTATTTCATTTGATGCAGGGCAGGGGAGAGGCTATTGTTCCGCCTGCTCCTGTCCCGCCGTCTGATAGTGCCGGCACCAGGCGGTGAGCGGGCAGACCTCGCACATCGCCCGGCGGGCGGTGCACACCTCGCGCCCAAAGAGGACCAGCCGGTGGCAGAAGTTGTTGCTCTCTTCCGGGGGGAGGATCTCCCGCAGCTGCGACTCCACCTTCTTTGGGTCCTTCGTCCCGTCAGTCAGGCCGAGGCGGCCGGAGATGCGGATGCAGTGCGTGTCCGCCACCACGACGCCGGGGACGTGGTGCACATCCCCCTGGATCAGGTTGGCCGTCTTGCGCCCCACGCCGGGCAGGCGCAGCAGATCGTCCATCTCTTTAGGCACCTTCCCGCCGTAGTCGGACAGCAGCATCTGCGCGCAGCGCACCAGGTCGCGGCTCTTGCCGCGGAAAAAGCCACAGGAGTGGATGTACTCGCCCACCTCCTCCGGGTCCGCCTCGGCAAAGGACTCCAGGGTGGGGAAGCGCGCGAAGAGGGCGGGCGTCACCTTGTTCACCCGCTCGTCGGTGCACTGGGCGGACAGGCGCACGGCGAAGAGCAGCTCGTAATCCTTCTCGTATTGCAGCGAGCACAGCGCGTCAGGATACCGGGCCTTCAAGGCATGGATAATCGGCCAGACGGAATCATTTCTGCTCAAGTGAGACACCTCCTGGGGATGAAAACGTGTTTGCTCCGTAAAATTTACAAAAGATTTTTCGTCGGAGAATTGACAATAAGTCTGAGATTATGGTATTATCGCATAAAACAAGGGGGTGATTCTATCTGAAATGCTCAAGTGGAAATAAGAGACAATAATTATACAAACAGGATCAGGAGAGCGGTTTGGCCGCGTTTCTGTTCGACTGTGGAAGGAGGTACGAGCCAATGTCATCCGATCTGATCTCCGGTGTGCTGTTTGGCTGCGGCGGACTGGCGATGCTGTTTCCGGTTCTCAATTGCCTGATTTTTTGGAAGAAAAAGTCCTGGCCGCTCTTTGGCGCGCTGGCGGCTGTGAGCGGGGCCTTATACGGCGTCTCCCTGCTGGCGTACAGCTTTGAGATCTTGCGTCTGGTGCAGGTGAATCAGACAGATACGATTTTGGACACGGCGGAGGGATACTGCCTCCTCTTCACCTTTGGCTTTCTCGCCGTTGTCCTGCTCAATTTGATTGTCTGCGCGGTCTGCCTCGGGCGGTCCCAAGCGGCGGAGAGCTGATTCGATTTCGGCTGTCCTGCGGCGGAAGCGGCTCAAACGGGCCGTTTCCGCCGCATTTTGTCCTCTGCCATGAGTATAGCACAATGCCGGCCGGGAAGCGAGATACGGTTTTGAAAATTTCTGTTGTCTTTTGGGGCGGCTCTGGTATAATGGTAAATTGGATATCGACATTTCTGCTGTGAATACGACAGCCGATGCAAAGGAGAAAGTGCTATGGTTCAGGAAATGGTTGCCTTTTTGAAGCTGGCTGACCCCGAGGTGGGCGCGGCCGTCGAGCAGGAGCTGGAGCGCCAGCGCCGCAACATCGAGCTGATTGCCTCGGAGAACATCGTCTCGGAGGCGGTGATGGTGGCGGCCGGTTCCGTCCTCACCAACAAATACGCCGAGGGCTATCCCGGCCACCGCTATTACGGCGGCTGCCAGTGCGTGGACGTGGTGGAGGACCTTGCCCGCGAGCGGGCCAAGCAGCTCTTCGGCGCCAAGTTTGCCAATGTGCAGGCCCACTCCGGCGCGCAGGCTAACTTTGCCGCCTACCGCGCGCTGTGCAGCGTGGGGGACACCGTGATGGGCATGCGCCTGGACCAGGGCGGCCACCTGACCCACGGCTCTCCGGTCAACTTCTCCGGCAAGGACTACAAGATGGTCTCCTACGGCCTGGATGTCAACACCGGGCGTATCGACTACGACCAGGTGCGCGACCTGGCCCGTAAGTATCAGCCCAAGGTCATTATCGCCGGCGCGTCCGCCTATCCGCGCGCGATCGACTTCAAGATCTTTGCCGACATCGCCCACGAGGTGGGCGCCTATCTGATGGTGGACATGGCCCACATCGCCGGCTTGGTCGCCGGCGGACAGCACATGTCTCCCGTGCCCTATGCCGACGTCGTCACCACCACCACTCATAAGACCCTGCGCGGCACCCGCGGCGGCCTGATCCTCACCAACGACGAGGCGCTGGCCAAGAAGATCAACTCCGCCATCTTCCCGGGCAGCCAGGGCGGCCCGCTGATGCACATCATCGCCGCCAAGGCGGTTGCTCTGGGTGAGGCGCTGAAGCCGGAGTTCCGCGACTACGCCGCCCAGGTGGTCAAGAACGCCAAGGCGATGGCGGACGCCATCCTCCAGGGCGGCCTGGACCTGGTCTCCGGCGGCACGGACAACCACCTGATGCTCGTCGACCTGCGCCCGGCCCACCTGACCGGCAAGGTGATGGAGCAGCACCTGGACGAGGTGTATATCACCGCCAACAAGAACGCCATCCCCGACGACCCGGAGAAGCCCTTCGTCACTTCCGGCCTGCGCCTGGGCACCCCCGCCGTCACCACCCGCGGCTTTGACGAGGCGGACTGCGCCCTGGTCGGCAGTCTGATCTGCGAGACCGCCCACCACTTTGACACCAAGGCCGGCGAGATCCGCGACGCCGTCGTCGCCCTCACGGAGAAGCATCCGCTCTATCAGGACTGAGGCATCTTCTGCCCGGCGATTTGTGCGTCAGACTGTCGAAAAGCATATTTGACGATTTCAAATAAAAATGAAAAGTTCGGGAAGCCCTCCGCAGGAGTTTTGTTGCGTCAGCAACAAAATAGAGTGAAATTCGTTTTTGGGACGGGCGTGTACCGGCCCAAAAACACAGGGAGGCCGGGAGTGTGCCCCGAAGGGGCGCGTGGGTCGGCCGCACTTTTCGAACAAAATCGTTGATTTTGTTCGAGCCTTTTGGGAGGAATCCGCCATGAAAACCCTGCTTCACTGCTGCTGCGCCCCCTGCGCGAACCAGTGCATCGACGCCCTGCGCGGCGAGGGGCTGGAGGTCACCGGCTTCTGGTATAACCCCAATATCCACCCCGTCACCGAGTACCGCGCCCGGCGCAACACCCTGGAGGAGTACGCAAAACGGGTTGAGATGCCGCTGGTGATGGTCAACGAGTATGCCCTGCGCCCCTTCATCCGCGCGGTGGCCGGGGATATCGCGGGCCGCTGCGTCCACTGCTATGAGATGCGGCTCTGCCGCGCGGCGGAGTACGCGGCGGCACACGGCTTTGACAGCTTCACCTCCAGCCTCTTCATCAGCCCCTATCAGAAGCACGAGCTGATGCGCGAGGTGGCCGAGCGCGCGGCGGAGACGTACGGCGTGACCTTCCTCTACCGCGACTTTCGCCCGCTCTTTCGTGCGGGACAGGAGCGCGCGCGGGAGCTGGGCATGTATATGCAAAAGTACTGCGGCTGCATCTTCTCCGAGGAGGAGCGGTATATCAAGCCGAAAAAACTGATCCCCTAAGAAGGACCGCCCGGCCGGACGCACTCATCGCTCCGGCCGGGCGGTTTTGTCTCTTCACCGGCCCAGCATGTGTATCTCCCGCTGCAAGAGCTCCAGAAACTGCGCGGCCTGCTGTCCGTCCATCTGCGTGTGATGAAACTGGAAGGAGAGAGGGAGGGTCACGTGCCAGAGGCGCCGCCGGTATCTGCCCCAGAGAAGGAAGGGATTGTTATAGCAGCCGGCGTAGATGTTTACCGCCCCGTCAATCTCGGTGGCCGTGAGCGCGGAGGTGCCGATCACCATATACGCATCGCCCGCCTCATACGCCTGAGCGTTCTCACGGACCTGGCAGGTCAGGGACAGATAGTCCCGGTGGAATTGTTTCAGCTCGTCGGAGAAGGGGATGTCGCAGGTACTGATGCCGCCGCCGCGGACTGCGACCACCACGTTGACGGCCAGGCGGTCATACTCCATCAGCTTTTCGCCCACCGGCAGACGGTAAAACTCCTCCACCTGGGACGCCGCCCGGCCGATGCACCAGCACAGCAGCATATTGAACGGACAGCGCCGCCACCGGGCATATCGGACCAGGCGGGTGACGTCCAGCGTCTTGACCAGCGTCACCATCGGCATCGGCGCGTGCATCCACAGGGCGAAGGCCTGGGCGCGGCTGGTCTGGCTGGGGTCGATCTCTCTCATGGGAATCGCTCCTCTCCGTGGGCGTCAGCGGATTTCCTGCTCCAGCGCGTCAAATTCCGGAGTGGAGAAAAACTCGCCCAGCGTGATCTCCAACCCGTCGCAGAGCAGCTTGATGGTCAGCAGTTTGGGATTGCGGCTCTTGCCATACAGGATATTCTTCACGCTCGACGGCGGCAGGGCGGAGAGGGTGGCTAGGCGATTGACGGAGATGCCGCGCTCCCCGCAGAGCTGCAAAATCCGGCTGCGCACGGCGGTCATGGTGTCCATAATGATGCCCCCATTCCTGGACTTCGTTTCGAAAATAGAGGATGCGCCGGCGAGCAGGCGGCGCACAGACGGGAGGAGCGGACCGCGACAGCAGTCCGCTCCTTTCAATCGTGATATTCGCGGTAAAATGTACGCCTCAGTCTTCAAATACGCGCGCCTTGAGCGCCTCCCAGGCGTCCGGATGCTCCACGTAATAGTACGGGCAGAGCTTTCCGGTCACCTCATAGTGACGGATCACCTCGTCATAGCCCAGATCGTAGGCGTCGGTGAGATACCGGAGCAGCTCGACGAGCGCGTCCTGCGTCTCCTCGGTAAACTCACCGGTGCTGTCCGGGTGGCAGCACTCGATGGAGATAGTGTCGTCGTTGCGGTGATTGCTGCAATAGGACTTCTCATCCAGCGGGATGCACTGGATGATGGTCCCGTCCATGCCGATGACGAAGTGGCTGCTCACCGAGGCCTCGCCCGTCTCGGCCAGGCCGGCATAATAACTCTGGTGCTGCTCGGCGGTGGTGCCGGGGTTGCCGGTGTAGTGGACGACAATGGCGTTGACCCCCTCGAGCAGGTCGCCCGGACGGGAGTACTCGTTGACGGGGATCAGGTCCACCGTCACCCAGTCCAGCTCATCGAGCACCGGGGGGACCTGCTCTGTCGCCGCGCGGGCGAGCAGCTCTGCCTGAGAGCGGGCGAGCGCGTCGTCCATGCCGGAGACCTCGGCTTCCTGCGTCGGGGTCTCAGGCGGCGCCTCTGCCGTCTGGGTGGGGAAGGAGAGGGCGAACCACAGAAAGAAGGAAAGTGTGCCGATCGCACACAGGGCAAGCGCGCCGCCGAGCAGACGCGGCAGCAGCGCCCGGCGTCCGGTATCCTCCGGGGAGAGATGGGAGGGGGCAGGCTGTTTCAAGCGATCACCGTCTTTGCGCAGGATGCCGGCCGGGCACGATGCACAGGCAAATCATCCGACCGGATTCGACTGTGCGGGCGGGGAAATCCTTTGACCCTGCGAAAATTATTTTTTATTATAGCACGGGCAAAAAGAGAAAGGAAGTATTTTCTTTCGGTTTTTGGGCAATTTTGACGGACAGAAGGAGGCGCGGCGGACCGGGAGGGGGAAAGCGGGCGCGCGAAATTGTAAAAACTTTCCGAACCCCCTATGCAAAGCGGGCAAAATGGATTAAAATAGACCAAACGCACAGCGGCAGCTGTGCTCAAAACTGAAGACAGCGGAGGAGAAAGCATGGATCAGCCGAAATATAAGCGGGTGCTGCTCAAGATCAGCGGCGAGGCGTTGGCGGGCGATCAGTCCCGCGGACTGGACTTCCACGTCATCGGCCAGGTGTGCGACGTCATCAAGGAGTGCGTCGACATGGGCGTGCAGGTGGGCATCGTCGTCGGCGGCGGCAACTTCTGGCGCGGCAAGAAGGACGGGGGAGACGCGATGGTCCGCGTGCGCGCCGACCATATGGGCATGCTGGCGACCGTGATCAACGCCCTGGCGATCGCGGACGTGCTCGAGCAGAAGCAGGTGGAAGTCCGCGTCCAGACCGCTATCGAGATGAAGCAGATCGCCGAGCCCTACATCCGCTCCCGGGCGATCCGCCATCTGGAAAAGGGCCGTGTGGTCATCTTTGGCTGCGGCACGGGCAATCCCTTCTTCTCCACCGATACCGGCGCCGTGCTGCGCGCGGCGGAGATCGACGCGGAGGTCATTTTGCTGGCCAAAAATATCGACGGCGTGTATACCGCCGACCCCCATCTCGACCCCGAGGCGGTCAAATATGACGCGATCAGCTACGACGAGGTGCTCGCGCAGCATCTGGGCGTGATGGATTTCACCGCGACCTCTCTTTCCATGGACAATAAAATCCCTGTGCTTCTCTTCGCCCTGAAGGACCCGTATAATATCAAGCGGGCCATTCTGGGGGAGAAGATCGGCACATTGATGAATTAACAGAGGAGGCAGGACCGACTATGCATGAGATGACAAAGACAGCAGAAGGGCGCATGAAGAAGACGATCGAATCCGTATCGTCCGACTTCGGCTCCGTCCGCGCCGGCCGCGCCAACGCGCAGGTGCTCGACCGGATCACCGTGGAGTATTACGGCACACCCACCCCGATCAACCAGGTGGCGGCCATCGCCTCGCCCGACCCCCGGCAGCTGACCATCCAGCCGTGGGACTCCAGCCTGCTGCGCGCGATTGAGAAGGCGATCAACACCTCCGACCTCGGCATCAACCCGCAAAACGACGGCCGGCTGATCCGGCTGACCTTCCCGCAGCTGACGGAGGAGCGCCGGCGCGACCTGACCCGTCAGGTGCGCAAGTACGGGGAGAGCGGCAAGGTGGCCATCCGAAATATCCGCCGCGACACGATGGATAAGGTCAAGGCGATGAAGAAGAAGGGTGAGCTGACCGAGGACGACGTCAAGGACCTGGAGAAGGAGGTCCAAAAGCTCACCGACGACTACTGCAAGAAGATCGACACGCTGACCGCCGCGAAGGAAAAGGAACTGATGAGCGTCTGAGCGGCGCGGCCCTGTGCCGTCGGGCATCCAGCGGATGACCCGGCGGGCGCACGGCGCTGAACCAAGCCTCCGCACGCGATCGGAGGGAAAATCTCGGGCAGGCGCCTGCCGCGGCCCGAAGAGCAGATGGGACGGGATGTCATGCCATTTTTTCGCAAATCCCCCAAAACGAACGACGAGGTGGACTGGAGCAGCCTGCCCAGGCACATCGCCATCATCATGGACGGGAACGGCCGCTGGGCCAAGCAGCGCGGCCTGCCGCGCACGGCCGGCCATGCCGCCGGGGCGGAGACGTTCCGGACCATTGCCACGTATTGTAAGGAGATCGGGATTGAATACCTGACCGTCTACGCCTTTTCCACCGAAAACTGGAAACGGCCGCCGGAAGAGGTGCGCGCCATTATGAGTCTGCTCGGCAATTACCTGACCGAGGCGCTGGCGGACATGGAGCGCAATCAGATTCGCATCAATTTCTTCGGAGATCTCTCCACGCTCACGCCGGAGCTGCGCGCGCTGTGCGAGCGGGCGCACAACGCCTCCATGCGCTACAGCAAGGCGCAGGCCAATATCTGCCTCAACTACGGCGGCCGGGACGAGATCACCCGGGCGGTCCGCGCCCTGGCGCGCGCGTGCGCCGCAGGGGAGCGGGATCCGGACACGATCACCGAGGCGGACATCTCCGCCCAGCTCTACTCCGCCGGCGTGCCCGACCCGGACCTGATTATCCGCCCGAGCGGGGAGATTCGGACCTCCAACTTCCTGCTCTGGCAGTCGGCCTATTCGGAGTATTACTTTACCGATGTGCTCTGGCCGGACTTCTCCAAAGAGGAGCTGCACCGGGCGCTCGCGTCCTATCAAAAACGCTCTCGCCGCTTTGGAGGTGTCTGACATGATAAGCCGGATTTTGGTGGCCGTGATTGGAATTCCGCTGCTGCTGTTTCTGCTGCTGTTCTGTCCGACGATCGGTCTTGCCATGGTGATCGGCCTGCTGTCCGCCATCGCCGTCTTTGAGCTGCTGGGCAGCACCGGATACCTGCAGCGGCGGGCTATGCTCGCTGCCACCATTGCGCTGGCTTTCCTGGTCCCGCTGTGGTTTTACTTTGGGGCCAGCCAGGCAGTGGCTCTCGGCGCGCTGCTGCTGTTTCTGATGTTTCTGTTCTCCTGTGCCTTTGCCAGCGGGGAGACGGTGACCCTGGGACATATCGGCGCCTGCCTGCTGGCGGGTGTGCTGATCCCCGCCTTTCTCTCCTCATTTTTGATGATCTCCGACATGGAGAACGACAAATTTTTGATCCTGCTGCCCTTCGTCTCCGCGTTTTGCAGCGACGGGACGGCCCTGTTTACCGGGATCCTGTTCGGCAGGCACAAGCTGGCCCCTGTCCTCTCACCGCACAAGACGATTGAGGGCTCCATCGGCGGCTTCCTCGGCTCGGTGCTGGCCTGTGTGATCTACGGCTACGTGGTGCAGGCCCTCACCGGCGTGGCGCCCAACGTGCCCGTGCTCGCCCTCTACGGCGTGCTCGGCAGCGCCGTCAGCCAGTTCGGCGATCTGGCCTTTTCCTATATCAAACGACAGTTTGACATCAAGGATTACGGCCACATCTTTCTGGCGCACGGCGGTGTGCTCGACCGGTTTGACAGCGTGATCTTCTGTGCGCCGCTGACGACGGTGATGGTCTCGCTGCTCCCGTTTTTCTATTTTACCTGAGGTGTCATTGACAAAAAGGAAAGGTGTTTTCTGTGCCCACCATTTCTCTGCTGGGCTCCACCGGGTCGATCGGGCGGCAGTCGCTGGACGTGATTGCCGCCTGCGGCATGTCGGTGGCGGCCATCAGCGCCAATTCCAGCGTGGACCTGCTGGAGGAGCAGGCCCGGCGCTTTCACCCCACCCTCGCCGTGGCCTATGACGAGGAGGCCGCCCGCGAGCTGAAGCTCCGCCTGGCGGACACGGAGATCCGCGTCGCCTCCGGGATGGACGGCCTGATCGAGGCAGCCACGCTGCCCGAGGCGGACACCGTCATCACCTCCGTCGTCGGCATGATCGGCCTGCGGCCCACCCTGGCGGCCATTGAGGCGAAAAAGCGCATCGCCCTGGCCAACAAGGAGACGCTGGTCTGCGCCGGCGAACTGGTCATGCGCACGGCCCGCGCCTGCGGGGCGGAGATCATCCCGGTGGACTCGGAGCACTCCGCGCTCTTCCAGTGCCTGGAGTGCAACCGCGACCGCGGGGAGGTCAAGCGCCTGATTCTCACCGCCTCGGGCGGACCGTTCTTCGGCAAAACCCGGGCGGAGCTGGCCGGTGTCACCCGCGCCGACGCACTGCGCCATCCGAACTGGTCGATGGGCGCGAAGATCACGGTGGACTCCGCCACGCTGATGAACAAGGGGCTGGAGTTTATCGAGGCGATGCGTCTGTACGACATGCCGCCGGAAAAGATCTCCATCACCGTCCACCGCCAGAGCATTATCCACTCGATGGTGGAATACTGTGATAACGCGGTGCTCGCCCAGCTCGGCGTGCCGGACATGCGCCTGCCGATCGAGTACGCGCTCACCTGGCCGCACCGCGCCGCCGCGGTGGCGGGGGAGCTCGACCTGCTGCACTGCCCGCCGCTCACCTTCGCCGAGCCGGACTATGAGACCTTCCGCTGCCTCTCCCTGGCGCTGGAGGCGGCCCGGCAGCCGGGCAACCGCTGTGCCGTGCTCAACGGCGCCAACGAGGCGGCGGTCGGACGCTTCCTGTGCGACCAGATCCGCTTCCTGGAGATTGCCGACCTGGTCGCCGCCGCGCTGGAGGACGTGCCGGCCGGCCCGGCGGACACGCTGGAGCAGGTGCTCGAGGCGGACGCCGCCGCGCGCGCGTCGGTCGCGGCACACTTCGCGCGCCGGAACTGAGCGGTATCCATCTCCCTGGAGGTCAAATTCGGATATGTATATCATACTGTGCATTCTCATCTTCGGACTGCTGATCGCCATCCACGAGTTCGGCCACTTTATCGTGGCCAAGGCCTGCGGCGTGCGGGTCAACGAGTTTTCCATCGGCATGGGGCCCCTCCTGCTGCACAAGCAGCGGGGGGAGACGCAGTACAGCCTGCGCCTGCTGCCCATAGGCGGATTCTGCGCCATGGAAGGGGAGGACGAGGAGAGCGAGGACGAGCGCGCCTTCTCCCGCGCCGCGGGCTGGAAGCGCTTTCTCATCCTGATCGCTGGGGCGGGATTCAACTTCCTGGCCGGGCTGATCATCGTCCTGTGCCTCTACAGCTCGGTCACCAGCTATACCACGACCGAGCTGGCCGGCTTTCTGGACGGGTTCCCGCTCCAGGGGGAGGAGTACCTGATGGAGGGGGACGAGATCGTCGCCATCAACGGCCGCCGCGTCCTGCTCACGAGCGATATCTCCACCCTGATGACGCTCGCTGGCGATGAGCCGGTGGACCTCACCATCCGTCGGGACGGAGAGACCATCGTCCTGGAGGATCTGCCGCTCACCCTGCGCGAGTATGAGGTGAACGGCCAGACCGCGATGATGTACGGCCTGCAGTTTTCCGTCCGGGAGGCGGGCATACTCGACCGTCTCCGCCTGGGCTGCTACTCCACGGTCAACTTTGTGCGCACCGTCTTCTGGAGCCTGGAGATGCTGCTGACCGGCGCGGCCGGCTTCAACGACCTCTCCGGACCGGTGGGCATTGTCCAGGTGATGAGCGAGGTGGGCCAGCAGTCTCCCTCCATCCTTGCGGCGCTGGAGAATATCCTCTATTTCTCCGCCTTTATCGCGGTGAACCTCGCGGTGATGAACCTGCTGCCCATCCCCGCGCTGGACGGCGGGCGGGTCTTCTTCCTGCTGCTCAACGGACTGTGCGGCCTGGTGCTGCGCCGGAGAATACCGGAGCGGTTGGAGGGCGCGGTCCACTTCGCCGGGCTGGTGCTCCTGCTGCTGCTCATGGTGGCGGTCGCCGTGAACGACGTGTATAAGATTGTCACATGATTTACGGACGGAGGAACGAGATGAACAAGGTCAAAATCACAGTTCTGAAGACCACGCTGGACGAGGAGCTCGCCGCGCAGTACGGCGTGGAGGGTCTCGGCGCCTGCCCGATGCTGCGCGCCGGTCAGGTGTTCTACGCCGACTACGCAAAGCCCGAGGGCCTCTGTGACGAGGCGTGGAAGGCGATCTATCAGTACGTCTTTACCCTGGCCCACGGCGCGGGGCGGGATACCTTCTACTTCGGCGACTGGATTCGCCAGCCGGGCGTCGCCATCTGCAGCTGCAACGACGGCCTGCGCCCCGTCATCTTCAAGCTGGAGGCGACGGACGAGGTCTCCCGGCTCGATTACACCCCGGTCCGCTGACCCACGCCGGACCGGAAAAGGAGAGACAGACGAGATGACCAAGCAGATTATAGTGGGCAATGTCCCGGTCGGCGGCGGCGCGCCGGTGTCCATCCAGTCTATGTGCTCCACGCCCACCCACGACGTGGAGGCTACCGTCGCCCAGATCCACCGCCTGGAGGCGGCCGGGTGCGAGATTGTCCGCGTCGCCGTGCCCGACATGGCCGCGGCCCACGCCATCGGCGCCATCCGGGAGCGCATCTCCATCCCGCTGGTGGTGGATATCCACTTTAACTACAAGCTCGCCCTCGAGGCGATCGCCGCCGGGGCGGACAAGGTGCGCATCAATCCGGGCAACATCGGCGGCAAGGACCGCGTCAAGGCGGTGGCGGACGCCTGCCGGCAGAGGGGGATTCCCATCCGCATCGGCGTCAACGGCGGCAGCCTGGAGCGGCCGCTGCTGGCGAAATACGGCAAGGTCTGCCCGGAGGCGCTGGTGGAGTCCGCGTTCGGGCACATCCGCCTGCTCAACGAGTTCGACTTTGACGACATCTGCGTCTCCCTCAAATCTTCCAGTGTGCCGGTCACCATGGCGGCCTACCGGCTGATGAGCGAGCGCAGCGACTACCCACTCCACCTCGGCGTCACCGAGGCAGGTACCCCCACGATGGGCCTCATCAAGTCCGCCATCGGCATCGGCGGTCTGCTCGCCCAGGGGATCGGGGACACCTTCCGCGTTACCCTGACGGCGGACCCGTGTGAGGAGATCGTCGCGGCCAAACGCATCCTGCAGGCCGCCGGCCTCCGGCAGGACGGGCCCAACCTGATCTCCTGTCCCACCTGCGGGCGCACCCGCATTGACCTCATCCCGATGGCCAACGAGGTGGAGCGCCGCCTCCGGTCGGTGGACAAGCCAATCACCGTCGCAGTGATGGGCTGCGTGGTCAACGGCCCGGGCGAGGCCTCCGCCGCCGACGTCGGCATCGCCGGCGGGGACGGGGAGGGCATCCTCTTCCGCCACGGGGAGGTCATCCGCCAGCACATCCCGGAGTCGGAGCTGGTCGAGGCCCTCTTCGAGGAGATCGCGCGCCTCTGAGCGGGGCGCGCATCTCTTTTCGGCCCGGCGGGTGGCGTGCATCCCAAATTTGTGCAAACCCCTAAACGGAGCGCGCCGCGGCGCCGGTTTTTCGGCAGAATGTTCAGTCTGAGCGCTCAGGAGCAGCACTGGACTGCATAAATATTATGATATACAGATTTGAAATGCATATATATTCATTAAAATGGATTTTATACAGGATGAGACGGGGAAAAGACGAAAGTTTATGCAAATTGGGGCTTGCTTTTTTCCGCCCGAAGTGATAGGATATTCCACGACAAAAGATACGGCGCGCCGCGCGCCGGCCCGATAGGAGGCTGTTCAATATGAGCGAGATTAAAAAAGTGGTCCTGGCCTATTCCGGCGGCCTGGATACCTCTATCATTATCCCCTGGCTGAAAGAGAACTACGGCAACCCCGAGATCATCGCCGTCTCCGGCGACGTGGGCCAGGCCGACGAGCTGGAGGGGCTGGAGGAAAAGGCCCTCAAGACCGGCGCGTCCAAGCTGATCGTGGCCGACCTGACGGACGAGATGGTGGACGACGTCATCATCCCCTCCATGAAGATGGGCGCCAAGTACGAGACCTATCTGCTCGGCACCGCCTTTGCTCGCCCCATCATTGCCAAGAGCCTGTGTGAGATCGCCATCGCCGAGGGCGCGGACGCCATCTGCCACGGCTGCACCGGCAAGGGCAACGACCAGGTCCGCTTTGAGCTGGCGATCAAGCACTTCTGCCCCGATATGAAGATCATCGCCCCCTGGCGGGAATGGGACATCGTCTCGCGGGATGAGGAGATCGACTACGCCGAGGCGCACAACGTCCCGCTGAAGATCAGCCGGGAGACCAACTACTCCAAGGACAAGAACCTCTGGCACCTGTCTCACGAGGGTCTGGACCTGGAGGACCCCTCCAACGAGCCCAATCTGGACAAGCCCGGCTTCCTGGAGATGGGCGTCTCCCCCTACCAGGCGCCAGACGAGCCCACCTATGTCACGCTGGAGTTTGAAAAGGGCGTTCCGGTGGCCATCGACGGCGAGCGCATGAAGGCCTCGGACATCATCCGCAAGCTCAACGTGCTCGGCGGGGCCAACGGCATCGGCATCATCGACATCGTGGAAAACCGCCTGGTCGGCATGAAGGACCGCGGCGTGTATGAGACGCCGGGCGGCACCATCCTCTACGCCGCGCACGAGCAGCTGGAGATGATCACGGTGGACAAGGACACCCTCCACCTCAAGCAGAAGCTCGCGGTGGACTTTGCCGACCTGGTCTACAACGGCAAGTGGTTCAGCCCCCTGCGCGAGGCGCTGTCCGCCTTTGCCGACAAGACGCAGGAGTATGTCACCGGCACCGTGAAGATGAAGCTCTACAAGGGCAACATCATCCCGGCCGGCATGACCTCCCCGTGCAGCCTGTACTCCGAGGATCTGGCCACCTTTGACGAGTCCAACTACAACCAGAAGGACGCCGAGGGCTTCATCAACCTCTGGGGCCTGCCCACCAAGGTGCAGGCGCTCCGGGCACAGGGCAAGCTGAACTGACAGCGGCGTAACATTCCATTTTGTGCAGAATGCGCAGGGGGGCCTTGGCCCGCACTTCGCATTCTGCACTGTCCGCTTTCGCGCCCGTGCGCCGGGCGCCTGTTTTGGGAGGGATACTATGAAACTCTGGGGCGGCCGCTTTGACAAGGAGACGGATACCCTGGTCGACGATTTTAACTCATCCATCGGCTTTGACGCGCGGATGTACCGCGAGGACATCGCCGGCTCCATCGCCCACGCGACCATGCTCGGCGAGCAGGGCATCATCAGCCCCCAGGAGGCGGCGCAGATTGTGGACGGCCTGCGCGGTATCCTGGCCGACATCGAGGCGGGCAAGGTGGCCTTCTCGGTGGACAACGAGGACATCCATATGAACATCGAGAGCCTGCTCACTGAGCGCATCGGCGCGGCGGGCAAGCGCCTGCACACCGGCCGCAGCCGCAACGACCAGGTGGCCCTCGACTTCCGGATGTACGTGCGCGAGGAGGCGGGCAAGCTCATCTCCCTGCTGCTTGACCTGGAGCGGGTGCTGCTGCGCCGCGCGCGGGAGAACCTCACCACCGTCATGCCGGGCTACACCCACCTCCAGCGCGCCCAGCCGGTCACCTTTGCCCACCATCTGATGGCCTACGCGAACATGTTCCGGCGCGACATCACCCGCCTGGAGGACTGCCTGGAGCGCCTGGACGAGTGCCCCCTCGGCGCGGGCGCGTTGGCCGGTTCGACGCATCCGCTCAACCGCGCGCGCACGGCGGAGCTGCTCGGCTTTGCCCGGCCGACGGATAACTCCCTCGACTCCGTCTCCGACCGCGACTTTGCCATCGAGCTGCTCTCCGCCTGCTCCATCCTGATGATGCACCTCTCCCGCTTCTCGGAGGAGATCATCCTCTGGTGCTCCTGGGAGTTCCAGTTCATCACCCTGGACGACGCCTATTCCACCGGCTCGTCCATCATGCCGCAGAAGAAGAACCCTGACGTGGCCGAGCTGGTGCGCGGCAAGACCGGCCGGGTCTACGGCAGCCTGGTCACCCTGCTCACCGTGATGAAAGGCATCCCCCTGGCCTACAACAAGGACATGCAGGAGGACAAGGAGTGCGTCTTTGACGCGATTGACACGGTGAAGATGTGCCTGCCCGTCTTCACGGCGATGATCGACACCATGACCGTCCGGGCGGAGAACATGGCCCGCGCGGCCTCCGGCGGCTTTATCAACGCCACCGACTGCGCCGACTACCTTGCCAAGAAGGGTGTGCCCTTCCGCGACGCGTACACCATCACCGGCCGCCTGGTCAACCACTGCATCGCCCAGGGCCGCGCCCTGGACGAGCTCTCGCTGGACGAGCTGCGCGAGATGAGCCCGGTCTTTGACGAGGACGTGTACGACGCCATCTCCCTGCACACCTGCGTGAGCCAGCGCAAGACGGTGGGCGGCCCCGCCCAGGAGGAGGTCGCGCGGCAGATCGACCGGATCGCCGCCTTTGTGGAGGAGCGCGGGAAGGATGCATAAGCCAAAGGTCTATATCGACGGCCAGGCCGGCACCACCGGCCTGCAGATTCACGAGCGCCTGGCCGGGCGGACGGATATCGAGCTGCTGATCATCGACCCGGAAAAGCGCAAGGACCGGGAGGAGCGCCGCCGCCTGCTCAACGCGGCGGACCTCGCCTTCCTCTGCCTCCCGGATGCGGCCGCGCGAGAGGCGGCCAGCCTGGTAGAGAACCCGGCCACCCGCATCATTGACGCCTCCACCGCTCACCGCACCGCACCCGGCTGGGACTACGGCTTTCCCGAGCTCTCGCTGGAACGGCGCGCGGCGATCGCCGCCTCCCGCCGGGTGGCCAACCCCGGCTGCCACGCCTCCGGCCTGATCGCCTCGGTCTATCCGCTCGTCCGCCTCGGCATTCTGCCGCCGGATTACCCGCTCGCCTGTTACTCCCTCACCGGCTACACCGGCGGGGGAAAGAGCATGATCGCCGAGTATGAGGACCCGGCGCGTGACGGGCGTCTGGACTCCTGCCGCATCTACGGCACCGCCCTGCGCCACAAGCACCTGCCGGAGATGGCGGCGGTCTGCGGCCTGACGCGCCCGCCTGTCTTCTCCCCGGTGGTGGGGGACTACCCGCAGGGGATGGCGACCACCATCCTGCTGCACAACGATCTTCTGACCGGCCGGCCGGACGCCCGGGAGATCCACAGCCGCCTCGCAGAGTACTACGCGGGGGAGACCTTTGTCCGCGTCGCCCCCTTCGGCGGCTCGGAGCCCGTGATCTACGCCAACGAGCTGGCGGGGACCAACTACCTCGACCTGATCGTCTGCGGCCACGAGGCGCAGACCACTGTTACCGCCCTGTTTGACAATCTGGGCAAGGGCGCCTCCGGTGCGGCGGTGCAGAATATGAACCTGATGCTCGGCTTTGACGAGACGGCCGGGCTGCTCTGAGGAGGGCGGCAATTATGAAGTATTTCACGAAAGAGTGGGCGGTCCTCTGTGAGCGCTGCGGCTACCACTACGATCTGACGCCGTCCCCCTCCGCCAAGCGGCGCAGCGAGGACTATTTCCGCAAGCTCTACCAGGAGAAGCTCTCCGAGCGCCTGCGCGGCCAGAGTGAGCGCTTGGCCATGTCGGACGAGGAGCTGCTCGGCGGTGCCTTTGACGGCCCGCTGGAGACAATGGACGAGGAGGGGAACCTCCACCCCGTCTCCGAGGAGATGGGGGAGGAGGAGTACCGCCGCCTGGAGGAACACCGCCAGGCGAAAAAGCGCGCCCTGCTCGCCGCGCTGCGGCGGGAGCGCACCCCGGAGGAGATCGAGGCGTCCTTCCGCGCCGAGTGGGAGGAGAGAATGGCGGAGCTCTCCGCCATCCTCCCGCAGGAGATTTTGGACCAGGTGGCGGACATCCGTGTGCTCGCCCTGGGGGAGAGCACGCGCGAGGTCAAACGCGCCATCACCCGCTTCTGCCGCCGGAATGAGGCGAAGGTGGAGCAGGCCAACCGCGACTATAATGAGTACCTCGACCGGAAGGAGCGCCGTTACCCGCCCGAGCTGCTGGAGGAGTACGGGTTTTCCGACTGGTCGGTGACCGGCCTGGCGTGGACCGGCGCGGACCTGGAGCTCCGGCTGCGCGAGGGGAATTACGAGGGCGCGGAGGCCTGCGCCGTCCTCTACCGCTCCGCCGAGGTGCTCGAGCAGGAGGAGGAGCTTGTCGGGGCCCAGTGGCTCGCCGAGGAGCTCTACCCCGTGCCGGGCGGCGGCTTTGAGTGCCACGCCCTGCTCAGACGCGGGCAGGGGGAGTACTTCTATTTCACGCTCCGGGCCGCCTCCGTCGAGATCAAGTGGGACCGCTGAGCCATCAGGAAGGAAGCGAAGCAAATGAGAGAGATTTCCGGCGGCGTGGTCGCCGCCAAGGGATTCCGGGCCGCCGGCATCCGCGCCGGCGTCAAGGCCACAGAGCTGCCCCTCGGCACGGGCGCGCAGGGTGGGAAGAAGGATCTGGCGATGATCCTCTCCGACGTGCCCTGCGCCGTGGCCGGCATGTTTACCACCAACCAGGTCAAGGCCGCGCCCATCTATGTCACGATGGGCCACATTGCCGGCGGCAGCTGCCGCGGCATCATCGCCAACTCCGGCAACGCCAACGCCTGCGCGCCCAACAGCCGCCTCCACGCCGTGGAGATGTGCGCCGCCGCCGCGGAGGAGACTGGCCTGATCCCGGAGGACTTCGCCGTGGCCTCCACCGGTGTGATCGGCCAGGAGCTGAATATCGCCGCCATTTTGCAGGCGATGCCCGAGCTGGTCTCCCGCCTGAGCGGGGAGCCCTACGCCTCGGACGACGCGGCGCACGCCATCATGACCACGGATACCCGCGAGAAGACGATCGCCTACGAGGTGGAGATCGGCGGCAAGACGGTCCGCGTGGGCGGTATCGCCAAGGGCTCTGGCATGATTCACCCGAATATGGGCACGATGCTCTCCTTCGTCACCACCGACGCGGCCATCACGCCGCATATGCTCAGCCAGATGGTGCATGAGGTCGTGCCGCGCACTTTCAACCGCGTTACCGTGGACGGGGACACCTCCACGAACGACACCTTCCTCGTCCTGGCCAACGGCATGGCGGACAACGCGCTGATCGACTGGGCGGGGGAGGACTACCGCTGCCTGCGCTCGGCGCTCATGGCCGTGTGCACCGACCTGGCGCGCAAGATGGCGGGCGACGGCGAGGGGGCGACCCGCCTGGTCACCTGCACCGTCCGCGGCGCCTCGGACGAGGCGAAGGCCGAGCGCCTGGCGCGCGCGGTCGTCGGCTCCTCCCTGGTCAAGGCGGCCATGTTCGGCGCGGACGCCAACTGGGGCCGCGTGCTGTGCGCGATGGGCTATTCCGGGGCGCCCTTTGATCCCGAGCAGGTGGACGTCACCTTCCGCTCCTCCGCCGGCGCGGTGGAGGTCTGCCAGAGTGGCAGCGCCCTCCCCTTTGACGAGGCGCTGGCCAAGGCCGTCCTCAGCCAGGAGGAGGTCGTCATCGACATCGCGCTGCGCGAGGGCGCCGGGGAGGCGACCTGCTGGGGCTGCGACCTGACGTATGACTATGTGAAAATCAACGGCGACTACCGCAGCTGAGCCGCCGCGAGAGGAGAGAGGCGCCATGCCTTACAGCCATGTGGAGCGGGCCCAGATTCTGGTCGAGGCCCTGCCCTATATTCAAAAGTACAGCGGGAAGACGGTCGTGGTCAAGTACGGCGGCAACGCCATGATCTCCGACGATCTGCGCCACGCCGTGATGAGCGATATTATCCTGCTCAGCTTGGTCGGCATCCGCGTCGTGGTGGTCCACGGCGGCGGGCCGGAGATCAACGAGATGCTCACCAAGATCGGCAAGCAGTCCCAATTTGTCGACGGCCTGCGCTACACCGACGCGGAGACGGTGGACATCGTCCAGCAGGTGCTCTGCGGCCGGGTGAACAAGAACTTGGTGGCCACCCTCAACCGGATGGGGGGCCGGGCGATCGGCCTGGGCGGCATGGACGCCGCCCTCTTTGAGGCCCAGGTAAAGGACCGGAAGTACGGCCTGGTGGGGGAGATCGTCCAGGTCAACCCCAAGGTGGTGGAGGATATGCTGGATAACGGCTATATCCCCGTCATCTCCACCGTCGCGCAGGGCCGCGACGCCGTCACCGCCTACAACATAAACGCCGACACCGCCGCGGCCAAGCTGGCCATCGCGCTCAAGGCGGAGAAGCTGATTCTCCTCACCGATGTGCGCGGCCTGCTGCGCGACCCGAAGGACGAGAATACGCTCATCCACGTCGTCCATATGTCCGATGTGCCCATGCTCAAGAAGTCGGGCGTCATCCAGGGCGGCATGATCCCCAAGGTGGAGTGCTGCGTGGAGGCGGTCCGCTCCGGCGTCAAGCGCAGCCATATCCTCGACGGGCGCATCCCGCACTCGATCCTCATCGAGATGCTCTCCGACCGCGGCATCGGCACCATGCTGCTGTGAGGAGGCGGGGAGGATGACTGTCACCCTGCGTCCCTGGCGCACCGATGACGCGGCGGATCTGGCCGCGGCGATCGGGAACCCCAGGGTACAGGCCAATCTCCGCGATGGGCTGCCGCTGCCCTATACCGAGGCGGACGCGCTGGACTATATCGCCTATGCCGCCCATCCGGAGCACTACGCCTTCGCCATCGACGCGGACGGCCGCGCGGTGGGCAGCATCGCCGTCACGCGCGGTGGGAATATCCATCGCCGCACCGGCGAGCTGGGCTACTACCTCGCCGAGCCGTACTGGCACAGGGGCATCGCCACGGAGGCGGTGCGGCAGATGACGGCGTGGGTGTTCTCGCACACCGACCTGCTGCGCGTCTACGCCGAGCCCTTTTCCGGCAACTGCGCCTCCCGCCGCGTGCTGGAGAAGGCGGGTTACCGCCACGAGGGCACCCTGCGTGCCAACGCGGTCAAGGCCGGCCGCGTGCTCGACATGGAGCTCTACGCGGCCGTCCGGGCGGACTATATGGAACAGGAGTGATCTTGTATGACCTTTGCCCAACTGAAGGCTCTGGATCAGAGCTATACCATGCAGACCTACGGCCGCTTCGACGTGGGACTGGACCACGGCGAGGGCGCCACCCTCTACGGCCTGGACGGGGAGGAGTATATCGACTTTGCCAGCGGCATCGGCGTCAACTCCGTCGGCTACGGTAACCCGCACTGGGTGGAGGCGGTGACCACGCAGGCCAAGAAGCTGGCCCACACCTCCAATCTCTACTATTCCCAGCCCTATGCCGAGCTGGCCGAGCGGCTCTGCCGCCGCAGCGGGATGGCCTGCGCCTTCTTCTCCAACTCCGGCGCGGAGGCCAACGAGGGCATTTTGAAGCTGGCGCGCAAGTACAGCTTTGACAAGTACGGACCCGGCCGCAGTACCGTGCTGACCCTGCGCAACTCCTTCCACGGCCGGACCATCACCACCCTGGCCGCCACCGGCCAGGACGTGTTCCACAACTATTTCTTCCCGTTCACCGAGGGCTTCCGCTATCTGCCCGCCGGGGACCTGGACGCCCTGCGCGGCCAGGGGGAGGACGTGTGCGCCGTCCTGCTCGAGCTGATCCAGGGCGAGGGCGGGGTCTACCCGATGGACCGCGGCTACGTCCAGGCCCTCGCCCAGTACTGCCGCCAGCGCGACTGGCTGCTGCTGATCGACGAGGTGCAGACCGGCATCGGCCGGACCGGCTCGCTCTTCTGCTTCCAGCAGTACGGCGTCGAGCCGGACGCGCTCACCTTCGCCAAGGGCATCGCCGGGGGCCTGCCGATGAGCGGCGTGCTCGCCTCGGAGAAGTGCCGCAGCGTCCTCGGTCCGGGGACACACGCGACCACCTTCGGCGGCAATCCCGTCTCCGCCGCCGCGGCCCTCGCCGTGCTCGACATCTTGGACGACGCGCAGATGGAGAAGATCAAGGCCAAGGGGGCCTACCTGCGCGGGCAGATCGAGCACTGGAACGCCCCGCTGGTGGACGGCACGCGGGGAATGGGCCTGATGATCGGTATCGGCGTCCACGGGAAGAGCCACAAGGAGCTGGCCGCCGAGATGATCTCCCGGGGTCTGCTGGTGCTCACCGCCGGGACAGATACCATCCGGCTGCTGCCGCCGCTGACCATCACCTATGAGGAGATGGACAAGGGCCTGGCCATCATGAGGGAAGTCCTCTGCGGCTGAGACGATAAAGGAGTGAAAAGACCGATGAAAAAAGACCTGCTCAAGATGCTCGACCTCACCGGGGAGGAGATCCTGGAGATCCTCGACCTGGCCGACCAGCTCAAGTACAATCAGCGCCACGGCATTCCCCATACCTATCTGCAGGGTAAGACGCTGGCGATGATCTTTGAGAAGAACTCCACCCGTACCCGCGTCTCCTTTGAGACCGGCATGTTCCAGCTCGGCGGCCACGCCCTCTTCCTGTCCGGCAAGGAGAGCCAGATCGGCCGCGGCGAGCCGATCGAGGACACCGCCCGCGTCCTGAGCCGCTACTGCGACGGCATCATGATCCGCACCTTCGGCCAGGAAGAGGTGGAGAAGCTGGCCCAGTATGCCAGCATTCCGGTCATCAACGGCCTGACCGACTTTGCCCACCCCTGCCAGGTGCTGGCCGACCTGATGACGGTGCGCGAGCACCTGGCCCACCTGGACGGGCTGAAGCTCTGCTTCATCGGCGACGGCAACAATATGGCAAACTCCCTCATCGTCGGCGGCCTCAAGGTCGGCATGGAGGTGGCGGTGGCCTGCCCGAAGGGCTACGAGCCGGACCAGCAGGTGCTCGACTTCGCCGCCTCGGTGGACGGCGGCAGCCGCTTCACCCTCACGACGGACGTCTTTGAAGCGGCAAAGGGGGCGGACGTTATCTTCACCGACGTCTGGGCCTCCATGGGCCAGGAGGAGGAGCGCGCGCGGCGCATCCGCGACTTCCAGGGATTCCAGGTGAACGCGGCGCTGATGGCGGTGGCCAAGCCGGGCTGCCTGGTGCAGCACTGCCTGCCCGCCCATCGCGGCGAGGAGATCACCGCCGAGGTCTTCGAGGCGCACGCCGGCGAGATCTTCGAGGAGGCGGAGAACCGCCTGCACGCGCAGAAGGCGGTCATGGTCCTGCTCATGGGCAAGCAGCCGGACTGATTGCAAAACTCGACAAACCGGCCGGGGGATGGTTCCTCCGGCCGGTTTGCGCTCTCAAAGTGCAGATTTTGTCCCGTGTAGGTTTGTCAATGATGTGTTACAGGAAGAGGGAAAGCGAAGAGGGCCTGTTTGGGAGAGTTCCAATTGAGGGGGCGCATGGGGAAAGCGTTATATTTTCTGTTCCAGACGGCAATCTGCTTTTTGAA
>DVJB01000005.1 GCA_018710845.1 Candidatus Onthomonas avicola
ACCCGTTCCCATTCCGAACACGGCAGTTAAGCTCACCTGCGCCTACGATACTTGGCTGGAGACGGCCCGGGAAAATTGGTAGTGCCAACACACTAAGACGGTCACTCAGGTGGCCGTCTTTTTTCGTGAAAGTGACATGTATTCGGTGACTCCTGCATGAGAAAAGCGTGTAAAAAAGTGTCAACCTGTATATAAAATGTCAACTTGATTGTAAATAATTGCTAAAGAAGTCATGAAAAATTGGGATAGAGCGGGCGGAAACGGCAAAATTAGTGCAAAATCACCCGGAGAGACAGTTTGCTGTTGACATTTTTGAGAAATGACCTATAATGAGCATAAAGTATTGCCGGGCAGATTCCCATGGGGTAACCTGGTTCACCGGGTGGGGCTGAATGGCAGTATTTTGGAATTTACCTTTTAAAGGAGGAAATCCAGAATGAAAAAGTTTCTTGCTCTGCTGCTGGCGCTGGCTATGATGCTGGCTCTGGTGGCTTGCGGCGGTACGGGCGATACCGGCACTGACGCGGAGGGAACTGCGGATGACACCGCCACGACGGACACGGAGACGACCGATGATGCGGCTCAGACCGAGGAGACCGGTGACACCGCCGGCGCTACCGGCACCGCCTTCAAGATCGGCGGCATCGGCCCGCTGACCGGCGCGAACGCCACCTACGGCAACGCCGCGATGAACGGCGCTCAGATCGCTGTGGATGAGATCAACGCGCTTGGCGGTGATATTCAGTTTGAGTTCCAGGTAGAGGACGACGTGGGCGAGGCGGAGACTTCCGTCAATGCCTACCATGCTCTGACCGACTGGGGCATGCAGGCCCTGATCGGCCCGGTCACCACGACTCCCTCCATCGCGGTTGCCGCCGAGGCGTATGCTGACCGCGTGCTGGCCCTCACTCCGTCCGCCTCTTCTACCGACGTGACTGCCGGCCGGGACAATATGTTCCAGATCTGCTTCACCGACCCGAACCAGGGCCTTGCCTCTGCGGACTACATTGCCGCGAATATGCCGGACAGCACCATCGGCATCCTGTACCGCAATGACGATGCCTACTCTCAGGGCATCCGCGACAGCTTTGTCGCCGAGGCCGGTGAGAAGGGCCTGACCATCGCCGGCGAGTGGACCTTTACCGAGGACACTCAGACCGACTTCTCGGTCCAGCTGGCCGCCGCGCAGGCCGCGGGTGTGGATCTGCTGTTCCTGCCCATCTACTATACGCCCGCCTCTGTTGTCCTGAACCAGGCCAACTCCATGGGCTATGCGCCCACCTTCTTCGGCGTGGACGGCATGGACGGCATTCTGACGCTGGAGGGCTTTGACACCAGCCTGGCCGAGGGCGTCATGCTGCTGACCCCGTTCTCCGCCACTGACGAGGCCGCCGCCGACTTCGTGGCCACCTACGAGGCCAACTATGGCGAGACCCCGAACCAGTTCGCCGCTGACGGCTATGACGCGGTGTACGCGCTCTATGCCGCCATTCAGCAGGCCGGCGTGACGGCTGACATGTCCGCCGCTGACATCTGCGAGGCGCTGATCCCCGCGATGACGGAGATTACGGTCGATGGTCTCACCGGTACGCTGTCCTGGTCTGCCAACGGCGAGGTCTCCAAGGAGCCGGCCGCCTATGTCATCCAGAACGGTGAATACGTAGCCGCCTGATGCGGACGAAAAACCAACCACAGTAATGCAATGAGGCAGGCTGCTGGAGGGTGCATACTCTCCAGCAGCCCGCGCCTTGTCAGGCCAAAGGCGCGGGCAGTCCATCCCCGCCTGTCCGCCCTTGGCCCATTACCCTCAGAGGATAAGGGGCAGTCTCCCCGGGGCCGGTATGGGTGCCCCTTGCCCCCTGAGGGTACAGATTCAGCCTGAGAGAAAGAGAGGTTTGAACGGTATGATCCTGTTTTTATCCAACCTGATCAGCGGCATCAGCCTGGGCAGCGTCTACGCGCTGATCGCCCTGGGCTACACCATGGTGTACGGCATTGCCAAGATGCTCAACTTTGCCCACGGCGACGTCATTATGGTGGGCGGGTATATCTGCTTCTTTGCCACCGGTCAGTTCGGGCTGCCGGTGCCGGTGGGGGTCCTGCTCTCTGTGATTGTCTGCACGGTGCTCGGCGTCGTGATTGAGGGCCTGGCCTATAGGCCCCTGCGGCAGGCCGGCTCACTGGCCGTGCTGATCACCGCCATTGGCGTGAGTTACTTCCTTCAGAACGCGGCGCAGCTGCTCTGGACCAGCAACCCGAAGGTGTTCACCTCGGTGGTCACGCTGCCCTCGCTCAGCCTGTTCGGGCTGACCATCTCGGACGAGACCATTGTCACCATTCTGGCCTGCATCGTCATCATGATTGTG
The DNA here is from genome assembly GCA_018710845.1 of Candidatus Onthomonas avicola. Lineage (GTDB taxonomy): Bacteria > Bacillota > Clostridia > Oscillospirales > Oscillospiraceae > Onthomonas > Onthomonas avicola. The sequence goes on from DVJB01000005.1 coordinate 2,367, forward strand.
CTCTCCCTGTTCATCAGCCGCACAAAGCTGGGCAAGGCGATGCGCGCCTGCTCGGAGGACCGGGCGGCCGCCCAGCTGATGGGCATTAACGTGAACCGGACGATCTCCCTCACGTTTGCCATTGGTTCCGGCCTGGCGGCGATCGCGGGCGTGCTGCTCTGCTCGTCCTACCCGACCCTGATGCCGACCACCGGCTCCATGCCCGGCATCAAGGCCTTCACCGCCGCGGTCTTCGGCGGCATCGGTTCTATTCCCGGCGCATTCCTCGGCGGCATCCTGCTTGGCATTATCGAGTCGATGGCCAAGGCGTATATCTCCACCAACCTGGCCAACTCCATCGTCTTTGCCGTGCTGATCGTGGTGCTGCTGGTGAAACCCAGTGGTCTGCTGGGCAAGTATGTGCCCGAGAAAGTGTGAGGTGGGCGCGATGAAACAGAGACAGAACCAAAATGCGCAGGCCCCCACGCTGCTGCAGCGGCTTGGCGGCATCAAAAAGACGACGCGGACCGACTTTCTCACCTATATCGGTGTGACGGTGGTCTTCCTGGTGATGTTTGTCCTGCAGGGGCAGGGTCAGCTCTCCAACTCCCTGTCCGGACAGTTGGTCCCCATCTGCTGCTATATCGTCATGGCGGTCTCGCTGAACCTGGTGGTCGGCGTCTCCGGCGAGCTGAGCCTGGGCCACGCGGGCTTTATGAGCGTGGGCGCGTTTACCGGCGTGATCGCCGCGCAGAGCTTGCAGGAGGCCATCCCCGCCGGCGGACCGCGGCTGCTGGTGGCCATCCTGGTGGGGGTGATCTTCGCCGCGCTGGCAGGCGTGATTGTCGGCGTGCCGGTGCTGCGCCTGCGGGGCGACTACCTGGCCATCGTGACGCTGGCGTTTGGCGAGATCATCAAGGAGCTCATCAACTGCCTGATTGTCGGCTGGGACGAGAACGGCCTGCACATTATCTTCAACATCAGCGGGACGCAGAGCGTCAACAACCTCGGCCTGAGTGAGAACGGCATCGCCATCATCAAGGGCGCCCAGGGCGCGACCATCACGCGGATCTCCACCTTCCTGGCGGGCTATCTGCTCATCATGGTCACCCTGATTGTCGTGCTCAACCTGATGCGCAGCCGTTCCGGCCGGGCGATCATGGCGATCCGCGACAACCGCATCGCCGCTGAGGCGACCGGCCTGAGCGTGATGAAGTATAAGCTGATGGCCTTTGTCGTCTCTGCGGCGCTGGCCGGCGGCGCGGGCGCGCTCTACGGTCTGAACTTCAGCACCCTGGTCTCCTCTACCTTTGACTTCAACACCTCCATCCTGGTGCTGGTCTTCGTCGTTCTCGGCGGGATCGGCAACATCTGGGGCTCGATTATCTCCGCCGCCGTCCTCACGCTCCTGCCTGAGCTGCTGCGTGAGTTTGACACCTACCGCATGCTGGTCTACGCCATCGTGCTGATTCTGGTCATGCTGGTGACCAACAACGAGTGGCTGCGCCAGCTTCCGGAGCGAGTGCGTGAGCGGATGCAGGAGAAGAAAGGAGGGGCGCGGCCGTGAGCAAGATGGTCCCCATCCCCAGCACCGGCCTGGTGCCGGAGCGCGATTTGAACAAGACGCCCGTGCTGGACGCCCGGAATCTGGGCATCGACTTTGGCGGACTGACCGCCGTGGACAACTTTAACCTCACCATCGCCCCGACGGAGATCGCCGGCCTGATCGGCCCGAACGGCGCGGGCAAGACCACCGTCTTTAACCTCCTGACCAAGGTCTATCAGCCGACGCGCGGTACTATTCTGCTGGACGGCCACGACACGGCGGGGATGAACACGATTCAGGTCAACAAGGCCGGCATCGCCCGCACCTTTCAGAACATCCGCCTATTTGACAAGCTGACGGTGGAGGACAATGTCAAGATCGGCCTGCACAACCACACGAAGTACACCATGTGGGAGGGTATCTTCCGCCTGCCCCGCTACTGGAAAGAGGAGAAGGCCGCCCACGACGAGGCGATGGACCTGCTGGACATCTTCGGGATGCAGGACCTCGCCGGGCACGTCGCCGGCTCCCTCCCCTACGGCGCGCAGCGCCGCCTGGAGATCGTCCGTGCCCTGGCTACCCGGCCGAAGCTGCTGCTGCTCGACGAGCCGGCGGCCGGCATGAACCCCTCGGAGACGGCGGAGCTGATGGAGAACATCCGCAAGATCCGGGATACCTTTAAGATCGCCATCATGCTCATCGAGCACGACATGAGCCTGGTCATGGGGATCTGCGAGGGCATCGCGGTGCTCAACTACGGCAGAATCATCGCCAAGGGCACCCCTGAGGAGATCCAGTCCAACCCGGAGGTCATCGAGGCCTATCTGGGCAAGCGGAAGGAGTGAGCAACATGAGTATGCTGAAGGTGGAAGACCTCCACGTCTATTACGGCAGCATCCATGCCATCAAGGGGATCTCCTTCGAGGTGAACGAGGGGGAGATCGTCACCCTCATCGGCGCCAACGGCGCCGGAAAATCCACCACGCTCAACACGGTGGCTGGACTGCTCAAGCCGCGCACGGGCAGCGTGGAGTTTGAGGGCAAGAGCTTGCTCGGCGTCCCGGCGCACAAGATTGTCTCGCGCGGTCTGGCCCTGTGCCCGGAGGGGCGGCGCATCTTCCTCCAGCTCACCGTGCAGGAGAATTTGGAGATGGGCGCCTACACCCAGACGGGCGGTATCGCGGAGTCTCTGGAGAAGGTCTACACCCACTTTCCCCGCCTGAAAGAGCGCTATCGCCAGGTGGCGGGTACCCTCTCCGGCGGTGAGCAGCAGATGCTGGCCATGGGCCGCGCGCTGATGTCCAAGCCCAAGGTGATGATGCTCGACGAACCTTCCATGGGGCTGGCGCCGCTGCTGGTGGAGCAGATCTTCGAGATCATCCGGAATTTGAACCGGGCGGGCACCACCATCCTGCTGGTGGAGCAGAATGCGCAGATGGCCCTCTCCATCGCCAGCCGAGGCTACGTGCTGGAGACCGGCAGAATCGTCACCTCCGCCAGCGCGCAGGAACTGCTGCATGACGACGCAGTGCGCAAGGCGTATCTCGGCGGATAACGATGAAAGACAGAGAAATCCCCCCGGCGGAGCCGCAGCTCCGTCGGGGGGATATTATCTTTGCAGGGTGATCACCGGAACAGATCTCCCAGCCGGTGGAGCATAATCAGGTCGCACACGCCGTCCACAATCAGGCAGATGCCCGCCAGCGAGAGGACGGAGAGCACCGACCCGAAGGGGCGAAAGAGGACCAGCAGGGCCAGCACCAGCGTCAGACCGCCGGAGACCGCCGCCGTCCACCAGTTGGCCGCCCCGGCGCGGTAGGCGTCATAGACATACTGGAGGTCCATCACGGCGTGCACCAGCATGAGAATACCCACCAGCGTGCCGACCAGCGAGACAACGCCGCCCGGGCTGCGCACGACCCAGAGGCCGATGAGCAGTTCTGCAATGCCCGAGATGAGCTGCCCGTAGCTGGCGTAGACGGAGCGATTGACAAAGAAAGAGATAATCCCCGCGATGCCCATGATCAGCAGGATCCAGCCGAGCACTCCCAGCACGAGGGAGAGGACTGTGCTCGGGGCGATCAGGAGCACCAGACCGAACAAGATGGTCAGAATCGCGCCGAACGCGCTCTGATTGCGAAATTGCCGCAGTATATTTCCCATGGAAACGCCACTTCCTTTCTCTTGGAGTATATTTCAATTATATTCCAAGGCGAAAAAAGAGGATGAACGAATTGTGACAGGAAAATGAAAAAACCTTTTAGATTGCCGGAAGGAGACGTTTACCACGGCGGCGGGGCGACGGAGGCGCCGGCGCGAAAATCCGTCTCCAGCAGGATGTGGCGGTGCTCTCCGCCGCCGTCGAGCAGGCCGGAGAGCAGCTGGACGCTCTGACGGCCCAGCTCGGCGGCCGGCTGGACGAGCGTGGTCAGCGGGGGGAGGATGTATTCCGTCAGCTCCAGGCCGTCAATGCCCATCACGGAGCAGTCCCGGGGCACGTGGAGGCCCTTTTCGTGCAGGGCCCGGATGGCCGCGGTGGCCAGCAGGTCGGAGATGGCAAACAGCGCCGTAAAGGACGCGCCTGAGCCCACCAGCGCCAGGGTGGCGCGGTAGGCGTCCGCCAGCCCATAGCTGCCGCACAGCCCGATCAGCGACGGGTCAAAGGGCAGTCCAAATGTCTCCAGCGCCCGGCAGTAGCCGTGAAAGCGCAGCTCCCCGAGGGAGTGGTCGTTCGTACTGGGCAGGAGCAGCGCGATGGAGCGGTGTCCCAGATGGTAGAGGAACTCCACCGCGCGGTAGGCTGCCTCCTCATCGTCAATGGTCACAGAGGAATAGCGGTCCTGCGGCAGGTCGCCGAACAGGTTCGTGTGCGTGCAGCAGACAAAGGGGACGCTCAGCGGCGCGACCATCTCGACCGTATAGTCAAAGCGTCCCCCGAGCAGGATAATGCCGCGCAGGCGCTCCGCCCGCTCGAGCTGTGCGGCATAGGTCAGCTCGTCTTCGCTGTAGTGAATCTGGCGCATACACATGCTGTACCCGCGGCTGTAGAGCTCCGACTCGATGGCAGAGAGGATCGGGGTGTAGAAAGGGTTTCCGTTGCCGCTGCGGATCACACCGATCGTGTTGCCCTGGGGCTGCACCAGCTTGCGCGCGGCGGTGTTGGGGATGAAGTGATGCTCCTCCACCACCGCAAGCACCTGCGCGCGGATCGGCGCGCTGACGTCAGGGTGGTTGTTGAGCACCCTGGATACTGTGCTGACAGATACGCCGGCCAATCTCGCGATATCCTTGATTGTCATGCCGTTACCTCCTTTCTGTGCGGGAGAAACCAAGGAACAGTTGAGAAAGGAAGGTTTTGTGGAAGTTGTTTGGTATATTTTATCAAAAAACGGCAGAAAAGTCAACCTTTCAAGGTTGAAATATACAAAACACACGTGCCGGCTCAGCTCTTGTCCTCCGGACGAAAGAGCACCGCGGCCAGCCAGCCGAAGAACACGGCGGCGGTAATCCCTCCGGCCGCCGCCTCTGCCCCGCCGGTGAACGCGCCGAGCAGCCCGCGCTCCTGGACCGCCTGGCGCACGCCCCGGGCGAGGTTGTAGCCAAAGCCGGTCAGCGGCACGGTTGCCCCCGCGCCGGCAAAGCGGACGAGCGGCTCATAGAGCCCCACCGCGCCGAGCAGGACGCCGGCGACGACAAAGCAGGTGAGAATGCGGGCCGGCGTCAGGCCGGTCCGGTCGATGAGCACCTGTCCGACGAGGCAGATCAGCCCGCCGACCAGGAACGCCTTGATACAGTCAAGCAGCATGGGAAAACCCTCTCTTTCTTTGGAATAGAGATGCCGGCAGGGCGGCAGACGTCCTCACCGGGCGGCGGCGAGCGCTACCGCGTGGCAGATGCCGGGGACGCTCTCACCCTGGCCGAGGGAGACGGGGGAGTGCAGCGCCCCGGTGCCGCAGAAGAGGACGTGCTGGAGCGTGCCGGCCTGCAGCTCACCCAGCAGCCGTCCGGTCAGCACCGCCGCGGAGCACCCGCAGCCGGATCCGCCGCAGTGGACGTCCTGGCGCTCCAGGTCGTAGAGCAGCACGCCGCAGTCGGTGTAGTTGGACAGCTCCACCCCGTCGCGCCGGAACAGCTCGGTGACCAGCGAGCAGCCGAGCTTTCCGAGGTCGCCGGTGACGATCAGGTCGTAAAAGGAGGAGGAGCGTCCGGTGTCGGCCAGATGGGTGCGGATGGTGTCATAGGCGGCGGGGGCCATCGCCGCGCCCATATTGTTGGCGTCCTTGATGCCGGGGTCACAGATTTTCCCCGCCGTCACGTGCGTGACGTAGGGGCCTGGGCCGTTCTGCGCGAGGACGACAGCCCCGGACGCCGTGGCGGTCCACTGGGCGGTCGGGGTGCGCTGCCCGCCGTACTCCAGCGGCATGCGGTACTGCCGCTCTGCCGTGCAGAAGTGGGAGGAGGCCACCGCCGCTGTCCACGCGGCAAAACCGCCGTCCACCAGCAGGGAGGCCAGGCCGAGGCCCTCCGCCATGGTGGAGCAGGCCCCGTAGAGGCCGAAAAAAGGCACGCCGAGGGCGCGCGCGGCGTAGCCGGTGGCGATGCACTGGTTCATGAGATCTCCGCCGAAGAGGGCGTCCAGGCAGGAGGCCGCCTGCCCGGCGCGCTCAAGCGCCCGGGTGACGGCAAACTGCTGCATGACGCTCTCCGCCTTCTCCCACGTCTTCTCCCCAAAGTAGCTGTCCGTGCTGATGCGGTCGAAGAGCGGGCCGAGCGGCCCCTCTCCCTCCTTTTTCCCCACGATGCTGCCCCAACCCGCCACCGCGGGGGGACAGGCCAGGGCAAAGGTCTGCCTGCCGAGCTTTTTGGACATATTCATGCCGCCTCCCGTCATTCTGACTCTGTCTCCTAGTTTGGCCGGAGAGAGCGGGGTTATGCACACGGCCGGCCGGACGGCGCAGAAAAAGGCCCGCCGGAATGGTTTATTCCGGCGGGCCAGGCTGCGGGGGTCAAGTGAAAATCACTTGTTGGCGGTGTTGACGGTGTAGTTGGGCGCTTCCTTCGTGATATAGATGTCGTGCGGGTGGCTCTCACGCAGGCCGGCGGAGGTGATGCGGATGAACTGCGCCTTGCTCTGCAGCTCCTCGATCGTGCCGCAGCCGCAGTAGCCCATACCGGCGCGCAGGCCGCCCATGAGCTGGTACATCGTGTCCGAGAGAGAGCCCTTGTAGGGCACGCGGCCCTCGACGCCCTCGGGGACCAATTTCTTGTTGTTCTGCTGGAAGTAGCGGTCCTTGGAGCCCTTGGCCATCGCGGCGAGAGAGCCCATGCCGCGGTAGACCTTGAACTGGCGGCCCTGATAGATCTCGGTGTCGCCGGGGGACTCCTCGCAGCCGGCGAGGACGGAGCCGAGCATGACCACGCTGCCGCCGGCGGCGATCGCCTTGGCGATGTCGCCGGAGTACTGGATGCCGCCGTCGGCGATGATGGGCACGCCGTATTTCTCGGCGACGCAGGCGGCGTCATAGACGGCGGTGATCTGCGGCACGCCGATGCCGGCGACCACGCGGGTGGTGCAGATGGAGCCGGGGCCGATGCCCACCTTGACGCAGTCGGCGCCCGCCTTGATGAGCGCCTCGGTGCCGGCGGCGGTGGCCACGTTGCCGGCGATGAGCTGCACGTCGGGGTAGACCGCCTTGATGCGCTCGACGGTGCGGATGATATTGCCGCTGTGTCCGTGCGCGGAGTCCAGGCAGAGGACGTCCGCGCCCGCCTCCACCAGGGCGGCGACGCGGTCGAGCACGTCCGCTGTCGCGCCGATGGCGGCGCCCACAAGCAGGCGGCCCTTGCTGTCGCGCGCGGCGTTGGGGTAGGCGACCGCCTTCTCAATGTCCTTGATGGTGATCAGGCCCTTGAGACGGAAATTCTCGTCCACGATGGGGAGCTTTTCCACCTTGTGCTGGCGGAGAATCTCCTTCGCCTCGTCCAGGCCGATCCCCTCGCGGGCGGTGATCAGGTTCTCCTTGGTCATCACCTGGTCGATCAGCTTGTCCATGTCGGTCTCAAACTTCATGTCGCGGTTGGTGATGATGCCAACCAGGCGGCCGGTGGACTGCTCGCAGATGGGCACGCCGCTGATGCGGTACTTGGCCATCAGCGCGTCCGCCTCGCCGAGGGTGTGGCCGGGGGCGAGCCAGAAGGGGTTGGTGATGACGCCGTTCTCCGAGCGCTTGACGGTGTCCACCTGCTCGGCCTGGGCGCCGATGGACATGTTCTTGTGGATGATGCCGATACCCCCCTCGCGCGCGAGCGCGATGGCCATGCGGCACTCGGTGACGGTGTCCATCGCGGCGGACATGATGGGGATGTTCAGCGAGATCGTCCGGGTCAGCTTGGTGTGCAGGTCGATGTCGGCGGGCAGCACGTCGCTCTCGGCCGGGATGAGCAGCACATCGTCAAAGGTCAGTCCCTCTTTCAGGAACTTGGTGGAGGGGTCCGTGTTGATCATAAGCCTTCCAACTCCTTTCAGACTCTCCCGCGCCCTCTGCCGGGCAGCGGGAGAAAAACGCCGGTCACGTCCGGCCGTGGATGAGCAGCTTGGGTTTGGCGCAGAGATCGGTGAGGTCATCCACCGTCGCCGCCGGCAGGCGCAGCGTGCCGCCGCAGTCGGCGCAGTGGAGCTCGACGGCGCTGTAGCGGATCTGCAGCCGCCAGCGGTGCGAGCCGCAGGTGCAGGAGATGCCGCCGCGCGCGGCGATGTCGCGCAGCTCGGCGAGCACCTCGGCCATCACCGTCTCGTCCAGGAAGGTCCGCTCCCCGCCGGCGGGGGCCTCTTCCTGCTTGTCCAGCGTCTGCTCCAGACGGGGCATGGCGGCAAAGACCGGCCCCTCCTCGCCCAGATAGCAGCAGTCGATGCCGGAGCTCGGGCAGCTCAGGCCGAGCAGCTTGTGGCCCATGAGCTGGCCGGAGGTGAGCTGGACGGTGTGCGAGCCGCCGCAGGCCGCGCAGGGCACGGTGAAGCGGTAGGCACTGCCGAGGTAGTCCACCTCCAGCGCCGACTGTCCGCAGGGACAGGCGAGCTTCATATGTCCCACCGACAGGGAGAACAGGCTCCGGTCGGCCACCACGCTCTGGCGGCATTTGGGGCAGATATAGCCGATCGTGCGGCGTTTTTCCTGCATAGGCGCGCCTCCCTGACGGATATCCGCCGGATGATATATAGGCTTATTATATCAGCCGGACCGGCAAAAAACAATCCATAGGACAGACAAAAGCGGCCTCCGGCGGCCGGTTTTCGCTGTCGAAGATTCCATGCCGGGCGGGACGGCCGGGGCCGGAGGCGGGCGGACGGAGGCGGCCGCCCTTGCGCGCGCGGCAAAATGCATGTATAATAGGTCACAGTATACACAGCGGCGCACCGCCGCGGATAAGGGAGGTCCCCGGGATGGGAAAGATTTTCAAGTTCCACAACGACGTGGACACCGACCAGATCATCGCCTCGCAGTATCTGCTCTACCCCACGGTGGAGGAGATGAAAGAGCACGCCTTTGAGTCGCTCGAGCCGGACTTTGCCGCCCGCGTGCGGCCGGGAGACTACATCGTGGCCGGGGAGAACTTCGGCTGCGGCTCCTCGCGCGAGCAGGCGCCCGCCGTGCTCAAGGCGCTCGGCGTGCGCGCGGTGGTGGCCAGGAGCTTCGCGCGCATTTTCTTTCGCAACGCGATCAATATCGGCCTGCCGCTGATCGTCTGCCGGGAGCTCTATGACCATGTGGACGGAGGCGAGGAACTGGAGCTGGACCTGACCGAGGGGGTCGCCACGGTGGGCGGACAGTCCTATTCCTGCACCAAGATCAACCCGTATATGCAGAATATTTTGAACCAGGGCGGCCTGCTGGCCTCGCTGGACCGGGAGGAGGCGTGAGCAGATGGGGATGACAATGGCGGAAAAGATCATCGCCGCCGCCGCGGGGGAGACCTGCGTGCGCGCGGGCGAGATCCACACGGTGGAGCTGGACCTGCTCATGAGCAACGACGGCACCACTCACCTGACGATCGACATGTACCACAAGCTGGCCCATCCGCGCATCGCGGACGTATCCAAGCTGGTGTGGGTGGTGGACCACAATATGCCCTCCGACAGCCCCAAGACGGCGGCGAGCCACAAGAAGATGCGCGACTTTGCCCGGGAGCACGGCATCACCTTCTATGAGGGCCAGGGCGTGTGCCACCAGCTCATGATGGAGCGCCACGTTCGCCCCGGCCAGCTCATCTTCGGCGCGGACAGCCACACCTGTGCCTACGGGGCGCTCGGGGCCTTCGGCACCGGAGTGGGCTGCACCGACTACCTCTACGCCATGGTCACCGGCCACAGCTGGGTGATGGTGCCCGAGAGCCTGCGCTTCTGTCTCCATGGCCGCCTGCGCCCCGGCGTGACGGCGCGCGACCTGATTCTCACCATCATCGGCCGCATCGGGGCCAACGGCGCAAACTACAAGGCGATGGAGTTCACCGGCGAGGGTCTCGCAACCCTCACCATGTCCGACCGGATCGCCATCTGCAACCTCTGCGTTGAGGCGGGGGCCAAGACCGCCCTCATGCCGGCCGACCAGGTGGCCCTGGACTACCTCGCCGCCCACGGCCGCACGCCCAAGGCGGTCTACACCAGCGACCCGGACGCGGTCTACGCCGCGACCTATGACATCGACCTCGGCGAGATCGTCCCCGTGGTGGCCAAGCCCCACTTCGTCGACCAGGTGGTGCCCGCCGCCGACTGCGTCGGCACGCCGATTGACGAGGCGTTTCTCGGCTCGTGCAACAACGGGCGCATCGAGGACCTGCGCGCCGCCGCCGCCATCCTGGAGGGCCGGCACGTGGCCGAGCGGGTGCGCTTCCTCGTCGTCCCGGCGAGCGCGGACGTCCACCTCCAGGCGATGGAGGAGGGGCTGATCGAGATCTTCCTGCGCGCCGGGGCCATCGTGATGAACGCCAACTGCTCCGTCTGCTGGGGCAGCTGTCAGGGCGTCATCGGCGCGGGGGAGACCCTCATCAGCACCGGCACGCGCAACTTCAAGGGCCGCGCGGGCCATAAGGATTCCTTTGTCTACCTCGGCTCGGCGGAGACGGTGACCGCCTCCGCCATCGCCGGGGAGATCACCACGGCGGACCGCCTGCCGCCCCGGGAGGTGTGAGAGATGGCCGCTGAGACGTTTACCGCCCGCATCTGGGTGCTGGGCGACGACATTGACACCGACATCATCATGCCCACGGAATATCTCGCGCTGAAATCGGTGGAGGACATGCGCCCCTACGCCTTCTCCCCGCTGCGCCCGGAGCTCGCCGGGCAGATTCGGCCGGGGGACGTGATCGTGGCTGGGAAGAACTTCGGCTGCGGCTCCTCGCGCGAGCAGGCGCCCGAGGTACTCAAGGCACTCGGCGTGCGCGCCGTGATCGCCGGGAGCTTCGCGCGCATCTTCTTCCGCAACGCGATCAACAACGGCCTGCTGCTCATCGAGTGCCCTGCCCTGCGCGCGGATGTGGCGGACGGGGACGAGATCGCCGTCGAGGTGGGCAAGGCCATCACCTGCAAGGGCAAGACCTATCCCATCGCCGCCCTCTCGGACAACCTGCTGGAGATCATCAACGCCGGCGGCCTGGTGCACGCGATGCGCCGCCGCAACGGCCTGGAGTGAGGAGGGGTGCGACATGGGCGCGACCATGATTGAAAAGCTGATCCGCCGCAATACCGGCAGTGAGACCGCCTGCGCGGGCGATATCGTCACCGTCTCGGTGGACCGCGTGATGATTCACGACATCTTCATCCCCTTCGTGGCGGAGAAGTTCCGGGAGATGGGCTTCACCCGCGTCTGGGACCCGGACAAGATTGTGCTGATCTACGACCACCTCGTCCCCGCCAGCCAGCTCGACGACAGCCGCCACCACCGCATCGGCGACGCCTTCGCCGCTGAGCAGGGCCTCACCCACGTCCACCGCTCGGACGGCATCTGCCACCAGCTCATGACGGAGGCGGGGTATGTGAGGCCGGGGGACGTGGTCTTCGGCACCGACAGCCACACCACCACCTACGGTTGCGTCGGGGCCTTCTCCTCCGGCATCGGCTACACCGAGATGGCCTCCATCCTGGGCACCGGCACTCTCTGGGTCCGCATCCCGGAGACCATCCGCGTCGTGGTGGACGGCCATCTGCCGCCCCACGTCACCTCCAAGGACGTGATCCTGCGCCTGATCGGCGATCTGGGCGCGGACGGCGCGTCCTACTGCGCGCTGGAGTTCGCCGGCTCCTGCGTGGAGGAGCTGTCCGTCGCCAGCCGGATGACCATGGCGAACATGGCCGTCGAGGCGGGGGCCAAGTGCGCCCTCTTCGTCCCGGACGAGAAGACGGCGGCCTACTGCCGGATGGAGCTGGGCGAGGCGGAGCGGTCGCTCGCCGCGGACGCGGACGCGCACTATATCCGCACCGTTCACTACCGGGCGGAGGACCTGGTCCCCGTGCTCGCCTGCCCCTCCCAGGTGGACAAGATCCGCCCCGTCTCCGAGCTGGAGGGTTTGCCGATCGACCAGGTCTTCCTCGGCTCGTGCACGAACGGACGGCTGGAGGACCTGATGTGCGCCGCGGAGATCCTGAAGGGCGGCCACGTCGCCCCCTTCGTCAAGCTGATCGTCACCCCCGCCAGCCGCCAGGTCTACCTCGACGCGCTGGCCAACGGCACGATGGAGATCTTGCAGCGCGCCGGGGCGATCATCACCCACCCCGGCTGCGGCCTGTGCTGCGGCCGCACCGGCGGCATCCTGACCGACGGGGAGCGGGTGGTGGCCACGAACAACCGCAACTTCCTCGGCCGGATGGGCACGAACAAGGTGGAGATCTACCTCGCCTCCCCCGCCACCGCCGCCGCCAGCGCCCTGGCCGGGAAGATCACGCAGGCGAGATGACCTAATCCCCAATACCAACTGCCGCACCGCTCCTCTGTCAAAGGACAGAGAGGGGGTGCGGCAGTTTTTTATCGAAGCGGTGTGGTAAACCAATATTGCCGTAAGACGCAGAGCCCGTAGGGGCGCACCGTGTGCGCCTGCCGGCCAAGACGATCGGCGTTCACGGGCGCACGAGGTGCGCCCCTACGGTGCGGCAGCGGGCAGTGATATTGATTGTTCTGGACAGGGCAGCCTGCGTCCGCTCTGGGTCGTAATCTCCCGGCCAAATCTCCCGGACAAAGGAAAGAAAGGCGGCAGCGCTCAGTTCCCGGTCATCTGTTGTGTATTGAATCGGGTCTGTCATGGTTGGACCTCCTTTTGCGGCCGCGATGGAAAGATGAAAATCTCTTCAATCGGCGCCCCGACTGCGCGGGAGATGTCCACCGCCAGCTTCAGGGACGGATTGTACTGAGCCTTCTCCAGGCGCATAATGGTCTCCCGGCGCACGCCGACCAGGGCGGCGAGCTGCTCCTGGGTCAGGTTTTTCAGCAGCCGGTATTGCTTCAGCCTGCACTCAAATTCCGCCATGGCTCACCCCTCGTTCTCCTCTGCCGGCTCGTCGTGGTCATAGCGGTAGAGCAGGTATTCCGAGAGGAACAGCCACAACGCCAGAGCGAGAGAGATCACGATCAGCAGCGCGATCAGGGTGTACTCCAGATGCCCCATCAGGCTGCCGCGCCCCAAGAGCACGACGGCGAGAAAGATGACAGTGAGGGACACCCGCTGCGCCGTCAGCTGCGCCCGCAGCTTGTTCTCGCGATAGCGCTCGTCCATGAAGGTGTTGGACAGCTTTCCCTCAAAGAAAAAGCCGAAGAAGCCGAAAAAGAGGAAAAAGAGAAAGGGGAAGATGGTTCCGTTCCAGGAATAGGTCCAAAAGCCGCCAAACCCGAGCAGGCCGAGAAAGCCGAGAAATCCCAGCCTGGGACTGATGCTCCGGGTGGTCCGGTCCGATGCGGACCTGCGGCGGCTGCGCAGGGTGGCCGAAACCACGAGCGCGACGAGGCAGCACACATACAGGATCAGCAGGCCCAGCGAGACCAGCATGGGCAGGTCCCGCAGCCGGAAGACATAGGTGGCAAAGTCCATCGGCGCGACCAGCCTGCTCTCGTTCCAGACGACCGCGTACCAGGTAGACAGCAGCAGAAGCAGCAGACAGCCGGCTCCGCAGAGGACGAGCCGCTTGACGGTATTCTTTTTCATGATAAGACCTCCAGTGGGACGAGATATATTTCTCTCATTTCAAGACAAATATATCACTTCGCTGCTCCGGTGTCAACAGGAATGTGATAAATTTATCTCTTTTCACGTGGGGAGGAGGCGACCCGGTGCCGAAAGGAGGGGTCGGGCGCTCTTACGGCTGTTTTCCGGCAGGTATGGGCGCAAAGGAGAGAGACGGACAGCGTTTCTCCCCCTGTTTGGACAGAATGCCCCTTTACATTAGTCTGCTAATGTGATAACATAATGCAGTCTGGAGGGGGTCCCCCTCCGACACGGAAAATGACTGTTTGGAGGAAGGACCTATGGAGAAGATGAAGAAGCTGGCCGCTCTGCTGCTGGCCCTGGCGATGTGCCTGGCCCTGGCCGCCTGCGGCGGCGAGAGCGCCGCGGAGACGGAGGAGACCGGGACGGACGCCGCGTCCGGCACGGAGGAGTCCGCCGGCGACGGCGCGGACGCCGCGGAGACAGAGGAGACCGACACCGGGGACGCGGCCGCGGAGAGCGACCTGGCCTATGTCCAGGACAAGGGCACGCTGGTGGTCGGCATCACCGAGTTTGAGCCGCTGGACTATCAGAGCGAGACCGGCGAGTGGATCGGCTTTGACGCCGAGATGGCCACCGGCTTTGCCCAGAGCCTGGGCGTGGAGGTGCAGTTCCAGCTCATCGATTGGGACAACAAGATCATGGAGCTCGACGGCGGCACGATTGACTGCGTCTGGAACGGCATGACCCTGACTGACGAGGTGCTCTCGGCGATGGAGTGCTCCGCGCCCTACCTGAACAACGCCCAGGTGGTCATCCTGCCCGCGGACGTCGCGGCGGATTATGACTCGGTGGAGAGCCTGGCCGATCTCACCTTCGCCGTGGAGTCCGGCTCCGCTGGCCAGGAGCAGGCGGAGGTCAACGGCTTTACTTACACCGAGGTGATGGACCAGGCCACCGCCCTGCTCGAGGTGAGCAGCGGCACCGCCGACGCGGCGATCATCGACTCGCTGATGGCGGCCGCCATGGTGGGCGAGGGCACCAGCTATGAGGGCCTGACCTATACCATCTCGCTCAACAGCGAGGAGTACGGCGTCGGCTTCCGCAAGGGCTCCGACCTCGCCGCCGCGCTGGACGAGTATCTGGACAGCGCGTACGCCGACGGCACGATGCAGGCAATCGCCGAGGAGTACGGCGTGGACGCGGCGCTGATTGCGCGCTAAATTGCCTCCCCGCAAATGCGAGCATTTGGGGAGATTGCAGTCCTTAACGTACACAACGAGAAACCCGTCAAGGCAGGGGGGATGCTTTTGCCCCCCTGCTTTGGACTGCCGTGATCTGAGAAGAAAAAAAGAGCAGGTGAACCGCTGATATGTTCTTAACCGTCCTGAATGCCCTGAACGAGGGCTTTTTACAGACGCTCAAACTCTTCGCCGTCACCTTAATCGGCGCGCTGCCGCTGGGACTGGTGATCTCCTTCGGGTCGATGAGCCGCTTTGCCCCGCTGCGCTGGCTGACGCGGGCGGTGGTCTGGGTGATCCGCGGCACGCCGCTGATGCTCCAGCTCATCATCATCTACTACGTCCCCGGGCAGGTCATGGAGGGCCACAGCCCCTGGCCGGGCGAATTCGGGCGCTTTTTGGCCTCCTGTATCGCCTTTATCATCAACTACGCCTGCTATTTCTCCGAGATCTACCGGGGCGGCATCCAGGGCGTGCCCGTCGGCCAGCAGGAGGCCGGCGAGGTGCTCGGCATGACGAAGCGCCAGATCTTCTTCCGCGTCACCCTGCTGCAGATGATCAAGCGCATCGTGCCGCCCATGTCCAACGAGATCATCACCCTGGTCAAGGACACCTCCATCGCCCGCATCATCTCCTTCCAGGAGGTCATCTGGGCGGGCTACGCCTTCATGAAGGGCTCGCACGGTTACTCCGGCCTGATCTGGCCGCTGTTTTTCACCGGTGTGTACTATCTGGTGTTCAACGGGGCGCTGTCCATGCTCTTCACCTGGATTGAGCGCAAGATGGACTATTTCCGCTGAGGGGGAGAAGAGAATGGCGATCTTAGAGGTCAAACACATCGAAAAGCACTTTGGAGAGACCAGCGTGCTCAAGGACATCAGCTTCTCCCTGGAAAAGGGGCAGGCGCTCTCCATCATCGGGTCCTCCGGCAGCGGCAAGACCACCCTGCTGCGCTGCCTGAACTTCCTGGAGACGCCGGATCAGGGGACCATCTCCGTCGGCGGCGAGGTGCTCTTTGACGCCTCCGACCCCGCCACGCAGCGCGAGTCGGAGATTCGCAAGAAGCGGCTGCACTTCGGCCTGGTCTTTCAGTCCTTCAACCTCTTCCCGCAGTACACCGCACTGGAGAACGTGACGCTGGCCAAGGAGCTGCTCGCGCGCGAGCGGCCGGACTACAAGCCGAACCGCCGCCAGATCCACGACGAGATTCGCGCCGAGGGGGAGGAGCTGCTGCGGCAGATGGGCCTGGCCGACCGGATGGGCAACTATCCGCACCAGCTTTCCGGCGGCCAGTGCCAGCGCGTGGCGATCGCCCGCGCCCTCGCCCTGCGGCCGGACATCCTCTGCTTTGACGAGCCCACCTCCGCCCTGGACCCTGAGCTGACCGGCGAGGTGCTGCGGGTCATCAGGGAGCTGGCCGAGCAGAAGACCACCATGGTCATCGTCACCCATGAGATGGCCTTTGCCCGCGACGTGGCCAACCAGGTCATCTTCATGGACGACGGCGTCATCGTCGAGCAGGGGGACCCGGAGCAGGTCATCAATCATCCCCGCGAGGAGCGCACCCGGCGGTTCCTCTCCCGCTTTGCCGAACACTAAAAGCGAAAGTCCTCAGCCGCGCAGAGGCCCAAACGGACCGATTCCAGCGCCCCATCCGGTTTTCCGGCCGGACGGGGCGCTGTCTGTTTGACAGGGGACGACCGTTTCTGACCGCACGGTTCGACGGGATGCGGGATGTCGTTTTACATAATTCTTGGCAAAAGAAACCGGAAACTGCGGCGTTCCGTGTGGTTTTGGGAACTGATTTTATGTAAAACGTTCGTTTGTGATTGAAAAACAACCGTTTTCAGCGGAAAAATGCGGGAAAAATTCGCGAAAAAATTGGTTACAAGGGGTTGCAATTTTGGAACAAAAGAATTATACTATCCCCAATGGGATTTCTCGGAGCGCGGCGGCCCTGACGCCCGCGCGGAAAGGCTGGGCGGTGTGAACACGACGGAATGGACTCATTGCCCGGTGTTGTTGGAGGAATGCCTTCAGGGGCTGCGGATTCGGCCTGACGGCGTCTATGTCGACGGCACGCTGGGCCGCGCGGGACATGCCCGGCGCATCGCCGAGCGGCTGACGGAGGGCGGCCGGCTGATCGCTATCGACCAGGACCAGGCCGCGCTGGACGCGGCGCCGGACCGGTTCGGCGAGCTGCTCGGGCGGGTGACGCTGGTGCGGCGGAACTTTCGCGAGCTGCCCGCCGTGCTTGACGAGCTGGGGATTGCCGGCGTGGACGGCGTCCTGCTCGACCTCGGGGTCTCCTCCCCGCAGCTGGACGACGCGAGCCGGGGTTTTTCCTACCGGCAGGACGCGCCGTTGGACATGCGCATGGACCAGAGCGCGCCGCTCACGGCGGCGGATGTGGTCAATACGTATGACTATGCCGCTCTGCGGGATATCCTCAGCCGCTATGGCGAGGAGCGCTGCGCGCCGCAGATCGCCGCGGCGATTGTCCGCCGGCGGGAGCACGCCCCCATCCGCACCACGCTGGAGCTGGTGGAAGTCATCCGGTCGGCCATGCCGGCCCGGGCCCTGCGGGAGCGGCAGCACCCGGCCAAGCGGAGCTTTCAGGCTCTGCGCATTGCCGTCAACGACGAGCTGGGCGCGATTGCCGAGACAATGGAGGCGGTCATTCCCCGGCTCAACCCGCTCGGGCGGCTGTGCGTGATCACCTTCCACTCGCTGGAGGACCGCATTGTCAAGACCGCCATGGCGGACGCGGCGCGCGGGTGTATCTGCCCGCCGGAGTTCCCGGTCTGCGTCTGCGGCCGGAGCCCTCAGGTCCGCCTGCTGACGCGAAAGCCGGTCACGCCCTCCCCGGAGGAACTGGAACACAATCCCCGCGCCCGCAGCGCGAAGCTGCGTGTGTGCGAAAAGTGCCGAAGCGGCGCGACTACATAAGAAACGAGGCATTTGTATGGCAGCTGCTGCGAAGCGGAGACAACGACATGCAACTTACGGCAACGTCGCCTACGACACCTCCCGTTTCCGGGTGGGCGGCGGCGCGGCGGTGCGCAGCCGCCAGTCGTACTTACAGGAACTGCCGCTGGTCCGGCCCCGCCGGAAGAGCCAGCAGCAGGTGCAGACCCGTGTGAAAGTGAATCTCCGGCCGAAGGAGGCCTACAGCTTCCTGCCGGCGGTGGGATTTCTGGCGGCGGCCTTTATGGCGATCCTGATCGTCTTCAGCTACGGACAGCTCACTACCATCTATGCCGATACGGCCACCGCGCGGGATGACCTCGTGGCCCTCCAGCAGGAGGAGAGCGACCTGCGCGCGCAGTACGAGCGGGTCTTTGACCAGGCGGTGCTCTCCGCCGCGGTGGAGAATGCCGAGCAGTCCGGTGTGCTGCTCACCACGGCGCGGGCGGACCAGATTGTCTATCTCGACCTCTCCGAGCCGGACAACGCGGTGGTCTACAGCGAGGAGACGAGCGGAGATCTGCTGGAAAACCTGCGGGTCTTCTGGGAGACGCTCACCGGCGCATAAGCAAGGGCCGCCCGGCATAGGCTGAACGGAAGGCGGCCGCCGATGACAAAAGCCACAAGAGAACAATCAGAGGCGTGAGAAAAGATTGCATTTTTTCTTACGCCTTTTTTCATCCCGGCGGCATTCCGGCCGGGAGCGGAAAGGCAGGTACCCGATGAATCAGGAACGAAAACTGCGCGAGGCGAGCAAGGCGGCCAACCGCACCATCTTCAACCGGACGCTGGTCCTGATGGCGGTGTTTGGCGGGCTGCTCTTTCTCCTGCTGATCTTCCAGCTCTACCGGCTGCAGATCGTGCAGCACGAGGAGCTGGAGGAGCAGGCGATTGACCAGCAGACCTCCGAGCTGTCCGTCTCCGCGCTGCGGGGGACCATCTACGACAGCAACGGCAACGTGCTGGCGATCAGCTCGACCGCCTACGACGTGATCATCTCCCCCAAGGCGATCTCCGAGCGGCAGGCCGCGCTGGACGAGGCGCGCACTGAGGCGCAGGAGAAGGGGGAGGACACCGCCGACTACGACTGGAACGTGGAGGACGTTATCTGCGGCAATCTGGCTTCCATTCTCGGCCTGGACGAGAGCGATCTGCGCGAGCGCTGTCAGAACACCGACAGCCAGTACGAGCGCCTGGCCCGGCGCGTGGACGGCGAGGTGGAGGACCAGATCCGCGAGCTGCTGGACACCTACGACCTGACCGGCTGCGTCTATCTCCAGCCCAATACCCGCCGCTACTACCCCTTCGGCTCGCTGGCCGCGCAGATCATCGGCTTTACGAACGAAAACGGCGGCGCCTACGGCCTGGAGGCGATGTTTGACGAGCAGCTCACCGGCACGCCCGGCCGCGTCGTCACCGCGACCGACCGTGACGGGGTGGACCTGACCAACTTTTTTCAGGACTACTACGACGCTCAGGACGGGGATGACATCTATCTCACCCTGGACACCACGATCCAGTCCTACTGCGAGAGCTATTTGGACCAGTACTGCGAGCAGTATGGCGTTCAGAACGGGGCGACCATCATCGTTATGCAGTGCGATACCGGCGCGATCCTCGGCATGGCCACCTCCCCCTCCTTTGACCTGAATGACGCCGGCACCGTCACCGACGAGACGCTGCTGGCCTGGGTGGAGGAGCGCACACAGGAGCTGATTGACGAGTCGGAGGCCGCCGTCGAGGCCGCCCGGGAGGAGGCGCAGGCCGCCGAAGACGGGGCGGAGACAGACGGAACCGGGACGGACGAGGCCGCGGCGGACACGGCAGACGAGGATGAGGATGAGGAGGAGCTTCACGTCCTCACCTATGACGAGGCCTATGACCAGGCCTATTCCGAGGCGGTCTACAGCCAGTGGAACAACAAGGCGGTCAACTACACCTATGAGCCCGGCTCCACCTTTAAGCCGCTCGTGGTGGCCGCCGGCCTGGAGCAGGGCGTGATCAGCGAGAACAGCACGTTTGACTGCGGCGGCTTTGTCATGCTGGGGGACTGGCGGATTCGCTGCTCCAACCGCAACGGCCACGGCATGCAGACCCTGGCCGAGGCGCTCGGACACTCCTGCAACCCCGCGATGATCTCCATCGCCCAGTCGCTCGGTCTGGAGACATTCTACGACTACCTCTACAGCTACGGCCTGATGGAGCCCACCGGCATCGACCTGCCCAACGAGACGAGCAGCTATTTCTGGCCGGAGGAGGAGTTCAGCCTTACGAATATGGCGACCGCCTCCTTTGGACAGCGCTTTCAGATCACGCCGATTCAGCTGATCACCGCGTTCAACTCGGTCATCAACGGCGGCTATCTGCGCACGCCCTATGTGGTAGACTCCATCACGGACAGCGACGGGAACACCGTCTATGAGGCAGAGAGCCAGATTGTCCGCCAGGTCATCAGCGAGGAGACCAGCGCGCAGATGCGCGATATGCTCGAGGGGGTTGTCACCAGCTACACCGGGCAGAATGCCTATATGGCCGGCTACCGCATCGGCGGCAAGACCGGTACCTCCCAGACGCTGGTAGAGGATGAGGACGTCGTCTCCTTCGTCGGATTTGCCCCGGCGAATGACCCCGAGATCATCGCGCTGGTGATGTTCGACGCGCCCGAGGCGGTGTCCGGGACCAGCTACACGCCGGACGGGCAGTATATCTCCGGCAGCGCGATGGCCGCCCCGGTCGCGGGCAATCTGATCGCGGATGTTCTCGACTACCTGGGCTATGAGCCGTCCTACAGCGACGACGATGTGACCGGCGCGATGGTCTCTATGCCTGACCTGGAGGGCAGCACGGAGTCGGAGGCTGCCGATGCGCTCCAGGCGCTCGGACTGGATTACCGCACCGTCGGCGTGGGCGATGAGGTGACCGGCCAGATTCCGGCCAGCGGCACCTCCGTCCCGCAGAATAACACCGTCATCCTCTATCTGGGGGAGGACACGCCGGATGAGGCGGTGGAGATGCCCAACCTGGCCGGCCTGACGCCGGAGCAGGCGCTCACCCGTCTGAACAACGCGGGGCTGTTTATGCGCGCGACCGGCGTCTCCGGTGCGGCGGCGGACAGCAGCACCGTCTGCACCGGCCAGAGTGTGGAGGCCGGGACGCTGGTGAGCCCGGGCTATGTCGTCACCGTTCAGTTCGGCAACCGGACGGCGACAGACGGCGACGTGCAGCTCGGATAACGGAGCGGGCGATGCGTATCCTGTGCTTTGTGCCAAAAAGGGCCGTGCCGTCCGGGGGGCGCAATCGTATACAAGAGAGGTAGAAAGTGCCGGCGGAATGTGGTATCCTTACAGCAGACTTGCCGCACGGGGGGTTCCAAAGATGAGAATGATTGTCAGTTTTGCCATTTCGTTTCTGGTCAGCTACGCGCTGGGAAAAGTCCTGATTCCCAGGCTGGTGGCGCTCAAGGCCGGGCAGACCATCAAGGAGATCGGACCGAAATGGCACATGTCCAAGCAGGGGACGCCGACGATGGGCGGCATCATGTTTATCGTGGGTATTTTGGCCGCCGTGCTGCTGACGGGCTTTGCCGACCTGCGCAGCGGACGCCTGGGCGCGCTGTTTGTCTTCCTGTTCTCCCTTGTCTTTGGAGCGATCGGTTTTTTTGATGACTATATGAAGATCCGCCACCACAAGAACGAGGGGCTGACCGCCGCGCAGAAATTTCTGCTCCAGCTGGCGGCGGCGATCTTGTTCACCGTGCTGCTGCGCTATTTCGGCTATCTGTCCGCCGATCTCTATATTCCCTTTGTCAACCTGACGCTCCAGATCCCGTGGCCGGTCTATATGGTCTTCGCCGCCTTTGTCATGGTGGGGACGGTCAACTCGGTCAACCTCACCGACGGGGTGGACGGCCTGGCGACCGGCGTGACCATGCCGGTGGCGCTGTTCTACGTCGCCGTGTCCGCCTACTGGGGGCATGAGGAGCTGGGCGTCTTTGCCGCGGCCCTCTTCGGCGGGCTGTGCGCGTTTCTGATCTACAATTTCCACCCGGCCAAGGTGTTCATGGGGGACACCGGCTCGCTCTTTCTCGGCGGGGCGGTCTGCGGCCTGGCCTTCAGCCTGGATATTCCGCTGGTGCTGGTCCTGATCGGCATCATCTATATCGCCGAGACGATGAGCGATATCATCCAGGTCACCTACTTTAAGCTCACCCACGGCAAGCGGATCTTCCGCATGGCCCCGCTGCACCATCACCTGGAGATGGGCGGCTGGAGTGAGGAAAAGCTGTTTCTGGTGTTCACCGTCATCACGGTGTGCGCCTGTATTCTCGCCTTCTGGGGCGTGATGGACCGGTTCCCGACGCTGTGAGCGAAATTCCCTGAGAGCCGGCCGCGAAAGGAGTGGACGCGATGCCATGGAGGACCAGGCGCGACCTGACGCGCGAGGAGCAGTGGGCCTACGGCCCGATTGACATGCCCTTTCTGATGCTGACGCTGCTGCTGCTCGGCATCGGGCTGGTGATGCTCTTCTCCGCCTCGTCCTACACGGCGAGCATGGAGGCGCAGTCCAACTATGATGCCGCCTATTACTTCAAGCGCCAGGCGATCTTCGCCGCGCTCGGGCTGGTGGGCATGTATATCGTCTCCAAGATCAACTACCAGCAGCTGCGCTGGCTGGGCGCGATTGCCCTGGCGATCTCCATTGTCCTGCTGGTGATCGTGCTTATCCCCATCCCGCACGTGAGCATCTCGGTCAACAACGCCCGCCGCTGGCTCAATCTGGGCGTTACCACCTTCCAGCCCTCCGAGATCGCCAAGATCGGCGTGGTGATGTACTTCTCCTCCCGGCTCTCCAAGCGCCATCTGGAGCAGCAGCGCAAGCTCGCCCAGCAAAAGGGGATGCCCCTGCGCCGCCGCAAGCCGGCCAACGGGCTGGAGCGCGTCGTCTTCGCCGTTCAGGCGATCGGGGAGAAAGTCGGCCTGTGGGAGCTGATCCCGTACATCGCGGTGCTCGGCATCATTGCCCTGCTGCTCATTCAGGAGCCGCACCTGTCCGCTACGCTGCTGGTGTTCGCCGCCGGCGCGGCCATCCTGTTCACCGCCGGCGTGCACTGGGGCTGGTTTGTCGCCGGTGCCGGCGTGCTGGCCGCGGCCTTCTGGGTGCTCATCGGCGTGCTGGGCTACAACTCCGGCCGAATCGCTATCTGGCTCGACCCGTGGAGCGACCCGGGCGACACCGGCTATCAGATCATCCAGTCCCTCTACGCCGTGGCCTCCGGGGGCCTGTCCGGCCTGGGCTTCGGCATGAGCCGGCAGAAGTACCTCTACCTCCCGGAGGAGCAGAACGACTTCATCTTTGCCGTCGTCTGCGAGGAGCTGGGCTTTATCGGGGCCACGCTGATCGTGCTGCTCTTCGCCCTGCTGGTGCTGCGCGGCTACTGGCTGGCGCTGCACGCGCGCGACCGCTTCGGCTCCCTGCTGGTGGTGGGCATCACCACCCTGCTGGCAACCCAGGTCTTTCTGAACATCGCCGTGGTCACCAACCTGATCCCGACCACCGGCATCTCGCTGCCGTTTTTCAGCTACGGCGGCACGGCGCTTTGTATTCAGCTGGCGGAGATCGGCGTGGTGCTCTCGGTCTCGCGCCAGATTCCCGCGCCCAAGCAGGGCTGACGGCAGATCGGCTGAGAGGAGGAACCCCTTTATGAAGGTACTCTTTACCTGCGGCGGGACCGCGGGACATATCAACCCCGGCCTGGCCCTGGCGCGCATGTTTCAGGAGCGGGACGGGGCGGAAATTCTCTTCGTCGGCGCCGACGGCGGGATGGAGCAGACACTCGTCCCGCGCGAGGGTTTTCCCATCCGCACGGTGACCATCACCAGTTTTTACCGCTCCCTGAGCTGGAGCGGCATCCGCCACAACCTCGGCACGGTGCGAAACCTCGTGCGCTCGCGCGCACAGGCGCGGGCGATCGTGCGGGACTTCCGGCCCGACCTTGTGGTGGGGACGGGGGGTTACGCCTCCTACCCCGTCGTGCGCGAGGCGGCGCGGCGCGGCATCCCCACCGCCGTGCACGAGTCCAACGCCGAGCCGGGGCTCACCACCAAAGCGCTGGCCAAGGTGGTGGACAAGGTGATGGTGGGCTTTGAGGAGAGCCGGAGCCACTATCCCCACCCGGAGCGGGTGGAGGTGACCGGCACGCCAGTGCGCGGCGACTTCTTCCAGCTCACCCGGCAGGAGGCGCGCGCCGCGCTGGACTATGACGACAGCCTGCCCGTCGTCCTGACCACCTGGGGCAGCCTGGGCGCGCAGGTGATGAATGACTACATGGTGGACTTTGTCATCCGCGAGTGCCGGGAGGGCCAGCCCTTCCACCACATCTACGGCGTCGGCCAGCGCTACTACCCACGCGTGATGGAGCGGCTGGAGGCCGCCGGCATCAACCTGGCCGACTACCCGCGCGTGGACGTGCGGGAATATATCTACGACATGCCCACCTGTATGGCGGCCGCCGACCTGGTGCTCAGCCGGGCGGGCGCGTCCACCATCTCGGAGATCTCCGCCATCGCCAAACCCAGCATCCTGGTGCCCAGTCCCAACGTGACGGCGAACCACCAGGAGAAGAACGCCCGGGTCCTCTCCGGCCACGGCGGCGCGGTGCTGATGCTCGAGCAGGAGTGCTCGGGCGACGCGCTCTATGAGCGCGTGCGCGCCCTGCTCGCCCACCCGGATGAGCTGCATACGATGAGCCAGAACCTCGCCCGCCACGCGGTCGCCGACGCCAACGAGCGCATCTACCGCGTCCTGCGCACGCTGGCCGCGCGCGGCGAATCGCGCTGAGCCGGGCACGAATGCCCCTGCCTCCTCATAGAATGACACAAAACCGTGGGGAGGAAGAAGCATGAGTGCCTATGTCATCTCGGGCGGGCGGCGTCTGGAGGGCTGCGTGTCCGTCCACGGGGCGAAGAACAGCGTCCTGCCCATCCTGGCCGCCACTATTCTGTCCGGCGGGGTGAGCGTGATACATAACTGCCCGAATCTGTCCGATGTCGCGGCGTCCATCGCCATCCTGGAGCATCTGGGCTGCCATGTCCGCCGGGAGGGGGAGACGGTGACGGTGGACTCCGCCGGGCTGGACCGGTGCGATATCCCGGAAAAACTGATGCGCGAGATGCGCTCGTCCGTCATCTTCCTCGGCCCCATCCTGGCCCGGACTGGCCAGGCGCGCGTGAGCATGCCGGGCGGGTGCGAGCTGGGGCCCCGGCCGGTGGACCTGCATCTGGCGGCGCTGCGCCGCCTGGGCGCGGAGATCCGGGAGGCGGGGGGAAACCTCCACTGTAGCGCGCCGCGCGGCCTGCGCGCGGCCGAGATCAACCTCTCCATCCCCAGTGTCGGCGCGACGGAAAACGTCATGCTCGCCGCCTGCGGCGCGCGGGGGACCACGGTGATCAACAACGCCGCCCGCGAGCCGGAGATCTGGGACCTGCAGCAGTTTCTCAACGCCTGCGGCGCGCGCGTGCGCGGCGCGGGCAGCTCGGTGATCGCCGTGGAGGGGGGCATCCCGCTTCACGCGGCGGAGCACCGGGTGATCGCCGACCGCATCTGCGCGGCGACCTACCTCTCCGCCGCCGCCCTGGCGGGGGGAGAGGTGACGGTGGAGGGGGTGCCGCGCGCGCAGCTCGCGCCGGTGACCGATCTCTTTACCGCCGCCGGCTGCCGCCTGCGGGAGGAGCCGCACCGGGTCACCCTCACGAGTGACGGACGGCTGCGGCGCGTGCCGCCGGTGCGCACTGCGCCCTACCCCGGCTTTCCCACCGACGCCCAGCCGCCGGTCATGGCGGCGCTGACCCGCGCGGCGGGCAGCAGCGTGTTCGTGGAGACCATCTTTGAAAACCGCTACCGCCACACCCAGGAGCTCGCCCGCATGGGGGCGGATATCCGGGTGGAGGGCCGCGTGGCGGTGGTGACCGGCGTCCCGGCTCTGCACGGGGCGGGGCTGGAGGCGGCGGACCTGCGCGGCGGGGCCGCGCTCGTGGTGGCCGCGCTCGGCGCCGAGGGGGAGAGCGAGATCACCGGCATTCACCATATCCGGCGGGGCTACGACGGCCTGCCGCGGAATCTGGCCGCGCTCGGCGCCAACATCGCCGAGGTGTGAGCGGCCGCGAAACAGAGGAGAAGACATGGCAACGCAGCGAAAGCACAAACGGCGCAGCCCGAGACAAAAGGGCAGGTTTTTTCGCCTGTATATTCTGCTCTCTGCGCTCCTGATCGCCGCCGCGGTGGTGGCCGGGTCGGTGGTCTTTTTCCGGGCGCATGACTTTGTCGTGGAGGGGAACGAGCGCTACAGCGCCGAGGAGCTTTTGGAGGCCAGCGGCATCCAGGAGGGGGAGAACCTCCTGCTCATCCCCTGCGCTGAGATCGCCGGCCGGATGGAGCGGGAGCTGCCCTATCTGCGCCAGGTCACCGTCTCCATCTGGCCGCCCGAGCGGGTCATTCTCCGCGTGGAGGAGACGCAGCCCGCCGCCGTGGTGGACAGCGGGGGCACGCTGTGGTACATCGACAGCGAGGGGAAGCTGCTCGAGCGCGCCTCGGAGAGCGGGGGGCTGACGGAGGTGAGCGGCCTGACCCTCCTCTCCCCCTCGGAGGGGACGCAGCTGGCGGTGAGCGAGGAGGAGGATCTCAAGGCTCGCGCCCTGCTCGCCCTGCTCACCGCGCTGGAGGAGCACGATATGATCTCCAACGCCCAGTCCGTTGACCTCACCAGCTCCAGCACGGTGGTCATGCGCTATGACGGCCGCCTGACGGTGCGCATGGGGCTGGGGGACGATTTTGACTACGACGTGAAGATGCTCCAATCCGTCCTGACGGAGTATATCGACGTCAACTGGGCCGAGGATGACACGGGAACCCTCGACATGACGCAGGAGGAGGGCGAAGCGGTGCTCTCCCGGGACGACTGAGCGCCCCCGGGCGGCCCGGCGCGGCAAAAGATACCTGCAAAAAAGATTCACAAATCCGCCCGAAGGTATTGACCTGCATCCGGATTCAGTTTACAATAATCTGTGAAGTCTCTGAATGAAGACGGTTTTGTTTTGCGCGAGATTACAGCAGTCGGCCTTGGCCGGGATTTACATAGGAGGAAACCGATATGTCCTTTGGATTTGAGCCCACCCCTGATACTGTGGTAAACATCAAAGTGGTTGGCGTCGGCGGAGCCGGCACCAATGTGGTCAACCGTATGGTGCTCTCCGGCACCAAGGGGGTTGACTTTATCGCCGTGAACACGGATAAGCAGGCGCTTGATGCCTCCAGCGCGACCTATAAGATTCAGATCGGCGAGAAGGTCACCGGGGGCAAGGGCGCCGGTTCCAACCCGGAGGTGGGCAAGAAGGCCGCGGAGGAGAGCCGCAGCCAGCTGTCCAAGAGCATGGAGGGGACGGACATGGTCTTCGTCACCTGTGGCATGGGCGGCGGCACCGGCACCGGCGCGGCGCCCATCGTCTCTGAGGTTGCCCGGGAACAGGGGATCCTGACCGTCGGCGTGGTGACCAAGCCGTTCGGCTTTGAGGGCGCGTACCGGATGCGGCAGGCCGAGCGCGGCATTGAAGAGCTCAAGGACAAGGTGGACTCCCTCGTCATCATCCCGAACGACCGGCTCAAGCACGCCACCGACCAGAAGATCACCTTCGCCAACGCCTTCGAGATCGCCGACGACGTGCTGCGTCAGGCGGTGGAGTCCATCTCCGACCTGATCAAGAATGTCGGGTTCATCAACCTTGACTTTGCCGACGTGACCGCCATCATGAAGGACGCCGGTCTGGCGCACATGGGCGTCGGCCGTGCCGCCGGCAAGGGCAAGGCGGAGGAGGCCGCGCGCCTGGCCGTCTCCTCTCCGCTGCTGGAGACCTCCATCAACGGCGCGCGCGGCGTGCTGGTCAATGTGACCGGCTCGATGGATATTGGCCTGGAAGAGGTCGAGACCGCCGCCAACCTGGTCCAGCAGGCCGCCAATCCGGACGCGAACATCATCTTCGGCGCCACCTTCGACGAGTCGCTGGAGGATGAGATCCGCGTGACCGTGATTGCCACCGGCTTTGACAAGCCCGCCGGCAGCGCCGCGGTGGACAAGCCCTTTACCCAGGCGGCGGAGCGGGTGAAAGCCGAGCCTGCGCCGGAGAGCAGCGCGCCTGTCACCGCGCCGGTGACGGAGAGCGCCGCGCCTGTCGGCTCCAGCGCGGCGGACGACGATGACGATCCTTTTGACGCCATCTTCAATATCTTCAAAGAGCGCAGATAAGTTCTGATTTTCAGAGGCCGTCGGAACGTCCGGCGGCCTTTTTGCATCAGTCCGGCCGAACGGTGTCGAATTGTGCCGCACGGCGGGATGCGTTGACAGGAGGTGATCGGTTTGCCCGGCAGAAGGGTACGCGGGGGAAGAACCCGCACCAGACGAAACCCGCTCTATGTCCTGCTGGCCCTGCTCTCCGCCGTCGCGCTGGCACTGCTGGCGGCGCTGCTGCTGCTCACCGCGCGGCGTCTCATGCCGGAGGAGACCGCGCCGCCGGAGGAGGAGCCGGAGACGGTGACCGTCGGCGGCCAGGAGGTGGTGATTGACGAGAACCTCGCCCCGAGTGAGCTGGAGGAGGGACACTTCACCACCCAGGCCGACGGCAGCATCACCTATTCCGGCCAGGCGTCCTACGGCATTGACGTCTCCGCCCACCAGGGAGAGATCGACTGGGCCGCCGTGGCGGACAGCGGGGTGGAGTTTGCCATGCTGCGCATCGGCAACCGAGGCTATACCAGCGGGGCGATCAGCCAGGACGAGCGGTTTGAGGAAAATTTCCAGGCCGCGCGGGAGAATGGCATTCAGCTCGGCGTCTACTTCTTTTCCCAGGCCATCAGCGAGGAGGAGGCCCGCGAGGAGGCCGGCCAGGTGCTCGCCTGGCTGGACGGGCGGTCTCTTGAGTGCCCGGTGGCCTATGACTGGGAGCATATCACCGACGACGTGGCCCGCACCGACGGCCTGGACGGCGAGACGGTGACCGACTGCGCGATCGCCTTCTGCCAGACCATCGCGGAGGCGGGGTATACCCCTTTCGTCTACTGCAACGGGATGCTGGGATACCTCAGCTATGACGTAGAGCGGCTGCAGGACTATGGGCTGTGGTACGCCGAGTACGCCGATTACCCCAGCTTTGCCTATGAGCTGGAGATGTGGCAGTATACCGACGAGGGCACCGTGGCCGGCATCTCCGGCCCGGTGGACCGGAATATCTGGCTGCTGGATACCGCGGCGGACGCGGCTCAGACGGAGGACGACGCAGACGGCGCAGGCTCCTGACGTCAAAACGCGCTTCCCTGGAAGGACCATCTCGGTCCCTGGGGAAGCGCGTTTTGTCATTTTTAGGGGGGTGTTCGCCGGAGTGTCAGGAGATGTCCACGTCCACGCCGTTGACGCTCACGCCGTCCTCCGCCCGGACGAGGATGTACTTGCGCCCGTCGATAATGCGGGTCTCCACCAGGTCGCTGCGCAGGGGATTCACCTGGATGACCACGTCCTCGCCGCTGCGCACCCGGAACTGGCGGCTGTCCACCAGGTTGTCCGGACGGAGCTGCGCCTCAGCGCCGAATTGCTCGTCAAACTGGACGCTGAACGTGGCCACATGCTGCTCTGAGACGCCGCAGTTTTCCAGCACGTGGCGCACCGTCTCCTTGGAGACGGCCAGCGGCTCCGGGTCGCGGCTGGCCCTGTGGTCCTCAATCAGGGTGCACAGCTCGTCGTTGACCGCCTGGACGACGCCGTAACGGCACTCGTCGTCCAGAGACTGGGCAAGCAGGTTCTGGAACGTCTCGCGCTGGGCGTCCGCCGGCATGGGCGGCTGGGTATGGAAGACGGCGTCTACAAACGCCTCGTAGGCCTCCGTGGTGCTCTTGCTGTAGTACAGCGCCCCGTACAGGTTGGTGCTCCGCTCGTCAAAGGCGGGGAAGAGGAAGCCCAACGCCGGCGGCGAGACCAGCCAGTCCACCCGGCGGAGATAAAACGGCTGCTCCTGCATCTGATAGCTCAGGGCGGGGCGGGTGAGCTTGATGGGGCAGACGGCGCACAGCAGATAGGAGAATACCTGGTCGCCCGCGTCGTCCTGCCGCCGGCCGTCCTTGCCGCGCCAGGGCACATCATAGCGGTCGTGGGCGAGCAGGATGAGATAGCTCCCCTCCCACTCCGCCGCGTCAATCACCTTCTGGTAAAGGGCGTGAACCGACTCGTCGTCCTGCAGCGCGGACTCACGCAGGCGCATGAGCAGCCGGTGTTCGTCGCTGTCGGCGACCTGCCGCGTGGAGAAGGTGATATCCATCAGGTTCCGGCCTGACTTGCCGGAGAGAGTCTTGCGCAGGACGCTGAGAAGATGTTCCGACTCCTCCTCGCCCAGCAGCCCGAGCGACTGGTCAAATTCGGAGAGAATCTCCCCCGACTCGCCGACGTAACAGCCGCGCACATGGGTGATGTTGCATTGATTCGGGCGCAGCCGCCGGCGCAGCTCCGCCACTTCCCGATCGTTCATCTGTCGTGTTCCTTCCTTTCCTGAGAGCGTCAAGCGGCATTATACCACAAAACCGCCTGACCGGCCAGCCAAAAGAGACGGAGAGCTGTGGACTTGGTCCTCGGGCGCATCCGGCCTCTGCCCCGGCCGCGCACGCTGTCACTTTTTGGCGGAGAAGCAGGCACCTGCCCGGCGGCGGCGCATAGACTGGAGTACGGCAACTCTGCCGTCCTTTAGAAAGGAGAACACCATGAAACGGTATTACAATCCGGAATATGGCTGCGGGGATCCCTGCCAGCGGCCCGACCGCCCCGGCACGCCCTGCCCGCCGCCTCGCCCGACACCGTGCCCGCCGTCTCGTCCGACACCGTGTCTGCCGCCGCGGCCGATGCCGTGTCCGCCCACGTGTCCGCCTGCCTGCCCGCCGCAGTGTCAGCAGCCGTGTCCGCCGGCGCAATCCTGTCCGCCGCCGCGGCCGATGCCCTGCCCGTGTCCGCCTTGCCCCTGCCCCTCGGGGATTATCGGCCCGACCGGTCCGACCGGTCCAACTGGCCCGACCGGCCCTGGCGGCACGTCGGTCATTGGTCCGACCGGGGCGACTGGCCCGACTGGTCCCACTGGCCCGACCGGCCCGACCGGCCCCACCGGAGCGGCCGGGGCGTCCGGCACGGCTGGCGCGACCGGTCCCGCTGGCGCAACCGGCCCGACTGGCCCGACCGGTCCCACCGGCCCGACGGGTCCCACCGGTCCGACCGGCGCCGGCATCGACACCGTAGAGCAGTTCAGCCCGCTGGCGACCTATTCGCTGGGCGATCTGGTCTTCTATAACGGTGCGCTCTACAGCGTGAATCAAAACGACCCCACCGGCACGCCGGGGACCTCCCCGGACTATACCCTGGTGACCGTCACCGGCCCGCAGGGTGCGACCGGTCCGACTGGCCCGACCGGTCCTGCCGGTACGGCGGGCGCGAGCGGCCCAAGTGGTCCGACCGGCGCAACCGGTCCGACTGGTCCCACCGGACCGACGGGCCCGACCGGCCCTGCCGGTACGGGTGCGACCGGTGCGAGCGGTCCGACGGGTCCGACTGGCCCGACTGGCCCGACCGGCCCTGCCGGTACGGGTGCGACCGGTGCGAGCGGTCCGACGGGTCCCACCGGCCCGACGGGCCCGACCGGCCCTGCCGGTACGGGTGCGACCGGTGCGAGCGGTCCGACGGGTCCGACTGGCCCGACTGGCCCGTCAATATATGCACAACAAGGAAAATGCCGTAACCATGCGGCTTTCAGCACATTAAAGACAATTAAACAACCCCTATAATTACACCTAAAACGCCGTAGCAAGGTTGGACAAGCCTTGATATGGCGTTTTTAAGTGAGTAGGATATGTCGCCGCAGCTTGAAAAGAGTTGCGGTTTTTTTATGCCCGAAAACAGGCGGTAACGTGGAACGTTAGGCGCGAAAAAGCCCTTGCAATACAAGGCTTTTCAGACACAAAAACGGCAAAGGCATACTGCAATACCAAAACCGCCGAAAACGGCTTTCTATTATTCCACGCAGACCGAGAAAGGAAGTGATAAAAAAATGGCAGTTTTTCGAGTTGAGAGAAATACGGGCTATACCGTTATGAGCAACCACCACTTGCGCAATAAGGAACTCACCTTAAAGGCAAAAGGCTTGCTTTCGCAAATGCTGTCTTTGCCCGAAGATTGGGATTATACCCTTGCGGGCTTATCTCACATCAACCGGGAGAAGATCGACGCAATCCGCGAAGCGGTCAAAGAACTTGAAAAAGCCGGATATATCGTCCGCAGCCGGGAACGCGACGAGAAAGGACGTTTGCGCGGTGCGGATTATGTCATATACGAGCAGCCGCAGCCCAAAGAGCCGGAAGCAGCTACCAGCAGCGAACAGCCGCCTACATCGGATTTACCTACATTGGAAAATCCAACATTGGATAATCCAACGTTGGAAAAACCTACGTTGGAAAAACCTACGTTGGAAAATCCAACGCAATTAAATAAAGATATATCAAGTAAAGAACAATCAATTACTGATCTATTAAATACTCATTCCATTCCTTTCCATTCCCTAAATCCCTTGCCTTATGAGCAGGACGAAGCGGCTACGCCGCCGGAAAGGAAAAGAACGGAAGCGAAAACAAACAGCGCAATAGAGATTTATCGGGAAATCATCAAAGACAACATCGACTATGACATTCTCATTCAAGACCCCAAAATGGATAAAGACCGTTTGGACGAGATTGTAGAAATCATGCTGGAAACCGTCTGCACAGCCCGAAAGACAATCCGTATCGCCGGGGACGACTACCCCGCCGAACTTGTCAAATCAAAGTTTATGAAGCTGAACAGCAGCCACGTTGAGTTTGTTTTGGACTGCATGAGGGAGAACACAACCAAAGTGCGCAACATCAAGCAGTATCTTAAAGCGGTTCTGTTCAACGCGCCGAGTACCATTGACAGCTACTATACCGCCCTTGTCAATCACGACTTTTACGGCAGCAAATGAGCATAGCCGCAGTTTACCGGGAAAGGAGTTGATACCTTGCAGGAGGAAGTAACCCAAAAAACGATTGCCCTATCCGTCAATGTGGGAAAAGGCGCGGCAAGGCTTACCGAACAGGCGTTGCAAAAAGCAATCAAGAAGTTTTTGGAGCAGAAAAGCAAAGCCCCGCATGGGAAACAGACCATGCGGCAGCTTATGAAGCAAAATGCGGGTGTTTCCAACATCGAGATCACCGACAGCAATATCAAAGCCTTTGAGAGTACCGCGAAGAAGTACAACATAGATTTTTCGCTGAAAAAGGTTAAGGGCGAACAGACCCGTTACCTTGTGTTTTTCAAAGGCAGGGACGCGGACGTTATGACCGCAGCGTTTCAAGAGTTTTCCGCAAAGAAGCTGAACAGGGATAAAAAGCCCTCTATCCGCAAAGCCCTTGCCGCAGCAAAGGACAAGGCGAAGCAGCTTAACGCCGCCCGCGACAAGGTAAAGAAAATAGACAGGGGGCGCGAGATATGAAGCAGATGAACTACAAAAAGTTGATAATCCCGAATATCCCCTATGTGTTCTTTGTCTATCTCTTTGATAAGGTGGGACAGGCGGTGCGGCTTGCCCCCGGCGCGGATATTTCCGAAAAGATACTCAATATCACACAGGGATTTTCCGAAGCGTTTTCAAATGCCTTGCCGAGCGTTCACCCGTTGGATTTGCTTATCGGCATTGTCGGCGCGGTGGTTATTCGTCTGATTGTCTATGTCAAAGGGAAAAACGCAAAGAAATACCGCAAGGGCGCAGAATACGGCAGCGCACGTTGGAGTGCATAATCTTAAGTGTAAAGAACTCTACATGGACGCACAGGAGGATATGCACATGAATGATTACAACAAAATCACAGCCCTTTACTCCCGCCTTTCCGTAGGCGACGAGGACAGGGACGGCGGCGAAAGCAACTCCATACAGAACCAGAAGAAGTTTTTGGAAAGCTACGCCAGACAGCTAAAATTGACGAATATCCGGCACTACAT
>DVJB01000071.1 GCA_018710845.1 Candidatus Onthomonas avicola
ATCATTACAGATCAGACCGATATCCCGGTGCGCACTGTGGCCTATGTGGCCGAGCGGATGGGACTGCCCGGTATCGGCTCAGAGACCGGCTTCCTGTTCACCAACAAGTCGGCCATGCGCGAACGGCTGCACGAGTTGGGGCTTCCGGTGCTGCCCTACTGCGAGACGGACTGCCTGGAGGAGGCGGAGACTTTTTTCCGCCAGGCCGGTGGACGCTGCATCATCAAGCCGGAGGACAACCAGGGCAGCCGCGGCGTGGCGGAGGTCAACTCCCTGGAGGAGCTGCGCGCGAAATATGACGATGCGGCCCGCTATTCGCGCAAGCACCGCGTCATCATCGAGAAGATGGCGCAGGGCCGCGAGTTTGTCCTGGAGGGGATGGTGGCAGGATACGATTACCGGACCCTCATCTGCGGAGATACGCACTACTTTGACCTGCCGGACGTGTTTGCCGCCAAGATGCGCGTCTTTCCCTCTCAGCAGCAGCCGAAGCTGGTGGAGCGGGTCTGCCAGCTCAATGAGAAGATCATCCGCGGCTTTGGCCTGCGCCAGGGGATCACCCACAGCGAGTTTATCATGGATGGGGACGAGATCTATCTGCTGGAGACGGCTGCGCGCGGCGGAGGGGTGTTTATCTCCTCGGATTTGATTCGGCTCGGCAGCGGGCTGAACACGGAGCGGTTCCTGATCGAGCTGGCCCTCGGCGAGCGGGACAGTCTGCCCGAGCTGGAGCCGGTGCACGGCGCCTGCGGTTATATGGCCCTCTTCCTGCCGGAGGGGGAGGTGACGCAGGTGGAGGGGGTCGAGGCGGTCAAAGCCCTGCCCTTCGTCCACCGCCACCAGCTGGACAAGCTGCATGTCGGCCTGCGCAGCGGGAAGAATGCGGATAAGACTTCACGCTTTGCTATTATCGTCGATGCGCCGGGCTACGACAGCCTGATGGCGCGCATGGACCGGATCCGCTCCCTGCTGCATGTGACGGTGGAGCGGGACGGCGTGAAGCGAGGAATTATTTGGGCGTAAGCGGCCCGGACAAATGCAGACAGGAGGATGACATGTCTTACGCGACCGATAAGAAGCTGGAAAAGCTGATTATGCTGCAGATCCTGGCCGGGCTGGAGAAAAAGCCGCCCCGCCGCGTACAGGAGATGCGAGATGTCAAGGCCAAGCAGGACCAGGGAGTCCACAAGCTGATGGTGCGCGCCTACGATATCCCGTTTTACCGGGAGCGCTTTGAGCGCAGCGGGACCACACCGGCCGACTACCACACGGCGGAGGACCTATACAAGTTTCCGGTTCTCACCAAGGAGGAGCTGCGCGACTGGATGGACGAGGAGCTGGCGGCCAACGCCGAGAAGTATAAGGACTGGCACGTCAACCCGACCAGCGGCTCGACCGGCATTCCCCTGCGCACGCTCTTCTCCCCGCGGGAGAACGCCGCGGTACATGCCAACTGGCTGCGCGTGCTGATGATGGCGGGCTTCCGGCCGGTGATCGACAAGAATATGCACCGCCCCAACTCCCTGCACACCGCCACCGGCGGCAAGAAGTCGCTCCTCCAGAAGGTGGTGGATACCCGCTGGAAAGAGATGTCCGACTCCATCAAGAACCGCATCCCCAGTGAGCAGCTCCTGCAGGAGATCAACGACTACAAGCCGGACTTTCTCTACACGCATAAGAACATCCTCGTGCGGGTGGCCAAGTGCGCCAAGGAGAAGCAGATTCCGCTCTGGAAGCCGCGCCTGTACTGCCCGATCAGCGAGATGCTGGACCATCAGTCCGAGCAGCTGCTGCTGGAGATGTTTGGCCCCGGCCTGCTCAACGCCTACGGCATGAGCGAGGTGGGCAGCTGCGTGATCCGCCTGCCGGGGGAGAAGGAGTTCTTTGTGAACAACGACACCCACGTCGTCAATATCTACGCCGACGACGGCACGCCCTCCGACAGCGGCATGGCGGTGGTCACCCCGCTGTTTAAGACGGACCTCCCCATTATCAACTACGCCACGCGCGACCGGATGGTCTCCTATCGGAAGGAGGGCCTGCGCTTTATCACTGAGCTGCTCGGCCGGATGAATGACGTGATCCGCCACAGGGACGGCTCAGTCACCGAATGGGGCAATATCGAGCTGGTCGTCAACTATTCCAGCGACCTGGACATTGTCCAGAGCCGCTTCATTCAGGAGAGCTATGACCTCATCCGCATTCAGCTGGTGAAGGACCCGGCCTCCAAGCTGTCCAACGAGGAGATCGAGCGGCGCTACACAGAGAAGTTCTCTCCGGTGCTCAACAACGAGTTCCGCTTTGTCTACGAATGGATGGACGAGATTCCCTCCGACCCGAACGGGAAGCTGCGCATGATCGTCTGCAATGTGAAGTGAGGCGCTCTATGCTCGACCGTTTTCTGGACAAAAAGCGCAATCTCTACCTGCTCGCCTTTGCGGCCATCTTCTGCGAGAGCTTTTCCTCCGTCTTTTTGAAGATGGCCGGACAGGCCGGGGCGATGACGCCGATGTATTTCTTTTACTATCTGTGCGCCATCGCCGTGATGGGCATCTATGCCATCGTCTGGCAGCTCATTTTGGAGCGCCTGCCGCTGACGACCGCCTATCTGCGCAAGGGTGTGACCTATATTCTGATCTTTGTCTGGGCGGCGCTGATCTTCCACGAGCAGATCACGGTGCAGCAGGTGATTGGCATTATCGTGATTATTGCGGGAATGGTGGTGAGCATGTCGGATGGTCACTAGTTATCTGCTGGCGATTGCGGCCGTGCTCATCTCCTCGACCTCACAGGTTCTGCTGAAGAAGAAGGCGTCCAACGCCCCGAAGAGCTTCTGGCGCAAGTTTTTCAACGCGCCGGTCATCGTGTCCTACCTGCTGCTCTTCACCTCCATGGTGCTCAACTCCCTGGCCCTGCGGGAGATGGAGATGACCGTGCTGCCGTGCATCACGGCCACGTCCTTCCTGTGGATTATGATTTTCTCCGCCA
The DNA here is from genome assembly GCA_018710845.1 of Candidatus Onthomonas avicola. Classification (GTDB taxonomy): domain Bacteria; phylum Bacillota; class Clostridia; order Oscillospirales; family Oscillospiraceae; genus Onthomonas; species Onthomonas avicola. The sequence goes on from DVJB01000071.1 coordinate 2,989, forward strand.
TTTTCCTGGACGAAAAGCCCACCCGGCGCAAGGTGGCGGGCGTGGCGATGATCCTCGCCGGCGTCCTGATCTCCCATCTGTGAGCGGACGGCGGTCCGCGCGGAACAAATCGCGTGAAATGAGGTACTGACGAATGAAAGGCATCATTCTCGCCGGCGGCTCTGGCACCCGGCTCTATCCCATCACCAAGGGCGTGTCCAAGCAGGCGCTGCCCATCTACGACAAGCCGATGATCTACTATCCCCTCTCCACCCTCATGCTGGCGGGCATCCGGGAGATTCTGATCATCTCCACCCGGCGGGACCTGCCCATCTTCCGGGAGATTCTGGGCGACGGGAGCGATTACGGCCTCCACCTGGAATATGCCATCCAGGAGCGGCCGAACGGGCTGGCAGAGGCCTTCCTGATCGGGGCGGACTTTATCGGAAATGACCGCGTCGCCCTCGTGCTGGGGGACAACGTGTTTTACGGCTCCGGCTTTGTCTCCACCCTGCGCAAGGCCGCCGCGGTGGAGGAGGGGGCCGTCATCTTCGGATACCCCGTCCGCGACCCCTCCAGCTTCGGCGTGGTGGAGATTGACAACCACGGCTGCGCCATCTCTCTGGAGGAGAAGCCGGAACACCCGAAGAGCAACATGGCGGTGCCCGGCCTCTACTTCTATGACAACGACGTGGTGGAGATTGCCCGCGGCCTGAAGCCGTCGGCGCGCGGCGAGCTGGAGATCACCGGCGTGAACAACGTCTACCTCTCCAGAGGGCGGCTGAAGGTCATGCGCTTTAACCGAGGCATGGCCTGGCTGGACACCGGTACCTATGACGGCCTGCTGGAGGCGGCGCGCTTTGTGGCCATTATCCAGAAGCGGCAGGGGCTCTATGTCTCCTGCATCGAGGAGATCGCCTACAACCAGGGGTGGATTGACCGGGCGCAGCTCCTGGCGCTGGCCAAGCCGCTGGCCAAGACGGACTACGGCATCTATCTGAGAGAGATTGCGGGGGAGAGAGTATGAGAAATCTGCTGGTCACCGGCGGAGCCGGATTTATCGGTTCCAATTTTGTACATCTGATGCTCGAGCGCGGCGGCTTTGAGCGCCTGGTCAATCTGGACGCGCTGACCTACGCGGGAAACCTTGATAACCTCAGCGACGTGCAGGACGATGAGCGCTATGTCTTTGTCAAGGGAGACATCCGCGACGCCGATCTGCTCGACGAGCTCTTTGCGCGCTATGACATTGACACAGTGGTGAACTTCGCCGCCGAGAGCCATGTGGACCGCTCCATCACCGAGCCGCTCATCTTCCTGTCCACCAACGTGGTGGGCACGCAGACCCTGCTCGAGGCGGCCAAGCACGCCTGGAAGCTGAACCCGGCGGACAAGTACTCGCGGGAATACCGGCCGGGCGTGAAATATCTCCAGGTCTCCACCGACGAGGTCTACGGCGCCCTCGGCAAGACCGGCATGTTCACCGAGACGACGCCGCTGGCGCCCAACAGTCCCTACTCCGCGTCCAAGGCGAGCGCAGACCTGATGGTGCGCGCCTATCACAACACCTTCGGCCTGCCGTGCAACATCACCCGCTGTTCCAACAACTACGGACCCTATCAGTTCCCGGAGAAGCTCATTCCCCTGATGATCCACAACGCCGAGGCGGGCGAGAGCCTGCCGGTCTACGGCGACGGAATGCAGGTGCGCGACTGGCTGCACGTGAGAGACCACTGCTCCGCCATCGCCACCGTGCTGGAGAAGGGGGTGGACGGCGAGGTCTACAACATCGGCGGCAATAACGAGAAGGCCAACCTCTACATCGTCCAGCTCATTCTGAAAACCCTCGGCAAAGGGGAGGAGCTGATCCGCCACGTGAAGGACCGTCCCGGCCACGACCGCCGCTACGCGATCGACAACACCAAGATTACCACCCAGCTCGGCTGGTCGCCCGCCTACACCTTTGAGCAGGGCATGGCGGAGACCATCGAGTGGTATCAGACCCACCGGGCATGGATGGAGAAGATCATCTCGGGCGAGTATCAGAACTACTATCAGGACATGTATCAGAACGTCTGATTGAGAGATAGCGCGCAATCGCCCGCCGGAACTGCCGGCGGGCGGTTTGCTGGAAAAGGGGAGAGCACGATGCTGGGAACCATTGTCAACACCTGCGCCATTTTGGTTGGGAGCGCGGCGGGCAGTCTGGTCCGCCGCGGACTGAAGGAGGAGTACCAGTCTGTTCTCTTCACCGCCACCGGCCTGGCCGCGACGGGACTTGGCATCAACGCCGTTGTACAGAATATGCCGGAGAGCCAATATCCCGTCCTGTTCATTTTCAGCCTGGCTCTCGGGGGACTGGCGGGGACGGCGCTGGACCTGAACGGCCGCTTTCAGCGGCTGACGCAGGCGCGCGCCGGGGCGGGCAGCCGGTTGGGAGAGGGACTGAGCACGGCGATCCTCCTTTTCTGCATCGGAACCCTCTCCATCCTCGGGCCGGTCAACAGTGCGCTCTACGGCGACAACACCTATCTGTTCACCAACGCGACGCTGGATCTCGTGACCTCGATGGTGCTCGCCTCCACCTACGGCATCGGCATCGCGATCGCCGCGGCGGTCCTCTTCTGCTGGCAGGGGACGATCTACCTCCTCGCGTCGCTGGCCGGGCCCTTTTTGAGCGAGACATTGATGTGCGAGGTCTCCATCGTCGGCGGATTTCTGATCGCCAGCTCCGGTATTGGCATCCTCGGACTGAAGGACTGCAAGACGCTCAACCTCCTGCCTGCGCTGGCGGTGCCGGTGCTCTGGTGCCTGGCCGCGGGAGCGCTTGGATTTTGAGAGAAAATGGAAAGACCCTCCGGAGCGCTTTTTTAGGCGCTTCGGAGGGTTTTGACCGTCAAACGGTCGTCACAATCTGGCCTGCGGGGGTAGGCCGGAATCAGTCGCGGCGGCGGGAGATGATGGACAGCAGCCGGACGAAGATGTTGATGATGTCCAGATAGATCTGCGTGGCCGAGAGGACGGCGTTGCGCGCCGTGGGGGCGCAGCTGTTTGCCCTGGCCCAGTCAAAGCCGAGATAGAGCGAGAAGATGGCGACCACCAGGTAGTCAATCCAGCCAGTGGCAAAGCCGAGCAGCAGCAGCACCAGTTCGGCGATGACAGTCACGATCAGTGAGATGCCGAGCGTCGATCCCATAGAGAGGAAAAAGTCGGGCCGCACGTAGGACGCGGCGATCATCAGCACGACAAAGACGCCGGTGCCCAGCAGGGCGGATTGGATGGTCTGCATGGACAGGCCAGTCACCGACAGCGACAACAGCAGCCCGATTGGCAGCACCAGCAGGTTGTAACCAATGAAGTTCACCAGCGCGTTGGGCGAGGAGCTCAGCACAACGGAGAGCACCACGCAGACGATATAGGCGACGAGGAAGACCAGCAGGCCGGAGCCTGACACATAGTAGGCGAAATCCTGGAAGAAAAAGCAGATCAGCGCGTTGACGACAAAACCGTACAGCAGCAGGCCGCCGATGGCCAGATTATAGGTGGTCTCCGGCAGCTCCCGGTAGTTGTACAGCCGGGAACGGTCGAGATTGAGAGATTGCATAGACCAAAACACTCCTTTGCGAACAGAAAACGGGCGCGCGCCGGGATGGGCGCACCTTGCCTGTTATCACTATTGTATCCCGGTCTGATGGGGAAAACAAGGCCATTTTGGGAACAAAGATTGACAAACAGGAAACAAAATGACCCGATGGGAAAATTCAGACGAAAAGAGCCGGCCGGGCTGGAAAGGCGGCATATATTTTGGTATAATACCTGTTGAATCGACCGTTTGCGGGCGCATTTTGCACGGCCGGACGGACGCGAAAAAGATCGCGCTGCCGGCAAGACAGGGAGGAAGACAGCTATGCCCTCTATCACCAGCCGTACCGCTCTGATGGCCTTGCTGGCCCATCCGAGCCGCCACTCCAAATCTCCCATCATGCACAACGCCGCCTTCCGGGCGCTGGACATCGACGCGGTCTACCTCGCCTTTGATGTCACGCCGGAGAGGCTGCCGGACGCGGTGCAGGCCATCCGCGCCTTTCAGATGCGCGGGGTGAACCTGTCCATGCCGCATAAAGAGGCGGTGGTCCCGCTGCTCGACGAGCTGGCCCCGGAGGTCCGTCTGACGGGCGCAGTGAATACCATCGTCAACGACGACGGCCGCCTGACCGGCTGCAGCACGGACGGGGCCGGATGGCTGCGCGCGCTGGCCGATCTGGGCTTTGACGTGCGCGGGGAGCGGGTCACCATCCTGGGTGCGGGCGGAGCGGCCAAGGAGATGATTGCCCGGGCGGCGATGCAGGGGGCGCGGTCGGTCGCCGTCTTTAACCGCCGCGCCTCGTCCCGGTGGGCGCATGCTGAGGCGCTGGTGGAGCAGGTGCGCGCGCAGACCGGCTGTGACGTGACGCTCCACGCGATGGAGGACCATGACGCGCTGCGCCGGGAGATCGGCCGTTCTGCCCTGCTGGCCAACGCGACCGACGTCGGCATGGGCGCGCAGGCGGGGCGCAGCTGTATCCCGGATGAGAGCTATTTCCACCCCGAACTGATCGTGACCGACGCGATCTATGCCCCGCCGGAGACAGAGCTGCTGCGCCAGGCGCGCGAGGCGGGCTGTCGCACGCAAAACGGTGTCGGCATGATGCTCTACCAGGGGGCGGAGTCCTTCCGCCTCTGGACGGGACGGGAGATGCCGGTTGATCTGGTCCGGCCGCTGCTCGGCCTGTGAGGGGGAAAGCGAGATGGAGCTTCATATTGAGACCAAGGTCCGGCCAGTCCGGGTCCGCGGCGTCGAGCTGGGCACCGGACGGCCCAAGATTATCCTGCCCATCCTCGGCCCGAGCCGGGCGGAGCTGCTGCGCGAGGCGCGGCGGGTGACTGAGCTGCCGGCGGATCTGGTGGAGTGGCGCCTGGACTGGTACGACCGGCTGGGAGACTGGGAGGACCTGCTGGAGACGGCCCGACAGCTGCGCGAGGTGCTGGAGGAGATGCCGCTGCTGGCCACCTTCCGAACGGCGCGGGAGGGCGGCTGCCGGTCGCTGCCCGAGTCGGACTACCGGGAGCTGATTGAGACGCTGGCGGAGAGCGGGCTGGTGGACCTGCTGGATATCGAGCTCTTCTCCGGGGACGAGCTGGTGCGCGAGCTGGTGGATTTCTGCCACAGCCGGGGCGTGCTGGCGGTGGTATCCAGCCACGACTTTGACCATACGCCGCCGCAGGCGGAGCTGGTGGAGCGCCTGCGGCGGATGGAGGCGCTGGGCGCGGATCTCTCCAAGCTGGCGGTGATGCCGCGCAGCTCGGAGGACGTGCTCACCTTGCTCGGCGCCACGCGGGAGATGCACCGGCATTGGGCGACCCGGCCGCTCATCACCATGAGCATGGGGCCGCTCGGCACGGTCAGCCGGATCACCGGGGAGGTCTTCGGCTCGGCGGCCACCTTTGGCTCGGCGGGGAAGGCCTCCGCCCCCGGCCAGCTCCCGGCGGAAAAGCTGGCCAATATGCTCGACACGCTGCACGAGAGCTTTTGAGCGGCCGGCAGTTGAGGCGTGCAATTCGTCTGCGGCGCGGGATTCCCTGTGAAATCCCGCGCCGCGGTTTTTCTGCGCTTCCGCGGGCCGGAACCGGGGCGCAGAGGGCGCAGACTGGGTGCGCAATTGCCACTTCGCCCTTTTTTCTTCCCGTCCGGTGTGGTATACTGGGACGAAAGTGAGACGAGAGGGGGAAGCGCCTGTGGACTCGCCTATGCTGCGCCTGCTGCGGCGCAATAGCTGGGGGCCGTATCAGTTCCTGATGAACCGCCTGGCCATCTGGCCGGGCTGGAACCTGTTTCTGTTCAAGCTGCAGCATCTGGACTGGGACGCCCTGTACAAGAGCCCGATGCACGGGCCGGGCCATATCGAGCGCACGATGCTCCACGGGGCGATGTGCGCGATGGAGGACGATCTTGACGCGGAGGACACCGCCTTGCTGCTCGAGTGCTGCGCCTATCACGATGTGGGCCGGGTGAACGACAGCAAGGATGACCTGCACGGCCACCGCTCCGCCGCACGCCTGGCCGAGCTGACCGGCCGGGACGGCGAGGAGCTGAAGATGATGATGGCCGCCGTGGACGCCCACTCCCGTCCGGAGCGCGACCTGGAGCCCACCCTGCGCCGCTATGGCGTCGCGGACTGGGCGCGCAGCCTGCGCCTGGCCCAGCTGCTCAAGGACGCGGATGGGCTGGACCGGGTGCGCATCTGGGACCTCGACGTGCGCCATCTGCGCCGGGAGGCGAGCCGGGCGCGGGAGGACTTTGCCGAGTACCTCTTCGAGGTCTACCAGCGGGAGGCGGGCGAGTCCACCACGCCGCCCTTCCCGCCCGAGCTGCTGGAGAAGCTGGCCGCGCGGAAGGCCGCGCGCGACCGCGCGCGGGGGAGAGACTGATGGCCCGCACCCTGGACCGCCGCCAGCTGGTGGAGCGCAGCATTATCAAGAAGTACCGCAAGGAGCTGTGGAACCCCTTTATCCTCGCCGTCAAGCGCTATGAGCTGGTGCGGGAGGGGGACCGGATTGCCGTGTGCATCTCCGGCGGAAAGGACTCCATGCTCCTCGGCAAGCTGATGCAGCAGCTCCACCGGGTGAGCGACGTGCCGTTTGACGTCCAGTACCTCGTGATGGACCCGGGCTACCGGGCGGAGAACCGGCGGCAGATCGAGGAGAACGCCGCCCTGCTCGGCCTGCCCATCCAGGTCCGGGCGTCCAACATCTTCTCTGTCACGAGCAAGACGGACCGCTCCCCCTGCTACCTCTGCGCGCGGATGCGCCGGGGACACCTGTACGCGATGGCGCAAGAGCTGGGCTGCAATAAGATTGCCCTCGGTCATCACTTCTCCGACGTGGTGGAGACGACGGTGATGGGCATGCTCTACGGCGGGCAGATTCAGGGGATGATGCCCAAGCTCCACTCCACCAACTTCCCCGGCATGGAGCTCATCCGCCCGATGTACTGCATCCACGAGGAGGACATCATCGCCTGGGCGCGCTACAACGGCCTGCGCTTTCTCCAGTGTGCCTGCCGCTTTACCGAGTCGCTCGCGGACGGACAGGGGGACTCCAAGCGGCAGGAGGTCAAGGCCCTGCTGCGCGAGCTGCGCCGGGAGACCCCGCAGGTGGAGAAAAACGTCTTCCGCGCGATTCACAACGTACAGCTGGACACCTTCCCGTCCTGGAAGACGGGCGGCGGGGTGCACAGCTTTCTGGAACACTACGATGACCATCTCCGGCCGTCCGGCCCGGATGGTGAGAAATGAGGAATTTGGATGGCAAATCAGCAAGAGAAGGCCCCGCTGGCCGCACAGGAGATGTTCCTGCTCAAGATGGGCGAGCTGGTGCTCAAGGGCCTGAACCGCAAGAGCTTTGAGTCCCGCCTGATGGGCAATCTCCAGCGCCGCTTACACCCGTATGGAAAGTTCCGCGCCTATGCTCGCCAGTCTACCGTCTACGTCGAGCCGATGGATGAGTTCTGTGATATGGACGGCGCGTGGGAGGGGATGAAGAAGGTGTTCGGCATCTCCGGGCTCTCCCGCGCCCGCGCCTGCGAGAAGGACAAGGACGCCTTTTTTGCGGCCGCCTGCTCCTATCTGGGCGGGGCGCTGCGCGCGGCGCGTACGTTTAAGGTGGAGTCCAAGCGGTCGGACAAGTCCTTCCCCATGACCTCCATCCAGCTCAGCCAGTATGTCGGAGGCCGCCTGGCCGAGGCGTATCCCCACCTGAAGGTGGACGTCCACCACCCGGAGCTCACCGTCTACCTCGAGGTGCGCGACTTTGCCGGCTATGTCCACGCCAACCCCGAGCCGGGGGCGGGCGGGCTGCCGGTCGGCTCGGGCGGACGGGCAGTTGCCCTGCTCTCCGGCGGGCTGGATTCGCCGGTCGCCTGCTACCTGATGGCCAAGCGCGGCCTGGCGCTGGAGATGATCCACTTCTTCTCCTACCCCTACACTTCGGAAGAGGCGAAGGAGAAGGTGCTCGAGCTCGCCCGCCTCGTCGCGCCCTACTGCGGGCGGCTGACGGTGAATGTGGTTCCGTTTACCAAGATTCAGGAGGACCTGCGGCGCAGCTGCCCGGAGCCCTACTTCACCCTTGCCATGCGGCGGTACATGATGCGCATCTCCGAGCTGGTCGCCCGCCGCGTCGGTGCGGGCGCGCTGGTCACCGGCGAGAGCCTCGGCCAGGTGGCCAGTCAGACGATGGACGCCCTCGCCGTGACCGAGGCGGCCTGCCACATCCCCGTCTTCCGCCCGGTGATCGGGATGGACAAGGAGGAGATCGTCCGCATCGCCCGCCGGATCGGCACCTACGACACCTCCATCCTCCCCTATGAGGACTGCTGCACCGTCTTCACCCCGCGCCACCCCAAGACCCACCCCAAGCTGGAGGAGATGGAGGAGATCGAGCGCGGCTATGACTACGAGATCCTCTGCCGCGAGGCGTTTGAGGGCATCGAGCGGATTCAGATCCGGCCCTGACGGGCGAAAGGAGCGCAGAGCATGACCCATACCGCCGAGCTGATCGCCGTGGGCACCGAGCTGCTGCTGGGCAACATCTGCAACACCGACGCGCAGATGATCTCCCAGACGCTCTCCGGCCTCGGCATCAATGTCTACTATCACACCGTCGTGGGGGACAACCCCGCGCGCGTGCGCGCCGCCGTGGAGGTGGCCAAGGGGCGCGCGGATATCATCATCACCACCGGCGGCCTCGGCCCCACCTGCGACGACCTGACCAAGCAGGTGCTCGCCGAATCCTTCGGCAAGCGCCTGGTCTTTGACGAGCGCAGCGCCGCGCGCATCCGCGCCTACTTCGCCGAGCGCCTGCCCCACCGGGAGATGACGGACAACAACCTCCAGCAGGCTCTCCTCCCCGAGGGCTGCACCGTGCTGGACAACGACTGGGGCACCGCCCCCGGCTGCGCCTTTGAGGCGGACGGGGTGCGGGTGATCATGCTTCCCGGACCGCCGCGCGAGTGCCGGGCGATGCTGCAATACCGCGTGGTGCCCTATCTCAAGTCACTGGCGGACGGGGTGATCGCCTCGCGCACCCTCAAGCTCTTTGGCATCGGGGAGTCGGCGATGGAGGCCGGGCTGCGCGAGCGGATGCTCTCCATGACCAATCCCACCCTCGCCCCCTACGCCAAGGAGGGGGAGTGCGAGCTGCGCATCACCGCCAAGGCGCCCACGGAGGAGGAGGCCCGGGCGATGCTCGACCCGGTGGAGGCCGAGCTGCGCGCGCAGTTTGGCGACCTGGTCTACGGCGTGGACGTCTCCAGCCTGGAGGAGCGGGTCTCCCAGCTCCTGCGCGCGGCGGGGAAGACCCTGGCCCTCGCCGAGAGCTGCACCGGGGGCCTCGCGGCCAAGCGGATGACTGACCTCGCCGGGGCGTCGGAGGTCTTTCGCGGCGGCATCGTCTGCTACGCGACCGATGTGAAGCGGGACCTGCTCGGCGTGCCGGAGGAGGTCCTGGAGCGGTACGGCGCGGTCTCCGCCGAGACCGCCCGCGCCCTGGCGGAGGGCGCGCGGCGGGTGCTGGGGAGCGACTTCGCCCTCTCCATCACCGGCGTGGCCGGCCCTGACCCGGATGAGCGGGGGAGCCCCGTGGGACTGGTCTACCTCGCCCTCGCCGACGGACAGCAGGTCTGGGTGAAGGAGGCCCACCTCGGCCAGTCGCGCGAGCGGGTGCGCACCAGCGCGGTGCACACCGCCTTTGACCTGCTGCGCCGCCGCCTGACCGGCCTGCCGGTCCTCGCGGAGGAATGACCATGCGCCAGGCACCCTGCTGGGAGGCGCGGCGATGACCGCGCGGCAGTACGAGCGCTGGTCCGCCCCCTTTCGCGGGAAGGGGGCCGGGCGCGCGCTGAACCTCTTCAACCGTGCGGCGACCGGCCTGTGCTACGCCGCCTACCCTGTCGCCCTGCTGGCCCTGCTGCTCCGGCGGGACGAGCGAGGGATACCGGCGCTGCTGGTCCCGGCGGTGAGCTTCCTGCTCGTGTCCGTCTTCCGGTCGCGCTACAATGCCCCGCGCCCCTATGAGGTGCTGGAGATCGACCCGCTGATTCACAAGAACACCCGGGGCCACAGCTTTCCGAGCCGCCATGTCTTCTCCATGTTCGTCATTGCGATGACCTTCCTCTGGCTCTGGCCGCCGCTGGGGGCGATTTTCCTCCTCCTGGGTGCGCTGTTGGCCGTCTGCCGCGTGGTCGGCGGGGTCCATTTCCCGCGCGACGTCCTCGCCGGGGCGGCGATGGGCGTGGCCGCCGGGCTGTGTTACTGGATGTTCTGGTGAGCGCCGGCGCGCCCTGCTCTACAGCGTGAACGCCCGCGGCGCCGTGCAGAAATGCTTGCATTTGTCCGGAAAAATTGATATGATACCCCCTGACCGGTTCTCCACACCCGGTCCAACCGCCGCCGGCCCGGTAAGCCTGCGGCGCTGTGCGGGAGTCGTTGACCCGTACTCTAAAGATAAAATGGAGGTATCATCCCATGAAACGCAACGCCATCTACCAGCTCTGCATCGGCGCGATGATCGCCGCGCTGTATGCCGTGCTCACCCTGTCCCTGCCGATGCTGTCCTACAGCGCGGTGCAGCTGCGCTTCTCCGAGGCGCTCACCGTCCTGCCCTTCCTCTTCCCGGGGGCGATTCCCGGCCTGTTCCTGGGCTGCGCGATCGCGAACATCGCCTCCACCTTCGGCATCCTGGACGTGGTCTTCGGCTCGCTGGCCACTCTGCTGGCCGCAGTCTGGACTTCGAAACTGAAAAATCCCTGGCTGGCCCCGCTGCCCCCGGTGATCTGCAATATGGTCATCATCGGCGCGGAGATCGCCTGGTTTGAGACCGGCCTCGGCCCCGGCTTTTTCGCTGCCTGGCTGTGGAACGGACTTACCGTCGGCATCGGAGAGCTCGCGGCCTGCTATGTGCTGGGCATGATCTTGCTCTATGTGCTTGGAAACATCCCCGCGCTCCGGCGCGTCATTCCCGCCGGGCGGCTCGCCCTGCTTCGGCGGCCCGAGCGGGCAGAGCACCGGGCCTGAGTGCCTCCTCCGGCGTCCCTGCCCCGGCTGCGGCTGTCCTGTCATCCCGTACAAGGAGGGGAGAAGAAGTGTGGTCTATCCTCTTTCACTATGAGGGCATCAGCGTTGTCCTGGGACTGGCGGCGATGCTCTTGCCGGTGATCTGCCTGTTTCGGAAGCGTCGCAGCCCCTGGGCTGCGCTGCTCAGCCTCAGCGCGTGCACCTCGGCCGTCCTGCTGCAAATTTTGGGGACCTACAGTGAGGTGCGGCATGGGGATTTTGCCGCCGTCGAGGACACCATAGGGGCGCGGCTGACGCTGTCCGTGCTGCTGTTTCTGGCGGTGTTCCTGTGCAACGCCGTCTGGCTCTTCCTCAGCGGACGGAGCGCGAAGGGACGCTGAAGAGACTATTTTGCTCGAAAACGGCTTGCAGCTCCATGGCTGCAAGCCGTTTTTTCATCGGGAGTACGTCAATTATGATTCGGGTCGGAACAGCCGCTCCGGCAGCACGTCGCTCAGCTCGCGCAGCACGAGCGGCACCCCGTTGGAGGTGTCCACCGCGCGCAGGCCGCGCAGCTCGAGCACCGGGCCCGGTTTGACCAGCGGCAGGGAGACGCAGGCGCGCGTCCCCCGGCCCGGCTGACTGGTGAAGAGGACGGAGCCGCCGTGCAGCTGGGCGATCTTGCGGCAGACGGTGACGCCGAGGCCCAGGCCGTGGCGCGCCTCGCGCAGGGAGTCGTTGCCCTCGGCGGGCTGAAAGAGGGCGGACAGCTTCTCTTCATCCATGCCGGGGCCGTCGTCCTCCACCGAAAGGAGGGCCATCTCCCGCCGGCGCTCCAGGCGCAGCGTGATCCGGCCGCCGCCGGGGGTCAGGGCGGCCAGAGAGTTACTGACCAGGTGGTAGAGCTGGATGAGCAGCAGCTGGTCGTCGCAGCGGGCAAAGAAATTCCCGGCCTGCTGATGCACCGCGATGGAGCAGCCTGTCGCCTGGACCGGCATCTCCAGCTGCCGCAGCGCCTCGTGCAGCAGGCCGCCCAGATCCACCACGCGCGGGGTGAAGTCGTACGGCGCCTCCCCGTCCGGCAGGGCTGCCAGCTCCAGCGTACGCAGTATCCGCAGAAAGCGCAGCTCGGACTTCGTCATCCGGGCCAGATAGCCCGCGGCGTCCGCAGCCTGTGCGGGGGTGAGCGTCTGCTCGAGCAGATGTCCGGAGGAGATGAGCACGGCCAGCGGCCCGCGCAGCTTTTGGGTCAGCAGGGGGATCCGCCGGTCCGGCAGGATGGAGGCGTCGTCCAGCGGAGAGAGGCAGACAAAAGTACCCGCCTCGCCCGGCCAGGTCTGTGCGGTCCAGGCACGGTCACCCAGGGTGACAGCGCTGCTTCCCCGCTCCGGCAGTCCGTCCAGACACGCCGGGAGCGCCTCTCCCGCGCCGCTGCCGGCCAACAGCCGGGCGGCGGCCGAATTTTGATAGACGATCAGGTGATCGCGCAGGAGCAGGACGGGAAGCCCCATCCCGTCAAACGCGTCGCCGACGGATACAGTCAGATCGCTCATAGTTGCCTCCACCATGCAGAGAGCCGCGTCCGGCCTCCAGAGCTGTTTTGCCCAGTATAGCAAAAACGGAGAGACCAGACAAGAAATTTGTCGAAATTTGTCGGCAGCTCCGGGGCGGCCGAATATCAGTTAGAATGGCTTTCTGTACCCATCCTATACCATTGGACGGGAGGTGGTGCGGCAGAGGGGAAAAAGGGCAACATTCTGCCCGTTTTGACAGAGAGGAAAATCACGCGTTCGAGGGCGGGCAGAGGTCCTGAATGGACAGGCCGCGCGTGTGCGCGATGGGGGACCACTGCACCTGGCAGACCAGCGCGGCGGCGGAGATGGGCACAAAGGTGGCCAGAAAGAGGGGGAACGTGAGGAGATACCCGAGCTTTTTTCCCGCCGTGCTTCCCAGCTCCCGCCAGTGCGTCAGCGTGAGCAGGGCGCCGAGGCCCAGCGTGGGTACCAGGGCGCCGGCCAGTGTGAGCGGCGTGAGCTGCGGCGGCGCGAGCGCCGGCAGTGCGCCGCCTGCCAGCAGGACCGCCAGCGCGGCCATGGCGCGGGCGATCAGCCCTGCGGCCAGCGGCAGTACCGCCGGGGTGATGCTCATCAGCAGGTCGAAGCAGGCAAAATGGCGCGTGCGGATCAGTTTGCCCAGCAGGGCCGGGCCGTAATGGCGCAGCACCTGCAGGCTGCCCTTCGCCCAGCGCAGCCGCTGCCGCCAGGAGACGGAGAACGCGGCCGGCTGCTCGTCATAAAATACCGCCTCGCGGCAGTAGCCGATGGGAATATCGGCCAGGACCAAACGGGCGGTGAACTCACTGTCCTCCGTGAGCAGGTGGCATGGCCAGCCGCCGAACCGCTCGATGACGGCCCGGGAGACGAGAAAGCCGGTGCCGGAGAGGATGCAGCTCGTCCCCAGGAGCATCCGCGCGCGGTTCAGGAAGTCCGCCCCGCGCAGAAACCAGAGCGCGCACCCGGCGGAGACCCAGCTGTCGCCGTAGTTCTTCGCGGCCCGATAGCTGGTGACGACGGGGCAGCCGGCGGAAAAGGTGCGGTTGATCTGCCGGATGTAGTCCGCCCGCAGCAGGTTGTCCGCGTCAAAGACGAGGTAGGCGTCAAACGCCGGGCCGTATCCGGCGGCCTCCATCCGCGCGAGCAGAAATTCCAGCGCCCAGCCCTTGCCGACACGGGTGCTGTCCTGTCGCTCCCAGACAATGGCCCCCGCGGCACGGGCGATGGCGGCGGTGCGGTCGGTGCAGTTGTCCGCCGCGACGAAGATCTTCACCAGCTCGGAGGGATAGTCCTGCCGGCGGATGCTCTCGATCAGCTGGGCGATCACCGCCTCCTCGTTGCGCGCGCAGATGAGCACGGCGAAACGGTGCAGCCGCTCCGGGACACGGGGTGTGGTGTCCTTTTTCCAGAAGGGGACAAAGAGGAAGAAGACCTGGTAGCCAAAGCAGAGGGCCAGCAGCAGCCCGAGGGCCAGGTTGACGGCGTGCATGATGTCCATAGACAGCTCCTTTCTCCGGCAGTCCTGTCCTGCCTTTCCGACAGGATAGCAGAGAAAGCGAAAAATGCGCCTAAAAAATCATTAAGAATTGATAAAGCAGAGGGGAGCGCATCGCCTGTAATGCCGCCTCCCGCCCGCGCCGTGCCGAAGCAGGACGCTGGCTGAATTCATTTTATCTGCAATACAGATAAAAGTCGATATCTTTTTTGCAGATAAACATAATGGTGTTTGGGGGTGATTGCGCGATGCGATTTCCAAACATCAGAAATCTTCGGGAGGACCGGGATTACCGGCAGCGCGAACTGGCCGAGGTCCTGCATGTATCTCAAAACACATACTCTCAATATGAAAACGGCGTCATCGAGTGGACCGCGGAGAAACTGATTCTGTTGGCGGATTTCTATCAGGTCAGCGTGGATTATCTGCTGGGCAGGACCCAAAATCCGCAGGTCAACCGTGCGCCGGCGGAGAAGAAGCCGTAACGGCCCGCGGCAGGGCAGGCAGCAAAAGACGGCCCGGATGGGGAGGAGAATCCCATCTGGGCCGTAAGCGCATGTCGAAAACTTATCTCTGATATTCAAATTGCAGGCCGTAAAGGTCTACGGTGTCCCCGTCGGCGATGCCCTCCGCCTCCAGCTGGTCAAACAGGCCGCTGGCGCGCAGCTTCTGGTCAAACCAGCTGCGCGACTCGTAGTCGCCGAAGTTGACCGACTCCATGAGCTGGTCAAGCCACGCCGCCTCGACGTGCCAGACGCCGTCCTCCTGCCAGATCTTGACCGGGCCGGCTGTCTCCACCGGCGGGGCGGCGGGGGCGGTGTACTCCGGTTCGTAGTATTTCACCGGCGGCAGGTCGCGCAGGCGGCGGGCGATCTCCCACACCAGCTCGCGCACCCCCTGATGGGCCGCGGCGGAGAGCTCCAAACAGGCCAGCCCCTTTCCCTCGACATAGGCGCGGAAGCGGTCGATCTCCTCGCGGTCGTAGCACAGGTCGCACTTGTTGGCCGCGACGATCATCGGGCGGCTGGCCAGCTCGGGGGAGTACTGCTCCAGCTCGCGGCAGATGGCGTCAAAGTCCTCGATGGGGTCGCGCCCCTCGCTGCCGGAGACGTCCACCAGGTGGACCAGCAGGCGGCAGCGGTCGATATGACGCAGGAAGTCGTGCCCCAGGCCGGCCCCCTCGCTGGCCCCCTCAATGATGCCGGGGATGTCCGCCATAACAAAGCTGACCCCTTCCTCCACCCAGACGACGCCGAGGTTGGGCATCAGGGTGGTGAAGTGGTAGTTGGCGATCTTGGGGTTGGCCTTGGAGACGACGGAGAGCAGAGTGCTCTTGCCCACGTTGGGAAAGCCCACCAGCCCCACGTCGGCCAGGAGCTTGAGCTCGAGGATGACCTCCCGCGTCTCGCCCGGGAGGCCCGGCTTGGCAAAGCGCGGCGCCTGGCGCGTCGGGGTGGCAAAGTGCTGGTTGCCCCAGCCGCCGCGCCCTCCGCGCGCGAGCACGAAGGGCTTGCCGTCGGACATGTCGCGGATCACCTCGCCGGTCTGCGCGTCGCGCACGACGGTGCCGGTGGGCACCTTGATGGTCAGGTCCGCCCCGTCCCGGCCGGAGCAGCGCGCGCCCGAGCCGTCCGCGCCCGCCTCGGCGGCATACTTGCGCCGGTAGCGGAAGTCCATCAGTGTGGTCAGGTGGTTGTCCGCCACCAGAATCACGTCTCCGCCGCGCCCGCCGTCGCCCCCGTCCGGGCCGCCGGCGGCGACATATTTCTCCCGGTGGAAGGCCACGGCGCCGTTGCCGCCCTTGCCGGCCTTGACGGTGATCTTCGCGGTGTCGACAAATGTGGAGGCCATAGGCCATCCTCCTTTCTCACGGTAGAAAAAACGCCCTGAACGTGCGTCCAGAGCGTCCTTCTAAGTCAGAGATTACTGCGCCAGCTCGACAATGGAGACCTGCTTGCGGTCCTTGCCCTTGCGCTCGAACTTGACGGTGCCGTCCTTGAGGGCAAACAGGGTGTCATCCTTGCCCTTGCCCACGTTGACGCCGGGGTGGATCTTGGTGCCGCGCTGACGGACCAGGATGTTGCCGGCCAGGACGAACTGGCCGTCCGCCCGCTTCACGCCCAGACGCTTGGACTCGGAATCACGGCCGTTCTTGGTGGAGCCGCCGCCCTTCTTGTGGGCGAAGAACTGGAGCGAAATGTTCAGCATAGGTGTCACACCTCCATAACTGTGAGATAATCGGGGTATTGCTGCCGGAGCGCGGTCAGATAGACCATCATCCCGGTCAGCAGGTTCTGGCAGGTATACTCGTCCAGCTCGGACAAGCCGCCAGGCAGATGGAGGGAGAGATGGGGCTCTTCCGGCTCCACCTTTACCGCGGCCGCCAGGCCGAGCACATCGTTGACGGTGCACTCGAGCAGCTGCAGGGCGCTGACCACCGTGTTGCAGATGAGGTCAGCCCCCTCCTCGGCATAGCCGCTGTGTCCCCGGACGTCTACCGAGACGATCCGGGCGCCCTCCAGATGAAAGGCTACCGTGGTCATCAGCCGACGACGATCTTGCTGACGGTGACCTTGGTGTAGGGCTGGCGGTGGCCCTGCGTACGCTTGTAGCCGCGCTTGGGCTTGTACTTGAGCACGCGAATCTTCTTGCCCTTGCCGTTTTTCACCACGGAGGCCTCGACCTTGGCGCCCTCCACCACGGGAGTGCCGAAGGTGGCCTTCTCGCCGTCGACGATGGCCAGCACCTGGTCAAACGTGACATTGTCCCCGGCCTCGACAGGCAGCTTCTCGATAAAGAGGGTGTCACCCTCGGAGACCTTGTACTGCTTGCCGCCGGTCACGATAATAGCGGTCATGTTGCTTGCACCTCTTTCCTTCATCACGGGCTCGCTCTCACGGGTGGACAGACCTGTCCCTTATAACCCGTTCAAAGCGGCTGTATCATTTTAACAGTCCGGAGGAACATTGTCAACGAAGAACGGGAGATTTTTCGAAATTTTTTCTGCAAACTGTGCCGGAACGATGGAAAAAGGCTGTCGAATTGACTATTTTGCCAGAAAGGGCGGATTTTAATTTGTGCAACAGGGAAATAACGATACCGGGCCAAAAAATAATTGAAAAAGACAGTGGATTTTCCGGCGGTGTTTGTTATAATGAAAGTAGAAAACGGTATGGAGTACGGAGTTCTTTTCACCTGTTTTCATGGACTGCAACGCGATTCCCGGCACAGAGAAAGATGACAAGCAGAGGAGCGTTTGAATTATGATCTCTCACGGTAAAGACATTAAGATTTTCGCCGGCAACTCGAACATCCAGCTGGCCCGGGGGATTTGTGACGCGCTGGGCGTCCCCCTGGGCAACGCCGAGTGCGGCCAGTTCTCCGATGGGGAGAGCTATGTCTCCTTTTATGAGACGGTCCGCGGCAGCGACGTGTTTCTGATCCAGTCCACCTGCGCCACCGGCAGCCGTTCGGCCGGGACCTACCGCTCGGTCAACGACAATCTGATGGAGCTGTGCGTGATGATTGACGCGTGCAAGCGGGCCTCCGCCGGGCGCATCACCGCGGTGATCCCCTATTACGGCTATGCCCGCCAGGACCGCAAGACCAAGCCCCGTGACCCCATCTCCGCGAAACTGACGGCAAACCTCCTGGTGAGCGCGGGCGTGAACCATGTGCTGACGATGGATATCCACTGCGCCCAGATCCAGGGCTTCTTTGACATCCCGATGGACAACATCCCCGGCGCGCCGCTGTTTGTGCAGTACTTCAAGGAGAAGTTTGCCGGCCGGGAGGACGAGACCATGGTTGTCTCGCCCGATGTCGGTTCGGTCGCCCGGGCCCGCGCCTTTGCCCAGAAGATGAACCTGCCGCTGGCGATCGTGGACAAGCGCCGCCAGAAGGCCAACTCCTCCGAGGTGAAGAACATCATCGGCGACGTGCGCGGCAAGAACGTCATCCTGCTCGACGACATGGTGGACACCGCCGGCTCCCTGTGCGGCGCGGCGCGCGCACTGATGGAGGACGGCGGGGCCAGGAGCGTCTCCGCCTGCGCCACGCACGGCGTGCTCTCCGGCCCGGCGCTCGAGCGGATTGAGAATTCCGTGCTCGATGAGCTGCTCTTCCTGGACACCATCCCGGTGCCCCGCGGCGCGGAGGGCAGCAAGAAGATCAAGTACCTCTCGGTGGCCAATATGTTCGCCGACGCCATCAGCCGCATCTATCAGGAGGTATCTATCTCCACCATCTACGCGTGAGTGCGGCCCGGCGGTTCTCCGCCGGTCCGCTGGAGGAAATGAAATCGCCGCGCGCAGGCGCGCAGCAGGGGATGCCGGTCTGGCATCCCCTGTTAGCCGTGCCGCCGGCAGCGAGAAGGAGTAAACCAATGTTGTTTCAAAGACCGGAACAGGGC
The DNA here is from genome assembly GCA_018710845.1 of Candidatus Onthomonas avicola. GTDB lineage: Bacteria > Bacillota > Clostridia > Oscillospirales > Oscillospiraceae > Onthomonas > Onthomonas avicola. The sequence goes on from DVJB01000071.1 coordinate 21,514, forward strand.
GGCGTGGAGTGGATTATCTGCTGCCTGGGCAATCCCGGGCGCGAGTACGACAACACCCGCCATAATGTCGGCTTTCTCACGGCGGACGCGCTGGAAAAGCGCACCGGGGTGCCCATCCGCCGCATCCGCTTCAAGGCGCTCACCGCCGTGGTCACGCTCGGCGGACGAAAGACACTGCTGATGAAGCCCAATACCTTTATGAACCTCTCCGGCACCGCCCTGGCGGAGGCCGCCGCGTTTTACAAGGTGCCGCCGGAACGCTGCCTGGTGGTGGCCGACGACGTGACACTCGACCTGGGCAGGTTGCGCCTGCGCCGCAGCGGGTCCGCTGGCGGGCACAACGGCCTGAAGTCCATCATCAATATGCTCGGCACGTCGGATTTTCCCCGCCTGAAGATCGGCGTGGGGCAGAAGCCCCATCCCGACTACGACCTGGCGGCCTGGGTACTGGGCAAGTTCACCCCGCAGGAGCAGAAGGTGATCGCCCAGGCGGCGCAAAATGCGGCGGAGGCCGCGGAGTGCGTGCTCGCCCACGGCATGGATCAGGCGATGAACCGATATAATGGAGGATAGAAGCCCTGCCGCCGCTCCGGCGCAGCGGGCGCGGAGGACGGTGCACCTGTATGAAATTGCTCAATGAAATCCTGTTCCGCCTGCCGGAGTACCGGGAGCTGACGGCGCATCTGGACGCCGGGCGCTCCCCGGTGGCGGTGGCGGGGCTGTCTCCCGTCCACCGAGCGCATCTGGCCGCCGCTCTGGGGGCGCAGACCGGCCGGCCGGTGCTGCTGCTCTGCCCGGCGGAGCATGAGGCGCAGCGGCTGGCCGCGGACCTCGGCGCCCTCACCGGACAGGAGATCCCGGTGCTGATGGGACGGGAGTTTACCTTCCACGACGCCACGGTGAGCCATCAGTGGGAGCAGCGGCGGCTGGCCGTGCTCTACCGGCTGCTCAATGGCGCCTGCCCCTTCCTGATCGCCACGGTGGAGGCGCTGGTGCAGCGGACCATACCGCCCGAGACGCTCCGCTCCGCCGCTGTCACTCTGGAGACAGGGCAGACCTACGCCCTGCCCCGGCTGACTGCCCAGCTCACGGCGATGGGCTATGCCCGCTGTGACCAGGTGGAGGGGCCGGGGCAGTTTGCCCTGCGCGGCGGCATCCTGGATGTCTATTCCCCCGCCATGGCCGCCCCGGTGCGCGCCGAGTTCTGGGGCGACGAGGTGGACGCGATGGGCCTGTTTGACCCGTCCACACAGCGGCGGCAGGAAAATGTGTCCCGCGCGCTGCTGCTGCCGGCGGCGGAGACCCTTCCCCAGCTCGCCCCGGGCGGCGCGCTGGGGCTGGTGGAGGCGCTGGAGCGGCGTATTTGCCGTCTGGAGCGCGGCAAGCGGAGCGCGGGGACGGACACCCTGCTTGAGACGATGCGCCGCGACAGCGAGGCGATCGCCTCCCTGCGTGCCTTCCCGGCGGCGGACCGGTATCTCGACCTGATCTATCCGGACTTTGCCTGCGCGGCGGACTATCTGGCGGTGGACACCCTCGTCCTCTGGGCGGAGAGCGGCCGCTGCCGGGAGGCGGCGGAGCACTATCTCTGGCGGATGACGGAGGACCTCGAGACGCTCAGTCAGTCCGGGACCATTTGGGCGGAGGGCGCGCGCTATGCCGCCGACTGGGGCGCTCTGGTGCGCCGGCTGACAAAGGAGTACCCCTCCGTCTTTTTGGAGAGCTTCCACACCTCCGCTGGCCCGGCGGACCCGGTGGCGCTGCTCTCCCTGCCGGCCAAGCAGCTCCCCTCCTTCGGCGCGAGCCTGGAGACGGCGGTCTCCGATCTGCGCCATTATCAGAAGGACGGGGCGGCCACCGTGGTCCTCTGCGCCTCGCAGGGGCGAGTGAAGGCCCTGCGAGACTTGCTGACAGAGCAGGACGTCCCGGCGGCGATCGACCTGGACCTGAAGGCGCTGCCCGGGCCGGGGGAGATCTACCTGACGGTAGGCGGCCTCTCGGCGGGGATGGAGTACCCCGGATTTGCCGTGCTCACCGAGGGGAAGGCCGCGCCCGAGCACAGGGCGCACACCGCCGGAAAGAAGAAGGCGACCAATCGGCAGAAGCTCCAGAGCTTTACCGACCTCACGCCGGGTGACCTGGTGGTGCACGAGATGCACGGCATCGGCCGCTTTGTCGAGCTGGTGAAGATGAAGATGGACGGCGTGGAGCGGGACTATATCAAGCTGGCCTACTCCGGCGGGGACACCCTCTATGTCCCGGCCACCCAGCTCGACCTGGTGAGCAAATACATCGGCGGCGGGGAGGAGGCTAACGAGCGCACCCGCCTGTCCAAGCTCGGCGGTACCGACTGGGCCAAGGCCAAGGGTAAGGCGAGGAAGGCGACGCGGGAGATGGCCAAGGAACTAATCGCCCTCTACGCCGAGCGGCAGCGCCAGCCGGGCTACGCCTTTCACGCCGACGACCCGTGGCAGAAGGAATTTGAGGACAAATTTGAATATCAGGAGACGGAGGACCAGATTCGCTGCGTCCAGGAGATCAAGGCGGACATGGAGCGGCCCATCCCGATGGACCGGCTGCTGTGCGGCGACGTCGGCTACGGCAAGACGGAGGTCGCCCTGCGCGCGGTGATGAAATGCGTGCTCGAGGGCAAGCAGGCGGCCATCCTGGTCCCCACCACGGTGCTCGCCAACCAGCACTATCAGACCGCTGTGCACCGCTTTGAGGGCTTTCCGGTCAAGGTGGCGGTGATCAGCCGTTTCCAGACCGCGCAGCAGACCAGGCGCATTTTAAGCGAGCTGGAGCGGGGGCTGGTGGACGTGCTGATCGGCACGCACCGGCTGTTCTCCAAGGACATCCGCTTCCACGACCTCGGGCTGCTGGTGGTGGACGAGGAGCAGCGCTTCGGCGTCGGGCAGAAGGAGCGGCTCAAGGAGCGCACCCGCCAGGTGGACGTGCTCACCCTCTCGGCCACGCCGATTCCGCGCACGCTGAACATGGCCCTCTCTGGCCTGCGCGATATGTCCAGCATTGAGGAGCCGCCGATGGACCGCCAGCCGGTGCAGACCTATGTGCTCGAGCACAACTGGTCCATGCTCGCCGACGCGATGAGCCGGGAGATCGGCCGCGGCGGCCAGGTCTACTACCTGCACAACCGGGTGGAGACCATCGCCGCCACTGCCGCGCGGATTCAGGAGATGCTGGGGGAGGAGGTCCGCGTGGGCCTCGCCCACGGCAAGATGGGCGAGGAGGAGCTCAACGCCGTCATGGGCCGCGTGGTGGACGGGGAGGTCCAGGTGCTCGTGTGCACCACCATCATCGAGACCGGCATTGACATCCCCAACGTCAACACCCTCATCATTGAGGACGCGGACAAGATGGGCCTGGCCCAGCTGCACCAGATTCGCGGCCGGGTGGGGCGCTCCTCCCGCCGGGCGTTCGCCTATCTGACCTACCGGCGGGGTAAGGTGCTCAGCGAGGTGGCCGCCAAGCGGCTGGCCGCCGTGCGGGAGTTTGCCGAGTTCGGCGCGGGCTTTAAGATCGCCATGCGCGACCTCGAGATTCGCGGCGCGGGCAATCTTCTCGGCGCGGAACAGTCCGGGTTTATGCTCTCGGTGGGCTATGACATGTACCTCAAGCCGCTGGAGGAGGCCGTGCTGGAAGAGCGCGGGGAAAAGCCGGTGCGCACCGAGGGGGTCACGGCGGACCTGCTGGTGTCGGCCAATATTCCGGAGAGCTATATCCCCTCTGCCGAGCAGCGGATGGACCTCTATCGCCGCATCGCCCGGGTGCGCACGGAGGAGGACGCGGACGACATAGTCGATGAGCTGATCGACCGCTACGGCGAGCCGCCGCGGGCGGTGAACAACCTGATCTCCGTCGCCCTGCTGCGTTCGGCGGCCGCACAGGCGGGCATCACCGAGATCGGCCAGAAGGGGACGACGGTGAACTTCACCCTGCGGGAGGCGGACCTCCAGGCGGTGGCGCGGCTGTGCGCCGAGCCGGTGTTCCAGCGGCGCATCCTCTTCTCTCCGGGAGAGAAGATCGTCCTCGCCCTGCGCCTGCGCGCAGGAGAGGACGTGCTGGCCTGGTCAGAGCGGCTGGTGAAGGAATTTGCCAGGGCTCGGGAGAAGACATGAGCCGTCGGGGCTGTGAAACTTTCCCCTGTGGGATTGTAATTTCCTTTCCTTTTTGATAGGATAAGAGAAGCGTTCGGCGGCGGGCCGGCGGCCCCTGCCCCAGAGAAAGGAATGGATGAAAATGAAGAAAAGAATGACAGCGCTGCTCCTGGCGCTGATGATGGTCCTCGGACTGCTGTCCGGCTGCACGGCGGAGGCGCCTGCCGCCGAGGAGGACAGCGAGACCTCTGCCACTGGCGAGGAGAGCGCCGAGGCGGACACGGGAGAGGCGTCTGAAGCGCTGACCGAGATACCGGCGGAGGCGCGGGAGGACATCGTGTCCTACCTGACCGATGGGGCAATGAGCAGTACGGATACCGTGCTCACGGTGGACGGAGAGGAGATCAGCGCGGCGGAGTATATCTTCCAGCTGGTCTATCAGTACAGCTACACCAGCTACCTCTTTTACACCAGCTATGGTGTCGGGCTGGACCCCACGGCGGTGATTGACGAGGAGGCCGGCACGACGATCGGGGACTCGCTCAAGGAGCAGGCGGTCTCGGCCAGTGAGATGTACGCCACGCTGGCAGGCCAGGCCGAGGCAGAGGGACTCTCCCTCAGTGAGGAGCAGCAGAGCGAGCTGGACGCGCTGGCGGAGACAGAGGAGGACATTCTGCTGCTCAACGGCACGACGCTGGACGGCCTGCGCGGGGTCTATACGAGGAACTTCCTGGCGCAGAACCTGGAGGAACATCTGCTGGGCGAGGGTGGTACCATGGCCCCCACGGCGGAGACGCTGGCCAGCTATGCGGAGGAAAACGGCATCTACACCTGCCGCTATATCCTGCTCTCTACCGCTGACCTGGAGGAGGACGACACCGAGGGGCGCGAGGCCCAGCGTCAGCAGGCGCAGGAGCTCTATGACCAGCTCTCCGAGGTGAGCGCGGAGGAATTGGAGGAGACCTTCGCCGGGCTGCAGGAGGAGTATAACTACGACGGCAACACGGACCGCTACACGTTTGACAACGACGATTCCCTGGTCAGCGGCTTCCGCGAGGTGGTGGCCGAGCTGGCTCCGGGCGAGCTCGGGATCACGGAGGAGACGGACTACGGCTACTTCGTCCTGCTGCGCTTTGAACCGGATGAGGAGACGGTGCGCGAGAGCTATGTCAGCGAGACCTACAACGCGATGATTGACGAGTGGATGGCGGACATCGACGCCCAGCCCAGCGAGGCGCTGGATCATCTGGACACTGCCGGATTCTTCGAGCGCCTGACGCAGCTGCAGAGCTATATCAGCCAGCAGCAGTCGGAGAGCGCCGAAAGCGAGACGGCGGATACCGGCGAGGCCGCTGAGAGTGAGAATGAGGACACCGAAGATACCACCTCACAGGAGGAGACCTCCGACGAGACGACGGAGTCGTAAAGACGAAAAAGCGGGAAGCTGCTGCGGATGCGGTCAGCTTCCCGCTTTTGTCAAGCGACGGTTGCGTCTCGATTTTCTTTCCCAATCCGCGCGCGACGTTTTGCTGTGTTATAATAAGGAGAAACCGCCCCGGCCGCGCGACGTTACGCGCGGCCGGGGCGATCTGCGTGGCCGGATTTCCCTGTTTACCCGTGGCTCAACTGTGCGCTGCCGGAGCGGCGCTGCGCTCGGTCTCTGTGCCGGTGTCGTAGTCCAGGCTGCCGAGCAGGCTGACCATATCCTGCCCGGGCAGGACACCCGCCCAGTAGCGCAGGGCGGAGGAGAGGTAGACCGCCGTGCGCTGCTCCGCCTCGTGCAGGAGTGCTTTCACCCCGCCCCGGCGGCGCCGGCCGGTGGCCGGGTCCACCCACTCCTCCGGGAGATCGGGGGCCAGGTCACGCGGGGAGACATGGCCGGTCAGGAAGCCCCGGCCGCCAAACAGCGTCTCGACGGCGTAAAAGAGCGCTCTCCTTCCCCCGTGCCGGCTGGGAAAGAGCCGGCGCACACGGTGGAGAAAGAGAAAGGAGTCCTCCAGACAGGTGATGGAGACGTCCAGATCATAGACCTCCCGGATCGCCGCGCGCAGCAGCACTGCCAGCTCGGTCCGCTCCCCGGGGGACGGGACCGGGCTGCTGTCCTCCGCCGGAACCCAGGGGCGTCCAGTGTCCGCCGCGTGCAGGGCGGAGTCCAGGGCGATCTCAAAGTAGCCGTGCCCGCCCGCCATCGCATAGGGCATCCCGTCCTGGCAGAGGGCGGCGACATAGGGGTGCAGCGTGGTGTCGGCGGCGTAGTGGCTCAGAAAGCCGAGCGTATACTCCGCCTGCGCTCGGGTCCTGGCGTGGCGCAGTAGGCTGTGCAGAAAGGCGCCGGTGGCCTCGCGGTGCATCCGGCTGCCTAGGGCGGCGAGATCAAAGCGGCGCAGCGCACGCGGCTTCCAGACTTCAAAGGGGAAAAAGATGTCCGGGCCGTTGGCGCCGGCGGCAAAGGCCTCCGGACAGCGGATCGGGCAGTTGAGAAGGGCGGCCGCCCGTCGGGCGGTGCGCACATGGGTATAGCCTTCCGGCATGAAAATCCCCTCCTGAATTGGGACGACAAAAGCGGTTTAGCGGACCTGCCGCGCCCGGCTCACGCGCGGCAGCACGACAAAGTAGAGCACCGCGCCCACTGCGATGATGAGCAGGAGAGACAGAATGCCGTAGGGGCTGGAGGCGGCGTTGATGGCGTCGATCTGCCCGGCGGTGGCGGTGGCGGCGGTCAGCCCCTGGGCGGAGAGCATCCCCTCGGCCACGGCGGCGCTGACGAGGCCTACCAACGCCGGCCCCATAATGGAGCTGAACTTGCCGAAGATGTCAAAGAAACCGAAGAACTCTCCGCTGCGGTTGCGGTCGGGCAGCAGCCGGCCGAACATGGAGCGCGAGAGCGCCTGGATGCCGCCCTGGCTGGTGGCACACAGCACTGCCAGCAGCCAGAACTGCCACAGCTCGCGCAGGAAAAAGGCAAACACGCAGATAAACATATAGATGCAAATGCCAACGCCCACCATCGCCCGCGCGCCGAACCGCTCGCTCAGCCGCATGTAGAGCAGACAGAACGGCAGACCGAGCACCTGCACGAGCAGCAGGGCGAGCATCATGCCGGTGGTGTCCAGCCCGAGGTTGGTGCCATAGGTCGTGGCCATGCTGATGACGGTGTGGACTCCGTCAATATAGAAGAAGTAGGCGAGGATGTAGACCAGCATCGGCCGGTTGGCGACGATCTCGCGTACCGTCGCGCCAATGCCGCGTACGCTGCGCGCCACGTCTCCGCGCTCGTAGGGCTTGCCGGAGGTCTGATGGCAGTTTTTCAGCAGCGGCAGGCTGAAGAACAGCCACCACGCCGCGGTGAGGGCGAAGATGACGGCGAGACAGGTCAGCATGGGAACGCCGGCCAGATTCATCAGGAGAAAGATGACCAGCGGGATAGTGGACCCGCCGATATACCCCAGCCCATACCCCAGGGTGGATACCCGGTCCATCCGCTCTGGAGTGGTCACGTCAGTGAGAAAGGCGTCGTAATAGATGGCCGAGGCGTCAAAGCCGATGACGCTGAGGATATAGAGGACCAGAATCAGTCCGGCCACCCGCCCGGCCGCCTCGGTGGAGGAGGTGAAATCCATCAACGGGGTGAGGGACAGCAGCGCGACCGCCGCCACGCCGAGGAGGACAAAGGCGGCAAACAGCCGCTTGCGCATCCCCCGAATGTCCCCGAAGACGCCCAGCAGCGGCGCGCAGACGGCGACGATCGCCATCGCCAGGCTGGTCGCGTAACCCCAGGTGGACAGGCTCGAGACGCTGTCGGCGGTATAGCCGGCGACCGAGTCAAAAAAGATGGGCAGCAGCGTGACAATGATAACGGAATGGGCGCTGTTGGCCCAGTCATACATCATCCAGCTGATCTCCTGCCGGGTATATCCGTTCAGCAGTCCCATAGCGAATCCTCCGGAAAATGGCAAAGAAGTGCCCTGATTGATTTGATTATACCAGTTTTGTGGGCCAGAGACAAGAAAAAAGGAGGTCAGTCAGAGAAAAGCGCCGGTAAAATTCTGGTAAAATGGCGTCCGGGACGGGCGCGCGGGCGCGCGGCGGGAGATGACTGTTTTTCGGGTTTCGGAATATTCTTGCACTTCTGAAGCTGAAAAGGGCGGACAAAAGAGAAAAGAAGTGCAAAAATCCGCTGAAAAGGACACTTTTCATTGACGGGTGGGGACTTGTCCGGTATAATAAATATAATGACAGGATTCCAAACAGCCGCCCTCTGACGAAGGCGGCCAAGCCGTCCGGTGCGGACGGCGGACAGGGGGGAGTGGATGACCGCATCATGGCAAAACGACTCAAGGAAAAACTGATGGAGGCGCTGCGCGCGGTGCTGCCGATTATCGGGCTGGTGTTGCTGCTGTGCTTCACCATTGCGCCCATCTCGGCCAGTATTCTGCTTTGCTTTTTGCTCGGCGGCGTGCTGCTGGTGGTGGGGGAGATGTTTTTCACCCTGGGCGCGGAGATGTCAATGTCGCCGATGGGCGAGCGTGTGGGCGCCTGCATGGTGCGCAGCCGGAAGCTCTGGTTCATCCTTGGACTGGCCTTTGTGCTCGGCGTGCTGGTCACCATCTCAGAACCGGACCTGCAGGTGCTGGCCGAACAGGTGCCCGCCATCCCGAATATGACGCTCATTCTCGCAGTGGCGATCGGAGTGGGCGCGTTTCTGATGGTGGCCATGCTGCGCATGCTCTTTAATATTCCGCTCAACAATCTGCTGCTGTTATTTTACGGCGTGGTCTTTCTCCTCGCCGTTTTTGCCCCGGCGGATTTTCTGGCGGTGGCCTTTGACTCCGGCGGCGTGACGACCGGTCCGATGACGGTGCCGTTTATTATGGCGCTGGGCGTCGGCGTTGCCTCTATCCGAAGCGACCGCCACGCCGCGGAGGACAGCTTCGGCCTGGTGTCCCTGTGCTCCATCGGGCCGATTCTGGCGGTGCTGGTCCTGGGCCTGGTCTACCGCCCGGACGACGCGGCGTATACCCCGCCCGTGCTCCCGGAGATATCAGACTCGGTCGAGCTCTGGCAGCTCTTCCAGGAGGGGATCCCCACCTATATGGGGGAGATCGCCGTCGCTCTGCTGCCCATTATCGTGCTGTTTGGGCTCTTCCAGATCGTGATGCTCCGCCTGTCGCGGCGGCAGCTGCTCAAGATTGTGATCGGCCTGGTGTATACCTATGTCGGGCTGGTCCTCTTCCTCACCGGCGTGAACGTCGGCTTTATCCCGGCGGGCAACTACATCGGCCAGACGCTGGCCAGCCTGGACCATCCCGGCATCATCATCCCGATCGCGATGGTGATGGGCTACTTCATCGTCCGCGCGGAGCCGGCGGTCTATGTGCTCAACAAGCAGGTGGAGGAGGTCACCGACGGGGCGATCTCCGCCGGCGCGATGGGTATCGGGCTGTCCGTTGGCGTGGCCATTTCCCTCGGCCTGGCGATGGTACGGGTGCTTACCGGGATCTCCATCCTCTGGTTCATGATTCCGGGCTACGCCATCGCGCTGGGGATCTCCTTCTTTGTCCCGCGCATCTATACCGCCATCGCATTTGACTCCGGCGGCGTGGCCTCCGGGCCGATGGCGACGACGTTCCTGCTGCCTCTGGCGCAGGGGGCCTGCACCGCGGTGGGCGGCAATATCGTCACCGACGCCTTCGGCGTGGTGGCCATGGTGGCCATGACGCCGCTGATCACCATCCAGGTCATGGGCCTGGCCAGCCAGATCTCCACGCGTCTGGCCGGCAGGCGTCCGGCCGCGCTGGAGGAGGCGCTGCGCGATCTGGACGAGAATGCCATTGTCGATCTGTGAGAGGGGTGACTGGCTGTGAGTGAACTGTATCTGATGACCACGATCATCGACCGGAAGCAGACCAAGCGGTTTGTCTCCTTCTACCAGCAGTGCGGCGTGACGGTGAACCTCAACACCGCCGGGCGCGGTACAGCGGTCTCCGAGGTGCTGGACTATTTCGGCCTGGAGGCGACGGAAAAATCGGTGCTCTTCTCTTCCGTGACCGATACGGCCTGGAAAGTGGTCCGGCGCGGACTGCAGCGGAAGATGAAGATCGACGTGCCGGGGACCGGGGTCGCCTTTTTGATTCCGGTGAGCAGCATCGGCGGCAAGCGCCAGCTCCGCTTCCTGACGGAGCACCAGAACTTCACGAAAGGGGAGGAGAGCACCTTGAAGGGCACCAAGTACGAGCTGCTGGTGGTGATCGCCAACCAGGGCTATACGGAGCAGATCATGGACGCGGCGCGCGCGGTGGGCGCGGCCGGCGGTACCGTGATTCACGCCAAGGGCACCGGCATGGAGCGTGCCGAGCGGTTTCTGGGCGTGTCGCTGGCGGCGGAGAAGGAGATGGTCTTCATCGTTGTCAAGGTCCGTGACAAGCAGAGGATTATGCGCGCAATTATGGACCAGGCCGGCCTGGAGAGCGAGGCAAAGAGCATCGTCTTCTCCCTGCCGGTGACTGACACGGCCGGCATGCGCCTGGTTGAGGCAGACGAGGAAGAGGAACAATCGACACAGCCGTATCAGCAATGACGCGGCCTTGTCCGGGAAGTCTCAGCGCTTCCCGGACAACTGCTATTAAGGGGGAGGAATTTTCGTGGAGATCATCACCAGCCGCGGCAATCCGCTTATCGCCCGCATCCGCCGCCTGGAGCGCGACCGGGCCTTCCGGCGCGAGAGCGGCCTGGTACTGTGCGAGGGGGTCAAGCTCTGGGAGGAGGCGCTGCGCTGGGGCGCTGCGGTGGACACCGTCCTCTTTACGGAGGAGCGCCGCCCGGCGCGCATCCCGGAGGGGGTGCGCGCGGTGCAGGTGCCGGCGGCGCTGATGGAGTCCATCTCCCCGGTCAAGACGCCGCAGGGGCTGCTCTTCCTGGCCCGCCGCCCGGAGGCCAAGCCGCCTGAACGGCTGGAGGGGAGGCGCTACCTGCTCCTCGACGGCGTGCAGGACCCGGGCAACGTCGGGACGATCTGGCGCACGGCGGACGCGTTCGGCGCGGACGGCCTGCTTCTGACCGGCGAGTGCGCCGACCCCTGGCACTGGAAGACGGTGCGCGCCTCGATGGGCGCGGCCTTCCGCCTGCCGGTCTGGGAGGTGGAGGCCGCAGCGCTGGGCGCGCTGCTGGAGCGCTCTGCCCTGCCGCTCTACGGCACGGCACTGCGGGAGGACACCGTGGACGTGCGCACCTTTGCCGGCGGCGCGGCGGTGGTCGCCCTCGGCAGCGAGGGGCGCGGTCTGTCGGCTGAGGTGCTCGCTCTTTGCCGCCAGACCTGGCGGATTCCGATGCGGCCGCGCTGCGAGTCGCTCAACGTCGGCGTGGCCGCCGCCGTGGTGCTCTGGGAACTCGGCCGCGCGGCGGAGGATTTTGCGCAGAGAGGGGAATGAATATCATGCTTACCGGCATCACGTACTGGCTGTGGCTCACCGAGCGGCTGGACAGCGCCGCTGCCTGGCGGGTCTATCGCCACTTCGGCAGCCCAGAGCGGGCCTACTTCTCCGACCCCGCAGAATATGAGCTGGTGGAGGGGCTGGAGGCGGCGCAGCGGCGGCTGCTGCGTGACAAATCCACCAGTGAGGCGGAGCGTATCCTCGCGCGCTGTGACCGGCAGTCCATCCGTCCGCTCACCTATACCGACACCGACTATCCAGAGCGGCTGCGCAATATTGAGGTGCCGCCGCTGGTGCTCTATCTGCGCGGGCGGCCGCTGCGCTTTGACGAGCGGGCGGTGATCGCCTTTGCCGGCACGCGCCGCTGTACGCCTTACGGAGCTAAGGTGGCCTTTGATTTTGCCGGAGAAGTCACGAGCTCTGGCGGGATTGTCGCCACAGGCGTGGTGGACGGCTGTGACGCCAGCGCCGCCGCCGGGGCCTTGCGCGCGGGCGGGCCGCTCTGCTTGGTGACGGCGGGCGGGGTAGACGTGCCCTATTATGACAGTGAGCGCAGCCGGGCCCTGCTGGACGACGCGGCTGCGGTCGGCTGCGTGCTCAGCGAGGCGCCGCCGGGGACGAAGCACCTCGGCGCACTCTTCCGGCGGCGCAACGTCATCCTCTGCGGCCTGGCCTGCGGCGTCTTCTGCGTGGAGGCGCCGCGCCGCAGCGGCACACTGATGGTGGCGGCCATCGCCGCCGAACAGGGGAAGGAGGTTTACACCGTCCCCGCCAACCTGGGCGCGGAGGCGTCCTCCGGCACGAATGATCTGCTCGGCCGCCGGCTGGCGGTCCCCGTGCTCTCCGGACGCGACCTGCTGGCTGACTACGCCTACCTGCTGCCCGGCGGGGCGGGACAGGCGCCTTCCGGCTGGAGAGTGGTCACCATTCCGGCCCGTCCGGCCGAGCAGACGCCTCCTCCCGCGCCCGCTCCGGAAACCGTCCCGGAGCCGGCAGCGGAGACGCGGGATACGGAAAAAAGGGTTGACAGCGCCGCGGGCAGCCGCTATATTGAATTACTGGACGCTTTCGCCCACCTGACGGAGGAGGAGCGCACCCTGCTCCGGGCGCTGGCGGCCGGCCCGGCCACGACGGAGAGCCTGATCGCGGCGACCGGGCTGGGAGCCGCAACCGTCTCCGCTGTGCTGACCCTGCTGGCGGTGAACGGGACGGTGCGGGAGTGCTCCGGCGGCCGCTTTGAGCTGATTCCGGAGGCGCTGGCGTGAGCGAATCAGCCGTTTCACTGTTTATCGGAGGCATAAGTTCAATATGGCAAAGACCGATTTGGTAATTGTGGAATCCCCTGCCAAAGCCAAGACGATCGGCAAATATCTCGGCCCGGGCTATCAGGTGAAGGCCTCGATGGGCCATATCCGCGATCTGCCCAAGAGTAAGCTGGGGGTGGATATCCCCGCCGGGTTTGTCCCCGACTACCAGCCGATCAAGGGCAAGGAGGACACCATTGCGGACCTGAAAAAGGCCGCTGGCAAGAGCGGCAAGGTCTATCTGGCCACCGACCCTGACCGGGAAGGCGAGGCCATCTCCTGGCACCTGAAGGAGCTGCTCGGTATCCCGGATGACAAGACCTACCGCGTCACCTTTAATGAGATCACCAAGGGCGTCGTGAATGACGCCATCGCCCACCCGCGCGGCATCGACCAGGACCTGGTGGACGCCCAGCAGGCGCGCCGGATTCTCGACCGCATCGTGGGCTACCAGCTCTCCCCGCTGCTCTGGCGGAAGATTCGCCGGGGCCTCTCCGCCGGTCGTGTGCAGTCGGTGGCCACCCGATTGGTGGTGGACCGCGAGAACGAGATTCGCGCTTTTGTGCCGCAGGAGTATTGGTCGCTGGACGTGACGCTGGATCGGATCGCCCCGCGCACCGGCAAGTTCCGCGCCCACTATCACGGAGAGGGGAAGAAAAAACGCGAGCTCGGCAGCGAGGAGGAAGTCAACGCCATTCTGGAGGATATCCGCCAGACGCCGTTTATTGTCTCCTCTGTCACCCGGAAGGAGAAACAGCGCCAGCCCGCGCCCCCCTTCACCACCTCTACCCTTCAGCAGGAGGCCAGCCGCAAGCTGAATATGACCCCGCGGCGCACCATGTCGGTCGCCCAGCAGCTCTACGAGGGCGTGGACATCGAGGGGGAGGGCACTGTCGGCCTGATCACCTATATGAGAACGGACTCGCTGCGCCTGTCGGATGAGGCGGTGGCCTCTGCGCGCCAGTTCATCTCCGCGCGCTATGGCGCGGACTATATCCCGGATGCGCCGCGCGTCTACAAGGCCCGGGCCGGCGCGCAGGACGCTCATGAGGCCATTCGGCCGACCAACGTGGCCCTGACGCCGGAGGCGGTGCGCGGCAGCCTGACCTCGGAGCAGCTGCGGCTTTACCGGCTGATCTGGAGCCGTTTTCTCGCCTGTCAGATGGCCAATGCCACTTTTGACAGCGTGTCCATCGACGTCCTGTCGGGCACGCACCTCTTCCGCGCCACTCACTCCGCCCTCAAGTTTTCCGGCTTTACCGCCGTCTATGTCGAGGGCAAGGACGAGGGGGAGGAGGCGATGGGCTCCCCTCTGCCCGATCTGCAGGAACAGGAGGAGGTCCGCCTGACAGAGACGGACCCGGGGCAGCATTTTACCCAGCCGCCTCCCCGCTTTACCGAGGCGGCGCTCATCAAGCTGCTCGAGGAGAAGGGCATCGGCCGCCCCTCTACCTACGCCCCTACCGTCTCCACCATCCTGGACCGGCAGTATGTGGTCAAGGAGGGCAAGACCCTCCGTCCCACGCCGCTGGGGGAAGTGGTCAACGGCTTGATGATGGACAAATTCAACGACATTGTGGACCCCGCCTTCACCGCCCGGATGGAAGAGGATCTGGACAAGGTAGAGGAGGGGCAGGAATACTGGAAGGATGTGCTCGCCCGGTTCTATTCCCGGTTTGACGCCGAGCTGCAACAGGCGGAAAAGGACCTGGACGGGGAGCGCATCAAGGTGCCCGACGAGGAGTCGGACGAGGTGTGCGACGTCTGCGGCCGCAAGATGGTGATCAAGTCCGGCCGGTTTGGCCGCTTCCTTGCCTGCCCGGGCTATCCGGAGTGCACCTTCACCAAGCCGCTGGTGATCGAGATGCCGGGCAAGTGCCCCAAGTGCGGCAGCCGCATCTTAAAAAAGACCAGCCGCAACGGCTACACCTATTACGGCTGCGAGCGCAACCGCGTGGTCAGCGGCGAGCCGTGCGATTTCATGACCTGGGACGTACCGGTGGCGGAGAACTGCCCCGTCTGTGGGCAGACGATGTTCAAGCGCTCCGGGCGCGGCGCACGCAAGCCGTTTTGCATCAACGAGAAGTGCCCCAACTTCCTGCCGGAAGACCAGCGCGGCTACCCGAAGCGGAAAGCGGCGTCTGCGGCAGAGGGCCAGGAGGGGGAGGCCAAGCAGGACGCGGCGGCCGAAAGTGCGGAGAAGAAGCCCGCCGCGAAAAAGACAACCGCGACGAAAAAGCCTGCGGCGAAGAAAACCGTTGCGAAGAAATCTGCGGCGAAAAAGACCGCCGCGAAGAAGCCTGCGGCAAAGAAGACGGCGGCAAGCAAGACCGCCGCCAAGAAGGCCGCCGGCGAGGAGACGCCGGAGAGCGCATCGTGAGACAGGAGGGGACGGACATGGAGCAGGTGACGGTGATCGGCGCTGGCCTTGCCGGGTGCGAGGCGGCGTGGCAGCTGGCCGAGCGGGGGGTGTCCGTCTCTCTACGGGAGATGAAGCCCGCCAAGCGGACGCCCGCCCACCAGAGCGACGACTTTGCCGAGCTGGTCTGCTCCAACTCCCTGCGTGCCGACGCGGTGGAGAACGCCGTCGGACTGCTCAAGGAGGAGATGCGCCGCATCGGCTCACTCATCCTGCGCTGCGCGGACGCGCACCGGGTGCCGGCCGGAGGCGCGCTGGCGGTGGACCGCCACGGCTTTTCCCGCGCGGTGACGGAGGCGGTCCGCAACCACCCCAAGATCACGGTGGCGGAGGGGGAGTGCACCGCAATTCCCGGAGAGGGTGAGGTGCTCATCGCCTCCGGCCCGCTCACGAGCGACGCGCTGGCCGAGGAGATCCGCCGCCGCTTTCCCGGTCAGGAGGGGCTGCACTTTTTTGACGCGGTCGCCCCGCTGGTGAGCTTTGAGAGCGTGGACCTGGACCGCGCCTGGTTCGGCTCCCGCTACGGCAAGGGGAGCGCGGACTATATCAACTGTCCGATGAACCGGGAGGAGTACGAGGCGTTCTGGTCCGCCCTCTGCACGGCGAAGGAGGCTGAGCTGCACGGCTTTGAGGACAGCGGCGTCTTTGAGGGCTGCATGCCGGTAGAGGTGATGGCGCGGCGCGGCGTGGACACCCTGCGCTACGGCCCGCTCAAGCCGGTGGGCCTCACCGACCCCCGCCGCCCGGACGAGCGGCCCTATGCCGTCGTCCAGCTGCGCAAGGACAACGCGATGGGCACGGTGTATAATATGGTTGGCTTCCAGACCCATCTGACCTGGCCGGAACAGCGGCGGGTGTTCACCATGATTCCCGGCCTGGAGCGGGCGGAGTTTCTCCGCTATGGGGTGATGCACCGCAACACCTACCTCGACTCCCCGCGCCTGCTCAACCGCTACTATCAGGTGCGCGAGGAGCCGCGCATCACCTTTGCCGGGCAGATGACCGGCGTGGAGGGCTACGTGGAGTCCGCCGCCTCCGGACTGCTGGCCGGCATCGAGCTGGCCCGGCGCGTGCGCGGCGAGGCGCCGGTCAACTTCCCGCGTGAGACGGCAATTGGCGCTCTGGCGGCCTATGTCAGCGATGAGAGCGTGACCAACTTCCAGCCAATGAACGTCAATTTCGGCATTATCCCACCGCTGGAACACCGCGTGCGCGGCAAGCGGAACAAGAACGCCGCCCTGGCCCAGCGCAGTCTGGCGGCGCTGGAGCGCCTGGACTGGTAAGCCGGTGCGAGAGCGATGGCCTACGGCGGCATCCGGCCGCAGGCCATGGCTGTCCTACCGGAAAAATTCGATACATGAAGGAGGACAAGCAATGAAGATCATCATCGACGCAATGGGAGGGGACCTGGCGCCCCGGGAGCCGGTGCGCGGCGCGCTGATGGCCCGCAATGAGCACGGCTGTGAGGTCACCCTGGTCGGCCAGGAGGCGACCATCCGCAGGATTTTGGAACAGGACAATATCGGGACACTGCCGCCCGGCATTGAGATTGTGGACGCCAGCCAGGTGATCGAGATCTGCGACAACCCCTCCACCGCCTGGCATGACAAGCCGGACTCCTCCATGACGGTCGGGCTCAAGATGCTCAAGGAGGGCAAGGGGGACGCCTTTATCTCCGCCGGGAGCACCGGCGCGCTGCTGGCGGGCGGAACGCTGATCGTCCGCCGGATTCCGGGCGTGCGCCGTGCGGCGGTGGCTCCCGTCGTCCCGTCCGGGGCGGGCAGCACGGTGCTCATCGACGCCGGGGCCAACAGCGAGTGCACGGCAGAGTATATGGTCCAGTTCGCGCACATGGGCTCGTTTTACGCCGAGCGGGTGCTGGGCCGGGAAACCCCCCGCGTCGGACTGCTTAACATCGGCGCCGAGCCGAGCAAGGGCAGCGAGCTCTATAAGCAGGTCTATCACCTGCTGGAAGAGGCGAAGGAGGCCGGGCACCTCAACTTTGTCGGCAATGTCGAGCCGACGACCTTTGCCAAGGAGGACGCCTGCGACGTGATCGTGGCGGACGGCTTTGTGGGCAATATCCTGCTCAAGGCGATGGAGGGCACCGCGTCCTTTATCGTCAAGGGGCTCAAGGACCTCTTTACCACCAACGCGAAGACCAAGCTGGGCTATCTGATGATCAAGGGCAATATGGGCAGTTTCAAGAAGCTACTCGACAGCCGGGAGACCGGAGGCACCGCCCTGCTCGGCCTGCGCCGCCCCATTTTCAAGGCGCACGGCTCGTCCGATGCCTACGCGATCAGCCATGCGGTGGGCAAGGCGGTGGAGTTTGTCTCGGCGGATATCACCGGGGCGATTGCCGCGCGGATGGCGGATCTGAACGCGGCCGCCGGAGGGAAGTGAGCGGAGTTTCATGAAAAGTTTGGAGGAGAAGCTGGGTTACCAGTTTCAGGACAAGTCGCTGCTCGAAAACGCGCTGACGCACAGTTCCTACGCCAATGAGCACCACGCCGGGCGCGCGCAGAGCAACGAACGGCTGGAGTTTTTGGGGGACTCGGTGCTCGGCATGGTGGTGGCGGACTACCTCTACCGCCACTTTCCCGACCTGCCGGAGGGCGATCTGACCCGGATGCGGGCCAGCCTGGTGTGCGAAAACAGCCTGGTCGTGGTGGCCGGGGTCTGGGATCTCGGGGCCTACCTCAAGCTGGGCAAGGGAGAGGAGAGCTGCGGCGGACGCGAGCGGCCCTCCATCCGCGCCGACGCGGTAGAGGCGGTGATCGCCGCGGTCTACCTCGACGGGGGCATCGCCCAGGCCCGCCGGATGATCCAGCGGTTTATCCTGGACAATATGTCCCAGGTGAACCAGGCCGGGCGCGACCACAAGACCGCGCTGCAGGAGCTGGTCCAGCGCAAGAGCGGTCAGGTGCTCACCTATCACCTGATCGGCCAGTCCGGCCCGGACCACGCCAAGACCTTCCAGATGGAGGTCCGCCTCAACGGCCGGCCTGTGGGGTCCGGCAGCGGACGCAGCAAGAAAGACGCCGAGCAGGCCGCCGCCGCCGAGGCGATGCGCCGCCTGACGGAACAGCGGTAAGCGAGCCAGAAGGCGTGTCCCAGTGTAGATGGATACAGAAAAACACCCGGACGGAATGGTTCGGGTGTTTTTTGTCAGCAACGGAAATTTTTACGGGTTTGTAATAGGATAGCTTAAAATGCGATGGGAGGAAGCGCGCGGTGAAGTATAAATGCCCCTGTTGTGGATTCTATACATTTGAGCAACGGCCGTGTGGAAATTACGGTATTTGTCCGGTATGCTTTTGGGAAGACGATCCGATACAGTTAAAAAACAAGAACTATGAAGGCGGGGCAAATACAGTTTCCTTGCTGCAAGCAAGAAGAAACTTTCTTCACTTCGGTGCATGTGAAGAGCGGGTGCTTCCTTATGTGCGGAAACCGAGAGAAGACGAGATGCATGGGATAGATTGACTCCTTTTGCAGGTCTGAAATCTCCGCTTATTGACTGCGCTGTTTGTTAAGAAAGTGGGAACGGTTAACCGATACCCAGCTGAGAGGGACGACAAAAGGCGATATGCCATCCCGAGAGGGGGCGGCATATCGCCTTTTTACACATGTCAGGCTATAACGTCAAAAACGGGATTTAGGCGGCCTTCCGGCGCTCCAGACGGCGCTGAACGAGCTTGACAACCTCCACAATGGGGATGACGAGCACGCTCAGCAGCAGGGCGATCAGATACTCGGGCAGGCTGATCGGGGTAAAGCCGAAGGCGTTGGCGACAAAGGGCACTTCGAGCACCACGGTGGTGAGCACCAAGCTGCCGAGCATGGCCAGCCAGAGCACCTTGTTGTGGCTGTGCAGGGTGAAGACGCTCTTACGCTGGCTGCGCATGTTGAAGCTGTGGAAGATCTCGCACATGCTCATGGTCAGGAAGGCCATCGTCATGCCGTCCTCCGAGATGCCGCGGGGCATCTCAAAGTAACCGACCTCCATGCAGTGGCCGATGATATAGGAGATCAGCGTGATCACGGTGACCAGCACGCCCTGATAGGCCACGTCCACGCCGAGACCGCCGGCGAAGATGCCGTCGGACGCCTTGCGCGGCGGGCGGGTCATCACGTCCGGCTCTGCCTGCTCCATGCCAAGGGCGAGGGCGGGGAAGCAGTCGGTGATCAGGTTGATGAACAGCAGGTGGACCGGCTGGAGCAGAGTGAAGCCCATCAGCGTGGCGGAGAAGACGCCGAGCACCTCGCTCATGTTGGAGGCCAGCAGGAACTGGATCGCTTTGCGAATGTTGTCGTAGATGCGGCGGCCCTCGCCGACGGCGTTCACAATGGTGGCGAAGTTGTCGTCCGCGAGCACCATGTCCGCGATATTCTTGGTCACATCGGTGCCGGTGATGCCCATGCCCACGCCGATGTCGGCGGCCTTGAGGGAGGGGGCGTCGTTCACGCCGTCGCCCGTCATCGCGGTGACGCAGCCGGCCTTTTTCCACTCGGTGACGATGCGCACCTTGTGCTCCGGCTGGACGCGGGCGTAGACGCCGTAGTTTTGAATCGTGCGTCCCAGCTCCTCGTCCGAGATCTCGTCCAGCTCCGAGCCGGTGAGCGCCTGGTCGGCCGAGTCAATGATGCCGAGCTCCTTGGCGATGGCGACGGCGGTGTCCTTGTGGTCGCCGGTGATCATCACGGGACGGATACCCGCCTCGCGGCACTGGACGATGGCGTCTTTGACCTCCGGGCGGACCGGATCGATCATGCCGGTCAGGCCGACAAAGCAGAGATCCTGCTCCAAAAACGCGGGGTCATTGCTCTCCGGGCGTGCCGGCCAGACGCGCTGGGCGGCGGCGAGCACACGCAGGGCGCGGTCGGCCAGCGACTTGTTGACCGACAGGATCTCCTGCCGCTTCTGCTCCGTCATCGGCAGGGCCTTGCCGCCCTCCAAATAGTGTGTGCACAGGCCGAGCACCACGTCGGGCGCGCCCTTGGTGTACTGGATGAAGCCGCTGCCGTCGGCGTGGACGGTGGACATCATCTTGCGCGAGGAGTCAAACGGGGCCTCGTCCACGCGGGGCTGGCACCGCTCCAGCTCGCCCTTGGGCAGCTGAAGGGAGGCGGCGTAGTTGACCAGGGCGGCCTCGGTCGGCTCGCCCTCCGCCTCGCCGCTCTCGTTCAGATGCGCGTCGCTGCACAGGGCCATGGCGGTGGCGAGGGTGGTCTCCTCCCCGTAGTGGTCCACGACCGTCATCTTGTTCTGCGTCAGGGTACCCGTCTTGTCCGAGCAGATGACCTGCGCGCAACCCAGCGTCTCCACGGCGGTGAGCTTGCGGATGACGGCGTTGCGCTTGGACATGTTGGTCACGCCGATGGAGAGCACGACGGTGACCACCGTCGCCAGCCCCTCCGGGATGGCGGCCACGGCCAGCGACACGGCGACCATAAAGGTAGACAGCACGGTGTCAAAGGTGACGGCGCCGCCGGAGAGGTAGTCAGAGAGAAGGTTGAAGAGGAAGATAAACACGCAGATGCCGAGCACCAACTTGGAGAGGGTGCGGCCGAGCTGGTCCAGCTTCTTCTGCAGCGGAGTCTGGTCTTCCTCCGCGGCGGAGAGGGCGCCGGCGATCTTGCCCATCTCAGTGTCCATGCCGGTCTGGGTGACCACGGCGCGGCCGCGGCCGTAGACGACGGTGGAGCCCATATAGCACATGTTTTTCCGGTCGCCGAGCGGGATGTCCTTGCCGCCGGCGAGCTCCAGCAGCTCTGTGACCTTGTTGACCGGGACGCTCTCGCCGGTGAGAGCCGCCTCTTCGATCTTCAGGCTGGCAGACTCGAGAATGCGCCCGTCGGCGGGGACGGCGTCGCCCGCCTCCAGAATGACCACGTCTCCCGGAACGAGGTCAGAGGAGTGGAGCTGAATCTGCTTGCCGTCGCGCAGCACCTTGCTGGTGGCGGCGGTCATGGTCTGCAGCGCCTCGATGGCGGCCTCCGCCTTGCTCTCCTGGTAGACGCCGAGCACGGCATTGAGCAGCACGACGATCAGGATGATAATCACCTCGGACAGGTCCTCGCCGGTGGCGATGCTGGTGACGGCGGAGACCGCGGCGGCAACCATCAGAATGATGAGCATCGGGTCCTTCAGCTGGGCCAGGAAGCGCTGGAGGAGCGTGGGCTTGGGGGCCTCCTTGAGGCGGTTAGGGCCGTACTTTGCCAGCCGTTCCTGCGCCTCGGCGGAGGTCAGGCCGTTTGCGCTGCTGTGAACCTGCTCCAGCAGCGTGTCGGCTGACAGTGCATATTCTTTCATGGGTGTCTTGTCCTCCCTGTGCCGCGTGACGGCGGCAAAATAATTATCCTGAAGCCGGCAATGGGGCAGCCGGCTGGCAGGCGGACGGCGGAGCAGCGGGTTGTCTGCCGCCTTTCTAAAATACTATTTTGGACGAAAAGACGGCCGGAGATGTAAAAAAGACTTATCTGCCGTATGCAGATAAGTCTTGCCAATTAAAACAAAGCCAGGACTGTCCCTCTTGTGGGAGGGAGCCCAGGTTGTTGGCTTTGTTATGCGCGCGAGGCGCACCAGCTACTCCCTTATGTACGGTGATTGTACCATATTCGCCAGATGCTGTCAAGGCGCAGCCTTGTCGCCAAACAGAGAATTTCACGCCCGGGTGCGCGCCAAATTTCGTCTGTTTTTTCGGTCGGTTTTTCCTGTTTTCAGCTTAAGAAAGGGTTTCACGCCCGACCCGGGATGCGCTATAATGGGACTGCAAAGGAGGGGAGGCAATGCAGGCAGAGGAGAAGAAAAGGCGGATCTATTGGACGCTGTTCTGGTCCACCTTTCAGCTCAGCGCGTTTACCTTTGGCGGCGGCTTTGTCATCGTTCCACTCATGCGGCGAAAGTTTGTCGAGGGGCTGCACTGGCTGGAGGAGCAGGAGATGGTGGACATCGCGGCCATTGCCCAGTCCTCGCCGGGGGCGATCGCGGTCAACGCGTCCATTCTGGTGGGCTACCACGTGGCCGGCGTGCCGGGCGCGCTGCTCACCGTCTGCGGGACGGTGCTGCCGCCGCTGATCATTATCTCGATCATCTCGCTGTTCTATGCGGCGTTTCGTGCCAATCCGGTGGTCAACATGGCGATGACCGGGATGCTGGCCGGCGTGGCGGCGGTGATCTGTGATGTGGTAGTGACCATGGGAGCGGCCGTCCTGCGGGAAAAGCGGGTACTGCCGGTGGCGGTGATGGTGCTGGCGTTTGCCGCGGTGCATTTTCTGGATGCCAATATTGTGCTGGTGATTGTCGTCTGCGGCGCGATCGGCGCGGCGGACACCTGGCTGCGGGTGCACCGGAGAGAGGAGAGGGAGCGGAGATGACCTACTTGCAGCTCTTCTGGAGCTTTTTTCAGATCGGCCTGTTCAGCATCGGCGGGGGTTACGCCGCCATGCCGCTGATTGAGCACCAGGTGGTCGAACTGCATTCGTGGCTGACGATGGGGCAGTTTGCCGATATTATGGCGATCGCCGAGATGACCCCGGGGCCGATTGCGATCAATTCCGCCACCTTTGTCGGGATTCAGGTGGCGGGACTGCCGGGCGCGCTGGTGGCGACGGTGGGCTGCGTCTTCCCCTCCTGTGTGATCGTGATGGCGCTGGCCTATGTCTATTACCGGTTCCGCGGCCTGTCCATGGTACAGGGTGTGCTCTCCGGGCTGCGTCCGGCGGTGGTGGCGATGATCGCCTCGGCCGGCCTCTCCCTGGTCTTCCTCGCCTTTTACGGGCAAAATACGCTGCCCGCGGACATCGGCGCGGTGGACCTGATCGCCGTGGCGCTTTTCATCGGGGGCTTTGCCGTGCTGCGCATCTGGAAGGTCAATCCCATCTGGGTGATGGTCGGCACAGGAGCGGCGGGCATCCTGCTCTACGCCCTTGTCTGAGCGGAAGAGGGGCGGGGCGGCCCGCGCTTTTTCTCACACAATCCCTTGACAAGTGGGGAAGATACCCCTATACTAAGCAATATACTGTACCATTATGCCATTTCGGCGCATGAGGCGGACGTTTTGTCCCGGCCCGGCGGCCGGAATGGAGTATTTTATCGACTTTTTCAAAGGAAAGGTGAACTACCATGGCAAATCCCGTCAAGCTGACGCCTAGGCGCCTGAAGGAACTGCAGGATGAGATGGTCTGGATGAAGACCGTCCGGGAGAAGGAGATTGCAGACCAGATCAAAGAGGCGCGCTCCTTCGGCGACCTGTCAGAGAACAGCGAATATGACGAGGCGAAAAATGAGCAGGGCAAGCTCTACTCCCGCGAGGCGGAGGTACAGGCCATTCTGGATAACTATGTCCTGATCGAGGAAGAGGCCACGGACGACACCGTGGTCGGCCTCGGCAGCACCGTCACGGTGCTGGATGTCGACTCCGGCGAGGAGGAGGAGTACCGCATTGTGGGCTCTCAGGAGGCGGATCCCCTCTTCGGGCACATCTCGGAGGAGTCCCCCTTCGGTAAGGCATTGATCGGCAAGGAAGTGGGCGACGAGGTGCGCGTGGACGCGCCGATGGGTGTGCTCACCTACAAGGTGCTCAATATTTCGGTCTCTCGCTGAGGCCGGGGAAAAGGGAATAAGAGGAATGGCAAAGAATCAGATGAACCCGGAAGAGGGCAAGAGCCTGAACGAGCTGCTGCAGATCCGGCACGACAAACTCGCCGCCCTGCAGCAGGAAGGACGCGACCCCTTCCGAGAGACAAAATATGACGTCACCCACCACTCCGCCGATATCCTGACGCAGTTTGACGCGCTGGAGGGACAGACCGTCTCCGTCGCTGGCCGCCTGGTCTCCAAGCGCGGGATGGGCAAGGTCTCCTTCTGCGACCTGCTCGACCGCGACGGCAAAATCCAGCTCTATGTCCGCCGCGACCTGGTGGGGGAGGAGAGCTATGCCTGGTTTAAGAAGTGCGACATCGGCGACGTTGTCGGCGTGCGCGGCGAGGTCTTCCGCACCCAGAAGGGGGAGATCTCGGTGCGCGCGGACGAGGTCACGCTGCTGGCCAAGAGCCTGCGACCCCTGCCGGAGAAGTTCCACGGCCTGACGGACAAGGAGCTGCGCTACCGCCAGCGCTATGTCGACCTCATTGTCAACCCCGATGTAAAGGACACCTTTGTAAGGCGCAGCCAGATCATGCGGGAGCTGCGGAGCTTTTTGGACGGACGTGGATTTTTGGAGGTGGAGACTCCCATCCTCATCCCCTTCGAGATCGGCGCCGCTGCCCGCCCCTTCTACACCCATCACAATACCCTGGATATGGACATGGTCCTTCGCGTTGAGACCGAGCTCTATCTGAAGCGGCTGATCGTGGGCGGCCTGGAGCGGGTATATGAGGTGGGCCGCATCTTCCGCAACGAGGGGATGGACGTGAAGCACAACCCCGAGTTCACCACCATTGAGCTCTATCAGGCCTACACCGACTTCCACGGCATGATGGACCTGGTGGAGGACATGATGAAAACGGTGGCGCAGCGGGTGTGCGGCTCCCTGGTGATCCCTTATCAGGGGCACCAGATCGACCTGAGCCACTGGGAGCGGCTGACCATGATCGAGGCGGTCAAAAAGTATTCCGGCGTGGATTACAATGACTGGAAGACCGATCAGGACGCCATCGACGCCGCCAAGGCCCACAGCGTGCCTCTGCCGGAGGTGCCCACCCGGGGGACGATCCTGGCCGAGTTTTTCGATGCTTTTGTGGAGGAGAACCTGATCCAGCCCACCTTTATCTATGACTACCCGGTGGAGATATCTCCCTTGGCCAAGCGAAAGCCGGAGGACCCCGCCTTTACCGAGCGGTTTGAGTATTTCATCAACGCTACTGAGTTCGGCAACGCCTTCTCCGAGCTCAACGACCCTCTGGACCAGCGGCAGCGGATGGAGGCTCAGGTGGCCGAGCGGAAGGCCCTGGACCCCGACTGCCGGGCACAGGTGGACTACGACTTCATCAACGCGCTGGAGTACGGTATGCCGCCCACCGGCGGCCTGGGCTTCGGGGTGGACCGTCTGGTGATGCTCCTCACCAACAGCGACTCCATCCGGGATGTACTGCTGTTCCCCACGATGAAACCGCTGGACTGACGGATTGCCAGCAAACCCGCATGAAACCTGGGTTTGTGAGAAATCAGGTTTACTGCAGTTACAACAATTTTACTACAAATGAAAATCCTTGGATGAAAAGACACGGGACCGCCGGCACGCCGGCGGTCTCGTTCTGTTATAACGATGCAGACAGACCCGAAACGGTGCGGTACAATGAGGATGGAAGTTATATTCAAGCGTTGCTCCCGAAAAAGAATGATTGTCTGCGAGTAGAGCGCACACCATTGCCCTTCTGAACGAGATCACTGAGCACGGGAGATGCCGCCCTCTTAAAAGTCGCACCTGGGAAGCACTGACCGGCAAAAAATTTAGAACCTGAGATTGCAAGAGCGAACCGTTGGGCCGGTCTTCAACTAAGGCGCTTCTCCATGCGTGTGTAAGATCACAGGCAGATTAAAAATTAGAGATTTTTAACTCGCTTCCTGTTGTTGACAACGATTTGACACGTGCTATAATGTAATGCACAAAGAACAAAACTACACTTTTTCCTGGAATTGGAATTCAAAACTGACCGCTCCAATTTGAAAAAAATGGAAATTATTATCTTTTTAAAACAGCGCACCTGACAGAAACTTCTTGCCACTGTACGCCGCGCGGGAGATGGAATTTGAGACATGGACAGCACGCAGACACCGAGGACCTATCAGGGAAAGAGCAGCTATGTCCACCGCAAGGTGGCCGGAACTGACGTATTGATCTCCATCGGAGAGAACATCGCCAATTTCAGCGGCTATATTCAGCTCAATCCCAGCGCGGCCTGCATTTGGGAGGCGCTGCGGGAGCCGAATACCGCCGCCGGACTGGCCCGGGCGCTGGAGGAGACCTTTGACATCCCCACTGCCCAGGCGGAGGCGGATGTGGCGGAATTTC
This sequence comes from Candidatus Onthomonas avicola, assembly GCA_018710845.1. Classification (GTDB taxonomy): domain Bacteria; phylum Bacillota; class Clostridia; order Oscillospirales; family Oscillospiraceae; genus Onthomonas; species Onthomonas avicola. The sequence goes on from DVJB01000071.1 coordinate 47,806, forward strand.
TCCGGGAGCTGATCGCGCACGACATGGTGCTGATCCGGTGAGGAGGGTGCGATGACGGACGAGACGCCGAAGAAGCTGGACCGCCTGCCGCCCCGATACCCCACCGACGGCACCTTTGAACTCACGGTCCGCTGTAACCTTCACTGCAAGATGTGCCTCTTTCGCCACGACGACGCGGAAAATCCCCAACTCATGGCACGGGAGCTGACGGCGGAGCAGTGGATTGACCTGGCTTGCCAGGCGGCGAAGGCGGGCACCGCACCATCAGCCTGCTCATCACCGGCGGCGAGCCGATGCTGCGCCCCGACTTCTGCCAGATCTGGGAGGGGATTTATCAGCAGGGCTTTCTCATCACCCTTTACACCAACGCCACCCTGGTCACGCCGGCGGTGATGGAGACCCTGCGGCGGTATCCGCCGCACAAGATCGGCGTGACTATCTACGGGGCGACCCCGGAGACCTATGGCAAGGTCTGCGGCGATCCCTCCGCCTTCCAAAAGGCCATAGACGGAATGGCACAGCTGCAAAGCCTGCCCTCCGCTTTGGAATTTCGCACCACTATCATCAAGGACAACTATCCGGAGGCCGCCGACATCGAGCGGCTGGTACATGAGCGGTTCGGCGCGCAGTACAAGCTCATCCAAACCCGCAGCGTCACCAAGGCGGTCCGGGGCGCATGCGCCGATGTGGCCGCCTGCCGGCTGGAGCCGGAGGACAACGTCCGCCTGGCCTTCCGCCGAGGGATTGAGATCATCAAGGACGCTGTCGGGGCGTCCTATGATGAGCGTAACCTCTACGTGGAGCATATAGAGCGCTCCCCAGAAAAGACCTACGCCCCGCGCCTGACCCTATTCGGCTGCAACGCCGGGATGCGCGACTATACCGTCTCCTGGGACGGCAAGCTCCTCGGCTGCCAGATGATGGGGAACTTTGCAGTGGATACGCTCGAGGCGGGGTTCCAGTCCGCCTGGGACCGGTTTCCTAGCGTGGTTCACCTGCCGCCGGTGAACGAGACCTGCCTGGCCTGTGCGCACCGGGACTTGTGCAACAGCTGTTACGCCTCCCGCTATGCCGAGACAGGCGACCTGGGCGGCCGGCCGGAGTACGTCTGCCGGGACGCGGAGATCGTCAGCCAACTATTAAGGAGGAAGAAGCATGAACAGCACCATGACATATGAAAAGCCCACCATGACCTTTGTCTCCCTGCGCAGCGAGGATGCGGTGGCAAATACCTGCTGGGGGCATCACGGGACAGGGTATACATACTATTATGATCTTCCCGGAACGGGATACTTGTCCTTCCAAATTGGAGAAGGCCCTTGTGATCTAAATCTGGTGAGTGTCTTGTATTATGATGATATAGGTGCTACTCCATCTTCTGCTACGCCAGAACAAGTAAATACTTTATATAACGCTATTATTGCCTCTAGCACAGGTGCAGCAGCTAATTCATATAAGGGCCTAGGGTCTACGATATTGCCTAACCCTGACCCCTCTTGGTCCTGACACCGGATGTCTGCCCCGATTTCTACCCTTCTGGCCGGGATCCCCTGCCGGTTTGCGTCGCTGGGCGGCGGCCCGCTGGGGGAGCCGTGGCAATGGAAACTGGACCCCTACCGCGCTCCCTCTGACCTGGGGGAGCGCGGCGCTGCGCTATGGGTCCGCCGCCTGCTGCCTGGAGAGGCGCCCGCCGTCCCCCGGCAGAGGCTCCATGCGGTACAGGAGGGGTTCTTCCTGCGCGAGGTCTGGGACCTGGCGGACGGCGGCACACTCTGGCGCTGCCTGCGCAGGCAGAGCGGGGAGGTCCTGCTGGTTTACCGGGTCAGCCCGGACTGGTCGGAGATCACGCTGCTGGAGGACCACACGCAGACTGGCGGGCAGGTCGCCTTTGAATACCTGTGCCACCTCTTTCCGGCCTGCGCGCTGGGATACGGTCTGCTCACTCTCCACGGCGTTCTGATGGAACATCGGAACCGGGGCGTCATCCTCTCCGCCCCTTCCGGGACGGGAAAGACCACCCACGCCCGCCTCTGGCGGGACCGGAAAAACGCCCTCATCCTCAACGGCGACCGGGCGGCCTGCCGGAAGGTGGATGGGGTCTGGACCGGCTTCGGCCTGCCCTGGTCGGGCACCAGCGGGGAGCAGATCAACCGAAGCGTCCCCCTGCGGGCAGTGGTCGTCCTAGAGCGGGGGGAGGAGAACGAGGCGTTCCCCGTCTCTGCCCTGGATGCCTTCGGGGCGGTGCTGCCTCAGGTGCTCTGCCCCACTTGGGACGCCGCACTGACCGAAACGGCGATGGGGTTGTTGGACGATTTCCTGGCCTGCCTCCCCGTCCTGCGCCTGCGCTGCCGCCCGGACGCGGAGGCGGCAGATGTGCTGGAGCGCGCGTTGGAGGAGTGGACATGAGGGAGGAAAAGCGCTACATCGCCTCTGAGGTCCTTTTCTCCGCCATCGGGGAGGAACTGGCCGGACGGCGGCGGGCCTCCTTCACGGTCACAGGCATGAGCATGTGGCCCTTTCTCTGCCACGGAAGGGATCAGGTAGTGGTGGAAGCCTGTGATCCATCGGAGTTGAAGCGGGGGGATATTGTCCTCCTCCAGACCTGGCGGGGCAACTACCTGCTCCACCGCGTCACCGGTCTGCGCCCTGGCCAGTTTCAGACCACCGGGGACGGCAACTGCTTTCGGGACGGCTGGTTTGACCGCGCCTGCCTGCGCGCCCGGGTGTCTAGCCTGGTCCGCAAAGGACGGCGGATAGACTGTCGCGCCGCAGGCTGGCGCGCGGTGTCGCAGAGCTGGATGGTTCTCTTTCCCGTACGGAAACCCCTGCTGCGTCTGCTCACCTGGCTGGCCAAGGCGCGGCGCATCGGACGAAACACATATTAGAGAAGACTTGCCTCCTGCTTTCAGGAGACAAGCCTTTTTCATCGTTTTATTAGAACTGAAATTTCATTTTATGCCATTTGTAAGATTTTTCAAGTCTGTACGATGAGGTATCTGCGCTTCCGGCTGATGTAGCGCCGGAGTCTTACCGTACGGCGGAGAGCTGACACGTGTTTTGCATTTGGGGCCTCGGCTTTTATGACAGCGACCCACTTGACGTATGTATCAATAGTTTTCTGCCCGGACCTCGAAGAACGCCTGGGAATGTTTGCAGACAGGGCAGACCTCCGGGGCCTTGGTGCCCAGCACCAGGTGACCGCAGTTGCGGCACTCCCACAGCGTCACACCGCTCTTTTCAAAGACCTCCTTGGCCTCCAGGTTGTGCAGCAGTTTCCGATACCTCTCTTCGTGGGCCTTCTCAATGGCCGCCACACCGCGAAACTGCGCTGCCAGATCATGGAAGCCCTCTTCGTCCGCCTCCCGCGCCATGCGGTCGTACATATCGGTCCACTCGTAGTTCTCGCCCTCTGCCGCGTGGAGCAGGTTCTCCGCCGTATCGCCCAGCCCGCCCAGGGCCTTGAACCACAGCTTGGCGTGCTCCATCTCGTTGGCGGCGGTGTGCAGGAACAGGGCCGCGATCTGTTCATAGCCCGCCTTCTTTGCAACAGAGGCGAAGTAGGTGTACTTGTTCCGGGCCTGGGATTCTCCGGCAAAGGCCTCCCACAGGTTTTGCTCCGTTTTTGTCCCGGCGTATGGATTTTTCGCTGGGGTATCCTCAAGCTTTACAAACTTGTCCGCACCCTGCCCGCACACCGGGCATTTGAAGTCTGGGGTCATAGGTCCTTCATGGATATAGCCGCAGACAGAACATCTCCACTTTTCCATGGTTTTTTCCTCCGTTCTCTTCCCGACAGGATTCTGGAAAGGGATGGTTTGCAGCAAGGTATCCACCACATCGGTGGGGATACCCGGGTAACTCTTCAGCTGCTCCAGAAACATCTTGGCGTTCTCGCTCTGAGGAAGCATATAGCCCGCCTCCCGGCACAGGTCCTCCGCCATCAGGCGGCTGGACTTCTCTGCCGCTGCGCTCAATGTATCCGGAAGCTGGGAGGCCAGGTTCTCCACCTGGACCTTGCTCTGGATCAGGCCGCGCAGGGCCTCCACGACGTTATCCTCCTTGGGCTGCTGGGGCGGCATCTCCTTGGGCACCATGGAGATGGCGGCAGAGGGGCAGACATCCGCGCAGGCGCCACAGCCGATACACTTTGTCACATCAATGATGCTGTTCTCGGTGTCAGTGGCTCCGGTAGGACAGACATACAGGCACAGGCATTCCTTGGTGCAGAGCCGAAGATTTCTCACCGCATATTTCTCCGCCATCGTCACGCCCTCCTCGCCACACGTTCAAATTTCCAGCTTGGCACCTTACAGACCGGACAAAGCTCCGGCGGTGCATCCCCCACGTAGACGAAACCGCACACGGAGCAGACATAGACGCCGGTATTTTCCAGCATCCGCTCTCCCTCAGCCTGGTATCGTGTCAGCAGAGACTGGAGCATCCGAGTAACTTTCTCGCTCCAGACCAGCGCCCGCAGCGCACCCCGGTCCGGCTTTTCCGAGGCGATCGCGTTGGCGTAGGGGTATCCCACCGACAAGTCCCTCTCAATCTGTTCCAGCAGTTTCTCTGTGCAGGCCTCCGGGGCCGGCTCCGCCTTTGCCCGGAAGAACGCCGCCAGTTCCCGGAACCCCTGCTCCTGCTCCGGCAGATACTGTTTCTCACAGCCCCGGGCCAAATTGGAACAGATGACGCTCAGCTCCATGGGGGAGAGCTCCCGCTCCACATGGGGCTTTTCCGCTGCCTCCGGGCCTGCCGGGACAGGTGTCTCGTCCCTTTCCCGGAACATCTCCTTGCCAGCCCCGCACCAGGGACATCTCCAGTCATCAGGGAGATCTTCCCATTTGGTGCCGGGCGCAATGCCCGCCTCCGGGATGCCTTTGGCCTCGTCGTAGGTGTAGGTACACACGGAACATACCATCTGTTTCATACGGTCTCTTCGCCTCCTTTTGTCACTTTTTTGGTATTTTGAATAAAATTCCTCCGGTCTCCCTCTCTTTTGATTTATAGTTTAACAAATTTAGTATAAAAAATATTGGACCGACTGTCAAGAGACTATTGACAGTTAAAAGCAGTCCACTATACTGGTCTATAAAAAGGAGAAGCCGGATGACATTTCAGTCTGCCTATCCGATCTGAGTAAGCTTTGCTGAAAACGGTTTGCCAAATGCCGCTCAAAGAAATCTTTTGCCTTTTCAAAATCACTGGCATATATTGCAATACGTTCAGCTTTTACAGAGATCTCCTTTTGAGCTTCCATATGATGGGCACTATATCACGTCTGACGATGCCGATTGTGATTTTGTCACAGACATAGCGCAGCTGTAAAGTTATAATGAAATAAATACAAAGAATGATGGTTGCTTGGAATGGATATGCCCCTAGCAACTGTATCGGACTGGAGGTTTCCTTATGAGAGACAGCATGAAAAAATGGATTCGACCGGCGCTATTCACCGCAGCGGGCGCTTTGGTTGGCCTTGGATACTATTTTCTGGCAGGCTGCTCCACAGGGACGTGCATGATCACGTCTAGCCCCTTGATTACAATGGCCTATATGGGCATCGTCGGCTGGCTGTTATCCGGTATCATCGGGACGAGAGGAAAAGACGAATGCAATATGTAATTTCCTTTTTGGAGGGGATTCTCACCTTCATTTCCCCCTGCTTGCTGCCCATGCTTCCCATTTATATCTCCTATTTTGCCGGCGGAGGGGAACGGAGCACCCGAAAAACTCTTATCGGCGCCGCAGGGTTCGTCACCGGGTTTACTCTGGTTTTTGTAGCACTGGGAGCGTTGGCAGGCACAGTGGGCGGTTTTCTCCGGGCACATCAGATGGCAGTGAATCTTATCTCAGGTCTGGTCGTAATCTTTTTTGGCTTGAGCTACTTGGGTGTCTTTAAGGTCACCTTGTTCCGGGGGAGCAACCGGGCTGTCAAGACGAGTGTTGTTGGCTTTTTCCCTGCCCTGCTGCTTGGCGTAGTCTTTTCCATTGGCTGGACGCCATGTGTGGGTGCATTTCTGGGTTCTGCCCTCATGTTAGCCTCCCAGCAGGGGCATGTGCTGGAAGGCGTCATGATGCTGCTGGCCTATTCCCTTGGCCTTGGTATCCCGTTTTTACTCAGCGCTGTGCTGATCGACTATTTAAAGGCTGCATTTCAATGGATCAAACAACACTATGGTGTTATCAACACGGTTTGCGGTGGATTATTGATACTGCTTGGTGTCTTGATGGCTACCGGAATGCTGGGTAGGTTTCTCGCCCTGCTGAGTTGAGGAGGTATTATGAAGCAAAAGAAAATCGTATTTGCGATCGCGCTTGCCTTTGTCATCCTGTTGGGCGCGGCATACCTGCTCTACACCCAACTCAGTTCATCCATGGCGCCTGATCAGCTGTCTGTTCAAGAATCCCAGGAGAAAGGCGGTTCCGACGGTGAGACGGATACAAGCCCAGAAGAAGAACCGGTCCCCGCTCCAGATTTTACGGTCTATGACGCAGAGGGGAATGAGGTACATCTATCCGATTATATTGGAAAACCAGTAGTCCTGAACTTCTGGGCCAGCTGGTGCGGACCATGTCAGATGGAGATGCCAGATTTTCAGGAAAAGTATGAATCATTGGGCGAGGAAGTCCAGTTTTTAATGGTCAATATTACCACTGGTCGGGAGACGTTGGAAACAGCACAGAATTTTATCGCAGAACAAGGTTATACCTTCCCTGTTTTCTACGACACAGAGTCCGACGCTGCCATTGCCTATGGGGCCTATTCTCTGCCGCGGACTTACTTTATCGATGCAGAAGGCAATGCGATTGCTCAGGCTACAGGTTCCATTGATATGGAAACATTACAAATCGGCATTGATATGATCTATTCTCCCAAAGAATGACACAGTTACAACACTTTTACTACACATGAGAATCCATTGAGAAAAAGACACGGGACCGCCGGCACGCCGGCGGTCCTGTTTTGCTGCGAAAAGAGTCCCTGATGCCTCCCGATTAAAATGCGTGAGACTTCATTTCTTTCGCCCATGGGAAAGAAAGCGCTTGACAGTTGGCTGACTATAAGATATTATAATGATATCATCATAATATGATTGTGAGGGATTCCTATGAAGACGTCAACCACCCAATACGAGGAGCGCGCCCTCCGTGCGGCCAACGGCATGGGGGTGTTGCTGCTGGACCTGCTGCTCACCGCGGCGGCGATCGCCCTGATCGTCTGCGGCGCGCTCTGGAGGGGCGCCGACTGGGTGAGGACGGTGATGCTGGCGGTCGGCATCGTCTACCTGTGCGTCCCCTGCTGGCTGCTGCTGTGCGGTATCAAGGTCCTCCAGCCGAACGAGGCACTGGTACTTACGCTCTTTGGCCGGTACATTGGCACGCTCAAGGGAGAGGGCATCTACTTCGTCAACCCCTTCTGTGTGGCGGTCAATCCCGCGGCGCCCGACGCGGCGGCCGAGGCATCCAAAGTTGCCCAGACGGCGGTCGCCGCGAGCCAGGGCAAGGAACTGAGCACGGGCACCGTCACCGGCGGCGCCTCGCGCGGCAAGCGCCTGTCGCTCAAAACGATGACGCTCAACAACGACAAACAGAAGATCAACGACCTGCTCGGCAACCCCATCATCATCGGGGTGGCGGTGATCTGGCACGTGGAGGACACGGCCCGGGCGGTCTTTGCGGTGGACAACTACAAGGAGTTCCTCTCCATCCAGACGGACGCGGCCCTGCGCAATACGGTGCGCCTGTACCCCTATGACGTGGCCGACGGCGGGGACGAGAAGAGCCTGCGCGGCTCCTCGCAGGAGATTGCCGCCGTACTGGCCGAGGAGATCCAGTCGCGGGTGACCTGCGCCGGCCTGCGGATCGAGGAGGCGCGCATCACCACCCTGGCCTACGCCCCGGAGATCGCCGCGGCGATGCTCCAGCGCCAGCAGGCCAGCGCCATCGTGGATGCGCGCAAGCTGATCGTGGAGGGCGCAGTCGGCATGGTGGAGATGGCGCTCGACGAGCTGAGCCGCAAGCAGGTGGTCGACCTGGACGACGAGCGCCGCGCGCAGATGGTGTCCAACCTGATGGTGGTGCTCTGCGCCGGGCGGGACGCCCAGCCGGTGGTCAACAGCGGCTCTATCTACTGAGACAGCTGCCAATTTATCCAAAATTGCGTACAATAGAGCGATTCCAGACGGGGAGGGACGGCCATGGCTGAGCGAGAAAAGGCAAAGAAACAGGTTCCGCTGCGGCTGTCCGCCTCGCTCTATGCTGAGATTGCCGCCTGGGCGGAGGAGGACTTCCGCTCTGTCAACGGGCAGATCGAGTTCCTGCTCACCGAGGCGGTCCGCCGGCGGAAGAAGAGCCGCAAGACGCCGGACCTGACGGAGGATTGAATTTGGCCCGGGGGCGTATCGCGCCTCCGGGCCATAGCGGTTTCTGCCGCGCACAGAGTGGGAAGTTTTGAGCTCCGTCACCCGCCGCGGCGGGGGAGTACCCCTTCGGCCGGCTGCCTGGGGGACGGCGCACCGCCGTCCTCCAGCTCCCCGCGCAGCTCGGTCATATGCTTCCAATAGCGCTTGGGAACGTTGGACATGCGCAGCCTGGGGTTATAGCGGTCCTCAATGGCCACTGTGTGGTAAAAGCGCTGCCAAAGCTGCCGCCAGCCCGCCTCCCGCTCGCTCTCCGGCGGCAGGTCGAGCTCCGCGAGCGGTCGGATGGCCCACTGTCCCCGGTGGTGGAGCAGCACCTCGCGGTGTGTCCTGTCATAGAGCAGGAAGGTCTCCCCATGAAAACGGTCGCAGAAGTGCCGCCGCAGCAGGGGGAGAACCCGGTTTTTCGGCGCAATCTCGCCGGCCAGCACGCCCCTGGTGTCGGAGAAACGGGCAAAGCCCTTGAGCAGATGGGCCTCGCTGTACAGGTGGCGCACTGCCTCCATCAGCGGGGCGACCCGTTGGTCCGTCAGCCAGTAGGTCACGCCGGGACCGATGTCATACCCCATCTCGATGAAGCGCCAGATGGCGCACTCTCGCTCCGGCAAGCAGGTGAGGAAGGCGTGGCTCGCCAGGCGCTGCGCCTCGGGGGAGATCTTTTCCTTGAGGGAGCGAAAGACCCGCCGGGCATGGCCCGCGTCCGTCTCCACCGGCCGCTCCGGATAGAGGGAGACGCGGTCCTCCTCCGGGCAGGAGAAGGCGGCCGGCGCCTCGCGGTAGCGGTAGCTGTCGAATACGCAGGAGAGAAAGCCGGCAAAGCTCCCGTCGTAGCGGTAGGCCACCTCCGTCCAGCCCGGCCTCATGACAGTCCCTCCTGTGCGTCAAAGAGGGAGAGCTGATCCAGCCCGCCGCCCGGCAGGCGCGGACGCTCCAGGGCGAGCAGCTGATGCAGCACGCCCTCCGGACGCATCCGCAGCCCCTCCGTCATCCGCCCGGAGCAGGTGATGAAATACCGCGCCCGCTTGAGCACGACACCCAGCTTTTTCAGCCCCTGTTCGTCCAAGGCTCCCGTCCGCCGGGCAGTGAGAATGTGCCGGGCGGACTTCACCCCGATACCGGGCACGCGCAGCAGGCATTCGTAGTCCGCGCGGTTGACCTCCACCGGGAAAAACTCCGGGTGGCGCAGCGCCCAGCAGCACTTGGGGTCCAGCCGGGGGTCGAAGTTGGGGTTCTGCTCGTCCAGCAGCTCCTCCGCACGGAAGTGGCAAAAGCGCAGCAGCCAGTCCGCCTGATAGAGCCGGTGCTCGCGCAGCAGGGGCGGCCGGAAGGTGGCCGGCGCGGGCAGCAGGTTGGAGTCGGACACCGGCAGATAGGCCGAGTAGAACACCCGCTTGAGATGGTATTTGCGGTACAGGCCCTGCGTGAGGGTGAGGATATGCCGGTCGTCCTCCGGTGTCGCGCCGATGATCATCTGAGTGGACTGCCCTGCCGGGGCGAAGCGCAGCGCCCGACGGGCGGGGAGGGTGCGCAGCGACCGGCGGCTCTCCGCGCTGCCGTCGCGAATCTGCGCCATCGGGGCGAGAATCGACTCCTTTTTCTTCTCCGGGGCGAGCAGGCGCAGGCTGGCGGCGGAGGGCAGCTCGATATTCACGCTCAGCCGGTCGGCCAGCAGCCCGAGCTGCCAGGTGAGGGCCGGGTCCGCCCCCGGAATTGCCTTGGCGTGGATATACCCCGCAAAGCCGTACTCCTCCCGCAGCAGGCGCAGCGCGCGGATCATCAGCTCGGTGGTGTAGTCCGGATTCTTCAGCACCGCCGAGCTGAGGAACAGCCCCTCAATATAGTTGCGCCGGTAGAATTGGATGGTCAGCTCCGCCAACTCCCGCGGGGTGAAGACGGCGCGCCGGGTGTCGTGGCTGCGGCGGTTGACGCAGTACTGGCAGTCATAGGCGCAGGCGTTGCCGAGCAGCACCTTGAGCAGCGTCACGCACCGCCCGTCGGCGGAGAAGGTGTGGCAGCAGCCCGGGGCCATCGTCGAGCCGATCCGCCCGCCCCGGCGCCCCTTGCGGTCCAGGCCGCTGGAGGTACAGGCGGCGTCGTACTTGGCCGCATCGGTCAGGATCTCCAGCTTGTCCAGCAGCTCCACTGCGCGGCACCTCCTTCGAAATAGAACATTTGTTTGATAGAACTGATGTTCTTATTATGCCAGCCCTGCCCGCGCCTGTCAAGTCCCGCGCGGGAGAGAGAACGATAAAACGGACCGGAAGATGTTGGAGGGCACAGAGTGCAAGCTGTGTCCTCCCTCCTGCGGCTTATACCGCATGTCTTGTCTCCCGGTCCGGGCGCGGGTACAATAGAGATGCCGGGGAGAAGCACGCATGAGAGGGAGGGGCGGCGATGAAAGTGAGATTGGCCGTGTCACCGGAGCGCTATGAACCGCTGAGAGCGCAGCTGGGCGCGCACGGCATTGAGGTGGATGACAGCGCGGAGCTGGTGCTCAGCGAGACGGGCCGTTTTGCCGAGACGCTGGCCGTGCGGGAGCGTGCCGGCGGCGTGCGGGCGCTGCTGCCGGTGGAGGAGATCGTGTCCATCGAGACCTTGGGGCGTGAGGTGGTGGTCTATGCGCGCGGGCGGTGCTGGCAGACGGGGGAGCGGCTCTACCGACTGGCCGCCCGGCTGGACCCGGACCGCTTTCTGCGCGTCAGCCAGAGCACCGTCGTCAACCGGGCTGCGGTGCGGGAGATCACCCCGACGCTGTTTATGCGCTTTATCCTTACGCTCTCCGATGGCCGGCGAGTGGACGTCACGCGCACGTATTACTATCTCTTCAAAGAGAGTTTTGGCATCTGAGCGAGGAGGGGACGCCATGAGCTTTCCGCTGTTTTTGGTGCTGCTGTTGCTGGCGGCACTCCTGCTGCTGGCGGCCGGCGCAGTCTACCTGCGCATTTACCGGCGGCACATCAATCGCGCCCTGCAGACGGACGGACCGCGCCCGTCTGTGCTGACGCCGCCTTACCGGGTGCTGATTTTGGCTGCCGTGTTGCTGCTGTCGGTGGCCACCGTTGCCGCCTGGTTTGCCGGGTACCAGACCGCCTACCGGCGGCTGGAGGACGCCGCGCCCGCTGAGACGGAGCGACAGGAGACCTTTTACGCCGAGATCACCCGCATCACCGGAACGCCGGAGGAGGGCAACGCCGTCACGGTACAGGGGCTTGCGGTGAACGACAGGAACTACCGCGGCACCTTTTCCTTTGCCGTCTATGGGGAGACGTCCATCGAGTGGCACGGGACGCCGCTGGACTTTGAGGCGCTGGAGGTGGGCGACTGTATTTCCATCACCTTTACCGGTCCGGTGACGGAGAGCAGCCCCGCTGTTCTTGCACACGTGGAGCGTATTCAGCTGCTGGACGATGCGCTATAGACAACAGTAAAACGGGCGTGCTGCCATACCAGCAGCACGCCCGTCAGTCCTTTGTGTGATAGAACTTGTAAATTACAGATACCGCCCCGTCTTGCTCTCCGGGACGCGGCGGATCTCCTCCGGCGTGCCGGCGGCGACGACGCGGCCGCCCTCCACGCCGCCGCCTGGGCCCATGTCGATGAGGTAGTCGGCGTTCCGAATCACGTCCAGGTCGTGCTCGATCACAATCACCGTCGCGCCGTGGTCAATGAGGGTCTGAAAGACGCCGAGCAGCGTCCGCACGTCCAGCGGATGCAGGCCGATGGTGGGCTCGTCAAAGACGAAGACGGCGTCCGACTGTGTCTTGCCCATCTCACTGGCGAGCTTGAGGCGCTGCGCCTCGCCGCCGGAGAGGCTGGGCGTCTGCTCCCCCAGCGTCAGATACCCCAGGCCGAGGTCCTCGAGCACCTGCAGGCGCTGGCGCACCACCTTCAGGTCGCGGCAGGCCTCCAGCGCTGTGTGGACATCCATCGCCATCAGCTCCGGGAGGGTGTAGGATGTCCCGCGCTTGGTCCCGTAGCGGACCCGGCCGGCGTCCTTCCCGTAGCGCGCGCCGCGGCAGTCGGGGCAGGGGATGTCCACGTCGGGCAAGAACTGCACGTCCAGGCTGATGGAACCCGTCCCGTCGCAGACGGGACAGCGGAGCTTCCCCGTGTTGTAGGAGAAGTCTCCCGCCTTGTAGCCGAGCGCCTTGGCCTCCGGCGTCCGGGCAAAGATCTTGCGCAGCTCGTCGTGGACGTTGGCGTAGGTGGCGACGGTGGAGCGCACGTTGATCCCGATGGGTGTCGCGTCGATCAGCTTGACCTGGCCGATTCCCTCTGCCTCCACCGCGCGCACGTGTGCGGGCAGCTTCTCCCCGGCGACGGCAGAGCGCAGGGCGGGGACCAGGCTCTCCAGGATGAGTGTCGTCTTGCCCGATCCGGAGACGCCGGTGACCACGGTCAGCCGTCCTCTGGGAATCTCCACCTCCAGTGGGCGGACCGTGTGGATGGCTCCAGTGGCGAGGCGGACCCGGCCGAGGGCAAACAGCTCCTCCTGCGCGGCCCGCTCCCGGATGGGCGTGGCGGCCGCGCCGGAGAGGAAGGGGCCGATCTGAGAGCGCGGGTCCTGCCCGAGGGCGGAGACGGTCCCCTGGGCGATCACCTGCCCGCCAGCCGCGCCGGCGCCCGGCCCCATCTCAATGAGATAGTCCGACGCGGCGAGAATCTGCGTGTCGTGGTCCACCAGGACGATGGAGTTGCCGTCCGCGATCAGGTCATGCATCACCCCGGTCAGGCCGGCGATGTTAGACGGGTGCAGGCCGATGGACGGCTCGTCAAGCACGTAGAGCACGCCGGTCGTCCGGTTGCGCACCGCCCGCGCGAGCTGCATCCGCTGCCGCTCGCCGGTGGAGAGGGTGGAGGCGGCGCGGTCGAGCGCCAGATAGCCCAGCCCGAGGTCCATCAGCCGCCGCGCCACCGTCTGGAAGGACTCGCAGATGCTGTGTGCCATCGGCCGCATCTCCTCTGGAAGGCTCTCCGGCACCCCGTCGACCCATACGACAAGGTCGGAGAGCGTCATCCGGCAGGCCTCGTCCAGCGAGATGCCGCGCAGCTTGGGGGCGCGGGCCGCCTCAGACAGGCGGGAGCCGCCGCAGTCGGGACAGACGTCCTGTTTGAGGAACTTCTCCACCCGCTTCATGCCCTTCTCGTCCTTGACCTTGGACAGGGCGTTCTCCACCGTGTAGACCGCGTTGAAATAGGTGAAGTCCAGCTCGGCCAGCTCGTTGGTGTGCTTGGAGTGGTAGAGGATGTGCTTTTTCTCCGCCGGGCCGTGGTAGACGATCTCCTTTTCCCGGTCGGTCAAATCGCGAAACGGCACGTCGGTGCGCACGCCCATCGCGCGGCAGACGTCGGTCATCAGCGACCACATCAGCGAGTTCCAGGGGGCGACCGCCCCCTCGTCGATGGTGAGCGAGTCGTCCGGCACGAGGGTCGACTCGTCCACCGCGCGCACCACGCCGGTGCCGCCGCAGGTGCGGCAGGCCCCCTGGCTGTTGAAGGCCAGCTCCTCCGCCCCCGGGGCGTAAAAGGACGCCCCGCATTCCGGGCAGACCAGCGTCTGACCGGCGGCGACGGCGAGCGACGGAGGCAGATAGTGGCCGTTCGGGCAGCGGTGGTTCCCGAGGCGGGAGTACATCAGCCGCAGACTGTTGAGCAGCTCCGTCCCGGTGCCGAAGGTGCTGCGGATGCCAGGCACGCCGGGGCGCTGGTGCAGCGCGAGGGCGGCGGGGACGTAGCGCACCTCGTCCACCTGGGCGCGGGCGGCCTGCGTCATCCGCCGCCGCGTGTAGGTGGACAGGGCCTCCAGGTACCGCCGCGACCCCTCGGCGTAGAGCACGCCCAAGGCGAGCGAGCTCTTCCCCGAGCCGGACACCCCGGCGATGCCGACAATGCGGCCAAGCGGCACGTCCACGTCCACATTTTTCAGGTTGTGGACCCTGGCACCGCGGATTTGGATTGCGTCGATCATGTGGCTCCCCTCTCCCTCCGGTTTCTCTACCCAGTATAATGCCTCTCCCGGCGAGGGTCAATCGCTCTGGACAGACAGAAATGCCGGGCGCGCCCATTCCGGACCGGAGGGCGCGCCCAGCGAGTATCACTTTTTATGGCCCTTGAGCGCCTTCATGCGCAGCTCGTGGTTCAGAATGCGCTTGCGCAGGCGCAGGCTGTGGGGGGTGACCTCCAGCAGCTCGTCGTCGGCCAGAAACTCCAGGCACTGCTCCAGGCTCATCTGGCGCGGCGGGATGAGGCGCAGCGCCTCGTCCGAGCCGGCGGCGCGCATGTTGGTGAGCTGCTTTTTCTTGCAGACGTTGACGGTGATGTCCTCCTGCTTGGGGGAGACGCCGACCACCATGCCCTCGTAGACCGGCGTGCCCGGCCCGATGAAGAGCGCGCCGCGCTCCTGGGCATTGAACAGGCCGTACGCGACCGCCTCGCCCGTCTCGTGGGCGACGAGAGAGCCGGTGTTGCGCCGCTGCAGCTCGCCGCGGTAGGGGGCGTAGGAGTCAAAGACGGAGGTCATGATGCCTTCTCCCTTGGTGGCGGTCAAAAACTCGTTCCGGTATCCGAACAGACCGCGCGAGGGGATGAGAAATTCAATCTTCATCCGCGCCCCCACCGGGGTCATGTCCACCAGGTCGCCCTTGCGGGTGCCCAGGGCCTCAATCACCGCGCCGACGTAATCCGAGGGCACGTCGAGCACCAGCCGCTCCATCGGCTCGCACTTCTCGCCGTCGATCTCGCGGTAGAGCACGCGCGGGGGGGAGACCTGGAACTCATAGCCCTCGCGGCGCATTGTCTCAATCAGGATGGACAGATGCATCTCGCCGCGGCCGGCGACGTTGAAGGAGTCGGTGGTGTTCTCCACCTCACTCACACGCAGGGAGACGTCCTTGAGCGTCTCACGGAAGAGGCGGTCGCGCAGGTTGCGGCTGGTGACGTATTTGCCGTCCTTCCCGGCGAAGGGGGAATCGTTGACGGAGAAGGTCATCTCCATCGTCGGGGCGGAAATCTTGACAAAGCTCAGCGGCTCCACCGCCTCGGGCGCACAGATGGTGTCCCCGATCGTGATACCGGCGATGCCGGACAGGGCGATGATGTTCCCCGCCTCCGCCGACTCGGCCGGGACACGGTTCAGGCCGTCAAACTCAAACAGGGCGGTCGCCTTCATTTTTTTGGAGACCTTGTCCGGCTCGTGGTAGTTGCACACGACGATCTCCTGGTTCTGGTGGATGACGCCGCGCTCAATCCGGCCGATCGCGATGCGGCCGACAAACTCGTTGTAGTCGATGGAGGAGACCAGCATCTGGAACGGGGCTTCCAGGTTCACTTCGGGAGCGGGAATATACTCGAGAATGGTCTCAAAAAGGGGCTTGAGGTCGGTCCCCGAGACTTCGGGGGAGTAGGAGGCGGTTCCGGCGCGCGCCGAGCAGAAGAGCATCGGGGAGTCAAGCTGCTCGTCTGTGGCGTCCAGGTCCATCAGCAGCTCGAGCACCTCGTCGATCACCTCGTGCACGCGCTGGTCAGGGCGGTCAACCTTGTTGACCACGACGATGACGCGGTGTCCCAGCTCCAGCGCGCGGGAGAGGACGAAGCGGGTCTGCGGCATGGGACCCTCCGCGGCGTCCACCAGCAGGATGACGCCGTTGACCATCTTGAGCACCCGCTCCACCTCGCCGCCGAAGTCGGCGTGGCCCGGGGTGTCGACGATGTTGATCTTGGTGTCGCCATAGGTGACGGCGGTGTTCTTGGCGAGAATGGTGATGCCCCGCTCGCGCTCAAGGTCGCCGGAGTCCATGACCCGCTCCACGACCTCCTGGTTCTCCCGGTAGACGCCGCTCTGCTGCAGCATCGCGTCCACCAGCGTAGTCTTACCGTGGTCGACGTGGGCGATAATGGCCACATTTCTCAGGTTGTTCTGACGCATGTGGATAATTCCTCCTTCTCAACGCTCCGGACAGCGGGGAGTTCCCGCCCCGGCAGAAAACAGGCGCGGGAGCGCGATCTCCCACGCCCGCGCCAATACGCAGCCGAGCGAAGTACCGGCCCGGCTGCGGCAATATCCAACATATTATTATAACCCGGACGAGGCAAATAGCAACCGATTTTGCTGCGCCACGTCAAAAATCAGCAGTTTTGGGCAAATACAGTGAGAGGGGAAAGGCTTTTTTGCCATTTTGGACATGGCCGGACACTCTTTTCCCGTGCCGCAGCGCCGGGCGGTTGCATTTGCGCGGCACGGGTGGTATAATAGGACAGCCGAGCGAGAGAGTGACGCTCGCCGGCGCCCATGCCCCTGCAGCTCAGTTGGATAGTACGACCGCCTCCCAAGGTCGCGCTGCAACAACAACTTGCCACAGAAGCATACGTTAACAACTCAATGTTTTATAGATGTCTCTGTAGCTTAGCTGGATAGAGCATCCGCCTCCTAAGCGGCAGTTCGTTCGAATCCGTTTGGGCGGAAAAATTGAATATTTTTGATATATGTCCCAGTAGCTCAGTTGGATAGAGCACGAGCCTCCTAAGCCCGGGGTCGCACGTTCGAGTCGTGTCTGGGACGCCAAAAACACCGCTGCAAGCCATTTTTCGCTGGTTTGCAGCGTTTTTTATTTTGCTTCTCCCGGTCTCTTGCTCGTTTGGGACCGGGAGAATTTTATGCGCTGCAATGTATATCCTGCTAAGAAGAATCGAACGGTTTCCACGGCTCTGCTAAGAAAAATCGCAGCCGTGCTAATTGGATTTTTCGGACTCACCTGCCGCTGGGTGCCGCCGAGAGCAGCGCAGCCAGGGTATTTGCCAGTTCCGGCGACTGCCGAAGCTGCTCCACCAGAGCCTCCAGATCCAATGTAGCGGGAGCCTGTTCCCTGGGTTCTTCCGGGGGATGGACCTCCCGAAGATTGGGATTGGCATAGAAGGCGCTCTCAAACTTCTGGGCGTTGATCTTGCGGTCCTCGTCCAGGATGTG
>DVJB01000072.1 GCA_018710845.1 Candidatus Onthomonas avicola
TTCAAAAAGCAGATTGCCGTCTGGAACAGAAAATATAACGCTTTCCCCATGCGCCCCCTCAATTGGAACTCTCCCAAACAGGCCCTCTTCGCTTTCCCTCTTCCTGTAACACATCATTGACAAACCTACACCGCAGAAATTGTCCGCCCGCCGCCTTGCTTTTTCAGACGGTTCCGATATAATGAAGGCAAAGCGGCGCCCTTGTCCGGCAGGACGGGCAGGCGGAGGAGGTTTTCCCCATGAATTCATTTACATTCTACAGCCCCACCAAGGTGATCTTCGGCGCCGGGACGGCGGACCGGGCCGGAGAGGCCGTGCGCGCGGCGGGCGGCAGCTATGTCCTGGTGCTCTATGGCGGCGGCTCGGCGGTGCGCAGCGGCGTGCTCGGCCGGGTGACCGATTCCCTCGAGCGGGCCGGGCTGCGCTGGGCGAGCGTGGGCGGCGTGCAGCCCAACCCCCGCCTCGCCCTGGCCCAGCAGATTGCCGACGAGTGGCGGGATAAGGGCATCGACTTTCTGCTCGCCGTCGGCGGCGGCTCGGTGCTCGACACGATGAAGGCCGTCTCCATGAGCCTGGCCTGCGGCGGGCCGGTCTGGGACTTCTTCTCCGGGGCGCGGGAGGTGACTGCCGCGGTGCCGATGGGCAGCGTGATCACCATCGCCGCCGCCGGCAGCGAGACGAGCGACTCGGCGGTGCTCACCAATGAGGCCCTGGGCACCAAGCGCGGCAAGAACACCGACTTTAACCGCCCGCGCTTTGCCATCATGGACCCGGAGCTGACCTATACCCTGCCGCCGCGGCAGACCGCCTGCGGTGTGACCGATATCATGATGCATACCTTGGAGCGCTATTTCTCCGACTGTGAGGGGGACTATCTCACCGACGCGATCGCCGAGGCGCTGCTGCGCGACGTGATGGACGCCGGGCTGCTGGCCATGCGCGAGCCGGAGAGCTACGCCGCCCGCAGCGAGATCATGTGGTGCGGCAGCCTCTCGCACAACGATCTGACCGGCCTGGGACATCCAAAGGACTTCTCCGTCCACCAGCTCGGGCACGAGCTGTCGGCGATGTTTGACGTGCCGCACGGAGAGAGCCTGTCCATGATGTGGGGCGCGTGGGCACGCTTCGTCTGCGCGCAGAACCCCGCCCGCTTCGCCGGGCTGGGCCGTAAGGTGCTCGCCGTCACCGAGCGCGACGACGAGGCGGCCGCTCAGCTCACCATCTCCGGCTTTGAGGCCTACTGGCAGCGGCTCGGGATGCCGGTCAGCCTGGGCCAGGGCATCGGCGTGCAGAGCGAGGAGACGCTGCGCCGTCTGGCGGAGGGCTGCTCGCGCCAGGGCAGCCGGAAGGTGGGCGTCTTCCGCCCGATCGACACGGCGGACATGCTGGCCATCTACCAGGCCGCCAACCGCTGAGGAGGCCGGGAATTTGTTCGGCTATGTGGTGGCGGACCAGGCAAACCTCACGCCGGAGCAGGCACAGCGATACCGCGCCGCCTACTGCGGCCTGTGTCGGACGATCGGCCAGCGCCACGGACAGCCCGCCCGGCTGACGCTGACCTACGACATGACCTTTCTCCTGCTCCTGCTCGACTCGCTCTATGAGCCGGAGCAGGCACAGGGCGTGTGCCGCTGCCCGCCGCACCCTATCCGCGCGCAGCATTGGCGCGCCAGCCGCTATACCGAGTACGCCGCCGACCTGAACGTGGCCCTGGCCTACTACAACTGCCTGGATGACTGGCGGGACGACCACAACGCCGCCAAGTGGGCGGCCGCGAAGGCGCTCGCCGGCCGCTACCGGGCGGTTCAGTCCCAGTGGCCGGAGCAGTGCCGGGCGATCGAGGAGGGGCTCAGCCATCTCTCCCGGCTGGAACAGGAGGAGAGCGCCGCGCTCGACGAGGCCGCCCGCAGCTTTGGCGGCATTCTCGCCGCCCTCTTCGCCGTGCGCGACGACCGCTGGGCGGATACCCTGCGGGAGACAGGGGATAAGCTGGGGCAGTTTATCTACCTGATGGACGCCGTGCTCGACCGGGAGGCGGACGAGAAGCGCGGGCGCTACAACCCCGTCTCCGCCTTTGAGCGCGCGCACGGCCCGTTTCAGGCGCCGCAGGCGCTGACCATGCTGATCGGGGACTGCACTCTCGCCTTTGAGCGGCTGCCGCTCGAGCAAGACCTCGACCTGCTGCGCAATATCCTTTATTCCGGCGTGTGGGCCAGATATGCCATCGCGCAGCAGCGCAAGGCCCGCACATCCCATAAGGGGGAACACACGACATGATCCAAGACCCATATAAGGTCTTAGGGGTATCGCCCGACGCCTCAGCCGACGAGATCAAAAAGGCTTACCGCCGTCTGGCCAAACAGTACCATCCCGATCTCCATCCGAACGACCCGGAGGCCGCCCAGAAGATGAACGAGATCAATGCCGCCTATGACCAGATCAATAACCCGCAGAAGTACCAGCAGCAACAGGCGCAGTCTTCCGGCGGCGGCGCGGGCGCGGGCTATGCCGACCCCTTCGGCGGCTATGGCGACCCGTTTGGCGGCTTTTACGGCAATCCCTTCGGCGGCTATCAGCAGCAACAGCAGCGCCAGACCACCTATCACACCCGCGGAAGCGACTCGCCCGACTTTCAGGCCGCGCAGCACTTCATCCAGGTGGGCAGCTATGAGGACGCGCTGTCGGTGCTCGAACGGATGAGCCAGCGGGAGCGCAACGCGCGCTGGTACTATCTGGCGGGACTGGCCAACTCCGGCCTCGGCAATAAAATTCTCGCCCTGCAGTATCTGCAGCAGGCCGTGCGCATGGAGCCGGGCAACAGCGAGTACCAGGCCGCCTTCCAGCGCATCCAGCAGGGCGGACAGTATTATCAGAACGCGAGCATGGAGTTCTGCGCGCCCGGCGGCCGGGCCGCAATGCTCCCGCTGTGCCTGACGTGTTACTGTCTGAGCGGCGGAAGCTGCTGCTACTATCCTATGGGCTTTTTCTGGTGCTGACCGGGGATAAAACAGAACAATTGCCACAGAAAGGACGTGAGACAGATGGGAATTCTCTCCGGCCTGCAGCCGGAGCCGGTCTTCTCCCACTTTGAGGCCATCAGCGCCATTCCGCGCCCCTCGGGGCAGGAACGGCAGATCTCCGACTATCTGGCCGCCTTTGCCCGCGCGCACCATTTGGCGTACCGGCAGGACGAGAGCGGAAATGTCATCCTATGGAAGGACGCCGCCCCCGGCTATGAGGACTGTCCCCCGGTCATTCTGCAGGGCCATATGGACATGGTCTGCGAGCAGGAGCCGGGTCGCGGCATGGATTTCACCACCCAGGGGCTGGAGCTGGAAGTCTCCGACGGCTGGGTCTCCGCCCGCGGCACGACGCTCGGCGGAGACGACGGCATCGCGCTGGCCTACTGCCTGGCCCTGCTGGAGGCGGAGGACATCCCGCATCCCCCGCTGGAGGTGCTCATCACCACCAGTGAGGAGACCGGCATGGGCGGCGCACGTGCCGCCGACCTCTCCGGCCTGCGCGGACGGAGGCTCATCAATCTCGACAGTGAGGAGGAGGGGCAGATCATCACCTCCTGCGCCGGCGGCTGCCGGGTGGACTGCCGCGTGCCGCTGGAATATCAGACGCAGACCGGACAGCTGTGCTCTCTCACCGTTGGCGGACTGACCGGCGGTCACTCGGGCACCGAGATCGGTAAGGGCGGGGCCAACGCCTGCCGGCTGCTCAGCCGGGTGCTGATGGAGCTGGGACAGCAGTTTTCCTTCTCCGTCGTCTCCCTGTGCGGCGGCGGCCGGGACAATGTGATTCCCCAACAGGCGAGCGCGCGCATCCTCCTCTCCGAGCGGCTGCTGCCCGCCTGCTGCGCGGCGCTGGAGCGCTGCCGCCGGGAGCTGGGCAAGGAGTACCAGGCCACCGATCCAGACTTGTCCCTCACCTTTACATTAGAGGGAGAGGGGACCTTCCCCGTTCTGACGGTGGACAGCGCGCAGAAGGCGCTGCTGCTCGTCCAATATCTCCCCAATGGCGTGCAGGCGATGAGCCAGACCATGCCGGGCATGGTGGAGACCTCGCTGAACCTCGGGTATATGGAGACAGGCCGCGAGGCGCTGGCCCTGCGCTTTAGCCTGCGCAGCTCTTCCCGCCAGGCGCTGGCCGGGCTGAAGCGGCAGCTGGCCGAGGCACTGACCGCCGTGGGCGGCACGGCCTCCGTTTCAGGGGAATATCCCCCCTGGGAGTATCGGGCCAGCTCACCGCTGCGCGAGCAGGTGGCGCGTGCCTATCGGGAGCTCTATGGCCGGGATCCGGAGCTGGTGGCCATTCACGCAGGCCTGGAGTGCGGACTGCTGGCGGAAAAGCTCCCCGGCGTGGACGCCGTGTCCATCGGCCCGAATATGCGGGACATCCATACCCCGCACGAACGGCTGGAGATCGCCTCCGTCAAGCGCACCTGGGACTGGCTGCTGCGTGTGCTGGCCGAGCGGGAGGCGGGGACGACGGCAGTTTCATAACAGCTGTTCAACCGCCCCCTCTGGCAGCAGCAGGCCAAATCTTCCCATAAAGCGACAAAACGGCGCCTTGCAAGAGCCAGAAATGCTCTGTGAGGCGCCGTTTTGCGCCGCGTCCCCTGCTGGTCTATCATTCAACGTTCTCCCTCCTTTCCCGAATCCGCAGGCAAAAAATGTAATTTTTTGTCATGGACATCGGCGATGTCCGCGGTTATAATGGGACTGTTCCAAAATCAGACGGAAGGAGTGTTGTCATTCATGCGCCGTCTTCAGAAAAAACAATCCGCCGGCGGCAGCCGAGCCGCGCAGCTCGTGTTCACCCTGTTGATGCTGGCCGGGGCGGCCCTGCTGCTTTGGCGTCTGGCGGCAACCCAGATGCTGCTGCCGCTCCATCTGGCCGCGCTCGTCCTGATCGGGCTGCTGGCCGCGCTGGTCACCTTCTTGTTGACGCGAACGCCGGCGCGCAGGGTACGCTTTGTCCTGGGCGTGCTCTGGACCATCATCTGGCTCGCCCTCTATGCGGTGGGCGGCTGGTACGTCACCCAGGGACAAAACGCGCTGCTGAACATCTCCCAGACGGAGACAGAGGTCTCCAATGTCTCCATCTACGTGCTGGAGGAGGACCCCGCGCAGACACTGGAGGACGCGGCGGACTATACCTTCGGCATTATGGCCGAGTTGGACCGCGAGAACACTGACGCAGCGCTCGCCAGCGCAGGCGAACAGCTCGGCTCCACGCTCACCACGGCAGAGTATGCCGGGCCGACCCAGCTGGTGGATGGTCTGCTGGACGGTTCCTGTGGCGCCATCGTGCTCAATCAGGCCTATCTGGATCTCTTCGACGAGCTGGAAGGATATGAGGATATCCCTGACCGGCTGCGTGCCCTGTCCACCGAGCAGGTGGAGACCGCCGTTGAGGACCAGCCGGAGGCCGGCGAGACGGAGACGCTCTCCGCTGGCGAGGTGCTCACCGTCTATATCAGCGGCAGTGACTCACGCGACAGCGCCATCTCCGCCCGCGCCCGGAGCGACGTGAATATCCTTGCCAGTATCAATCCGGCCACCCGTCAGGTGCTGCTGATCTCCACCCCGCGGGACTACTACGTCCCCCTGTCCATCTCCGGCGGCGTGCCGGATAAGCTGACGCACGCTGGCATTTACGGCGTACAGGTCAGTATGGACACCCTCGCCATGCTCTATGGGGTGGATGTCAACTACTTTTTCCGCGTCAATTTCACCGGTTTTGTGGACATCATCGACGCGCTCGGCGGCGTGGATGTCTACTCCGAATACACGTTTGACGCCGGAAATTACCACTTTGACGAGGGCTACAACACCGTTGACGGCGCGGCCGCCTTGGCCTTCTGCCGGGAGCGGCATGCCTTTGCCAGCGGCGACCGCCAGCGCGGGCGAAACCAGATGGCGCTGATTCAGGCGGTGATCCGCAAGGCCGCCAGCCCGGCCATCCTCTCCGGCTACAGCCAGGTACTCGAGAGTGCCGCCGGCTGCATGGAGACCAACATCTCCTACGACACCATCGCCGCGCTGGTGCGCGATCAGCTGGAAAACGGCGGGGATTGGAACGTGGTCACCTACAGCGTAGACGGCATTGGGGACTCCCAGGTCCCCTACTCCCTGAGCTCCCGCGCTTATGTCATGATTCCCGACACCGATACGGTGGACACAGCAAAGGAGCTGCTGGCACAGGTCGCAAATGGCGAGAGGCTCATCCAGCCTTGACCTGCACGCGGCTGGCATTCCATGTCAGATCGCCTGTCCGGCAAGAACTCACGGGCAGCCGGGCGGTATTCCCCGCCTTCAGCCCATTCCACAAACACCTGCGGAACGCCCGATACGGTGCGTTCCGCAGGTGTTTTCATCCCTTATGGCGGTCGTGTTCCAGCGCAGCGAGCAGCGCGCGGCAGCCAGCGAGCACATCGCGCCAGGTGGCTTCAAAATCCCCGGTGTACCACGGGTCAGCCACATCACGGCTCTGGCCGGTATAGTCCAGCAAAAGACGAATCTTGCCGTCCGGGTCGCCGCCGCAGATGCGGTTCATGTTGCGCAGGTTTGCCCGGTCCATGCCGATGAGCAAATCATAATAGCGGTAATCACTCCGGCGCAGCTGACGTGCGGTTTTGCCCACGCAGCCGATACCATGCTCTGCCAGCTTGCGCCGGGCCGGCGGATAGACCGGATTGCCAATTTCCTCTGTACTGGTCGCGGCGGAGGCGATCTCAAACTCAGTCGCGCGGCCGTCCTTCGCGACCAGGTCCTTCATCACGAATTCCGCCATGGGACTGCGGCAGATGTTGCCGTGGCACACGAAAAGTATTTTTATCATCTTTTTATCCCTCCGAAAGTGATTGATTTACTCAATAGCTATCGCTTTTCTGAACCGATTTGTCCAACGTTTTCCCCTGACCATCCACAGCTCTTTATCAATCGGCACAGGTGACCGATGAACATGTTTATTATACCACTCTCGGCTGTATCGTGCACTCTGTTCTGTGCGGGATTGCCTTAACAGACATACGCCGGACAGCCGTATGTCTGCTATATAGGGGGATCCCGCGTCCCAGACGGCTTCCGCCTTGACAGGCGCGGCTGTACACTCTACACTTGAGTATGAGATCTTGATTTTCAAATCCATCATGTTTTGGAGGGGGGCCCCTATGGAACTGCGGACGCTGCGCTATTTTCTGGCGGTGGCGCAGGAGAAAAACATCACCCGTGCAGCCGAAAACCTGCACGTGACCCAGCCCACCCTGTCCCGCCAGATCAGCGATCTGGAGGACGAGCTGGGAACCACACTGTTTATCCGCGGCAAGCGCAGCGTGGAGCTGACCGAGGACGGCGCGCTGCTGCGTCAGCGGGCCCAGGACATTGTAGAACTGGTCGACCGTACCGAGCATGAGTTCGCCGGCAAGCGGGAGGCTGTGGCGGGCACTGTTGTCATCGGCGCGACGGAGGCGCTGGGCGGCCACGACCTGGCCATCGCCATCCGGCAGTTTTCCCGGCAGTATCCGGCCGTACGGTTCGAGCTGTACAACGGTATGGCGGACGTGCTGCGGGAGCGCATCGACAAGGGCGCGCTGGATTTGGGCTTGCTGCTGGAACCAGTGGACACCACACGGTACGAGTTCATCCGGCTGACGACCCCGGAGCGGTGGGGGGTGCTGGTGCACAGTTCCCATCCCTTCGCCAAGCGGACGGAGGTGGCGGTGCGGGAGCTGATCGACCAGCCGCTGATGCTGCCCAGCCGCCCCAGTGCCCGGAGGGAGATTCTGAACTGGATCGGCTGTGAGGAGCACCGGCTGAACATCCTGGTGGGATACAACCTGCTCTCCAACATTGCCCTGCTGGTGGAGCACGGGGTGGGGGTGGCCGTCTGCATGGACGGCGCGCTCTCGCTGCACGCCAGTCCCGAGTTGCGGTTTGTGCCATTGGTACCGGAGCGCACCACCCGCAGCGTGCTGATCTGGAAGAAAAACCAGGTGTTCAACACCGCCACTTCGCTGTTTATCCAAAGTCTGCAGGTGCTGCGGGACGACACCGCGCCGGAAAAATTGTTTCGCCCCTCTCAAACCTGAATGGCAGAAAGCCGCAGTCAGGCCGGGAAAATGAAAAGATAGACTTGCAAAACGACCGCACTCTCTTGTGGAAAGAGGGTGCGGTCGTCTGTGTTCACTGCCTTGGGCGGTTCCTCCGCGTCTCGCAGAACTCAAATGCGGCTTAGGGCGCCGCTGATGAAATCGGCAAGCGCTGACAGCGAGAGCTTTTGTTCCGGCCAAATCTCTGAAAACGGGGGAAAGCCTGTACGGATTCTCCCGTTTTGAAACGGTACGGATGGGCAAAAGATCCGCCGCTCTGCCGAAGGCGATGGATGCAGCGGCTTCTTAGGTTTTGATAAATTTCTGATCGGCTTCCGGCATCCCTGCGGCGTCGGAGACGTAGCGCTCCGCCTGCATATGCAGATCGTACTTTTCCCGCAGTGCGGCGATGGTCGCCATCATAGGCGAAGCATGGTGGATGTCGAGCGACGCCTGATCTTTCCAGCTGTCGATCAGCAATACGGTCTCCGGGTCGCTCATCGGGAAAAAGTATTCGTACCGCAGGTTCCCGGCTTCGGCGCGGATCAGGCCGGCGGTGCCGCTGGTTTCCATTTCCTCGGCAAATTGGCGCGCGCTGCCGTTTTGGCCGGTGTAGTACAGATTCATCGTGATGCTCATGGCAGAAACCCCTTTCCTGAAAATCAACTTACTTCTTTACGTCCAGCAGTTTGACGCCCTCTTCCGGGTTGCGGTCTATGGCCCCGACAATCCGATGGGGAAGATACGGCTCTTCCAGGTAGGCAATGTCCTCATTGGTGAGCTGGACCGAAAGCGCGCCGGCCGCATCGTCAAAATGTGATGCCTTGGTGGCGCCGATGATGGGAGAAGCGACGCCCTTGGCCCATTCCCAGGCCAGGGCGATCTGCTGCATCTTCACGCCGTAGTTTTCCGCCAAGGTATGCACCCGGCGCACGATCTCCATGTCCTGCTCCTGCGTCCGGTCATATTTGCCCATCGCGGCCCGGTCGGTCCGGCTGCGGATCGAGTCGGAATTCCACTCGGGGCGGGTCAGGTGCCCGGCGGCAAGGGGGCTGTACGGCATCAGGGAGACGTTCATCTGGCGGCAGATGGGAATCAGCTCGCGCTCATCCTCCCGATACAGCAGGTTGTAGTGGTTTTCCATCGCCGAAAACTGCGTCCAGCCGTGATCCCGGGCAGCCAGCTGCATGTTGTAAAACTGGTAGCCGTACATGGCCGAAGCCCCGATGGCGCGCACCTTGCCGGCCACGACCAGGTCGTGGAGGGCCTCCATCGTCTCCTCAATCGGGGTGTCGTAGTCAAACCGGTGGATGATATACAGGTCCAGGTAATCAGTGCCCAGCCGCTTTAAGCTGCCCTCAATCTCCCGGTGGATCGCCTCAGCAGAGAGCCGCCCGGGGTTGAAGTAGACCTTGGAGGCGATGACCACTTTGTCCCGGGCGATGTTCTTTTGGAGCGCCCGGCCGAGGTACTCCTCACTGGTGCCGTCGGAATAGCCGTTTGCCGTGTCAAAAAAGTTGATTCCCAGATCCAGCGCGTGCTTGACGATCTTTTCGGTCTCGGTCTCATCCAGCGTCCAGTCGTGCAGCGTGCCGGCTTTGCCAAAACTCATGCAGCCGACGCAGAGTTTGGATACTTTGATATCGGTGTTTCCAAGATTGGTGTATTCCATATTGCATTCTCCTTGCGCGGTTCGCTCCTTTGTGGATATGCGGACCTGGGTTCCCGCTTCTGCGGGTTTGGCCGCAGAAGCAGACGGTTTCTACGCCGGCGGGAAAGCCGCCGCATCCTGACATGGTGTCAGTCTATTAACAGTATAGGCCCCGCATCGGCACCGCGTCAACCGAAAACGGCGCTGCAAAGCATTGTTTTTTTGTATTGCAAACGATAGAAAATAAGCATTTCACATCCAGTTTCATGCTGACTACAATGAAACTGACAGCGGAGCAATACTTCGCTGCCGGCTGTTTAACGGTCTCATTCGCACAGAAGAGCTGAAAGCCCGGGCAGGGTCATATCAACAGTAGCAACAAATCAATCGGAGGGAACAACTATGAAGATTGTCGTACTGGAAGGAAGTCCCAACAAAAACGGTTCCTCTAACCTGCTGGCCCATGAGTTCATCCGCGGCGCGCAGGAGGCCGGGCACATCTGCACCGTCATTGATACCGCCCACGCCGACATCCATCCCTGCACCGGCTGTGTCCGCTGCGGGTACGAGGGGCCCTGTGTGCAGAAGGACGATATGGAGCGCTTTCGCCGCCAGATCCTGGAGGCCGATATGATGGTGTTTGTCACGCCGCTGTACTATTACGGAATGTCGGCCCAGCTGAAAACACTGGTGGACCGCTTCTGCGCGTTCAATACGAGCATTCAGGGGAAATCTATGCAGGCGGCCCTACTGACCGTCGCCTGGAACGCCGATACCTGGACCTTTGAGGCGCTGGAAGCCCACTACAACACCCTGCTGCGGTATCTCAACCTGACCGACCGGGGCCGGGTGCTGGGCTACGGCTGCGGCACGCCCGGCATGACCCGGCGGTCGGGGTATCCGCAAAAGGCCTACGAGCTGGGCCGCAGCCTGTGAACCGTCATCCAAAATACTCCCATCGTACCCGACCATCCACAAGTATGTTACGCTAAAGGATTGTGCCCTTATACTGAAACTGTACCGGCAAATCAATACGGGAAGGACGATGACACGCCACGAGAAGGCGAATTAGTCTGCTACAGAAGCCTAAATTTTACCCGCTAAATCTATTTTAGGAGGAAATTCCCATGAAAAAGAACATTGGCCATTCCATCGCACTCTATCCCACCCCGCTGGTCGTCGTCGGCACGATGGTGAACGGCAAACCCAACTGGGTGCTGGTCGGACACCTGGGCATCATCGGGCATGACCGGGTCATGGTCAGCCTGGCTTCCGCCCACTATACCAACCAGGGAATCCGGGAGAGCAAAGCTCTCTCCATCAACATTGTGGACGAGGCCCTGCTGCCCAAAGCCGACCGCGCCGGCTGCGTCAGCGGCGCCAAGACCGACAAGAGCGAGCTGTTCGACTATGTGGTCGGCGATACCGGCGCGCCGATGATCGCAAGCGCCCCTGTTTCGATGGAGTGTACGGTGGACGATGTCTACAAGACCCCGAACTTTGAGAGCTTCATCTGCAAAATCGCCGCCACCTGGGCCGACGAGGCGGTTCTGGGGGCCGACGGCAAGCTGGACTATACCAGGCTCAAGCCGGTGCTGTTCGAGATGCCCACCTACCAGTACCTGCGCACCGGCGAGGTCATCGCCCCCTGCATGTCCTTCGGCAGGCAGGAGTAAAAGAGGTACGCGCCAGAAGTATGATGAAGCAATCTGGAAAGGCTCCAAAACCCCTGATCGTCTGCTACTCGTACAGCGGCAACACCTTGGCGCTGGCGCAAAAAATCCAGCGCCTGACCGGCGCGGCGCTGACGCAGGTGTTTCCCACCCAACCCTACCCAAGCCGGTTTGAGGAGTTGCTTGTTCAGGTGCGGCGGGAACTTCGCGGGCGCCACTACCCGAAACTGCTGCCCGTGAGCGAACCGCCCACCGATTATGACATGATCTTCGTTGGCAGCCCCAACTGGTGCGGTACCATCGCGCCGCCGCTGGCCTCCTGGCTGCGGCAGCATAACGGTTTGGCCGGCAAGACAGTGCTGCCCTTCTACAGCCACTGCGGCGGGGAGACGGGCAATCCGGAAGGCGCTGTCCGGATTTTATGTCCGAAGGCACAGGTGGGCGCGGCGTTCGCGGCGATACCCAACAAATCTGACACAGAACCGGCGCTGGAGGCATGGCTGAGACAATGCGGCGCGCTGCCGGCGCGGGCTGTGCAGCTGGGAGGGAACGTATAGGAACGTGCTGGTGATAAACGGGAGTTCCCGCGCCAGATGTACGCGCCAGATGTAGTTGGAGAACAGAAGCCGCCATGCCGGAGGTGATGTTGTCGTAGTAGATGGGGGACCTCAGAAGCAGCGCGTCCGTCTCCTTTAGTTCCGTCAGGATGGGGGACAGGTCATCCCGCACCGCGCAAGTGCCATGGGGTTTATCTTTGCGCTTGCAGTAAAAGCAACTGACGCAGCCTTTATAGTTCAGCCGGTACAGGTCCACGCGCTTTGTCTCCGCACCCCGGCTCCGGGCACCCTTCATAGCCCGCTCTAAGAGCGTTACGGTGTTCCCATTGGGCCGGGGACTTCCGTTGATGGCGATGATTTTCATGGTCTCTCACTCTTCAGGGCCGCGATTAAAGTTGGTCCATTGCTGGGTTTCCGCATCGGGCGGTATGACGCCGTGCTCTCTGCCCAGCTGGAGGCACTTGAGCATCCAGGCCATATTCCGCCCCAGATTCCGCATGGTTTGGAGCCCCTCCAGGTCCCGCGCCACCAGTTCTGGCGCGGGGCCGAATACCATATTCCAGTAGGTGGAGGAGACAACAGGCATCTGAGCGTCGGTGAAATATTTCTGAATGGCATCCAGAGAGGCTGTGGTCCCAGCCCGGCGGGCGGTGACCACGGCGGCGGCGGGCTTGTGCGCAAAGACATCCCCGCCGGCGTAGAACATCCGGTCCATTGCGGCCAGCAGTTGGCCGGACGGGTGGGCGTAGTACACCGGAGAGCCGAAAACAAAGCCGTCCGCCGCCCGGGCTTTTTCAATGCACTGATTCACAATATCGTCCTGAAAAACACAGCGCCCCAGATCAGTGCACCGACCGCAGGCGACACAGTCCCGAATGGGCGCGCCGCCCATCTCCAGGAGTTCCGTTTCGATGCCCTCTGCCTCCAACGCCCTGGCCACCTCTGTCAGTGCCAGGGCGGTGCAGCCGTTTTTCCGTGTGCTGCCATTCAACAGTAATACCTTCATATCATGCTCTCCTTGTGCCTGCTCTCCACCGGGGTCCTTTACGCCATGGCCTTCCGGAAGAAATCCACCATCTTGTCGAAGGGAATCACATCCAGCCTGTCATACAGGTCGGTATGCACCGCGCCGGGGATGATGAGCAGTTCCTTGTTCTCTGGGTTGGGGTTGCCCTCCATCATGGCGGCATAGGCGTCCCGGCTGAAATAACAGGAGTGGGCCTTCTCGCCGTGGATGATGAGGACGGCGGAGCGGATCTCATTGCTGTAGCGGAGGATGGGCTGGTTCATAAAAGACATCGTGCCGGTGACATTCCAGCCGCCGTTGGAGTTCAGAGACCGGGGATGATAGCCCCGAGGCGTCTTGTAGTAGTCGTGGTAGTCTTTCACGAAGAAGGGGGCGTCCTCCGGTATCTCCTCCGCCACGCCGCCGCCCAAGGCATAGGTGCCATTTTGGTAGTCCTCGATCCGCTGGGCGTTGAGGGCCTTTTTCTTCTCGTAACGGGCGGCCTCGCTGTCCTCGGCGTCGAAGTAGCCGTTGGCGTTTACACGGGTCATGTCGTACATGGTGGATGCCACGGTCGCCTTCACCCGGGTGTCCAGAGCCGCCGCGTTCAGGGCCATGCCGCCCCAGCCGCAGATGCCGATGATGCCGATCTTCTCCGCGTCTACATCCTCCCGCAGGGAGAGGTAGTCCACCGCCGCCTGGAAATCCTCAGTGTTGATGTCCGGGGAGGCCATATACCGGGGCTGGCCGCCGCTCTCGCCGGTGAAGGAGGGGTCGAATGCCAAGGTGAGGAAGCCCCGCTCCGCCATGGTCTGGGCGTACAGGCCGGCGGCCTGCTCCTTCACCGCGCCGAAGGGGCCGCACACGGCGATGGCCGCCAGGCAATTCGCCGCGCCCTTGGGCTTGTAGACATCCGCCGCCAGGGTGATGCCGTAACGGTTGTGGAAGGTCACCTTGCTGTGCTCCACCTTATCGCTCTGGGGAAAGGTCTTATCCCACTCCTGCGCCAAAACCAGTTTTTCTTCCATGATGTCGTCCTCCATTTCTTTGTGACAGCTGTATTGATGGTACGTTACCGGTTGTTCATTTGATAGATCAGATAGTCCAGGCAGTCAATCTGGCGCTGACTGACATGGAGCTGATCCAGCAGCGTGGCCCGGTGCATGGCGAGTAGCCGCAGCTGCTCCCGCTGTCTGCCCTCCTGACCCAGCTTCAGAAACCGTTGGATGTCCGCCTCGGCACAGCCGGCGTCTTTCAGATTGCGGACCAGAAGTTGATCCGCCTGCGGATAAGAGTCCATGGCGATCCTTCTTTCTTCGCGGACGCTTTCTTGTCCTGTCTCTATCATAATGCCCCTTTCTCTAAATAGCAAATGCCTTGTTTTTATAACGCAAAATGCTTGACAGGCATTTTGCTACGGGCTATGATTTGCATATAGAGATTCCTGAAAATACGAAGGAGGAGAGGGCCATGGAACTGCGTGTCCTGCGCTACTTTCTGGCAGTCGCCCGGGAGGAGAACATCACCGCGGCGGCCAACTCCCTGCACATGACCCAGCCCACCCTGTCCCGGCAGTTACGGGATCTGGAGGAGGAGCTGGGTCAGAAGCTGCTGATTCGGGGCAATCACCGGATGACCCTGACTGCGGAGGGGATGCTCCTGCGGAAGCGGGCGGAAGAGATCGTAGCCATGGCGGACAAGACCGAGGAGGAGTTCCGGGCCATGAAGGGGGACCTGTCCGGCGACATCTACATCGGCGGCGGCGAAACGGACGCCATGAACCTCATCGCCGCCGTGTGCCGGGAACTGCAGGAGGCGCACTCGGGCATCCGATACCACCTGTTCAGCGGCAACGCCCAGGATGTGACGGAGCGGCTGGACAAGGGCTTGCTGGACTTTGGCCTGCTGATTCAGCCCACGGACATCGCCAAGTACGACTATCTCAGCTTACCGGCCAAGGACACCTGGGGGGTAATTCTGCGGCGGGATGCCCCGCTGGCGGCAAAGTCCTGCGTCCAAGTGGAGGACCTGGTGGGCGTGCCTCTGATCTTCTCCCGACAGGCGTTGGAGGAGCGGGCAGAGTCCAATGAACTGGCAAGGTGGTTCGGGGCAGCGTGGAATGACCTCAACATCGTCACCACCTTCAACCTCTGCTACAACGCCGCTGTCATGGCTAAGCAGGGCCTTGGCTATGTGGTCAGCCTGGACAAGCTGGTGGACACCTCTGAGGACAGCCCGTTATGTTTTCTCCCTCTGGAGCCGCCGCTGGAGTCCGGGCTGGATGTAGTTTGGAAAAAATATCAGGTCTTTTCTTTGGCGGCACAGTTGTTTTTGCAACGTCTCAAAGAATATGTGCTGCCGGAGAATAAAGAATAAAGTGTTGGCCTGTTTGATTGGTTTCAGCCCTCTTTTGGAAACGATGAAGGCGCGGAATATTTCACAGTATGATCTCCTGCAAAACGGGCTTGATAATAAAATGCTCGATTCATAGAAGAAGAACAAAAATATTACATTGCTCACATTGGAAGAGCTCTGCGACATCATCGGCTGTACGCCGAACGATATTGTCTACTTCAAGAAATAGGCTGTCGGGGAACTGAAGTCCTCGGCAGCCATTGTGTTTATGCGGAACACTATCTAAAACATTCATAGTTTCTTTACAAAAAATTTATAGACGAGTCCGTCTGCAAGTGCTATGCTCTAAATTGCAGACGGATTCGTCTCTATACCTGCAAAAAGGAGACATCGGTTATGGACATTTTGTTTAATGTGCTTCGTCTATTCGTATCCATTATCATCGCGTTTATCGCTGGAAAGCTGATTTCCAAGCTAAAACTGCCATCCATCTTGGGTTGGCTGATCGCTGGTATGATCATTGGCCCGCATGCCCTAAACTTATTGGGAACCCCAGTGCTTGACTCCCAATGGTTTGAGATTGTGGAAAGCATTTTAGAGTGTACTTTTGGTCTGATGATTGGTACAGAACTAATTTGGAAGCAGATGAAGAAAGTGGGACCGCAGATTTTGATCACCACCATCACCGAATCTCTAGGGACCTTTCTAGTGGTAAGCCTAGTATTTGGTATCATATTCTGGCTTACCGACGTTCCCATTTATCTGGCCTTCATGTTCGGCGGCATTGCTCTAGCTACCGCACCTGCTCCCTCGCTGTCGGTAGTCAACGATCTGAAAACGGACGGCCCGGTAACAAAGACTTTGATTCCCATGGCCGCGTTAGACGATCTAGTAGGAGCCTTAGTCTTTTTCCTGGTTATCGCTTTTGTCTCTGCTCACATTTCCACCACGGGGATACCCGTACCAGTTGTCCTCTTTTTGGTGTTACTGCCGGTGATTATCGGAATTATCACTGGGTTTATCACCGGAAAGATACTTCAGCATACTAAAACACCGGTCAGCACTCTGATCGCCATGCTGAGCATGTTGCTGATCTCGGCCGGTATTGGGTTTGCTATCAATCGTGTGCTGCCCGCTCCAGTGTTGAACTTTATGCTCATCGGCATGTCTTTTTCCACTGTATTTGCCAACATGATTACAGAAGAGAAGCTCAATGATATGATGAAAATCATGAACCCAATCATCGGCTTCGCTATGATTGTAGTAATCTTGAACTTGGCCGCACCGCTGGATTATCACCTGATCTTCGGGGCGGGAATCTACACGGTGGTCTACATTATCACCCGGGCCATTGGAAAGTACAGCGGAGCCTACTTTGGGGCCGCTATCACCCACGCGCCCGCCACAGTAAAAAAATATTTGGGCTTTACGCTGCTACCCCATTCTGGCGTGTCACTGGTCTTCACCGGCATCGCAGTGTCAGTCCTGGAAGGGCCCGCCCCAGAGTGCGCATCTATTATCCAAGGGACCATTGCAGCAGCAGCCGTCATCAATGAGCTCATCGCAATCTTTATGGCCAAGAAGGGCTTTGAGTGGGCCGGTGAATTGCATCAGGCAGCGGCAGGAAATATGTCATGACACAAAAAGAGCGCCAGGAGCGCAGCAAAGAGACGATATACCAAGCAGCTTTGGAGGAATTTGGGACTTACGGCTATGACAGAGTAAACATGGAGCGTATCTGTGGAAATCACGGTATCTCCAAAGGAATGATGTACCATTATTATTCTAGCAAAGATGAACTGTTCCTGCTGTGTGTGAAGAGGACTTTTGATGACCTCAAAGCACATATTGAGCGGGATGTTGGCGGTCTGGAAGGATTCAGCACTCAAAATGCCATTAAGCATTACTTTATGATCCGGGAAAATTTTTTCCTGCTTCACCCTAAGCAGAAAGTTATTTTTGAAAATGCCGTGTTCCAACCCCCAGAACATTTAAATGAACAAATCATTGCACTGCGCGCTCCTATCCAGGCAATGAACCAGCAATTTATAGGTCGGTTTATTACTCAAGCATCGTTGCGCTCCGAGTTGAATCAGAAAAAAGCGACCCGCTATTTAGAGAGTGTATCATCTTTTTTCCGGAACATGATGGCATATTACCAAGGCGAAAAGTTGGAAACAGATCTTCATTCCATGCTGGAGACCGCTGAAGAATTACTGGATATGGTTCTATTTGGCATTCTCCGACAGACAGAGGCACAAGCATCATTCCCGGCCGATCAAACTCAGGCGCCGACCGATCTGCTTTGAATACGAATATTTTCCTGAAAGCTTTTTCACACTCCCCAGCAAAGCTAGGGAGTCTCATATCGCTAAAGCATACAAAGGAGCCCCCGGCCATCAAGCCGGGGGCAATATGCTTTCATTGGTTACAGTAGCACAATTACAGCGCAATCTCCAGGCCGTCATAGGCAGCGATGATGCCGCGCGCCGCCCCCCAGGCGGTGAGCTCCTCGTGGGTCATTCCGCCGTTGTGGCTGAAGTGGTTGATCACCTTGACTGTGCCGTCATGGATACAGCCGCGGCGGGCCATCTCGGCCAGGAAGGGCTCGATATCCGGCAGTCCCATGTGGTAGCCGCCGATGGATCTCTGCCCCATCGTGGCGTCCAGGCTGACGAGGTCAAACCGCTCTCGTGCCAGCAGGTCCCACGCCTGCGCGGAGAGGTTGGCCCCGGTGTCATGGCCGTAGAAGACGGTCTTACCGCCCTTCTTGCAGATATAGACCAGACACTCCTCCCGCTTGTCATGGTCGGCGGGGACGGCGACAATCTCCCAGTCACCCGCACGGATAACGTCTCCCCCGTGCGTGCGGTGGAAATGCACCGCGTCGTCCAGCGGGTGGGGCTTGAAGCGGTCGATCAGGATATGCTCGTAAAATGCCTGTTCGACCGCCTCGTTGCCATAGACGTCCAGTATCCCCTCCGCGCCGTGGCCGAAGTGCTCATGGCGGTGAATCAGCTCGGTGGGAAACCAGTGATCCATGTGGCTGTGGGTGACCAGAAGGGTGTGAATCCCACCCAGATTCAGGCCGTGGCGCAGGGCGTGGCAGTAGGTGTCAGGCGGAAAGTCCAATAGCAGCTCGCCGTCCAGCATAGCCTGGGTCCGGGTGCGCAGATTGCGTCCCCCCGCTTGGCGGGCGTTGGAACAGATCGGGCAGGAGCAGAACAGGGCGGGCCACCCCTCCGCGGCGGCGGTGCCCAGGTAACACATTTTCATGAAACGTCCTCGTCCTTTCCAAGATGCGGCGTGAGCCGTCAGACCGAGTCACGCTGCACCACGGTGTAGCCCAGCATGGTCTGCCGGACGGGCGTGTCCTCCTGCTGCCCGTCCACCAGAGAGAGCAGCATCTGCGCGGCCTCAGCTCCGCACTGTTCATAGTAAAAGTGGGCGGTGGTCAGGCGCGGGGTGACGTGAACCCCCGCCCAGCTGTCGTCGATGCCGGCCACGCTCACGTCCTCCGGCAGGCGGCGCCCCGCCGCCCGCAGGGCTTCCATGGCCCCCAGGGCGATCTGGTCGGTCGCGCACATCACCCCGTCCAGGTCAGGATGGGCGCCGAGCAGCTCCTCCATGGCCTTCCGGCCGCCTTCCACGGTGAAGGGGCTGACAGCGCAGGGGACAGCAGCCGGGTCCAGACCAGCCTCCTCCATGGCGGCCAACGCTCCCTGCCGGCGGCGCTGTCCCACCGCCACATCCCGCTCGGTGACTCCGATGTAGGCCAGCCTTCTCCGCCCCCGGCGCAGGAGCAATTCTGTGAGCTCCCGGGCGGCGTTTCGGTCGTCGTGGTAGACGCAGGGGACGCCCTTGAACTGCTGCCCCGCCACCACCACCGGGACGGAGCAGGTGCGCAGCATCTCCTCATGCTGCGGGGTGAGAATGGTCGCCATCAGGATGACGCCTGCCACCGGGCGACTCTGAAAGAGGCGCAGGTAGGCCAGCTCCTTGTCCGGGTCGTTATCCGTATTGGCCAGCAGACACAGGTAGCCCCGCTCCTCCAGCACCTGGGTGACGCCGGCGGTCACGCGTCCTACCGCGTCCGAGCTGATTTTGGGGACAATGACCCCGATATGGTCCGCGCCTTTGCCGCGCAGCATCTGGGCCGCCACGTCCGGCCGATAGCCCGTCTCTTCTACCACGGCGCGGATGGCCTCCCTCTTTTGTTGGCTGAGCGAGCCGCCATTGAGATAGCGGCTGACCGCCGCGCTGGAGACACCCGCGCGCTGGGCAATTTCCTTGATGGTCATGGGGGAACCTCCTTGCCGGGGAATCGAGGTATCTGTAAATCCTCGCCTGTATTCTCCTCTTTATTGTAGACGCTTCCGCTCTCGTTTGCAACCGCCGGGCGCGGCGAGGCCGCGCCCGGCCACTGGCGGAGAGAGCGGCAGTTTAGTGTACTGCAGCCGGGACAGTGAGAATCGGGTCGAGCTCGTTTGTCTCGCCTGTCCGGACGGACACGGCCCCCAGGTCCTCCGCGTTGGTGACCAGCACGGCGGTTGTGGTGGAGAGCCCGGCGGACTGGATGATCTGCCGGTCAAACTCCAGCAGGAGCTGGCCCGCCTTCACCGTGTCGCCCTCGGCGCAGTGGACCTGAAAACCCTTGCCGTCCAACTCGACGGTGTTGATGCCCACATGGATGAGCAGCTCCATGCCGTCCGGGGACTCCAGACCAATGGCGTGTTTGGTCTCGGCTACCGTGCTGATGGTGCCGTCAAAGGGGGCCACCACCCGGCCCGCGGCGGGTTCGATGCCGCAGCCCTCGCCCAGAACGCCGGCGGCGAAGGTGGCGTCGGGGATGTCGGCCATCGGGATGACCTTGCCCTGGAGGGGGCTGTAAACCGTGCCCGGCTGGCAGTCCAGCTGGGACTGCGCAGGCTCATCGCTCTGCGCGGCGTGGGACTCAGAACCCTCGTCCCGATAGAGCGCCCAGCTCACCGCGAAGGCCACCGCAAAGGAGACCGCCAGCTCGATGGCATAGGGGATGATGTAGTCCGTCGTGGTGAGGAAGCCAAACAGGCCTGTCACGCCGTAGGCGGTCGCACCGATGCCGAAGAGGGAGCCGACCACAGAGCCGGCCGCGCCGCCGATCATACCGGCAACCAGCGGCTTGACCAGGCGGAGGTTGACGCCGAAGATCGCGGGCTCGGTGATGCCGAGCGCGGCGGACATGGCGGAGGGCAGGGCGAGGGCTTTGGTCTTGCGCTCCCGGGTCTTGAGGGCCACCGCCAGGCAGGCCGCCCCCTGGGCAAAGTTGGCAGCGGAGGCGATAGGCATCCAGGTGTTCAGTCCGGTGGACGAAAGCATGCCGGCCTCAATCACATTGTACATATGGTGGACGCCGCACACGACGGTGAGCGGATAGATCGCGCCCATAATAGCCGCGCCGATGCCGAAGGGGATGGTGATGAGCTGCTGCACGCCGGTGAGCACCCAGTTCTCCACCGTGGAGAACACCGGCCCAAAGATGGTCAGGGTGAGATAGCCGGTGGCACAGACGGTGACCAGCGGCGTGACAAAGAGGTCCAGCATCTCGGGCACAATCTTGTGCAGCCGTTTTTCAATCTGACACATAAACCAGACCGCGATGATGACGGGGATGACGTGTCCCTGGTAGCCGGTCAGGTTGATGTCGTACAGTCCAAACCACACGTCGGCAGTCGGGATGGCGGTCCCGCTGGCCACATAGTCGGCCACAGACCAGGCATTCACCAGGTCGGTGTGGATCATAATCATACCGATGACCGCGCCGAGGAACAGGTTGCCGCCGAAGACCCGCGCGGCGGAGATCGCCACCAGAATGGGCAGGAAGACAAAGGCGGCGTTGCTGAACAGATGGAAAATGGTATAGGTGCCCGACTCCGCCAGCGCGGGCCAGGCCTTGCTCAATCCCTCCAGAATACCCATGATGAGGCCAGAGGCCACAATGGCCGGCAGAATGGGAACGAATACGTCGCCCAGCGCCTTGACCATCCGCTGCGGCAGGGGCTGACGCGAGGCCGCGGCCGCCTTGACCTCCTCCTTCGTGGCGGCGGTCAGGCCGGAGACCGCCAGAAACTCGTCATAGACCTTGTTGACCGTGCCGGTGCCCAGGATCAGCTGGAGCTGTCCGGCATTGCTGAATACACCCTTCACCCCGTCGATGTTCTCCAGGGCCTTCATGTCCATCTTGCTGTTGTCCGCGATCACCAGACGCAGCCGGGTGGCGCAGTGGGCGGCGCTGATCAGATTTTCCCGGCCACCGACCTTTTGAAAAATCTCTTGGGCACATTTCCGATAATCCATCTCGACATCTCTCCTTTTACTGAAATATTGTTGAAATCGTTTACGTTATATTTTCATTATAACGATCGTCATTCCATTTGTACACACGGAATATTCCCCAATCTTTTTCCCTCTGTTTTGTGCACAATGCTTACAAGAACGGCCGGCCGGTCCTTTGCCCCATCAGAATTCTCCAAATCGACCTTCTCCAAAGCAAAATAGCCCGGCGGCATGAAGTGAACCCACCCCATGCCGCCTGGCCCTCGTCTCCTGCCAGGCATCGGTTATTCCGACCATTGGCACAGCTTTTGGAGAACGGCGCCGATATCCCCGTCGATGCAGATTGACTGCCGTCCAATCTCCCGCGGCGCCGTCGCCTGCCCTGCGTTCAGGCAGGCATAGGTCGCCTCCGGATTCTGGTGCACCATCTGCCAAAAGGGGTATTTGATAATGCCAGGGGTGTTATACCCCACACCCAGCTCCAGGTAGAGCACCCGCATTCCCTGATGCCGCCGCAAAAAGTCCTCATACCGCGCCGCCGCCCGGTACCATCCCGCGTCCTGCACAAAGCTGTCATCCGCGCGCAGGTTCATGGTCATCGGCGCGCCACACACCGGGCAGCGCGGGATCAGCTCGGACGGGATGCGCCTCTCCCGCTGTTCCTGCACCATCTGGCGCACGAGCTGCTCATTGTCATAAGTCCGGCTGTGGCAGGGCTTGGAACACTGCCAGAGGCCGTAGTCCCCCTGCGTGTAAAACAGGCGCTGCTTGTCAAAGCCAGAGCGCTGGAAGCAGTGATCGACGTTGGTCGTCAGAACAAAGTAGTCCCTGTCCTGCACCAGTGCGAGCAGGTCGGCGTAGACCGGCCCCGGCGCGTCCTGATAACGGTTGAGGAAGATCATCCTGCTCCAGTAGGCCCAGTACTCCTCCGGCGTATCAAAAGGGTAAAAGCCGCCGGTATACATATCATGAAAGCCGTATTTCGCCTCAAAATCCGAAAAGTGCTCCCGAAAGCGCGCCCCGTCATAGGAAAACCCCGCCGAGGTGGACAGGCCTGCCCCCGCGCCGATCACCACTGCGTCACTTTGCGCAAGGCACGCGCGCAGCCGCTCCACCTGCTCCGAGGATGTCCTGGTAGATGTCTCTGTCCTGGTCCTGAAATACATTAAAGATGACCTCCATTTTGTTCCGGGACTGCGCCAGATATGCTGTGACCGTCCCCACCGCGATCTCCGCCGCCCGGCGGTTCGGGAAACGAAATTCCCCCGTTGAAATGCAGCAAAACGCCACGCTGCGCAGCCCGTTCACCTCCGCCAGCTCCAGGCAGGACCGGTAACAGGACGCCAGCAGGCGCTCATCCTCCCTGGTCAGGCGTCCGCGCACGATAGGTCCGACGGTGTGCAGCACAAAACGGCTTGGCAGGTTAAAGGCCGGCGTCAGCTTTGCCGTCCCCGTCTCCTCCTCGTGTCCCTGCCGCTCCATCTGTTCGGCGCAGGCGAGGCGGAGCTGCACCCCGGAATAGGTGTGGATGGCATTGTCGATACATCCGTGATTGGGGCAAAAGCACCCGAGCAGCTGGCTGTTGGCGGCGTTGACAATGGCATCGCAGCGGAGGGTTGTGATATCCCCCTGCCAGAGATAGAGCCCGGGCCGGACCGGGCTCAGCGCAGCGACGTCGGTAATTCCCTTGCGCCGGATCTCCTCGCGCAGGTAGGCGTCCTGTACCGAGAGGAATTCCTCTGAGGCCGGCAGCGGCGGGCGGACGTTCAGCAGCGCACGCAGCAGGCGCCTCTGCTCCGATTCCTCCTCCGGCAGCGAGACCGCGCCCCACTCAGGGCTCTCCCGCAGCAGCGCGCGGATCAGCCAGCGTCTTCTCTCCTCCTGCCTCATGTCTCCTCCCCCCTTCTCCGGACAGCGGAGACCGGACAGTGCTCATAGCAGTTCCCGCAGTGCAGGCAGTGCTCCTGCTCAATGGAGAACGGGGCGCCCGGCGTGATGCAGCCCTGCGGACAGTTTGCCTCACAGGTTCCGCAGCCGATGCAGTCATCGCCGATCTCGTAGCCCTTGATCGGAGCCGCCGCGCCGCCGACGGTATAGCTCTCCCGGAAAATCGGGCGCACCCCGAGATGGAAGTACTCGATGGCGGCCTGTCGGATGACAAACACCAGGCCGATCTCCCGCGTGCCGCCGGGATAGACGTTGGCGAGGTAGGGCTGCTCGGCAAAGATGGTGTCTATCCAGTGCGCCTGCTCCTCCTGTGGGGCGGGTACCGCCCGGGCGGAAAGGCGGATCATTTCCTTATAACGGGTGTAGGCCAAAATCTGTACCCGGCCGTCCGCCAGCAGCTCCCGGCAGAAGTCCTTGCCGCGCGCCGTAAAGAAGTAAATCGCGTCCGGCTCGTAGTGAATGGCGCTGATGTTTCGCACCTGGGGCGCGCCCTGCGCGTCCACAGTGGCAAACGCCAGCACGCCCACATACTGCATCTTTTGCAGGCAGGTCTTTGCGTCCATCTGTTCTCCTCTCCTTTCAGAACCGCAGCACGCGCCCCTCTTTGCGCGGCTTCGGCGTGGGGTGGGCGTCCCCCGCGCGCGGATAGCCGAGCAGGAGCTGCATCACTGCGTAATAGTCTGTACGGACATTCCAGCGGCGCAGCGTCTCCTGCCCGTACGGGTCGGCAAAGGCGGTCCAGCCCTGGCCGATGTAGCACGAGCCGATGCCCAGCGCATCCGCCGCCAGCATCATGTTCTCCGCCGCAACGGCGCAGTCCTCCGCGGCGAAGAGGAAGTTCTTTGGCCCGAAGAGCGTGATCACTGTCGGCGCGTCGTAAAAGGCGTTTGTCAGCTTGGGGTCGTCCGCGATGCTGAGCTGCTCCCGGGAGACGTAGCTCGTGGCGGTGGCCATGCGGGGGCGGGAGTTCGCGCGCTTGATCCTGCCCAGCCGGGCATTGACCCCGGCGTCCTGGCAGACAACGAACAGCGGCCCCTGCCGTCCGCCCGCGCTCGGGGCGTAGAGGCCCGCCTGCAGAATCTGCCGCAGGGCGTCCTCCTCGATCTGCCGCGCCGTGTCAAACCGACGGATCGCGCGGCGGTGCAGAATGGTCTCCATCACGTCTTTCATGCCGGGGCAACCTCCTTCCAACACTGCGGATCGGCGGCGTAAAAGTTGCCGTCTCTTCCGCTGGCAACCGCCGGGCAGCCCCGGCACCACGCCAGCAGCTCACACCGGGCGCACTTTTCAAATTTTGTGTAGTCCCGGTACTGCTCCATCTGGCAGACCCAGACGTCAGCCAGACGGTCCTCAAAAACATTGCCCACCCTACTGTTTTGCACGCGGCGGCAGGCGAAAATCTCTCCGGTGGGCAGGATGGTCAGATGGCAGTTGCCGCAGTTGCAGCCGCCGTAGATCATCCCATCCTCTGCCGTCTCGGGAATCCGGAACGCGCCCGTCTCATATTCGTACAGCGTCCAGAGATGGTCCTTTTTGTTGAAATAGGTCTGGCAGCCGGCCGCCTCGTAGGCGCGGAACTTCCGGTCGCAGTCTGCCAGAAGCTTCCGGTAGCGCTGCGGCGTGATGCCGACGTCCTTCTCCTCGCTGGTCGGGCAATAGCGCGCAAAGGCGAAGACATTGGCCCCAGCGGCGACCACCGCGTCGATGATGTCGGGCACCTCGTCAATGTTGGTGCCGGACACCGTCGTCATGATGACGCTGCGGATGCCCGCGCGGTTGACGCAGCCGATTTTTTCCAGGGTGATATCAAAGCTGCCCGACTTGCGGAACCAGTCGTGCGTCTGGCGCATCCCGTCAAGCGAGAGTTGGTACTTCTCACAGCCATACTCCTTCAGCCGCCGGCAGACCGCGTCGGTCAGGTGGAAGGGGTTGCCGAGGATGGTAAACGGGACGCCGTGCTCCTTGAGCAGGCCCAGCAACTTCCAGAAGTCGGGGTGGAGAATGGGATCTCCCCCGGTGAGGTAAAAGTAGGGCAGGCGGCCGTACACCCGGCAGAAGTCGAGGCAGTTATAAAAAGTGTCCTGCATCTGCGGCCAGGTCATCGCGTCAAGCGCTTTGCAGTTGTCCTCCGAGAAGATGTAGCAGTGCTTGCACCGCTGGTCACACGCGTCGGTGATATGCCATTGAAAGGAAAAATATTGCTTCATAGAGAGAACCTCGCTTCCGGCCGTGGCCGATCATTTATCTCTGTCCGGCACGGGGCCGGCGGTTGGGGCGGTGCCCCGGCGGCGAACCGCCGGGGCGAGGAGGGACGGGGCGATCTTACCGGTCGCCGGCGCCGCAGGCAGAGCCGCAGGCGCTGGGGGTTTTACCCGGCTGATCGGCGGCGCCGCAGGCGGACCCACAGGCGGCCGGCGTTTTGGCCGGCTGGTCAGACGCTCCGCAGGCGGAGCCGCAGGCAGCGGCGGGGGCTGCCTCCATCTTTCGGTTCCATCCGAACAGATTGGAAAGGGCCATGGTTGTTACCTCCCTGGTGTGATGTCAGACGGTGATTTGTCCTTTCTTCCCGCCTGCAAGTCTATTGTAGTTCGCGCGGCGGGCGAAGAAAAGTACGCACAAATCTATTACCTAGTCACCTTTTCGTAACCAGTCCCCTTGCTTTTTCTTGCACGCTGCACTATAATAAGAATGCAACACTCGTACAGAAACTATCGGAAGGGGAATCTGCATGCTTACCAAGGAAGAGATGCCCGCCTGCCCGGTCGCGACCACGGTGCAGCTGATCGGAAGCAAGTGGAAGCTGCTGATCCTGCGCAACCTCCGCACCCGTCCCTGGCGCTTTAACGAACTGCGCCGGGACCTGGAGGGCATCAGCCAGAAGGTGCTCACCGACAGTCTGCGCGCGCTGGAGGAGGACGGCATCATCACCCGGACGGTCTACCCAGAGGTGCCGCCGCGGGTGGAGTACGCCCTGTCG
This sequence comes from Candidatus Onthomonas avicola, assembly GCA_018710845.1. Lineage (GTDB taxonomy): Bacteria > Bacillota > Clostridia > Oscillospirales > Oscillospiraceae > Onthomonas > Onthomonas avicola. The sequence continues at coordinate 26,583 of DVJB01000072.1, forward strand.
CCGCTCGGCGAGGAGATGAAGCCCATCCTCGACGCGATGGAGCAGTTCGGCATCGAGTATAAGAGACGGCTGGCCTGACCGGCCGCCCCGGCGGCGGAGGGCAGGGATGGCAGCGCGCCATGCGCGGCTATCCCTGCCTTTTTGCGCGCCGGTTTTGCCCCGTGCCGCCTTTTCTCCCGTGTCCGGAGTGCATTTTTTACCGTTTATTCATCTTTTTTTCAGCTTGCTTTCAGCCTGAACTCCTATAATGATGACATCATTTATCCTAGGAGGCATGCAACATGAAGCAGACCACCCCCTCTTCCCGGCCGGGGGACAATCTCCCGTCAGCCGCCGCGGCCGGGAAAAAAACGCGCCGCAGGCGGGTCATCATTCTGATCGTCGTCCTGCTGCTTGTCCTGGCTGCGGCGATCTTCTTTCTTCTCCCCCGTCTGCTCGGCGGCGCGCCGGAGACCGCGGCGTCCGTCGCGCAGTCCGCGCAGGTCACGACGGGCACCGTCTCCAACTCCATCGTCGGCACCGGCTCGCTCACCGCCGGAGAGACGGCGTCGGTGGATCTGCCCAGCGGGCTGGTGATTGACGAGGTGTATGTCTCCTCCGGTGACGCGGTACAGGCGGGTGACCTCCTGGCCAGCGTGGAGGAGTCCTCCCTCACCGGCGTGCTCCAATCCCTGCAATCGTCCATTGACAGTGTGGACGAGGAGCTGGAGGCCGCGCTGGAGGACTCGGAGGACGAGACCGAGCTGACCTCCTCCCTCTCCGGCCGCGTCATCAAAATTTACGCCGCGGAGGGCGACAGCGCCGCCGACGTCGTGGCGGAGCACGGCGCGCTGATGCTGCTGAGCGTGGACGGCAAGATGGCCCTGCGCCTGGAGGACGCCGGCTCGCTCGCCGCCGGCGACGAGGTCACCGTCACCCTCTCAGACGGGACGGAAAAAGAGGGCACCGTGGAGAGCACGGAAAACGGCGCCGTCATCACCATCGGAGACAGCGGCACCGCGCTGGATGAGACCGTCACCGTCACCGACGCGGACGGGAACGATCTGGGCAATGCCTCCCTCTACATCCACCAGGAGATCGCCGTCACCGCCGTCAGCGGCACAGTCGTGGATCTGGAAGTCTCAGAGGGCGAGTCCATCGACGCCGGGGACACGCTCTGCACGCTGGAGAACACCGGCGCCTCCGCCGCTGTGCAGGAGCTGACCAGCCAGCGCACGTCACTGCAGGAGCAGCTCCAGACCGCGCTGCAGATCGCGCAGGACGGCGGGATCGCTGCCCCGGCGGACGGCGTCGTCCAGTCGGTCAATGTCTCCTCCACCAGCAGCGACAGCACGAGCACTTCCAGCGGCACAACCAGCTACCTGAGCGCGGGCAGCAGCGGGACGCAGACCGCGGCGCTGACACTCCTGAGCGCGTCTCTGGACCCGGACGGAGAGAGCGGTCAGACCCCGTCGGAGGATGCGGAGTCAGAGGGGACAGAGGATGGCGGCGAGACGCCATCTGACGATACCGAGGAGACTCCGTCGGACGATACAGAGGAGACGCCGCCGGTGGACGACACGGAAAATTCCGGAGCAGACGCCGATGACGGCACAGAGGAGACCCCTGAGACGGTGATCTCCGACTTCTCCGCCCTCACTGTCACCGCGCCCGCCACCGGCAATGCGCCGCAGGCCGAGATCGCAGAGACGGAGGCCTATACCGGCCAGATCGTCTGGCAGACCAGCGACACTGTCTTTGCCGCCGATACCACCTATCAGGCCCGCGTGACACTGACGGCAAAGGAGGGTTATTGCTTCTCCTCCCTTCAGACGCCGCTGGTCAATGAGGGCGTGGGCTGCCTGGTCTCCGGCCTGAGCTGGTCGGAGGACGGCAAGACGGTCTCCTTCCTGGTCACCTTTGCCGCCACGGAGGCGGAGAGCGTGACACCGGAGACCCCGGACACTGGTTCGGAGGACAGCCAAAACAGCGGCTCTCTCCCCTCCGGGACGGGGAGCGGCTTCTCTTCCGGCGGGTATTCCTTCGGCGGAGGGGCCTCTTCCGGCGGCAGCTCCGTCTCGGTCAGCGCGGCGGACTCGGTCAGCAGTATAGAAAGCGCTGCCTCTTCGGACGAGACTTCCTCCGACACGGTGAGCGCGTTTACGCTCTCCACCAGTGACAGCATGCTCATCAGCATCTCGGTGGACGAGCTGGACATCAATACAATTGCCGTCGGTCAGAGCGCCCAGATCGCGCTGGACGCCATCGACGGAGAGACCTTCTCGGGGACGGTCACCTCCGTCTCCTCCATCGGAACCTCCAGCGGCGGCTCGACGCAGTACACCGTCTCCATCTCCTTTGAGGCCACGGAGGAGATGAAGCTCGGCATGAACGCCACTGCCACCATCACCACGGAGGAGGCCGCCGACGTCCTCACCATCCCGGTCAACGCCCTGCAGCAGAGCGGCAGCCAGGTCTTTGTCTACACCTCGGTGGGGGAGGACGGCAGCCTCTCCGGTGAGGTTGAAGTGGAGACCGGCCTTTCTGACGGAGAGACCGTCGAGATCATCTCCGGCTTGGAGGAGGGACAGACCGTCTACTACCTGCGCACCGGCTCGGACAGCACAGGCGACGCCATGAGCTTCGGCGGAGGCATGGACTTCGGCGGCGAGATGCCGGACATGGGCGGCGGTCAAAGACCGGACATGGGCGGCGGCCAGATGCCGGGTGCGGCAGGGGGCTGAGCCATGATCGTCTTTCACAACGTCACCAAGCGCTATTACATTGGTCAAAACGTCGTACAGGCGCTCGACCGGGCCAGCCTGTACATCTATCCCGGCGAGTTTGTCAGCATTGTCGGCCCGTCCGGCAGTGGAAAGTCCACGCTGATGAACATCATCGGCTGCCTGGATACGGCGGACGAGGGGGAGTACCTGCTCGATGGACAGAATATCGGGCATTACACCCAGCGTCAGCTCACGCATATCCGCCGGCGGAAGATCGGCTTTATCTTCCAGAGTTTTAACCTGATCGGCAAGATGACCGCTCTGGAGAACGTGGAGCTCCCCCTGATTTACCAGAAGGTGCCCCGGAAGGAGCGGCAGCTGCGGGCGATGGAGGCGCTGCGTTCGGTCGGCCTGCTGGACCGAATGAACCACCGTCCGAGCGAGCTCTCCGGCGGCCAGCAGCAGCGCATCGCCATCGCACGCGCCCTGGCCACCCGCCCCTCCCTCTTCCTGGCCGACGAGCCAACGGGCAACCTGGACTCGCGTACCAGCGAGGAGATCATGAGCCTGTTTCACCGCCTGCACGAGGATGGGAACACCATCGTGCTCATCACCCACGACACCGAGGTCTCCCTGCAGGCCCAGCGGCGGCTGCACATCCGCGACGGAAGGGTGGTGCATGAGGATTGATTATGGCATGGAAAATGGCCTGGAAGTCCGTCCTCGCCAACAAGCTGCGCTCCTTTCTGAGCATTCTGGGCATTTTGATCGGCGTGATCTCCCTGGTCGTCCTGGTCTCCATCGTGAGCAGCGCGACCGGCTCGATCACTGACACCATCTCCAGCCTGGGCACCGATCTGCTCTCAGTCAGCATCACGGACGACAAGGAAAATCCGCTGCGCCTGGCCGAGCTGGACACCCTGATGGAGGAGGATGACATCTCTCTCGCCGCGCCGCTGGAGCAGACCAGCCTCACCGCCAAGTACGGCTATACCAGCGACGAGAGCGCCGTGGTCTACGGCACCACCAATCCCTACTTCTCCATCCAGGGACTCACGCTCGGCTCCGGACGCCTCCTGCTGCAGACGGATGTAGACAATATGTCCTATGTCGCCGTGCTCAGCTATGAGACCGCCGTTGAGCTGGTGGGACGGCCGGACGCCACAGGCGAGACGGTCTATCTGGACGGCATCCCGTTTCTGGTCGTCGGCGTGCTGGCAGAGGAGGACAGCTCCTCCGGCCTGTCGCTGAGCGGCGAGACGACGCTGGAGGTCTATATCCCCTACACCACCCTCAGCCGCGTCTCCGGCAGCAGCCGGTATGTCAGCCGCTTTTACCTCTCTGCGGCGGATGACACCTCGCTGGAGCGGGCCGAGCTGGCGGCGACCACCTTTCTGCTCGAGCGGTTTGACCAGGACGAGGACGCGTTCACCATCATGGACCAGTCTGCTATCGAGGAGGCCATGAGCTCTGTCACCGACACGCTCTCCCTCATGCTCGGCGGCATCGCGGCGATCTCCCTGTTTGTCGGCGGCATTGGTATCATGAACATCATGCTCGTCTCGGTCACCGAGCGGACCCGGGAGATCGGCATTCGCAAGGCAATCGGGGCGGACCTGACCGACATCATGGTCCAGTTCCTGGTGGAGGCACTGCTCATCAGCGTCCTGGGCGGGCTGATGGGGCTCGGCATGTCCTGGGTAATCCTCCAGATCGCCAACCTGTTCGTCGGAGAGACGATGACGCTGAGGCTTAATCTCCAGGTGGCGTGGCTGGCCGTGGGCTTCTGCGCCCTGATCGGCACCATCTTCGGACTCTATCCCGCGATGAAGGCCGCCCGGAAAGACCCCATCGAGGCGCTGCGTTACTCCTGATCTCTGCCACTCCTCCGGGAGGCAGGGCAATCCCGCCGGGTATCCATCCGGCGGGATTTTCTCGAAAATCCATCGTCCATCCGGGCGGCCGCACCGCTTCAGACGGCGCGAAATAAAATCTGATCTCTATGACAAATTCGTCCTGTTCAAGCCAAACCGGCGCGTGTAAAATAGTCTTATCTTCTTACTCCAGACGAAATGGGACGCCGTTTCCCACCCCGCCGCATGGGAGGTCTGCCATCATGGAAAAGCCTGTTTCCGTCACCCCGGATATGACGCTGGGCGAGCTGCTGCGCCTGCCAGAGTTTGCACCGCTGCGCGATCAGCTGCTGATTCCGGCCTTTTTCTCGCCGGAGGAGCACGGTGATGTCCCGCTCCGCGCGCTCTCGGACACCTGGAACCTCCCGCTGCTCTGTATGGGCCTGAACCGGGCGCTGGAGGTACGGCGCGCGGGCGCGCCGCTGCTCTACCGCTCGGGCGCGGATTCGGAGCAGTTCCTCTTCCACTTTCCCGGCCCGGCGGGCGGCAAAGCGGTAGTGATCTGCGCCGGCGGCGGCTATGGGCTGGTCTGGTCGCCGGGCGAGGGCTACCCCGTCGCGGCCCGGCTCAACCGGATGGGTTATCACGCCTTTGTGGTCAACTACCGCACCGGGGACCGTGCGCGCGCGCCCGGACCCCTGGACGACCTTGCCGCCTCGCTGCGATACCTCTTTGATCACCGGGAGCGCTGGGACGCCGATCTGGACGGATATGCCCTCATGGGCTTCTCCGCCGCCGGGCATCTGGCCGGCTGCTTTGGGACAAAAGCGCTCGGCTGGCAGGCGTACGGCCTGCCGCGCCCGGGCGCGCTGATGCTGTGTTATCCGGTCGTTACAATGGGATCGGACAGCGAGCCGGGCAGCCGCCTGAACCTGCTCGGGCCTGACCCGGACCCCGAGCTGGCGCGGCGCTACAGCCTGGAGGAGCAGATCGACCCGGACTACCCGCCCACCTATCTCTGGCATTGCAGCGAGGACGCCGTCGTGCCCGGTGTCAACAGCCGGATGCTGCGCGACCAGCTGACTGCCGCCGGGGTGCCGCACTGGTACCGTGCCTATTCCGGGACCGACCACGGGATCGGCCTGGCGGATGGGACACAGGCCGCCGGGTGGCTGGAGGAGGCGGTCGCCTTCTGGCGTCAGGTGTCCGCCGCGGCGGGCACACATTCCCATCGGAGGATCTTGCCATGAATACCTTTACCAACCCCATTCTCAGCGGCTTTCGCCCCGACCCCTCCATCTGCCGGGTCGGAGAGGACTATTATCTGGTCACCTCTTCCTTTGCCTACTTCCCCGGCCTGCCGGTCTATCACAGCCGTGACCTGGTCCACTGGGAACAGATCGGCCACGCGATTGACCGCCCCGGGCAGCTAGACTACCGCAATTGCGAGGTCAAGGAGGGGCTGTGGGCCCCCACCATCCGCCATCACGACGGCGTCTGGTACATCGTCAACACGTTGGTAAGCGACCACTACCAGTCCTGGCGCAATTTTATTCTCACCGCGCGCGACCCCGCCGGCCCCTGGAGTGACCCGGTCTTTCTCGACGGGCTGGGCGGGATTGACCCCAGCCTGTTCTTCGGTGCGGACGGTGCGCTCTGGTACCTGGGCAGCGATGCGCAGGAGCCGTCTGCCTATCCCGGCCACAACATCCTCTACCTCCAGCCGCTGGACCGCACGACCTTCCAGCCGGCAGGCGAACGCCACATCCTGCTCGACGGAGCAGACTTTCACGGCAACTGGATCGAGGCCCCGCATCTCTACGAGCATGACGGCTGGTATATCCTGATTTTTGCCGAGGGCGGGACCTACCGGGACCACAGCGTGATGGCGGCCCGGTCCCGCGCGCTCACCGGCCCCTATGAGCTCTGCCCGCGCAATCCCATCGTGACGCACCGGCACCTGCCCTACCAGTCCGAGCTGTCCGTCGTCGGGCATGCCGACCTGGTGGAGACGCAGAACGGGGACTGGTGGGCGGCGCTGCTGGCAGTACGCCCCTACGAGGGCGGCGGCTACACGCTGGGCCGGGAGACCTGCCTGCTGCCGATGGACTGGTCGGAGGACGGCTGGCCGATGGCGGCGAGCCGGGACGGCCTGGTCCACCGCCGGGAACGCGCGCCGCGCCTTCCGGAGACATTCCTCCCGCTCCCCTGCCCCGCCGACTCCTTTGAGGCCCCCACGCTCGGTCCAGTATGGAACACCATCCACCCGTCCAGCGAGCCGTTTTGGTCGCTGAGCGCGCGGCCGGGCTGTCTGCGCCTCTCCCTGCGTCCGGAGACGCTGGAGGCGTCAGGCGCGACCCCCGCCTTTGTCGGCCGGCGGCAGGAACACCGGCTCTGCCTGGCGGTGACGGCGATGGACTTCACCCCGCAGACGGCGGGGGAGGAGGCCGGGCTGGCCCTCTTTGCCGACTGCGAATACCACTTCCTTCTCTGCAAGGCGCTACATGAGGGCCGCGAGGCACTTCAGCTCTGGCAGACGGAGGCCGGTGTACGCACCCTGCTGGCCGAGCAGACCGTCACACCGGGCGCGCGGCTCTATCTGGCCGCCCAGTGCAACCGCAGCCGCTATGTCCTCTCCTGGGGACACCGCCCGGACCGTCTGACGCCGCTGGCAGAGGTGAACGCCGACCTGTTGAGCACCACCACCAACGGCGGCTTCACCGGGACCTACTTTGGACTGTATGCCAGCGCGAACGGCGCCCCCTCCTCCAATCACGCCGACTTTGACTGGTTCTCCTATCACGGCATCGACATCTGAACCACACACGCAAACGCTGCCCTGAACACCGGCGGAGACCGGAGGTTCAGGGCAGCGTTGCATTTTGTCTCTATTGGTCCAGACAGCGGTAGATGGTGTGCATCAGCCGCGGATGCAGGTCGGCGTAATTGGGCAGATAGTTGAGCACGTGCTGGACGTAAAAGACGGACAGGCGGCGCTTTGGTTCTATCGAGGCGTTCGCGCCCGCCGCCCCGTCCCAGCCGAACTCGCCGGGCGGGATGACGCCGTCCTCCCCCAGGCGAACCCGCATCCCGAGGCCGTAGCCCTCGATCGGGAGCTTCATCGTCCGGTGGTAGTCCGCCATCGGCACGCCGGTGAGCTGGTTCGTACGCAGCAGCGCGACGCTCTCCGGGCGCAGAATCCGCGCCCCGTTAGCGCCCACCCCGCCGCAGGCGAGCGCGTCGAGGAAGGGGATATAGTCCTCCGCCCGGCAGCAGATCCCCGCGCCGCCAGAGTCATAGCACTCCGTGAGTCGATGGGTATTGTCCCGCTCTACCTGGAAAATGATCTGTTTCTGGTCGTGATAGCACCACTGGGCGGGCATCCGCGCCATCTCCTCCGCTCCGGGGTGAAAGGTGATGCCGCTAATCCCCAGCGGAGCGGCGATGTGGGCCTGGATATAGTCGGAGAACCGCTCCCCGGAGGCCGCCTCGATCACCGCCCCCATCACGTCGTGGCAGAGGCTGTACTGAAAGTGCGTGCCCGGGTCAAAGTCCAGCGGCTCGCTCGCCAGGGCGCGGATCATCTCACGGGTGGTCGCGCGGTTGTCCGACTCCGCCCGCGTCTGGACAATGGCCGGGCAGGACTGGTTGTAGTGGAATCCGCCGGTCATCGTCATCAGGTGCCGCACGGTGAGCACCGTGTGTGCCGGGCGGAGGGTATTGCCGTCACGCACCGTCGGATGGGCATATTCCGGCAGATAGCGGCAGACGGGGTCGTCCAGGCGGAGCTTTCTGGCCTCCACGAGCTGCATGGCCGCCGTCATCGTCATCAGTTTGGTACACGAGTAGATCCAGTACCACTCCCCGCCCCGGAGCGGCACGGTGCGCTCCCGGTCCAGCCAGCCGGCGGTGTGGCGGTAGAGCGGGCGGTGGTCCATCCAGATCTCGCATTCGCAGGCGGGAACGCCGAAGGTCTCGTCCACGGCGTCCAGAAAATCTGTCACCGGTTGAAAGTTCAAAGCCAGTCCCCCTCTCCCGTCTGAATTTTGACCTCCAGCGGCCGCAGTTTCAGCCGCGCCCCGTCCAGCGGGAAGGTCTGCGTGTGCAGCGTATCATTAAACAGGAAGCGGTAGCGCCCGCCCGGGCCGCTCCGCTCGGTCACCTCCACCCCGCGCGGCAGAGAGGGCAAGGCGGGAATCCCCTGCTCCCGGAAGATCTCCAGCAGCAGGGCGCGGTAGAGAGCTTTCTCCCCCACCGTGCCGACGTAATAGGCCGTGCCTGCGCCGAAGTGATTCTTTGTGATCGCCGGCGTCCCGGCGTAGAAGCGGCCGGTATACCAGGCCCAGGGCTCGGCGGTGTCCGTCTCCAGCAGGTCGCACCAGCTCGTGATGGCACACGTCTCTCCGGAGGGCAGGGTCAGGGTCTGTCTGGCCGGGCCGATCGCGTCGTACTCCGTCACGTGGCAGCCGCAGAGCGCGCCGAACAGGGTGGGGAGAGGCTGCCCGAGAATGCAGTTTCCATTTTGGTCCTTCACGCCGCTGCGGTTGGTCACCACCACCGTGCCGCCGGCGCGGGCAAACGCCTCCAGGCGCGCGACCACGTCCGGATTGGTGATGAAATGAGTGGGGACGAGCACAACCCGGTATCCCTCCAGAGATGCGCTCTCCGGCAGGATGTCCACGTTTACCCCCAGATTCATACATCCGTCGTGAAACAGGCGCAGCTGCGTCCAGTAGGCAAAGCCCGCCGACTGGGGCTGATTTTTGAAGGCAAACTCCTGCTCAGCGGAGTAGAGCAGGGCGACCTGGCTCACCACATCTGTCCGGTCCAGCTCCGGCATTCGCGCCAGGCGGCGGCAGAGCACCTCCAGCTCGGCAAGACGGCGGTTGGACGCGTTGCTGTGGTCCAGCAGGCCGTGGCAGAACATCTCCGCCCCGGTGGCGGCGGTCCGCCAGCGGAAAAAGCTGAGCAGGTCCGCCCCGTGCGCCACCGCCTGAAGGGCATAGCCCTCCAGCATTCCCGGCTCCATCGCCGGAGAGATCGGCCCCCAGCAGCCCATCGGTCCGCCGAGCTGCTCCAGAATCCAGAAGTTCCTCTGCTTGAAGCTGCGGATAAAGTCGAGGGCAAAGGCGTTGGAGGTGAGTGCCTCCGGATCCTCCGGCAGGACAATGGGCGGATAGTTGTCATAGGCGGCCACGTCCAGCGCGGCAAACTCCTGATGGAAATCGGGCAAATTGGCGCAGAAGCAGCTGTTCGTCGTGATGACCGCATGGGGGTCATAGCGACGGATGATCTCGCTCTGAAAACGGACGTAGTCCGCCGTACAGGCGGCGGCAAAGCGCTCATAGTCCAGCATCCAGGCGGGATTATACCAGCCCGTATCGTTCTCCGGACCGAGCAGCGGGGTGATCTGGTCCCAGCGGCTCACCTCGCCGCTCCAGACCTGGCTGCCCCAGGTGCGGTTGAGGGTGTCGAGATCGCCGTATTTCTCCTTCAGGAAGGACCGAAAGCCCTCCGTACAGGCCGGGCAGGTGCAGTGGTTGCTCTCCAGCTCGTTGTCAAGCTGCCAGGCGAAGACCTCCGGCCGTCCGGCATAGCGCCGGGCCATCTCTTCCACAATCCGCCCGGCGTAGCGGCGGAAGACCGGGCTGTAAATGCAGCGGTGTCCGCGGATCCCGAGCGCGGTGGGCCGGCCGTCGCGGCCCCACTGAACCGTCTCCGGGTGATCTTGATAGAGCCAGAGCGGCGCACAGTTGGTCGGGGTGCCCAAGATGACCCGCAGGCCGTGGCGGTAGAGGACGGCAATGGCCTCGTCCAGCCAGGCAAAGTCAAACCTGCCCTCCTCCGGCTCCATCCGGCTCCAGGCGAACTCCGCGATTCGGACGACATGCGCCCCCGCGCGGGCCATTCGCGCCGCGTCCTCCTCCCAGAGGGCGCGGTCCCAGTGCTCGGGGTAGTAGTCGATGCCAATGGTAATCATGCGCGCACTCCCCTTCCCGCCTGGTCAGATATACTCGACATTCATACGACAGTCAGTTCCCACCTGTTCTGCCCGGATATCCCGGGCCGAGCCGCGCACAGTGAGATCGATCTTGTCTCTCGTTCGGCGGGCCACAGCGGTCAGCACAGGTTCCCCGGCGGTGTTGCAGACCGTCCGAGTGACCTCGGCCCCGTCGGCAATCTGGTACAGCCGCAGCGTCAGGCCGTCCGTGTAGTCATAGTCTGGGCGGTCCGCGCGGCTGCCGACCGGAAGAATGGTGTTCTCCCGTACAAACAGCGGCAGAGAGAAAAAGTCATATTGTCCGCGCCGCCAGCCGCCGCCGTTCTCCGTCTCGCCGGTGAGCAGGTGGGTCCAGGTGCCCTCGGGGAGATAGTAGTCCACCACGCCGTCCGCGCGCATCACCGGCGCAACCAGGAGCGCGTCGCCGAGCATATACTGCCGGTCACAGTCCTCGCAGCCAAGGTCGTCAAACTCGAGGAGCATGGCACGCATCATCGGCACGCCGGTCGCGCTGGTCTGGACCGCCTGGGCGTAGAGATAGGGCATGAGGGTGTTCTTCAGCTGGGAGAAGACGCGGCAGACCTCCACCGCCTCTTCGCCGAACAGCCAGGGCACCCGGTAGGACTGCGAGCCGTGCAGGCGGGAGTGGGAGCTGAGCAGGCCGAAGGCCAGCCAGCGCTTGTAGAGATCGGCGGGGGCGGTGCCCTCAAAGCCGCCGATGTCGTGGCTCCAGAAGCCGAAGCCGGACAGGCACAGGCTCAGCCCGCCGCGCAGCGACTCGGCCATGGAGACATAGGTCGAATTGCAGTCTCCACCCCAATGGACAGGAAATTTCTGTCCGCCGACGGTCGCGCTGCGGGCAAAGAGACAAGCCTCTCGCTCGCCCTTCACCTCGGCAATCACCTCATAGACCGCCCGATTGTACAGATAGGTGTAGTAGTTGTGCATCCGCTCAGGGTCGCTGCCGTCATAATAGGCCACGTCGGTCGGAATCCGCTCTCCGAAGTCGGTTTTGAAGGCGTCCACTCCCTGGGCCATCAGGCCCCGCAGCTTGTCCTTATACCACTCCACCGCCTCCGGGTTGGTGAAATCCACCACGGCAAGTCCGGCCTGCCAGAGGTCCCACTGCCAGATGTCTCCGTTTGGCTTTTTCAGGAGATAGCCGCGCTCGGCAGCCTCGTCAAAGGCGCGGGCGTGCTGGGCGAGATAGGGGTTGATCCAGACGCAGACCTTCAGGCCCTTGTCATGCATCCGCCGGAGCATTCCCTCCACGTCAGGGAACATCTCATGGTCCCAGTCAAAGCCGCACCACTCGTTTTCCCGCATCCAGAAACAGTCAAAGTGGAACACAGAGAGGGGAATTTCCCGCTCGGCCATGCCGTCGACAAAGCTCATCACCGTCTGCTCATCGTAGGAGGTAGTGAAGGAGGAGGTGAGCCAGAGGCCAAAGGTCCACGCCGGGGGCAGCGCTGGACGGCCGGAGAGGGCGGTATAGCGCTCCAGGACGCCCTTGCGGTCCGCCGCGCCGATCACCATAAAGTCAAGGCGCTGGCCGGGAACGCTGAACTGCACCTTCGTCACCGCCTCAGAGCAGACCTCAAAAGAGACGGGACCGGGATCGTTGACCAACACGCCGTAGCTGCGGCTGCTGAGATAGAAGGGAATGTTCTTGTACGACAGCTCGCTGGAGGTGCCGCCGTCCTCATTCCACATGTCCACTACCTGGCCGTTGCGGACGAAGGGTGTGAAGCGCTCGCCCATGCCATAGAGCTTTTCTCCCACGTCCACCTGGAGCTGACCGCGCATAAAGGGGCCCTCCGGAGTGGAGATATAGCTGAGCATGGCCGAGCCGTAGCGGTTCCCCACCGACGTGAGCAGCCGGCCCCGATAGTAATAGGTAAAGGAGCAGGGATTTCTCTTGCCAATCACCAGCGAGGTGTCGCCGGAGGTGACGGTAATCTTCTCCCCCTCCTCTGTCACGGTCAGCGGGCAGCGCCGGTCGTCCAGCTCAAATTGAGGCATCTTGCGCCGGTCGCCCTTGAAGTGGACGGTCTGGAGCCGGATGATATCCGGCTGCGGGGAGGACACGGTCAGCTCCTGCGCCGGGCCGTCCATGCTCCGCTCTTCCTTCCGGTAGGGCACGGCAAACAGATGCAGCTGCGTCCCGTCCGCCGAGCGGCGGACGTCGCGGATCTGTTCACATTGATAGGTCGTCACGCCAGGCTTGAGGCGCCATTCGCCGAGGTTGAATTTCATGGAAATTCCTCCTGAATCCGAATCAATTTAGATGGAGTATTTTAACACCCGCACACATCGCCGCGAGTGCTGTCATTCGATTTCAAGCGATAAGATTGGCCGCGCGTCACTCGTACACGCTGGCCCCAACGGCAAAGCCGTCGTCTGCCTTGCTGTCCCGCTCCAACTGGCGGAAGATGGGCATCACCATCCGGCTGGTGGTGTAGATCATCAGAACCGGCAGGCAGAAGATGCCGATATAGAGCAACAGATAGCTGACCTGGGTGAAGAGAAGCACCTGGATGACCAGGGTGCACAGCAGGCCCAGGCTTTTGAGGAAGAACCGGCTGAAAATCCGCCGGGCATTGTTCAGATTTTTCCAAAAGCTGTTTGCATACCGGGCCTCAATGGGACAGATGTAGAGACCATGGTAGACCGTGAGGAGGAGCAGGACCAGTCCCATGAGGAGAAATCCAAATCCGTCCTCCAGAGCAACGAAGAGCTGCCAGTAGATCCAGCAGATGTAGATCACCGCCCCGCAGAGCAGGGTCAGCGGGATGCCGTGCTTCAGATTTTTCACATAGGCTGACCAAAACTGTTTTGTGATGCCCGGTTCCTCGCGGTCCTCCACGATCTTTAAGGTGACAGAGAAAGCGGCAATGGTGGAAGCGCCAATGGTGACAATCGGGATACAGCCGATGATCCAGAAGAGATTGATCATCAGCAGATTGGTAATCCGAATCCCCTTCTGGATAATGGGGGAGTCGATGGTCAGTTTCATAGCCTTCTCCTTTCGTCGAAATGGCGCCGGTCGGCGAGTCACAGGGAGCATTGGGGGAAGGGGTGCCCGGCGGCAAAAGAGGAGGGCGTATCGCCGCCAGGCATTCCCCTAAAGGTTGTTGGGGAGGGCCGGGAGAGGCCTCTCTCCCGGCCCTCCGGTACAAATGCACACGCATTTGTGCCGGATTTTTCAATTCGCTCCCGGCAGCTTACGGCATGCCGAGAACCGGCGGGAAGTTAACCCGCGGCGATGGTCTCAGCCAGAATCTCAGCCTGGCCGCGATACCACTCCAGAATCTGGTCATAGCCGTAGGCGGCGCACTCAGACTGCATGGTATCGATAATGCTATCAAACTCCGCGTCGCTGGCGGCGTAGATGGCCTGCCAGGAGTACTTGTTGATGCTGCCGGAGACCTGCTCCACAACCAACTTCAGCTCGGTAGAGCCCTCGTCCATGATGAAGTTGTTGGCCGCGGCCGGCTTGATGTTGTAGGCCTGGTCTGCCAGATAGGCCTGCTGCGTCTCATAGCCGGTGGTCTCCTGCCAGTCATGAACGATATCGTAGTCCATGGTGGCATCAATGTAGCTGGTCCAGGTCTTCTTGCTGAATGTCTCGCCCTCAACGGAGTCAGGATTGTTCACATAGGGAGACATCGTCTGGCTGTTCCACTGGCAGCTGCCGTCCACATAGGTGTTGTTCAAGGTATAGGTCTCACCGGTGTAAGGAGAGGTCCACTCCGTGCCGCTCAGGTCATAGGAGCCGTCGCTCATGCAGGCCAGGCCGACATCGGTGAGGACGGTGTTGCCGTTCTCATCATAGTCCCACATCAGGCCGCGCAGGCCGGCATTGTTGGTCATCATTCCCTCGGGGGTGTACAGCCAGTTGATGATCTGCATGACCAGCTCGGGATATTCGCAATTTCCGCCGATCGCCCACAGATAGCTGCTGCCACTGGTGGAAACCTCGTCAACGTAGTTGGTGACGCTGCCGGGCTGGATGCTGGCCATATACTTGCCTTCGGACATATGCGCCTCGGTATTGTACTTCTCGCTGCCCATAAAGGCCTGCTCGGCAAAGAGCGTTCCGCCGGCCTGAGCCTTCGCCTCGAACTCAGCCCAGGTGTTGGTCATGGAGTCCGGGTCGATCAGGTCGTTCTGATAGAGCTGGTTCAGGAAGCGCAGCGCCTCAATATAGGGGCTTCCCCCCTCCAGATAGCCGGTGTAGGTGTCGGTGGTGTAGTCATAGGTACCCAGCTTGAGGATATCGTGGTCCACACCATAGAGCATCGTGACCAGGCAGGTGGCGAACATCAGCGGGCCGTTGCCGTCCCAGTCACCGAAGAGGCTCAGGGCATAGGTGGGGTTGCCGTTATCGTCGGTGGGCTCGAGCGCCTTCATATCGATGAGTACCTGAAGCAGATCGTCCAGGGTGTTGATCTCCGGATAGCCCAGCTCCTTATACAGATCCCAGCGCAGCTCCCAGGCATAGGAGAACTCGCCGATGCCGGCCTTGGTGGCCACCTGATTGGGAATGCCGTACAGGTTGCCATCGCCGGCAGCCTCACGGCTGCGCTCGAGCGCATCGGGGTAGTTCGCCTCGATGTAGCTGCCGTAGTTGCTCAGCAGATCCTCGTCATCCCAGCAGAACAGCAGGTTGTTCTCCACAGCGGTCTGGAAATACTCGCCCACCGAGCCGAAGATAACCAGGTCGCCCAGATCGCCGCTCTCCACGCGGGTCTCCCAGGTGCCGTCGGTGACCGGGATGATGTTGAACTCCACGTTGAAGAGATCCTTGAGCAGGGTGGCCGCCCAGCCGGTCATGGTGCCGGAATAGTTGGCCACCTGAGAGTAAACTGTCAGGTCACTGGCTCCTCGCTGCGCTCAATGCCGCTGAGATAGTAGGGGTCGTCCGTGCCGGCGCCCTGCTCCTCCGCGACGACAGGCGCCGAGCCGCCCTCGTCCGCCGTATCGCCGTCCGCGCCGTCATCCGTCGTTGTCGGGGTGCCGCCGCAGGCTGCCAGAGACAGCACCATGGCCAGTGCCAACAGCAGGGCCATCAGCTTTTTCATTTTTTTCATACTGCACTTCCTTTCATGATATGATCAGCCCTTGACAGCGCCCAGCATGATGCCCTCTTCAAAGTAGCGCTGCATAAAGGGATAGACCATTGCGATTGGAATGACCGTCACCATGGAGATGGTGTACTGGATCACCTTGGTATTCAGGCTGGATGCGGAGACAGCGTTGCCCGACTGCATCGCGCTGGCCAGGTTCG
Organism: Candidatus Onthomonas avicola; assembly: GCA_018710845.1. Taxonomy (GTDB): domain Bacteria; phylum Bacillota; class Clostridia; order Oscillospirales; family Oscillospiraceae; genus Onthomonas; species Onthomonas avicola. The sequence continues at coordinate 42,432 of DVJB01000072.1, forward strand.
AGGAGGTGTTCAGGTAGACATACAGCCGGTGCTGCAGGGTGTACAGCTCGGGGGAGTTTGCCATGTAGATCAGGGAGTCCTGGAAGGAGTTCCAGTTGGCCACGGCGCCAAATACGGCAATGGTGGCCAAGATGGGCTTTGCCAAGGGCAGAATGATCTTGGTAAACACCTGCATCGTGCTCGCGCCGTCGATATAGGCGCTCTCCTGAAGCTCTCCGGGAATGGACTCGATGTAGGTCTTGGTCAGGATGATGTTGTACGGCGCCACAATGCCGGGCAGGATATAGCCCAGATAGTTGTCCGTCAGCCCCAGGCCCATCATATTCAGATAGGTGGGGATCAGGCCGGCATTGAAGTACATGGTAATAACCAAGACACGATACCAGAGGCTCCGGTGCCACATCCGATGCTTCGTGGTCAGGTACCCGGCAAAGGCGGAGGCCAGTACCATCAGGGCGGTGCCGAGGATGGTGCGGGAGATCGTGACACCGATGGAGTTGATAAAGTCGGACACGCTCAGCAGCGAAATATAGTTGGAGAAATGAATCCCCTGCGGCACCAGCGTGATCGCGCCGGAGTTCACCAGGCTGTTGTCCGAGATCGTGTTGATCAGAATATAGTAGAAGGGGAAAATGCAGATAAACGCAAAGAGCGAGAAAAACAGGACGTCAAAGACCATGAAGATCTTGTCCCCCACCGTGGTCTTGTACTCGATGCCCATGGCGGTCTGGCGGGCCTTTGCGATTTTTCTGGTTGTCTGTGCCATATTCGCCCACCTCCTCAGATGATGCTCTCGCCGCGGACCTTCTTGGAGAAGGTGTTGGCAGCAAAGAGCAGAATGACGCTGACGATGGATTTCGCCATGCCGATGACGGTGGACATGGAGATCTGGCCGCTGCCAATGCCCAGGTTGTAGACATACAGGTCCAGCACCTCGATCGCGCTGCCATTGGCGGCGTTGGAGAACACCAGGTACTGATCTAGGCCGTTGGACAGGATGCCCGCAATGCCCATGAGGAGCATGACGAAGAAGGTGGGCATCAGCTGGGGAATGGTCACATTCCAGATCTTGGCAAAGCGCCCGGCGCCGTCCATCGTCGCCGCCTCGTAGAGCGTCGGGTCAATGCCCGAGATGGAGGAGATGTAGACGATGGCGCTCCAGCCGACCCCCTTCCAGGTGCCCCACAGCCACATCTTGAGCCACATATGGCTGGAATCCATCAGCCAGTTGACATCGGAGGGCGTGCCCAGAATGTTGGTCAAAAATCCGTTGACAAAACCGGTGGTGGAGAAGAGGGCCACGGCGATGGCGTAGACGATAACCCAGCCCAGGAAGTTGGGGATCGTCGTCAGGGTCTGGACCACGCGGCGGAACCGCTTGCTGTTGACCTGGGTGAGCAGGATGGCAAAGACCATCGGCAGCCAGAGGGTAATGATATTGATGCCGCTAATGGCCAGCGTGTTCTTGAGCACCCGGAGCAGATCGTTGCGCGTGGCCTCGTTCTCAAACAGGTAGGTGAACCACCGCAGGCCCACGAAGTTCTCCATGCTCAGCGTTCCGCCGGCCGTGTAGTCAAAGAAGGCGTACCGCCAGCCCCACAGGGGCAGGTAGCAGAACACGAAGGCCAGTGCCAAAATGGGCAGGAACAGCAGGAAGAGGTGATAGTCCTCCAGCATCTCCATCTTGGGCTCCAGGACAGCCCCCTTGCCGCGGACCAGCTCGATGAGGCTGGTCGCCAGGATGACAACGGCCAAGACGAGATAGAACCAGAAGCCCATCGGGAAATATGCCGGTGCTCTGGAGTAGTCCGCCGCCACGATCTGGGTGTAGGACACATAGATCCCCGCCAGGCCTGCAACATCAGAAGCGAGCCGATGATGGGAAAGCGCAGCCCCTTGCGCTTCATCCGGGTATTGCCGGCCGACATACAGCCGCCGACGGCACTGAGGATGACACCCACCAGGCAGACGATGCTGGCCACCATCAACAGCTGGAAGGTGCTCGTCGCCAGGTATCCTCTGTTCAGGGCCCGGCTCAGCCCGCTGGTCAGAGAGGGCCAGGAGATCGCAGAGGTCAGCAGGGAGGTGTACTGGCTAATCTGGGTGGTGATACGGGTCGGACTGAGCGCAGGGTAAAACACCGCTGCACAGGCGACCAGGATGGCGATCCGGTGCAGCAGATAGAGCTTGCTGCCAGCCGGTCTCGCGATTTCTTTTGTGCTGGTCATGAACGTTCCTCCAAATCTTCATCTGGTGGCCCGGGCAAAGCATCGCCCTGCACGGACCAGCGTCAAACGGACCTATCTGTCCAGCCCCGCCGGCACGCTGCGGCCGCAGGCGCCCTCCGCCATACGCCGGCCCTCTCAGCAGCCGGAATCCAACATGGCGGTCGGGAAGAAAACGTTTTCGCCTTCCGTCTGACGGCCCTGACGCCGGAACTGTCCCGGCGCCCGGCCGAACGGGGTTCTGGATGGGCTTTCCCTCCTCTCTCAAATGCAGCGCGCCCGCCCTGTCGGGCCGCCGGCCGTACCGGCCGGGGCTGCGTCAGGTACAGAGCTGTTTGAATGACTGACCGTAGATCAGAGGCAGATGCTCAGCCGGTGCGTTCCCCCATGCGGCCTCGGAATCGTCTGCCCGACGGTCTCCCCGTCGAGCCGGTATTCCGTGCCGCTGCCGGGACGGACGCGCCCCGCTTTGCCTGTGATCTCCACCTCGATCAAGGTATCTTCCAGCTGGAGGCGATAGCCCATGCGCTCCCTTCCCGGCAGGAGTACCGGAGTCAAGGTGAGCGTTTCGGCTGCCACATCCAGGCCAAGGAATTCGTAAATGGCCAGCGTCAACCAGGAGGCCGTGCCGGAGAGCATCGGCCCGATCTGCTCGCAGGTCTCGCTGTTGTTATATTGCGTGCAGAAACGCGGATTGCCCTTGAGCACATAGGGCCGGTCCATCGTGGCGTAGGGTACGGTCCGCTCGATCATGAAGGAGGCAAGCGCGATCAGCTCCTTTGCCAGCGTCTCGCTCTTGACCCACTTGGCCGCCTGGAGAGAGGCGACGGTGGCCATCATCGCCGCGTGCTTGAACACGCCGCCATTCTCCCGGTCCCCCGGGAAGTAAAGGGCGCTGCCGCCGTTGATGCCCAACCGGCCATACTCCACGATCGTGCACAGCTTCAGGCCCGCCTCCGTCTTGAGATACTGATTGACCCGGCCCAGCATCGTCGCGATCTGCTCCTCTGTCGCCACACCGGCGAGGACCGACCAGCTGTAAGAGTTGAGGAAATAGGTGCCGGGGTGCTCCGGATCGTGGGCCAAGCCGTCGCCGCCCGCACCCAGATAGGTATAACCACCGGCCCGTCCATCGTTGATCAGGCAGCGGGCAAAGAAGTCCCCCTTCCAGGCGTTTTGCTGCATGCTCCGGGTCACCCGGCGCGCCAGGTCTGCCGCCCAGGCCCCGTCCGCGTCCTTTCCGATCCCCGGGGCCATGGCGGCCACCTGGTCGGCGGCGATCTTGAGCAGGCAGGCGTTCATCACGCTCTCGCTCAGGTCGTTCTCCAGCGGCGCGCCATAGGTCTGGCCCTTTTCCTCCAGCTGACGGCGGTAGCGCGCCTCCTTCTCCGGGCCCTTCATCACCACGTGGTCCAGGCGCAGCGCGTCGTTCCAGTCCGCCTTGTCCAGCAGGGGCAGGCCGTGCCGGCCGACGGAGATGCAGCCGCTGTAGGTCAGGATGCTCATCAGGGTCTCCCAGAGCGGGCGTGTAGCCCCTTCCTCGCCCGCCACCGGATACTCAGCAGGAACTGCCGGTCTCCGGTCAGCGTGACGTAGCGGTAGACCGCCGGGACCAGCCAGAGCTGGTCATCCGAGCAGTCGCCCGGCTCCTTCCCTGGAAGGTAAAGTCGTGGTAGGCATAGCCCATGCGAAAGACACTGCGCACCCAGTTGGAGATCAGGTCCTTGATCAGGCCGTTTTTCCCCATCGCGCTGAGGTAGTACATGGAGGCGTAGATATCCTGAATCTCGCGGAACCCCGTCTCGCGGTACGATTTCTGGGTCCAGGCAAAGGCACGGGAGACGTAGGTCTGATAGAGCACCTGAAACGGCAGGTTGTGGCTGACATAGGCGGTGAAGCGCTTATCCCCGATCTCCGGCGTCAGATAGGCGGGATAGCGATCCCAGAAGTCGATCACTCGCGCCAGCGTCTCGCCCAGGGCGGCAGGATCGGCATACTTTTCCATCAGGTTGTGCAGCGCCGCGTCGAAGGGGGCCATCACGTCCTCCTCCGTCTCCAGCATGCCGACAAATTCGTCCACCGTCTCGCCGGCGTCCTGGGCGAGGTTAAACGTTTTACTTAGGGCAAAAAAGGGCGCTGTCTTCCGGCTGTACCGGCTGGGCAGGTGGGCTACCAGCTCAGGGTGCTCCAAAGTGCCGCTGCCCACGAAGTCGGACTGGCTGGTGCAGAACGCGTCCATCGTCTCGCCGCGGCAGAGAAGGGCGGCAAACCGCTTTTCCCCGGCACTCTCCCGCGGCTGGTGGTGGAGCGTGAGCGCCGCGGGATGTCCGTCCCGATAGAACAGTTCGCTCTCGACGACGATGTTGGCGAAGACCACGTCGTTGGCGATGGTAACCGGTCCGGTGATGCCGAAGACGCCGGTCATGACAATCGTGAGCCGGCGGGGACGTCCGGAATGGTTGATGATCTCCACCCGCTGCGCCTCCACCGCGGTGGGCATGCCGTCCTCCTGCGGGAGGATGAAGATGGTCCGGCGAATTTCCAGGCCGCACTCCGTCCGGTATGTAATGACGCTCCGGTTCTGGGAGTGCAGGCAGGTGGCAGAGTAAACGTTTTCGTTGACATTCGCAGAATAGAAGATCTGTTTTCCGTCTTCTACCAGGTAGAACTGCCGGTTCGCCGGCTCACCGTTCTCTTCCAGTGCGAGCACACAGCGGGTCGCCAGAATTTGCTGGCCGCCCACTCCGCGAAAGGAGCCGCGTCCCAGTCCGTCCAGCGCGCTCTTGGGGGTGGTGCACAGGGGATAGGGATAACCCGACCGGTCCCCGAGCAGGAGGTTGACGGGATAGTGCGGGCCGACGGCGTAGGCCTTCAGGTCCAGCAGCAGCTCCCCCCGCTCATTGAGCGTGCCGGGACTGGCCAGGACGCGGCGGTAGATCCGCTCTACCGCGCCGGCGACCTCATCGGGCAACTCGCGCTCGCCCGTCTCATCGGCAAAGTGCAGCCCGTCTTCGGTCCGCCAGAACAGGGCGCTCCCCGTCTGCCGGGCGAGAAATTCTGCCACCTCCGGGCAGTTCATCAGGTGGGCGCAGATGGGCGCCGCGAACGGCAGGCCCGCAAAGCCAAGCGCCGCGGCACGGTCGGCCGCGCAGAATTCCGCGTCCAGCGCGCCGAGAGCGGACTGGGCGGGAAAGCGCTGGCCAATCCGGTCTGCGGCGGTCAGCGTCTGCGTCCGCGCTCTCTCATAGGTATAGTACATGGTCCTCTCCTCCGGTCTCTTCCATTTGGATTCTTCCACTTATGCAAAGCGTCTGCTTTTCTTCTCTCCGCCCCACTTTTTCACCGTCGCGCCCGGCTGAATCGTGCCAGTGACGCGGATCGTCTGCGGCAGATAGATTTTGGGCTGCTCAATCGCGCTGATCAGCTGATCCGCCGCCTCTCGTCCCATCCGCTCCGCGTCCTGCCGGTAGGTGGTCAGCTGTGGCCGGAGCACATCTGCCAGATAGATGCCGTCATAGCCAAAGCAGCTCATATCGTCCGGCACTGACAGGCCCTGCCGTTCCAGCTCGGACAGCCCGCCCAGATACGCCATGTCGTCCGGGTAGAGGATGCAGGTGGGACGCTCCCGCAGGGTGAGCAGCTTGCGGGTGGCCAAACCGGAGGCCTCCGGCCTGGCGTAGAGGGCGGGCAGGACGTAGTCGTCCGGCACCTCAATCCCGCAGGCGAGACAGCCGCGATAGAATCCGGCCAGACGCTGACGGGTGACGTCACCGTCCTCACCGTGAATAAACGCGATTTTGCAGTGCCCCATCTCATCGTGGAGATAGCGGACCACCTGCTCCATGCTGCCGGCATTATCATTGACCACCGCCGTGCGTCCGTTATAGATATGGTCGATCGAGACAACCGGGATCTCGCTCTCCGCCAGGCGCTGCAGGCTCGGGCTGGAGAAGTCGCCCTGCACGATAATCACCCCGTCACATTGACGGTATTTCGCGTGTTCATAGTAGCTCATGTGCAGATCGCTGATACTGTTGCTCAAAAAGGTCACATCGTAGCCATAGCGCTCCGCCTGGCAGCGCGCCGCCTCCAAAATGACAGAGAACAGGCGGTGAAACAGCTGATCCTGGAACAGAACGCCGATATTATGGCTCCGATTTGTCTTCAGCGTGCGCGCCGCGGCGTTGGGGTAGTACCCCATCTCCCGCGCCACCTGGCGCACCTGCTCCGCCTTTTCCACACTGATGCCGGGCTGGCCGTTGAGCGCCTTGGAGACCGCCGCAATAGACAGGCCGCAGCGCTCCGAGATCATCTTAATGGTGACCACAGCACGTTTCCTCCTATCAAATCGGCCAGATAGCCGAAAATTAATCGTTTTCTCAATGTGAATTATAGATTCCTTTTACATTCCAGTCAATTATTTTTTTCTATTTTTCTGAAAATTGTAACATTGCCCAAGCCGGTTTTGCCAATCTGAAAAATCGGCACGTTTTCCGGGTAAAAACCGCTTGCATTTTGGTGATTTTTCCAATACAATAGAAGCCAAGGAAAGAAAACGTTTAACTTCCAAATGTGAGGTGAATTTCTATGGAAACCGCAGCGCCCACGCGAATGCTCTGGTATGACCGCCCCGCCGCCTGCTGGGAGGAGGCGCTGCCGCTCGGCAGCGGCAGCCTCGGCATGATGGTGCACGGCGGCACAGCGCGGGAGGTACTGCAGCTCAATGAGGAGAGTCTCTGGAGCGGCTTCCCTGCCGAGTGGGACAGCCCGGACTGTGCCGAGCATCTGGATGAGATGCGCGCGCTCCTGTTTCAGCGCCGCTACCGCGAGGCGCAGGAGCTCTGCTGCCGCTATCTGGTCTGCGCCGGGCGCGGCAGCGATGACCCCTACTACGGGAGCTTCCAGACCGCGGGCGAGCTGGTGATCGAGAGCCCAGAGGCGGCCGACTGCTCCGGTTACCGGCGCTCCCTTGATCTGGACACCGGCATCTGCACTGTCCGCTTCGGCACTGTCCGCCGGGAGCACCTCACCTCACAGCGCTATCAGGTGACCGCCAGCCGCCTGGAGGGTGGGAGCGGATGCTATCGTCTCTCCTTTGCGCGGGAAAACTGCCGCGTCTCCTGTCGCGGGGCAGAGCTGGTCGCCGCCGGGCAAAATGAGGCGCTGGATTTCTGCACCGCGGTGCAGGTGGAGACGGACGGCACAGTTTCCGCCGGAGACGGAGCGCTCCAAATCACCGGCGCGCGGCGCCTTACCCTCTGGACAAGCACCGCCACCTCCTACTGCACGGACGAGCGCCCGGAGGACATCTGCCGCACCCGCCTCGCCGCCGCGCGGACGGTGGGATATACGGCAGTCCGGGCAGAGCAGGCGGAGCGAATGCGCGAGGCGATGGGCCGCTGTACCCTCACCCTGCCGGAGAACCCGGCACTGACAGCCCTCCCCACCGATGAGCGGCTCGCGCGCATGCAGGCGGGAGAGGAGGACCACGGTCTCGTTCGTCTTTACTTTGACTACGGGCGCTATCTGTTTATCAGCTCGGCCGCCGGGCGGTTGCCCGCCAATCTCCAGGGCGTCTGGTCCAAGGACCTCTGGACTCCCTGGACCGGTGACTATCACCTCAATATCAATCTCCAGATGAACTACTGGTTTGTAGACGCGGTGGGGCTGGAGGAGTATGGCCAGCCGCTCTACCGCTACCTCGCCTTTCTCGCCCGGCACGGGGAGAAGACGGCGCGGGTGATGTACCGCTGCCGCGGCTGGGTGGCGCACACCCTCTCCAACCCCTGGGGATTTACCGCGCCGGGGCAGGACCCGGCCTGGGGCAGCTTCCACTGCGGCGGGGCGTGGTGCTGCCGCCACCTCTATGAGCACTATCTCTACACCGGAGATCTCCGCTTCCTGCGGGAGTACTGGCCGGTCATCCGGGGCAGCGCCCAGTTCTTTGCGGACTTCCTGGTGCGCGACCCGGGCAGTGGCTATCTGGTCACCGCCCCGTCCAACTCCCCGGAAAACAGCTATCGCAATCCGGCCGACGGGGAGAAGACGGCTGTCTGCGCCGGGCCGACGATGGACACCATGATCGTACGCGAGCTGTTCACCATCGCGCTGCGCTGCGGCGCGGCGCTGGGAGAAAAGGACGAGCTGTTGGAGCAGCTGCCGGACCTGTTGGCACAGCTTCCCCCCACCCGAATCAGCGCGCAGGGCGGCATTCAGGAGTGGCTGGAGAACTTCGAGGAGTGGGAGCCGGGTCACCGGCACATCTCCCAGCTCTACGGCCTCTATCCCGGCTGGGAGATCACGCCCGACGGCACACCTGATCTGGCTGAGGCGAGCCGCGTCACCCTGTGCCGCCGCCTGGCGCACGGCGGGGGGCACACCGGCTGGAGCCGGGCCTGGATCATCAACTTCTACGCCCGCCTGCTCGACGGGGCAAGCGCTGGGGAACATCTGCGCGCCCTGCTCGCCCGGAGCACGCAGCCCAACCTGCTCGACACCCATCCCCCCTTTCAGATTGACGGCAACTTCGGCGCAACGGCAGGCATTCTGGAGATGCTCGTGCAGAGCCACGAGGGCTTTCTCCGCCTGCTGCCCGCCCTGCCACCCGCGTGGCCGGAGGGCACGCTGGAGGGCGTACGGGTGCGCGGCGGGTTCCGGCTCTCCTTTCGGTGGGCGGCGGGCCGCGTCGTGGAGGGGAGGCTCTTCTCCTCCCTCGGCGGGCCTGTCACGCTTCTTCTCAACGGCGAAACGGTCCGGCTGGAGACGGCCGCCGGGGAGACCTATCCCCTGCCGGTGTCCGGCCGAATATAATTTCATCTTTCAGGAAGAATCGCTATGGCAACGCAAGCACATCCGTTTCCCCAGGACTTTCTCTGGGGCGCCGCCACCTCCGCCTACCAGATTGAGGGCGGCTGGAACGCAGACGGGAAAGGTCCCAGCATCTGGGACCACTTCTGTCACACACCGGGACATATCGCCAACGGGGAGACCGGAGACGTCGCCTGTGACCACTACCACCGCTTTCGCGAGGACGTGGCGCTCATGCGGAAGTTGGGACTGCAGTCCTATCGCTTCTCCATCAACTGGCCGCGCGTGCTCCCGGAGGGCACGGGCACTGTGAATCAGGCCGGACTGGACTTCTATCGTCGTCTGACCGACGAGCTGCTGGAGGCGGGCATCACCCCCTTTGTCACCCTCTACCACTGGGAGCTGCCGCTGGCCCTGCACCGCCGTGGCGGGTGGCTGAATCCGGAGACGGCAAAGGCATTCGGCGAGCTGGCAGAGGTCGTCTCCCGCGCCCTAGGAGACCGCGTCCGGCATTACATGACGCTCAATGAGCCGCAGTGCGCCGTTTTTCTCGGCTATGGCACCGGCAGCCACGCACCCGGCTGCCAGACCGATCTGGTGACGCAGGCCGCCGCGGCGCACCACCTTCTGCTCGCCCACGGCCACGCCGTGCAGGCCCTGCGCGCCAACGCGGCGGAAGGCGCACAGGTCGGCATCGCCTCCACCGGCGGTATCAGTTACCCCAGTGAGGACACCCCGGAAAACCGCGCGGCCGCTTACCGCGCCACCTTCCGCCTTCGGGAAAGGGCGCTCTTCTCTCACGCCTGGTTCCTCGACCCGGCCATTCTGGGACATTATCCGGCATCGGACGGCCTCTCACCGGAGCTGGGGGACTTCCTCTCTCAGATTCCTCCGGAGGATCTGGCTCTGATCCGTCAGCCGCTCGACTTTCTCGGACTGAATCTCTATAACGGGGATGAGGTCGCCCCGGACGGCACGCGGGTCCCCCGCGCCACCGGCGCGGCACGCACGGCGCTGCACTGGTCGGTCTCCCCGCAGGCGATGCGCTATGCCGTCACTTTCCTGCACCAGCGCTACGGACTTCCCCTGTATGTGACGGAAAACGGCCAATCCTGCGACGACCGTATCTTCCTCGACGGACAGGTACACGACCCTGACCGCATTGACTTCACCGCGCGCTACCTGATCGCCCTGCGTCAGGCAGTGGAGGAAGGGGTCCCGGTCCGCGGCTACTTCCACTGGAGCCTGATGGACAACTTCGAGTGGAACAGCGGCTATGGCGAGCGCTTCGGCCTGGTCTATGTGGACTACGCGGACAGCCAGCGCCGCATCATCAAGGACTCCGGCCGCTGGTATCGTCAGGTGATCGAGAGCAACGGCGCCAGCCTCCCCTGACCGCTTCGCCCGCGCCGCCCGGCCAGATGCAGCGGCCCGCATACACGCAGTACACCCCCTGTCCCGTTTCTTCCGCGGGGCGGGGGGTGGTCCTTTGTCCGCTCTCCGGGCCTATTTCGCCTCCGGCTCCGGTGCGGGGATCAGGTTGCTGATATACGGCCGCTGGCCGGAGAGCACCTCACTGTAAAATGTCTGTTTCCAGTCGATATAGGCGATGCTGTCCTGCAGCTCGGCGATCTGCTCCTGCAGCGCCTGCTGTTTCTGCTCGAGCAGGACCTTGCGCTGCGGGATGCTCGCAGGCCCTTCCAGACAGAGAGCCAGGTAGTCCTTCATCTCCTGGATGCTCATACCGCACTTTTTCAGACAGACGAGGTCCTTGATCCAGCCGACGTCGTGCTCGTCAAAGATGCGCCGGTTGTTGTGGTCGCGTTTGACATGTGGAATCAGCCCGGCGTTGCAGTAAAATTTCAGCGTCTCATAGGTCATGCCGGCCTCGCGGCAGACCTCCATCATCGTGTAGACAGCCATACCTCTCCTTTCCCGCTTATGAGCGTGAAAATTCATACAATGTTCAAAAAATTTTCGCCGATGGGCCTTGACCGGTAGTTACCCCCGGAAGCTATGATATCAGTGTACCGCAGCGGCGGGGTCCGCGTCAACCGTCCGCCCCGCCCCGATTTCAAATTTTATGAACTGACAGGATGGTTTTGCAATGCAATCGTTTGTCTATTCCTATCCCACCAAGGTTTATTTCGGACAGGGCGCCGCCCGGCAAGCGCTGGAGGCAGAGCTGAGTCACTACGGCCCCCAGGTGCTGCTGGCCTACGGCGGCGGCTCGGTCAAGCGCAACGGTGTCTATGACGAGCTGATGGCGCTGCTGCGGGCCGCCGGAAAGACGGTGACCGAGTTCTCGGGCATTATGTCCAACCCCACCTATGCCAAGGTGCAGGAGGGCGCGGCACTGGCGCGGGAGCATCAGATTGACCTGATCCTGGCCGTCGGCGGCGGCTCGGTGATCGACTGCTGCAAGATCGTCGCCGCGCAGGCCAAGACGGAGGAGGACCTCTGGGAGATGGAGTTCACGGCCCACCGGCTCCCCGCCGACGTCATCCCGATGGGGGCCGTCGTGACTGCCTCCGGTACCGGCGCAGAGATGAACGGCGGCGCCGTCATCACGAATGAGAAGAAAAAGCTCAAGGCTGGCATGGCGGCCGCCGCGCCGCGTTTCGCGGTGCTCGACCCCGCCTATACGCTGACCCTGCCGATGGGCCAGGTGATCTCCGGCGCATTTGACACGCTGAGTCACGCGATGGAGACCTATTTCGGCCAGTCGGACGCCGACAACGTCTCAGACGAGGTGGCGCTGGCGATCATGAAGAACACCGTTGTCAACATCCGCCGCGTGCTGAAGGACAACCAGGACCTCGAGGCCCACAGCAACCTGATGTGGGACTCCGCGATGGCGGAAAATGGTATCATGAAGGTGGGACGCAAGACCGACTTCCAAGCCCACCAGATGGAACACCAGCTCGGCGCCTACACCGACTGCAACCACGGCCAGGGTCTGGCGGTGATTCATCCTGCCTACTACCGCCATATCGTTCAGGACGCGCCGGAGAAGTTCGCGCGTCTGGGCAAGACCGTCTTCGGCGTGGACGGCGCCGAGGCGGCGGTGGACGCGCTGGCCGCCTTCATCCAGGAGTGCGGACTGCCCACCCGTATGGGTCAGCTGCGCAGCACGATGGAGATCACGCCCGAGCTGCTGCGTCAGGTGGCGGACAGCTGCAACCTGATTTCCTCCAATCCCCGCACGCTGACCCACGATGAGGTCTATGACATCCTGTGTGAGTGCCTGTAACGGTGCCGCACCGCCGCATGAAAGGAAGGATTCTGCTATGAAAAAACTCATCGCCCTTGCTATGAGCGCACTGTTGCTGCTGGGGCTCTCCGCCTGCCAGTATGCCGCCGCGCCGGAGGAGGACGCCGCTGGCACAGACAGCACGGACACCTCCGCACAGAGCACTTCGGAAGAAGAGGCCGGCGCCGCCGGCGACACAGCTGACACCGCCGATCCGGCGGATGCCGCGGAATCCGATGCGCAGAGCGCCCCGGAGACGGAGGGCGGCGTCCTGATCGTCTACTTCTCCGCAACGGGGAATACCGAGACGGCCGCGAACTATATCGCCGAGGCCACCGGCGGCGACCTGTTCGCCCTCGAGCCCGCTGAGCCCTATACCGATGAGGACCTGAACTACAACGACGAGAACAGCCGCGTGGTCTATGAGCACGAGCATCCGGAGGAGCAGGCAGTGGAACTGGTAGCCGACACGGTGGACAACTGGGACTCCTATGATACCGTGTTCCTCGGCTATCCCATCTGGTGGCAGGAGGCCGCCTGGCCGGTCAACGGCTTTATCGAGGCCAACGATTTTACCGGCAAGACGGTGATTCCGTTCTGCACCTCCGGCAGCTCCGCCCTGGGCGACAGCGCCGCGCTGCTTGAGGAGATGGCCGGTACCGGGACCTGGCTGGAGGGCCAGCGCTTCTCCTCCTCTGTCTCACAGGACGAGGTACAGACCTGGCTGGATAGCCTGGATTTCTGAGCCGCAAATCGCCCGTTTCCCCCTTCTGTCGGAGGCAAATGGAGCGCGCCGGAGGAGATCGCTCTCCTCCGGCGCGCTGTTGCTTTCTGCCTGTGTCGGTCTAAAAGATACGGTCAGGCCGCCGTCTTAATAGTTTTCGCTGCGGAGCTCAAAGTAGCTCTGCGGATGCGCGCAGGTGGGGCAGATCTCCGGCGCGGAGGTGCCCACCACGATATGTCCGCAGTTGCGGCATTCCCAGACCTTGACCTCGCTCTTGGCAAAGACCTCCGCCATCTCCACGTTGCGCAGCAGCGCCCGATAGCGCTCCTCGTGGTGCTTCTCCACAGCGGCCACCAGGCGGAACTTGGCCGCCAGCTCCGGGAAGCCCTCCTCTTCGGCAGTCTTGGCAAAGCCGTCGTACATGTCGGTCCACTCGTAGTTCTCCCCCTCGGCGGCGTGCAGCAGGTTCTCCGCCGTGCTGCCGATGCCGCTGAGCTCCTTGAACCACATCTTGGCGTGCTCCTTCTCGTTGTCCGCCGTTCTCAGGAAGAGGGCCGCGATCTGCTCATAGCCCTCCTTCTTTGCCACGGAGGCAAAATAGGTATACTTGTTGCGGGCCTGGGACTCGCCGGCAAAGGCGGCCTCCAGGTTCTTCTCGGTCTGCGTTCCTGCGTACTTGCTCATGTCGTTTCCTCACTTTCTTTTTGATCGTAGATTTATGCTGATATGGCGGCCAGCGACGGGACATCCGGCCGGCCATTGCGCACTTTAGGCCTGTCCCCTCTCCCGTCGCCGGCAGTCCGGGCACAGATAGTACACCTTCAGGTCGTAAAACAGGAAGTCCTCCCCCAGCTGGCGCCGCAGCGAGTCAGTCATATCCTCAAAACAGACGTCCGTCAGCGCACCACACCTGCGGCATACCACGTGGTCGTGGCGCGCCACGCGGTCATATCGGTCGGGAGAGCCCTCGATGGGGATCCGGCGGACCAGTCCGGCCGCACAGAGCTTGTTGAGATTGTTGTAGATCGTGGCCAGCGAAATGGTCGGATATGTCCTCTTCAGCTCAGAAAAAACCTGATCTGCGGTCATATGACGGGTGGACTGTGTGACCAGCTGATAGATGGCCCTTTCGTACTTCGTCATGAAAATTCCCGCCTATACTAGAATGATTCTAAAATAATTATAAATGGTCTAAAGGCACTTGTCAAGAGCAAATCTGCTGCCGGCAACGCAAAATAGCCGGTTTTCTGCTTTGCGCATTGGAGTTATCTTCAGCTAATGTGCACATATTGAAATCGTGCCGCCGCGGAGAAGAGACGGGAGAAGACGGCGTCCGCACAGGGCGCCGCTGTTCCGCGTAATCCGGCATCCCTCTGCCAGAAGCGCTCAGGCGGGATGGATGGTCTTAAAAACTTATGTATATCAGGCATTTTGCCCTGAGATAGAAAGGAGATTGTCCCTATGAAATTCAACAAGAAAGCAGTCATTTTCGATCTGGATGGCGTCATCTGCTTTACTGACAAGTTCCACTATCAGGCGTGGAAGGCGCTGGCAGACCGGCTGGGCATCTACTTTGACGAGAAGATCAACGACCGTCTGCGCGGTGTGAGCCGTATGGCCAGCCTGGAGATCATTCTGGAACGCTCCGACGTGGCCTACACCCAGGAGGAGAAGGAGGCCTTCGCCACCGAGAAGAACAACACCTATCGCGAGCTGCTCAAGAACATGTCCCCCGCCGACCTGTCCGACGAGGTGAAGAATACCCTGATTGAGCTGCGCAACCGCGGCTATAAGCTCAGCATCGGCTCCTCGAGCAAGAACACCAAGTTCATCCTGGGACAGATCGGGCTGGGCGACTTCTTTGACGCGATTGACGACGGCACCGACATCCCCCACTCCAAGCCCGACCCAGAGGTGTTCCTGAAGTCGGCCGAGAAGATCGGCGTTGCCCCGGCGGACTGCGCCGTGGTAGAGGACGCCAAGGCCGGCGGCATGACGGCGCTGGCTCTCTTCGGCGATGCCAAGGACTGCGGCATGGAGGATTACAATCTGACCTCTTTCTCCGATCTGCTCAACATTCTGTAAGGGGCGTCGCATGAGACCGTATGCCTTTGGGGTGGACGTCGGTGGGACGGCGATCAAGCTCGGCTTCTTTCAAACCGACGGAACCCTGGTAAAAAAGTTTCAGATCCCTACGCGGACGGAGGAAAACGGCATCTATATTCTCCCGGATATTCTGCACGCGATGCTCACGACGATGGTGGAGCAGCAGATCACCTGGGACGACGTAGAGGGCGTCGGCATGGGCGTCCCCGGTCCGGTGACGGAGGACGGGACGGTGCTGCGCTGCATCAATCTGGGGTGGGACGTCTTTTCCATCCCGGAGAAGCTGCGCGAGCTGGAGCCCAGAATTTTTAAGATTCGGGTGACCAACGACGTCAATGCCGCCACACTGGGCGAGATGTGGCAGGGCGGCGGCAAGGGCTACCGCAACCTGTTTATGATTACGCTGGGCACCGGGATTGGCGGCGGCGTGATTCTCAACGGGCAGATGATCTACGGAAAGGGCGGCGCGGCTGGAGAGATCGGCCACATCTGCGTCAACACGGAGGAGACGGAGCCGTGCAAGTGCGGCCATCGTGGCTGCCTGGAGCAGTACTGCTCGGCCACCGGCCTGCTGCGCACGGCGAAACGGCGGCTGGAGGAGCGGCCTAAGGAGCAGACGCTGCTGCGCGGCCATAAGAATCTGACGGCCAAGCAGGTCTGTGACGACGCGAAAAAGGGAGACGCCGTGGCCCTGGAGCTGCTCGACGAGTTGGGCAGCCGCCTGGGCCTGGCCCTGAACGCGGTGGCGGGTACCCTCGACCCGGAGATCTTCGTGATCGGCGGCGGCCTGTCCAACGCGGGGGATATCCTGCTCCAGCCCATCGTCACCCACTACCGCCGTCACGCGTTTCACGCCTACAACGACACCACCTTTGCCCTGGCCAAGCTGGGCAATGACGCCGGTATCTACGGCTGTGTCAATATGGTTTTATCCTAAGAGGAGGAGAGGCAGAGATTATGCTGGATTTTAGCAAAGCAAGCGAGTGGAAGATCGTAGAGACCGATTTCAATCCGAACGCGCTGGGCAAGGTGGAAGCCAACTTCTGCCTGGGCAACGGCTATCTGGGGCTGCGCTCCGCCACGGAGGAGAAATACCTGGGCGAGACGCGTGACCTGCTGGTGGCGGGCACCTTCGACCAGTTCTCTCCGGAGGAGGTCACCGAGCTGCCCAACGCCGCCGACGTGACCAATATCGAGCTGACGCTCAACGGCAGCCGCTTCGACCTGACGCAGGGGACCATCCACTCTTATCACCGGACGCTCAACCTGAGGACCGGCCTGCTGTGCCGCGAGGTGGAGTGGACCTCTCCCAAGGGGGAGACGTTCTGCCTGCGCTTTGAGCGGATTGTCTCCCTCAAGCGGCTGCACACCATCTCCCTGCGCGTCACCGTGACGCCCAAGACGGACGCGGTCATCACCTTCCAGTCCGGCATTGACGGGCGGATGACCTGCGACGGCTCGCAGCATTTCACCGAGGGGCAGACCCGCTTCTATGACAAGCACTACCTCCAGTTCGTCCCGCGCACCATTCAGTCGGACATCACCTTTGTGGTGGACGCCACCCATCTGCTGGACTCCCAGCCGCTCTCCGGCGGCGCGCTGTGGCTCCGGTACGAGGTAGCCGCCGGTTGAGCGGCGCCCCGGTATCCGCCCGGCAAACGCCCTGATAAAAATAGTCACTTCCACCTTTACGCGTACAGGAACAGAAAGGATGAAATCGACAATGGAAGCACTCAGCGGAAAAGTGGCCGTTGTCACCGGCGGCGGGTCCGGCATCGGCCGGGCCATCGCCCAACGCTTCGCCCGGGAGGGCCCGCATGTCATCATCGTCGGCCGGAAGGAGGCCCCGCTGCAGGAGACCGCTGCGGCGGATGAGAAGATCTCCTATCTGTCCGGCGACATCACCAGGACGGAGACGATCGAGCGAATCATCGACGCCGTCAACAGCCGTTTCAGCGGGCTGCTGGATATCCTGGTCAACAACGCCGGCTGGTGCCCCGTCCAGCCGCTCAAGGAGCTCAGCATCGAGGACTATGACCGTGCCTTCAGCCTGGACGTGCGCGCGCTGGTCGATATGACCATCCACGCGCTGCCGCTGCTGTGCAGGGCCAAGGGCTGCATCATCAACCTCTCCAGCGTCGGGGCGGCGCACCGCGCTCCCAACCTCTCGATGTATGTCGGCGCCAAGGCAGCGGTGGAAAACTTCACCCGCGTCTGGGCGCTGGAGCTGGCCGCCGACGGCGTGCGTGTCAACGCCATCGCCCCCGGGGCCATCCGGACCAATATCTGGAACGTGACCGATCTCTCCCCAGAGGCCGCAAAGGCGCATGAGGAGGGCATCGCCAAAAGCATCCCCTTCCAACGCTTCGGCGCACCGGAGGAGATCGCCAACGTGGCTGCGTTCCTGGCCTCTGACCAGGCCAGCTACGTCAGCGGCGCGATCTACGCCGTGGACGGCGCGCAGGGCGCGGTCTGAGACAGCTCTTTTCACGCAACGCCCCCGGGGACTTCGCTCTCCGGGGGTGTCCCATATCCGGCCGCAAGTCCAAGATCTGAGGTGACCACTATGTTCTCCCGTACTTATTTTGTCCCAAACATCCTGCTCCTGACGGCATTCCTGCTGGCCATGACGGCCGGCTGCACCGCTCAGCACGCCGGCGGGCAGACCTTTGCCCAGGATGCCCAGATCATGGGCTGGCTGTTCCAGGGGGAGTCCGGCCGGTGAGTCCGGTCCACTCCGAGGGCGCGCGCCGGGAGAAAGTGTGCTATAATGTCCCTACCGGACAGAACGTGCCGGGAGAGGAGTGTGCCCATGAAACTGATTCACCTGTCCGACCTGCACCTGGGCAAGCGGCTCAATGAGTGTTCCCTGCTGGAGGACCAGCAGTACATCCTGCGCGTTCTCTTGGAGATCGCCGCGCGGGAGCGGCCGGATGCCGTGCTGATCGCTGGCGATCTGTATGACAAGCCGGTCCCGCCCGTCGAGGCGGTGGCGCTGCTGGACGAGTTTCTCGTCCGGCTGACCGCGCTCGGCATCCGGGTGCTGCTCATCAGCGGCAACCACGACTCCCCGGAGCGCACGGCCTTCGGCGGGCGGCTGATGGCCGCCGAGGGCGTCCACTTCGCCCCGGTCTATGACGGTGCGGTGCGCCCCGTCGTGCTGGAGGACGGGCATGGGCCGGTCTTCTTCTACCTTCTCCCCTTCCTCAAGCCGGCCCACGTCCGGCGGTATTTCCCGGACGAGGAGATCTCCTCCTACACCGACGCGCTGCGCGTGGCGGTGGGGGCGATGGGAGTGAACTACGCCGCGCGCAATGTGCTGCTCACCCACCAGTTTGTCACCGGCGCGCGCACCTGCGACTCGGAGGAGCGCTCCGTCGGCGGGTCAGACCAGGTAGACGCTTCCGTATTCGACGGCTTTGACTACGTCGCGCTCGGGCACCTGCACAATCCTCAGTCCGTCGGCCGGCCGGAGGTGCGCTATTGCGGCACGCCGCTGAAATACTCCTTCTCCGAGGCGGGCGTGCAGAAATCCGCCACCGTGGTCGAGCTGGGAGAGAAGGGGGACGTCGCCATCCGCACCGTCCCGCTCACGCCGCTGCGCGAGCTGCGGGAGCTGCGCGGCCGGTACGAGGAGCTGACGCTGCGCAGCTTCTACGAGGGGACGACCTGGCAGGAGGACTACGTCCACATCACCCTCACCGATGAGGAGGACATTCCGGACGCGGTGGGAAAGCTGCGGGTGATCTACCACAACCTGATGAAGCTGGACTATGACAACGCGCGCACCCGCTCAGACGCCGGCGCGCTGGAGACAGCTGACCCGGTGCGCCGCTCGCCGCTGGAGCTGTTTGAGGCGCTCTACGAGCGTCAGAACCATCAGCCGCTGACGGCGCAACAGCGGGAATTCCTCTCCGGCCTGATGGAGGAGATCTGGGAGGAGATGCCATGAGACCGCTGAAATTGACGCTCTGCGCCTTTGGGCCCTACGCCGGGCGGACCGTCCTGGAGCTCGACCGCCTCGGCCGCCAGGGGCTCTATCTGATCTGCGGCGACACCGGGGCGGGCAAGACCACCCTCTTTGACGCGATCACCTTCGCCCTCTACGGCGAGCCGAGCGGGCAGACGCGGGAAAACTCCATGCTGCGCTCCCAGTACGCCGCGCCGGAGACGCCGACCGAGGTGGAGCTGGTCTTCTCCTGCGGGGAGAAGACCTACCGCGTTCGCCGCAGTCCCGAGTACCGCCGCCCCGCCCGCCGCGGCAGCGGCACCGTCACCCAGCGGGCGGAGGCGGAGCTGGAATATCCCGATGGCCGTCTGGTCACCCGCTGGCGGGAGGTAACCGCCGCCGTCAACGCGATCATCGGGCTGGACCGGAACCAGTTCTCCCGCATCGCCATGATCGCGCAGGGGGACTTTCTCAAGCTGCTGCTCGCCTCTACGGAGGAGCGCAAGGCGATTTTCCGCCAGCTCTTTCAGACCGCGCCCTATCAGCGCTTGCAGGAGCGGCTCAAGGCGGAGTCAGGCGCGCTGGCCACCCAGTGCGAGCAGCTGCGGGCGGGGCTGCGGCAGTACCTCTCCGGCATCGACTGCCCGGAGGAGCACCCCCTCGCCCCGCAGGCGGAACGCGCCCGCAGCGGCGAGCTGCCGGTAAGCGAGTCAGAAGACCTGCTCTCCCGGCTGCTGCGCGAGGACGAACAGGCGCGCGCCGACCGGCAGGCCGAGTTGGAGCAGGCGGAACAGGCGCTCGCGGCGGTGAACGCCCGTCTCGGCCAGGCAGAGGGGCAGGCACGGTTGCGCGACGCCCTGCGCCGGACGGAGGAGAGTCTGACTCGCCGCCAGGCGGAGCTGGACGGGCTGGAGACCGCCTGGCAGGCAGAGCAGGCGCGCGCCCCGGAGCGGGAGACGCTCGCGCGGCAGATCGCCCAGGCGGAGGGCCTGCTGCCGCGCTATGACGAGCTGGAGCAGACACGCGGCCAGCTCGCCCGGCTGTCCAAGGAGACGGCGGCGCAGGAGCAGGCGCTGCATCAAAGCCGGGAGACACAGCGCCGCCGCCGAGACGCGCTCGAGGCCCGGCGCACCGAGCTGGACGGGCTGCGGGAGAGCGGCGGCGCGCGGGAACGGCTCGCCGCCCGACGGGAGCAGCTCACCGCCCGGCAGAAGTCTCTCGACGAATTGGACGCGCTGCTGCGCGCTGCGGCGGAGCTGGAGGCCGCGCTCGCGCGGGCCCAGGCGGACTACCGCGCGGCGGCAGACCGCGCGGACCGGGCGCGTGAGGACTACGGTCAGGCCAACCGCGCCTTTCTGGACGGACAGGCCGGACTGCTGGCCGAGTCGCTGCGGGAGGGGGAGCCATGCCCGGTCTGCGGCTCCCGCAGCCACCCCGCCCCCGCCGGTCGGGCACAGCAGGTACCGACCGAGGCACGGCTGAAAGCGCTCCGGCAGGCCAGCGAGCGCGCCGGGAAGGACGCCGCTGAGGCGAGCGCCGGGGCCGCCCGTCTGGCAGGACAGCTCGCCGCGGGCCGGCAGACGCTGGCTGCGCGCTGCTCTGACCTGCTGGGCTGTCCGTCCGAGGCGGCGGAGACCCGTCTGCCGCAGGCGCGCCGTGAGAGCACGGCAGAACTGCGCGAGACGGAACAGGCCCTCGCCGCCGAGGAGGCAAAGCTGCGCCGCAGGGCGGAGCTGGAGCGGGTACTGCCCGGCGAGGAGAAGGCCCTCCGGGCGCTGGAGGAAGAGCTGCTGTCGGCCGACCGCGCCCTCGCGCTGCTCGAGCAGGACCGGGAGCGGACCGCCTCCGCGCTGGAAACCCTCGCAGCGCAGCTGCCCCATCCGGACCTCCGCACGGCGCAGGAGGAATTGGCGCGCTTGCGCCGGCGGCAGACGGACATGCAGCAGGCCCTCCAGCGCGTCCAGGACGCCCGGCAGGACGCCAGGACCGCCTGCGACACGCTGCGCGGACAGCGCGAGGGCTATCAGGCGCAGCTGCGCGGCGCGCCCGCCATTGACGCGGCGGCGGAGCGCACCCGCCAAGCAGAATACACCGCGCGCAAGGACGCCTGCACCGCTGCGCTCCAGGCCCTCGCCGCCCGTCTCCGGCAAAATACCGCCGCGCTGGAGGGCATCCGGCGGCAGAGCGGCGCGCTGGAGGAGGCAGAGCGGCGGTGGTCGTGGGTCCGCGCGCTCTCCAACACCGCCAACGGCAACCTTCCCGGCAAGGAGAAGCTGATGCTGGAGACCTACGTACAGGCCGCCTGCTTTGAGCGCGTACTTGCGCGGGCAAACACCCGCTTTTTCACCATGTCGGACGGACAGTACGAGCTGGTACGCCGGACGGAGGCGGAGAACAACCGCAGCCAGAGCGGGCTGGAGCTGGACGTGATTGACCACTATAACGGCACCCGGCGCAGCGTGAAGTCTCTCTCCGGCGGGGAGTCCTTCCTCGCCTCCCTCGCCCTCGCGCTCGGCCTGGCGGAAGAGGTGCAGTCGGAGGCCGGCGGCGTGCGTCTGGAGAGCATGTTCGTCGACGAGGGCTTTGGCTCCCTGGACGAGGACGCGCTGGCCCAGGCGATGCGCGCCCTGGCCGATTTGACGGAGGGAGAACGGCTGGTCGGCGTCATCTCCCACGTGGCCGAACTGCGCGAGCGGATTGACCGCCAGATCGTCGTGACCAAGGCCCGCAGCGGCGGCAGCCGGGCGGAAATTGTCGTGTAGACGCCTCCGCCCCTGTTCAATCGGAGCGGTGCGTGTTAAAATAGTGCTGACCGGCCTGTCCGGCCGGATGAAGGAGGAGAGGATATGTCTCTGAGCGAGGGGAAGATCGGCAGCAGCTACCGTGTCGCGTCCATCTGCCTGCCGCACGATCTGGAAAAGCGCCTGGAGGCGCTCGGGATGACCACCGGTACCAGCGTGTCCGTGCTCAACAGCAAGTCCCGCGGCGTGCTGATCGTCAAGGTGCGGGGCACGCGCTTTGCCCTGGGACGGAATATCACAAAAAACATTCTGGTGGAGGCGGTCGCATGAGCGGAAATATGACCATCGGATTCATTGGCAATCCGAACTGCGGCAAGACCACCCTTTTCAACGCTTACACAGGCGCAAACCTGAAGGTGGCCAACTGGCCCGGCGTGACGGTGGAGAAGGTGGAGGGAGCCATCCGCTCGCACGACCTGAATATCCGCCTGGTGGACCTGCCGGGCACCTACAGCCTGACCTCCTACACGATGGAAGAGCAGGTGGCGCGCCAGTTCATCCTCAGCGACGAGGTGGACGTCATCATCGACGTGGCCGACGCCTCCGCGCTTGAGCGCAACCTCTACCTCACCCTCCAGCTCCTGGAGCTGGGCAAGCCGGTGGTGCTGGCGCTCAATATGATGGATATTGTCGAAAAGCGCGGCATGGAGATCGACATCCACCGCCTGCCGGAGATGCTGGGCATCCCGGTCATTCCGGTCTCGGCGCGCAGGCGGACCGGGCTGGACGTGCTGCTGCACGCGGCCGCCCACCACAAGGACAGCACCGGCCCGGACCGGCTCATTCACCAGCACGCGCAGCCCTCTCACCACCGGCACGACCACCACGCGGAATACGCCATGGTCTACAGCGACAGGATCGAGGACAAGATCGACCTCATCACCGCCGAGCTGCAGCGGCGCTATCCCGAGCTGACCAACTACCGCTGGCACGCGATTAAGCTGCTCGAGCAGGACCGGGAGATCACCCAGCGCTATCCGGTAAACCTGCCGGAGGTGATCGACCGAAGCTATGAGTCCGACATCATCAACGAGAAATATGATTTCATTGACGAGATCATCCGGGAAGTGCTCTTCAACAAGGACCGGCAGGACGCCCTCACGGAGCGGGCGGACCGGCTGCTGACGCACCGCATCTGGGGCATCCCGATCTTTCTGGGGATTATGGCGGTGGTGTTCTTTCTCACCTTCACCATCGGCGACTGGCTCAAGGGCTACTTTGAGGCGGCGATCGAGCAGTTCTCCGCGCTGGTGAGCACCGGGATGGACGCCCTCGGGGTGAACGCCATGCTGCAGTCCCTGCTGGTGGACGGCATCATCGCCGGCGTGGGCGGCATTTTGACCTTCCTGCCCAACATCGCCATCCTGTTTCTGGCGCTCGCCTTCCTGGAGGACAGCGGGTATATGGCCCGCGTGGCCTACGTGATGGAGGGGGTGATGAGCCGGCTCGGCCTGTCCGGGCGGGCCTTTATCCCGATGATGCTCGGCTTTGGCTGTACGGTGCCCGCCATCATGGCCTCCCGCGCACTGGAAAACCGGCGGGACCGGCTGCGGGTCATGCTGGTCACGCCGTTTATGAGCTGCAGCGCGCGGCTGCCGATCTACATCCTGTTTGCCGAGATGTTTTTTGGCGACTACGCCATGCTCGCGGCCTACTCCATGTACCTGATCGGGCTGCTCGTCGCCATTGCAGCCGCGGCGGTCATCCACCTGCTGGACAAAAAGAAAGCGGAGCACTACCTGCTCATCGAGCTTCCGGAGTACAAGGCGCCCAGCGCCCGCACAGTGTTTATCTACGTGTGGGAGAAGGTGAAGGACTATCTCACCAAGGCGGGCACAACCATCTTTGTCGCCTCCATCCTGATGTGGATCATTCTCAACTTTGGCCCCACCGGCTACGTCACCGAGATGGCAGACAGCTTCGGAGCGACGCTGGGCCACGCGCTGGTGCCCTTCTTCATGCCAATCGGCCTGGGCTTCTGGCAGATCGCCGTGGCGCTCATCGCCGGCATCTCCGCGAAAGAGGTGGTCGTGTCCAGCTGCGCGGTGCTCTTCGCCGTGCCCAACGTCAACTCCACCGCCGGGATGACGGAGCTGGCCGGGCTGCTCGGCCAGCTGGGCTTCGGTCCGCTCAACGCGTTTTGCCTGATGGTGTTCTGCCTGCTCTACATCCCGTGCGCCGCGACGCTGGCCACCATTCGAAAGGAGTCTGGCAGCACGCGGTGGATGGCACTGTCCGCCCTCTTCCAGCTCGCAGTCGCCTGGTGCGTCACCTTTGTGATCTATCAGGTGGGCCGGCTGGTGTTCTGACACGCGAGCACCCTCTCTGGACTCCATCAAATGACATGAAAAAGGTTATGGGAAGACGTGAAGTGTGTCTTCCCATAACCTTTTTCTGACAGCGTCAGTTTTGGGTCAGGACCTGTCTGACAAAGCCAGGCATATCCAACAGGGCCTAACCGGCACTCTCCGGGTACTTTGCACAGAACCGGAGGTCAGTCTGCAAACCGCTCCCAAAGGCCGTTCAGGCGATCAACCACATCGCGATAGACGGAATACTTCTCCTGGTAGTGCCGTGCATATTCCGCGCGCGGCTGTACGGTCCCGGTCAGGCGCACGGTTCGGGCCGCCGCATCGGCATAGTCCCGATAGACGCCCGCCGCGACGCCTGCCGCCATCGCCGCCCCCTGCGCGCCGAGCTCCTTATCCTCGATGCTATCCACCGGAATCTGGAGCGCATCGGCAAAGATCTGCACCCAGACCGGGGAATTGGCCGCTCCGCCGGCGAGGCGGACACTGGCCGGGCGGGACCGGTTTCGCAGCAGCTTGTTCACATGCGTCAGGTGGCTGAATACGACCCCCTCATATACCGCGCGCAGCATATGCCGGCGGTCGTGAAAGCCGGTCAGGCCGACAAAGGTCCCCTTGGCCAGCGGGTCCTCGTTGGACCCGTTCAGAAACGGCAGAAAGATCAGTTGGCACTCCTCCGGCAGGACGGAGGCGACCCAGTCGTTGACCTGCCCGTAGATCGAGCCTCCCGCCCTGCGCGCCT
>DVJB01000006.1 GCA_018710845.1 Candidatus Onthomonas avicola
ACCCGTTCCCATTCCGAACACGGCAGTTAAGCTCACCTGCGCCTACGATACTTGGCTGGAGACGGCCCGGGAAAATTGGTAGTGCCAACACACTAAGACGGTCACTCAGGTGGCCGTCTTTTTTCGTGAAAAGCCGAAGGCGGCGTGAAGGCTCACGCCGCCTTGGGTTTGCACAATTTAGCTGTTGCGATCCGTATTGGTGCGGTTTGAATTCGCTGCGCGGTCCATCCCGTCACGGACGGAGTCTGCGGCGTCATCCACTCCGTCAATCACGTCGTCCGTGACACGGCGTGCGCCGTCAACCACTCCATCAGCCACGTCTTCCGCGGCGTTTGCCGTGTCATCCACTACGTCTTTCATGTCATCGGCGACACTATTGCCGTTGTCGCGGTCAGACGTGCCATTCTCGCCCTCGACACGGCCGTTTTCGTCCGCCTCATACTGGCTGTCCGTTGCTGTCTGCCCAGCGCCGCCGCTGGTCTGTCCGCCGTTGTTATTCGACATTGTGTTGCCCCGACCGCCGCATGCAGTCAACAGCAGCGCCATGGTCAGCGCCAGAAGCGTTGCCAATCCTTTCATCGTTTCGTGAACCTCCCTTTGTCATTACTGTCGCGCCGGTGGTACTGTATGCCGCCGGTCGTTTTAGTTTCTTTCCTTTTGGGCGGAGATACTCTGGGAATCATACGAAAAAGAACCTGCTGCTTCCAAAGATTTGCCGATACGGCAAATTTCGCTCCCCTCTTGCCAGTTTTCGCCCGGTCTGATACAATGCATTTGAGGGACTGCGCTAGTCCCGGCTTATGGATAAAAGGAGTACATTTATGCGGAAGCTAATTTTTTTTGATATTGACGGCACGCTTTGTATGCCGGGAGAACAACCTACTCAGGTAACGGTCGAGGCCATTCGCCGGGCGCGGGAGCGGGGTCACTACACCTTTCTCTCCACCGGACGCAGTATCTGCGGCATTCCGGATGCAGTGCGCGCGATCGGGTTTGACGGTTTGATTACCAGCGCAGGGGCGCACGCAGAGGTGGGCGATGAAGTCATTCTAGACCAACCGATGGCCCCGGAGCTCTGCCGGCAGGTGCTGCGCGCATTGGAAGCAGAAGACGCCGCCTATGTGCTCGAGTGCGCGGAGGGGAATTACAGCGACTTGGACCGTGTGCGGAATTGGCCGGACTATACGCCGGAGCTGGAGTCCTTTTTCGAGACTGTAAAGAAAACGCTGCGGATTCAGGATGTCAGCGAATACCATGCAGAGCCATGCTACAAGGTGTGCTTCTTCGCACCGGATTGCACGCGGCTGCAGGGGCTCCACGCGGCCTTGGATGACCGTTTTACATTTACCCTGTTTGACAATCTTTTTCCTGGGCTGGACGCCGTCTGCGGTGAGCTGAACCGGCGGGAGGTGGATAAGGGGCTCGCACTGGCCGCCATCTGCCGCAAACTGGGTCTGACGCCGGAGGACGCCGTTGCCTTCGGGGACAGCACAAACGACCTGGCCATGCTGCGCGCGGCGGGCCTTGGTTTCGCCATGGCCAACGGCCAGGAGGAGGTCAAACGGCAGGCCGACCGAATCTGCCCGGCCTGCGCGGAAGACGGCGTTGCCCGCACGCTGATCGAGCTTGGGCTGGCGTGAGATGATTGGATTGTTCGGAAAGCGGGGAAATGGAAATGCGGATTGATTTTCACGAGATTGCGGAAGTCCGTGTACCAGGCATGAATCAGGGGACCGGGGAGATGTCCGCAAAAATATATCGCTCTGAAAATGGAAAGATCATCCCTTGCCGGATCCATCCCGGCGGGTCGATCGGGACCCACCGGCACCTGACGAGCGACGATATCAATTTCATTCTCTCGGGGACCGGAAAGGCCGTCTGTGACGGGGAAGAGGAGCTGCTGGGCCCGGGGATCTGCCATATCTGCAAAAAGGGCTCGGAGCACAGCATTGTCAATACAGGGGACAGTGATCTGGTGTTGCTGACGGTTGTCGTGGAGCGGTGAGCCGGTCGAGTCCATACAGACAGAGGAGGAAGATCGCAATGGGGGAGCATCCGCAGACGGTCATTCAAAAGACGGTAAAGACAGGGATCACCTTTGGCAGCGCCCTGGCCATGGTCATCAGCTATACCAATTGGCATTCTGTCGGCTGGGCGATTGTGCACGGGCTGTTGAGCTGGGTCTACGTCATCTATTTTGTCCTGCGCTATTGATTTTCACATAGCCGGCGCCGATTAGCAGCGAGAAAGGGCCAGAGAGCAGAAAAGACTGCTCTCTGGCCTTTTCGATTTCCTATGCCTCTCGTTCAGCGGCGTGCGCCTGCCCCACCCGTCTCGTCCGGACAGGCGGTTTCTGCCAGCTGTTCGATCATCCGGTGCAGCAGCCGCGCGGTGGTGGTGTCCGCGGCGCGGTAGTAGACCTCTTTGCCCTCGCGGCGGCTGACGATCAGTCCTGCGGCGCGCAGCTGCTTGAGGTGATGGGACACCGCCGGGCTGCTCATCTCCATCAGGCCGGAGAGATTGACAACACACTCCTCATAGTGGCACAGCAGCCAGAAAATGCGGATGCGGCTCCCATCTCCCAACTGTTTGAACAGCTCCGCCGCCGCCTGAAAGCCGGCCGCGCTTGGCATGTGGCTCAGGCCCTGCTCTTCGTTCTGACCGTGGTCATGGGGCAGCTTTTTCTCCGGCATGCGGATCCCTCCCTTCCTCAATAGTCTACCACAGATCGCGCTCCGGGAAAAAGAAAAATTTTTGTCCCGGCCATTGACAACAGCGAAGAGCAGGCATATAATAGCCTTACGGTTAATCAAATGTTTAATCGTTCAAATGAACAGATGTAAAAAGGAGAGGACATACATGAAAAAGACCTATAAGATTGACGTGGACTGTGCCAACTGTGCCAACAAGATGGAGCAGGCCGCCCGCCAGACCGCAGGTGTCAGAGACGCCGTCGTCAACTTCATGACCCTGAAAATGACCGTCGAGTTTGAGGAGGGTCAGGACCACAAGGCGGTGATGCAGCAGGTGCGGAGAAACTGTAAGCGGGTGGAGGATGACTGCGAGGTCTTCCTCTAAAGCATCTGCGTGACGCGCCCCCATAAGGAATTATGGCGGCGCTGCTTTTACCCCAAACATATGAATGAATGTTCATGTGTTTGGGGCGGCTGAAAGGTAAGACGTTCAAATGGGGGAGAGATTGTGATGAATCGCAAACAGAAGGTCATGCTTGTGCGTATCCTGACTGCCGCGGCGCTGCTGGTTGTGCTGAACTTTGTGCCGGCGACGGGTTGGGTTCGCTTTGCGCTCTATCTGGTGCCCTATCTGGTGATCGGCTACGATATCCTGCTCAAGGCGGCCAAGGGCATCAAGAACCGCCAGGTCTTTGACGAGTGCTTCCTGATGGCAGTGGCCACCGTGGGTGCGCTGGCGCTGGCGATCTATGAGCGCAGCGGGGACTACCTCGAGGCGATCGCCGTCATGCTGTTTTACCAGATTGGCGAGTGGTTCCAGAGCTATGCGGTGGGCAAGAGCCGCCGCAATATCAGCGACCTGATGGATATCCGTCCGGACTACGCCAATATTGAGGTGGACGGCCGCCTGGAGCAGGTGGACCCGGACGAGGTGGAGGTCGGCAGCGTCATTGTCGTCCAGCCGGGCGAGAAGGTGCCGATTGACGGCACGGTGCTGGAGGGCAGCGCCACGCTGAACACGGCCGCGCTGACCGGCGAGAGCCTGCCGCGAGAGGTGCAGCCGGGGGACGCGATTATCAGCGGATGCATCAATATGACAGGACTGCTGCGCATTCAGACCACGAAGGAGTTTGGCGAGTCCACCGTCTCCAAGATTTTGGATCTCGTAGAGAACGCCTCCTCCCGCAAGTCCCGGTCGGAGGACTTCATCTCCAAATTTGCCCGCGTCTATACCCCGGCGGTCTGCTACGCGGCGCTGGCGCTGGCCCTCCTGCCGCCACTGGTCCGGATGCTGCTGCTCGGCCTGGACGCGCAGTGGGGGACCTGGGTTTACCGGGCGCTTACCTTCCTGGTCATCTCCTGTCCCTGCGCGCTGGTGATCAGCATTCCGCTCTCCTTCTTCGCCGGCATCGGCGCGGCGAGCAAGGCCGGCGTGCTGGTCAAGGGCTCAAACTATCTCGAGACGCTGTCTCAGACCCGCATTGTGGTCTTTGACAAGACCGGAACCCTGACGCAGGGCGTGTTCGAGGTCAACGGCATTCACCACAACGAGATGGAGGACGAAAAACTGCTGGAGTACGCCGCCCTGGCCGAGAGCGCCTCCTCCCACCCGATCAGCAAGAGCCTGCAGCGGGCGTACGGAAAGGAAATCGACCGCTCCCGCGTGTCCGATATCCGGGAGCTGAGCGGCAATGGCGTGGTGGCCCGGGTGGACGGCGTCGAGGTGGCCGCCGGAAACGACAAGCTGATGGAGCACTTGGGCATCGCCTGCATCCCCTGCCACAGCGTGGGGACGATCATTCATCTGGCAGTGGACGGGAAATATGCCGGTCATATCGTCGTCTCCGACGTCGTCAAGCCGCAGTCCCGGGAGGCAATTGCGGCGCTGAAGGCCGCCGGCGTGCGCAAGACCGTCATGCTCACCGGCGATGTGCAAAGCGTGGCCAATCAGGTGGCGGAGACGCTGGGCATTGACCAGGTCTACAGCGGGCTGCTACCGGCCGATAAGGTAGAAAAGGTGGAGGAGCTGTTGCGCGATAAGCCCGAGCAGGCCAAGCTCGCCTTCGTCGGCGACGGCATCAACGACGCCCCGGTGCTCCGTCGGGCCGACATTGGCATCGCCATGGGCGCGATGGGGTCGGATGCCGCCATCGAGGCCGCCGACGTGGTCCTGATGGACGACGACCCGATGCAAATCGCGCGGGCAATCCGCATCTCCCGCAAGTGCCTGCGGATTGTCTATCAGAATATCGTCTTCGCCATCGGGATCAAGCTGATCTGCCTGCTGTTGGGGGCGCTGGGCATTGCCAATATGTGGCTGGCCATCTTTGCCGATGTCGGGGTGATGGTCCTGGCCGTGCTCAACGCGATCCGGGCGCTCATCATCCCCAAGCGCTGACGCCGGTCTCACAGGCCAAAGAAGATACCGCCCGGAAGGCGGCTCAAAAGCCTTCCGGGCGGTTTTCGTCATTCATAGGGGAACGTCCCCTCCAGCTCAGGGGCGTCGCCCCCCGGCCAGGAGAAGGCTACGGCCTCCA
This sequence comes from Candidatus Onthomonas avicola, assembly GCA_018710845.1. Taxonomy (GTDB): domain Bacteria; phylum Bacillota; class Clostridia; order Oscillospirales; family Oscillospiraceae; genus Onthomonas; species Onthomonas avicola. The sequence continues at coordinate 5,231 of DVJB01000006.1, forward strand.
CGCCGTCCAACTCGCACAGCGAGTTGACCAGCGCCTGGCGGCTCAGCGCGTCGGAGCGCAGCACCTCCGCCCAGCTGTCGGTCAGAGTGAGCAGGCAGACCTCGTCCACCAGCTCGCAGGAGAGCTGGACCTCCAAGCCCTCAAAGGGAGAGGTCATCTCGCCGCTGGCCGGCCCTTGGATGAGGGCCTCAAGCACTGCGGACACCTGAGCGCCCGGGCTGACATCGTGCAGCTGTACTTCCCGGTATTCCGTGCCCAGATCCGAGCCGTCGGCGAGCGGGAAATAGAGCTGCAAGCCGGTCAGCGTCGGGTCGGGCAGAATCCCGGTCAGCAGGGCGTCCCCAGCCGTGCGCGGGGCGTTTCCGCCCTCCGGCGGGGGGCTGCCGGCCACGGTGATGGAGACGGAGGAGACACCGTCCAGCTGGCTCATCGTCAGCACAATGCAGTAGTTGGCCACCGTCAGCGAGATGCCGGCGAGGCCGCTGTACTCCTCCGAGACGTCCAGCCGCAGCAGCCCGTCCTCCAGCTCCCAGGAGAGCAGACGCAGATTTTCCGGAAAGACGGTGTAAAGCGCCCCGTCCTCCGGTGTCTCCGTCAGGCGGCGGAAAAAGGTCTCCACCGTGGGCGTCCCGTCCTCCTCTGGCCAGGCGACGCCGCGCACGGCGCTCTGTCCAGGGCCGGCATCAGACCGGACGGCATAGTAGACCAGCGGGGCGTCTTCGGGCGAAGAGGTCCGGCCGCAGGCGCTCAGCAGTACCGCCAACGCCAGAAGCAGGGGAAGCAGCCGGCCTTTCATCGCATACCCCCCTCTCCGGCAGCGGGAAAGGTCACCTGGAACCAGGTGCCGCCCCCGGCGCGCGGCCCGACGCCGATCCATCCGCCGTGCAGGTGGACCGTGTCGCGCACGATGGACAGGCCCAGGCCGGTCCCGCCGGCTGCGCGTGAGCGGGCCTTGTCCACGCGGTAAAAGCGGTCGAAGACCTTTTCCCGCTCGCTCTCCGGGATGCCGATGCCGGTGTCCTCTACGCGCAGGAAGACCCGGTTCTCCTCCCGTCCGGCGAGCACGCGCACCAGCCCGGCCGGGCAGTTGTACTTGATGGCGTTTTCCACCAGATTGAAGAGAATCTGATACAGGTCATCCTCCGTCGCCAGCACGCGGCAGTCCTCCTCTTCCGGGGCGAGCTCGGTCTCAAAGGTGATGCCGCGGCTGTGGGCGAGCGGCTCGAGCATCCGCAGCACGTCTTCCACCGTCTGGCGCACGTCCACCGGCACGCGCTGTACCGACCCCGCCCCGTCCAGACGGGTGAGGGCCAACAGCTTTTCCGTGATGCGGTTGAGCCGCCCGGCCTCCTGGCCGATGTCGGCGACAAACTCCCGCATGGTTGCCTGGTCCATCCCGTCGCTTTGCAGAATGGAGTCGGTGAGCAGGCTGATGCTCGCCAGCGGGGTCTTGAGCTCGTGTGAGGCGTCGGAGACAAAGCGCCGGCGTACCTCATCCGTGCGCTCCAGACGCTGGGTGAGCTGGTTGTACTCGTCCGCCAGCAGCGCCAGCTCGTCCCGGCCGGCCAGCCGGATGCGGTGGGAGTACTCGCCGGAGCGCAGAATCTGAATGGCGTCCAGCAGGTCGCTCACACGCCGCGTCATCCGCCAGGCCAATACCACGCTGATGAGCAGGGCGGCGACACAGACCACGACGGAGATGCGCAACAGATTGGTTTGCAGCCCGGTGAGCAGCAGACCTTGCTCGCTGTCGTACTCATAGAGGTAGACCGCCCCGATCGTGCTGTTGCGGTAGATGACCGGTTGGGCGGCCTCAGAGCGAAAGACGCCGTCCGTGTAGGAGGAATGAAAGGTGTCCTGCCCCCGCAGGGCGAGGACAACCGCTTGAAACAGGGCGTAGTCTCCCACTGCGCTGTTCTCTCCCGCCTCGCTGTCATAGAGGACGAGCCCGAGTGTGTCCGTCACCAGGACCCGATTCAGGCTGCCCTCCCCGATCAGGGCCATCACCTGGGCCACGTTCTCCTCCGTGAGCGTCTCCAGGGCGGAGAGGTTGGAGGCGAGGACGGACGCCTCGTTTTCCAGCGCGGTCTGCTTGGAAGTGAAGGCCAGATTCTGCGAGGCGAGTAGGGGATAGGTGTTCATCACCAGCAGCACAGCGGCGATGATGCAGATGTAGCTGATGGCGAATTTGGTCTGCAGGCTGCGGTGGAGGGGGATCTTCCGGCGCGCGGCGCGTCCCTCCCCACCGGCGGCGCGCTCACTCTTTCCGGAAATAGTACCCCACCCCCCACTTGGTCAGGATATACTGCGGCGAGGCGGGCACCAACTCCACCTTTTCCCGCAGACGGCGGATGTGCACGTCCACCGTCCGGTAATCGCCCTGATACTCATAGCCCCAGACCTGGTCGAGCAGCTGCTCCCGGCTGAAAACCCGGCCGGGATGGCTCATGAGCAGCTCAAGCAGGTCAAATTCCCGGGCGGTCAGCTCCACCCAGAGCCCCTCGCGCCGCACATTGCGGGAGACGCGGTCGAGCAGAATATGCCCGATCTGGATCGTCTCGTCCGGATCGTGCCAGTCGTCGCCGGACGGACGGGCCGCCGCGCGGCGGAGAAGGGCTTTGACGCGCGCTTTCAGCTCGAGTACATTGAAGGGCTTGGTGACGTAGTCGTCCGCGCCGCACTCAAAGCCCATGATCTTGTCCAGATCCTCCCCCTTGGCGGTGAGCATAATGATGGGCACGTTGGAGAAGGAGCGGATCTGCATGCAGGCGTGCAGCCCGTCCACTTCCGGCATCATCACGTCCAGTAAGATGAGGTCAGGCCGCTCCTGCCGGGCCAGAGCGACCGCTTCGGTCCCGCTGGAACCGGTGAGCACCTGATAGCCCTCATTTTCCAGATTGAACTTCAGTCCCTTGACCAGGACGGCCTCGTCGTCCACCACCAGAATCTTCATGCCGTCTGTCCCTCCTCCGGTGCTGCGCCGCCCGCTCTGGGCGTTGCACGGCGCCGGCTTGTCTGCTATAATAATGTCTGCTGCAACCACCGTCGCCGCGCGGTCGCGGCGGGGAAAAACATTTTGGGCAGCATCCACCGCGAAGCGGCAGATACTATTATAACATACTTTTGCATGGATGACAGGAGTTTGCTATGAAAAAGACACGTATATTCGCAATTCTCCTCACGCTGGCGCTGGCCGTCACGCTGCTGGCGCCCGGTGCGCGCGCGATTGATCTGGCTGAGGTGTCCCAGAGCGTGGCCGATTATCACGTCCAGTCGGAGGCGGCGCTGTTGGTCAACGCCACGGAGGATATGATCTATTACGAGCAGAACGCCTATGAGCGCGTCTACCCGGCCAGCATCACCAAGGTGATGACGGCGCTGCTCATTTTAGAGGCGGTGGACCGGGGCGATATGTCGCTCGACGACGAGGTTACCGCCGGCAGCGAGACCTGGCGCGGCGTCACCTCGGACGCGACCACGCAGAATATCCAGATCGGAGAGACCATGCGCCTGGAGGACCTGCTCTACTGCCTGCTGCTGCCCTCGGCCAACGAGGCGGCCAATATCCTCGCGCAGTACCTCTCCGGCTCGGTGGACTCCTTTGTCGCGCGGATGAACGCCCGGGCAACTGAACTGGGCTGCACCGGCACCCACTTTGCAAACCCGCACGGCATGCATGACGAGAACCACTACACCACCTGTTATGACCTCTATCTGATCGCCCGTCAGGCGATGCAGAATGAGACATTTCGCACCATCGTCAGCACTGAGTCCTATACCGTCCCGGCGACCAACATGAGCGAGGAGCGGACGTTCTACAACAGCAACGGGCTGCTGACGAGCAACTATTATTCCGGCTATGTCTACGAGAACTGCATCGGCATCAAGACCGGTACGACGGACGCGGCGGGCTACTGCCTGCTGGCGGCGGCCGAGCAGGATGGGACGATGCTCATCTCGGTCGTCATGGGGGCGGACACCGTCGTGGACGATGCGGGCACGCACCGCTATCAGTTTTCTGAGTCCTCCCGTCTGCTCCAGTGGGGATTTGACAACTTCTCCGTGCACGATATTCTGACGACCACCGACCCGGTGGCGGAGGTGGCGGTGACGCTGGGCGTGGATGTGGACAGCGTGCTCGTCGGACCGGAGGGCAGCCTGCAGGCTCTGCTGCCCAATGACGTGACGGAGGAGGACTTTACCACCGACATCCAGGTGGTCGAGTCGGTGGAGGCGCCGGTCTCCCGCGGAGATGTGCTCGGCACGCTCACCGTCTATCTTCAGGATCAGGAATACGGCTCGGTCGACCTGGTCGCGCTCGACGACGTCGAGCAGTCCGTCTTCCTCGCCCGGAAGGAGGCGATCGAGACCTTTATCGCCGACTACTGGCTGACCGGTGTCATCGCGTTGGCGGTGATTCTGGTGCTCATCGTCGTCCTGCGCTTTACGCTGCTGCGTCCGAAGCGCCGCTATGGGGCCAACTACACCGGTACCCGCCGCCCGAGAAACTATAAGGGCGGGCGCCGCCGCCGGTGACGTTCCGCTGATCACCGGGTGACAGACCCCGGCGCGGCCGACCGCCGTGCCGGGGAATGTTTTTGATTCGCATTCCCTGCCAATGCGGCGGAATATCGTGAAATACTATCAAAAAAGTGTCTTGCATATCACGGAGGAACTTGCTATAATAGAGGCAGAAAACCGGCAGAATCGGTGCCGTTGAAAAGGGGTGTGACCGCAATGAAGACCTATCCAGTGATCACCATCAGCCGCCAGTTTGGCTCCGGGGGCCAGGAGATCGGCCGCCGGCTGGCCAAGCTGCTGGATATCCCGTTCTATGACAATGAGATCATCGAGCTGGCGGCAAAGGAGAGCAATTTTGATCCCAAGCTTTTCCGCCGGGTGGAGGAGACGACTGCCACAAACAGCTTCCTGTACGCCATCAACCGTCTGGGTGCGGGCAGCGCCTATTCCATGCCCATCAGTGACCAGCTCTACTCCGTGCAATCGTCCATTATCCGCACCGTGGCGGACCAGACGCCCGCGGTGATCGTGGGCCGCTGCGCAGACGATGTGCTGGCGGGCTATACGCACACGGTGAATGTGTTTATCCAGGCGGGCATTGAGTCGCGGGTGAAGCGCACGATGGAGCGCCTGACGCTCACCGAGTCCCGGGCGCGCGCCTATGTCAAGCAGATCGACAAGTGCCGTGCCGCCTATCACAACTTCTACTCCGACCGCCGCTGGGGCCTGCGGGAGAACTATCATCTCATCCTCGACTCCGACGGCCTGAGCTTTGACGCTGCCGCCCAGCTGATTCAGACCTATGTGATGGCAGTGATGGGGGAGGAGCTGGAAGAGGCCAGGCGCGAGATGTGACAAAAGACCCTTGAGGGTCTGTCCATAAGAAAGAGCATAAGAGAGAACGCCCTTTCCCGGGATATATTGCCCGGGAAAGGGCGATTCAGACTGTCGAAAAAGTATATTGGCCGATTTCAAGCTCAGATGAAAAGTTTGGAAAGCCCTCCGCAGGAGTTTTGTTGCGGCAGCAACAAAATAAAGTGAAGTTTGTTTTTTGGACGGGCACCCCCCAGGGGGCCCTCTCTTGCCCCTGCGGGGCAATTCACCTTGTTGTACCGGCCAAAAAACACAGGGAGGCCGAGAGTGTGCTCCGCAGGGGCGCGCGGGTCGGCCGCATGCTTTGAACAAAATCGCAGATTTTGTTCGAGCGTGTCGACAAAGTCGACACGCTCCAGACTGTCAAAAAAGGTCTCACCGAGTTTGGCTCGGAGAGCCAAATAGAGTCCAATTCATTTTTGGCACGGGCATGTACCGGGCCAAAAATACTGATAGTCCGACGAGTGTGCGGATTTTTGGAACAAAAATCCGTGCGCGTGGGAGGGCTGCAAACTCGCGCAAATGCTTGCATTTGCGCGAAAGGCTGTCAAAAACACTTTTTTGACAGCCTCAAGCGTGTCAACAAAGTCGACACACTCGAACACCCCTTCCCGGGATACATTGCCCGGGAAGGGGCGATTTTCTATCTCATGCCGGTCTGGGATGCGGTGCGTCAGCTGCCGAAACCGCCGCCGCGGCCTCCACCAAAGCCGCCTCCGCTGCCGCCGCCGAAGCCTCCGCCGCCAAAGCCGCCGCCATGTCCGCCGAAGCCTCCTCCTCGGCTGCCAAAGCCACCGCCGCGGCCCGTTCCGAAACCGCCGCCGCGGCCTGCGCCAAAGCCTCCGCCACGGCCCGGCCCGCCGAAGCCGCCGCCAAAGCCGCCCGGCCAATCCGGTCCGCCCGGCCCGCGAGGCCCTCTCGGACCGCGTCTCGGCGGGGGAGGGGGAGGACGGCGCTGCATCCGGTGAAACCAGCGGCTGCCCGGCCGGTGCCAGGGGAAGATGGGGACAAACAATACCGTCGGGTTGGGCACAGAGCCGTACTGACGATGCCAGGTGCGGTAGCGCGCGCGCTCCGCCGAGGCGAGAAAGAGAAAGATGAGGACGATCACCATCAGACCGAGCACGACCCATCCGACTGCCGAGGCCCCGCCGCCGGAGGAGGCGCCGTCATAGGCCCCGCCTGGCGCGGCGCTGCCGGAGCCGGGCAGGACGGCGGACTCGCCACCGGCGTTGGCCTGGAACCAGGCGGACATGCCGGAAAACAGGCTGAGCACTGCGCTGTCATAGTCGCTCTCGAAGAAGTCGGTGGCCACATATTCGTCCAACATGGCCGAACAGTCCAGTGTACTCCAGTTACCGCCCTCCAGGAAGTAGGCGTCCTGCCCGCCGGTATCCAGCAGCAGAATAAGGTCGTTCTGGCTCAATGTCCAGTCGGTTGCCAGCTCCATGGCGTAGTCGCCCATCTCCCAGCCGCGGGTAGAGGGGACGGTTGCCACAGCGATAATGCTGCCGTAACTGCTGTCAAAGGACTGATTATAGGACTGGATAGACTCCTCGGTGGCCTCGTCGAGCACGTTTGCCTCGTCCAGGATCCAGTCACCCGGCCGGACGCCGGCCACCGCCACCGGGGCGAGGAAAATACTGTAGGCGATACACCCCGCCACGATCAATGCGGTGATGGCGACGGCCACCGGAAATTTTTTCAATGCACTCAGCGCAACTCACCTGCTTTCTTTCTGCGCCGGTCCGGGAGAATCATCCACGGAGGGAGAGCAGCTTCTGCTTGAGCTCACCTTCAATGCGGCCCAGCTCCACCTCGGCCTCCAGGCGCTTCTGACGGCCCTCCTGCTGGATGGAGATGACCTCGTCGAGCGTGGAGATCAGCTGCTGGTTGGTGTGCTGCAGCGTCTCAATGTCCACGATGGAGCGCTCTGCCTCCTTGGCGGTGGCCACGGTGCCCATGTGCAGCATCTCAGCGTTTTTGCGCAGCAGCTCGTTGGTCATATTGGTCACGGCGGTCTGCGCCGCGGTGGCCTGACGGGAACGCTCCAGACCGAGGGCGAGCACCATCTGGCTCTTCCAGAGCGGGATGGTGTTGACCAGAGAGGTCTGGATTTTCTCGATCATCATGGTGTCGTTGTTCTGCAGCAGGCGGGTCTGCGGCCCCATCTGTACGGAGACCATCCGCGTGAGCTCCAGATCGTGCAGCTTCTTCTCAAAGCGGTTGATGAGGTTGGCAAAGTCGTTGTAGGCCTGCGCGTCCTCCTGCCGGCCGGTGGTCTGGGCGCGCTTTTTCAGCTCCTCCAGCTCGCCGGCCTGCAGCTCCTTGATCTTCTTCTTGCCGGCGAGGATATACATCGTCAGTTCTTTGTAATACTGCTGGTTGAGCTCATACATCTGGTCAAGCATGGCCACGTCCTTCATCAGGTTGACCTGATGCTGCTCCAGAATCTTGGTCACCTGGTCAACGTTGGCCTCCGCCTTGGCGTACTGGGCGCGCATCTCGTCGAGCTTGACCTTGCTGCGGCGGAAAAAGCCTGTCTTCTTTTGCTCGCCCGGCGTATTATTCTTCAGCTGGACAACCAGCGAGCTGAGCGCGTCGCCCACCTCGCCCAGGTCACGGGTGCTGACCTTGTTGAGCGCGTTGGTGGAAAAGGCGGCCACATTCTTCTGCGCGGCGACGCCGTACTGCAGCACCTGGTTGGAGTCACGGATGTCGATCTTCTTGGAGAACTCATCCACCACTTTTTTCTCCGCCTCGCTGAGCAGCTGCTCGTCCAGATCGACGACAGGGGCCTCCTTTTTCTCCTCCGCCTCGGGGTTCAGCGTCAGGGTGGGAGCGGCGGGCTGCTGGGCAGCGGCCTCGCCCATCGGGTCGAGGGTCAGGTTGATTTCACTCATTTCTCTCTCCTCCAAATGTCAAAATAGATGGGGATGCTCTGGGTGTCAGCGGCTGTCCATGCCGCCGGTCAGCCCCTCCTGGGCCATCATCTGCTCGAGCACGGTGATCTCGGCGGACACGTCCATATACGCGTCCTGGAACAGGCTGTCGAGCTGTTTGTCAAACGCGTCGGAGACGGTGGCGAGCATGGCGCGAATCTTCTCCTTGGCGGCGGTGATGTTCTCCCCCTGGGCGCCGAGGCTGTCCATCCGGTCATACTGGTTGAGCAGCTTGATGGTGGTGGGGAGATAGTAGTCCATAAAGCGGCGGATCGCGCTGCGCTTTTCCGGCTGGGCGAGGACATAGTCGAAGATCTGCCCCGTCACCTCCTCGATGTGGGACAGCTGCGCGGAGATCTCCTCGTCCTCAATGTTGTCGTTGAGACGGCGAATCTCGGACAGGGCGCGGTCGCGCTCCTTTTTCAGCGCGGCCAGCTCCGGGTCATCCGGCTCCGGTTCCGGGATCTCCTCCTCTGTAATCTTGTCCGGGAAGATGGCTCGGCCGACAAAGAAGGCGGCGGCGGAGAAGACGGCGGCGCTGAGATAGCCGAGCACGGAGTGGATGCCAAAGCCAAAAGCGGCGATCACCCACACGATGGCGATAAAGTAGACCGGCCAGACCGACCGTTCCCGTTTGGTCACTTTCAAGGCACAAACTCCTTTCCTCCGCATCCGGCGGAAAACAGCCTTTCACAAGCTGGTTTCATTATACTGTCTGTCGGAAGGGGCGTCAAGCAAAACAGCGCGGCCGCGCGGAGATTATGCCTGGCGGCTCTGCTCGTTCTGGTAGAGCTGCATCAGCAGGGCCGCCGAGCCGCGCAGCTGGTCCATCGCGCTCTGCAGGGCGGGGATATCCTGCGCGGTCATCTTCTCCGGCTTGCAGCGGTGCAGCTGGCGGTCGAGGTTGGCCAGATCGTTTTTCACCGCATTCTTCTGCTGCCGGTCGAGCTGCTGATTGCACACGCGGAAGGCCTCCTTCACCTCGGCGGCGAGCGCCTCGGCCTGGTTGCGCACCTCCATCGCCTGCTTGCGCTGACTGTCCATCTCGGCGTACTGCTGCGCGTCGCGCATCGCCTGCTGAATCTCCGCCTCGGAGAGATTGCTGGTGGAGGAAATGGTGATCTCCTGTGCCCGGCCGGTGCCGAGGTCCTTCGCGCTGACCTTCAGGATGCCGTTGGTGTCCAGGTCAAAGGTGACCTCAATCTGCGGCACGCCGCGCAGGGCGCGCTTGATGCCGGTCAGGCGGAACTTACCGATCGTCTTGTTGTCCTTCGCCATCGGCCGCTCCCCCTGCAGGACGTGAATCTCCACGTTGGTCTGGAAATTGGACGCGGTGGTGAAGATCTGGGAGTAGTGGATAGGCAGTGTGCTGTTGCGCTCGATCAGCCGGGTGGCCACGCCGCCCACCGTCTCGATGGACAGCGAGAGCGGCGTCACGTCCAGCAGCAGGATCTCCTGCCCGGCGCCGGAGCTGCCCATCTCACCGGCGCCGCTGCCGACGGTCATCTCGCCGGCGAGGGTCGCGGCCTGAATCGCCGCGCCAAGGGCGACGCACTCATCCGGATTGAGTCCCTTGCTGGGGGTCATGCCGACCAGGGAGCGCACGTGCTCCTGTACGGCGGGGATCCGGGTGGAGCCGCCCACCAGCAGTACCCGCCCGAGTTGGGAGACCGTGAGACCGGCGTCGTTGAGCGCGGTCTGCACCGGCATGGTGGTCCGCTCGACCAGGTCGCTTGTGAGCCGGTCAAAGACGGCGCGGGTGACGGTGAGGTCCATGTGCAGGGGGCCGCTGCGGTCCTGGGCGAGGAAGGGGAGGTTCACCGTCGCCGTCGTGGAGGCGGAGAGCTCCCGCTTGGCCTTCTCCGCCGCCTCGCGCACGCGCTGCATGGCGACCGGGTCTTTGGCGAGGTTATATTTGGTCTGCTGGCGGAATTCGCTGGCGAGGTAGTTGGCCAGCCGCTCGTCAAAGTCGTCCCCGCCGAGATGGTTGTCCCCGCAGGTGGCGAGCACCTCGATCACGCCGTCGCCGATCTCGATGATGGACACGTCAAACGTGCCGCCGCCGAGATCGTAGACCATGATCTTCTGGCTCTCCCCGTGGTCCAGGCCGTAGGCCAGCGCCGCCGCCGTCGGCTCGTTGATGATGCGCCGGACGTTGAGCC
>DVJB01000007.1 GCA_018710845.1 Candidatus Onthomonas avicola
CATGGAATTGTTAAAGTTTTGTTTCTGTTTGCTGGTTCCGATACCAGAACAGAGACGGACCTGAACACCGCATGTCGTGCCCAGGTCCGTCTGGCCGATCTCCGGCCGCCGTGGGCGGCTCAGTCCTGTCCCCCGGCGTCCTTCGTCCCGTCCGCCGGATGTGCCTTGGCCGCCTCGCGGTCCGCCTGCTCCTGCGCCAGGCGCCGCTTTGCATCCTCTACCGATTCCCCCTCGCGGGTCAGAAATTCGTCCACAAACCCGTCCGCCACCTTGGTGAATCCCTCGACAACGCCGCGCTCGATCTTCTGATAGCCGTCAACCACGCCGCGCTCGATCTTTTGATAGCCGCTCACGACACCCTCGGCGATCTTTTCATTGAGTTTTACCAGTTTGGATTTTGCCATTTTGCTCACACTCCTTTTTCGTTATCTCGTCTTGTTGCTTGCCAGGTACAAACCCGCGCCCGCCAGACCCAGCAGGAGCGCGGCGCCGGCCGCCAACGCTGCCGGGAGGATTCTGTTTTTCCTCATGCCGTCCACCTCACTTGAGGCCCTTGATGACCGGGATGAGACAGAGCAGGGCGACAATGCCGACGATGCCGACCACAATGCCGGGGACCATCATGTTCCAGACCATGCTCATGCACATGCCGACACCGAGTACGATCGCGCCAAACACGCCCAGCAAGGTGGTTCCGATCGCCTTGCCGTTGACGACGATGGCCGGCTTTCCGTCCATCTTGCGGCGGACCAGGATCATGGCCAGCAGGATTACGGCGCCGATCACGCCGATGACAATCCCCTGCGTCATGGCGCCCCACTCCGGCAGCAGCGCCATACACATGCCCAGGGCAAACAGGATGCCGCCCACCGTGCTCATAATCAGGGTAACAAAGTCTTTCTTTTTCATGTTCATGACCTCCGTTTTTTATTTGTTTCGTGATCTCTCACTTGACGTCCCTTATGATAGGCGCTGCATGTTTGGGAAGTGATAGTGAATTGTTTCCGAAACATGAAAAAGAAGAAGGAGCGGCATTTTCTTACCGCCGTCTGCGCCACACGGCAAAGGGGCCTGCCCAAAAGGGCAGGCCCCATAGACTGTCGAAAAAGGTCTCACCGAGTTTGGCTCGAAGAGCCAAATAGAGTTCAATTTATTTTTGGCACGGGCATGTACCGGGCCAAAAATACTGATAGCGCAGGTTGAAAAAGCTGTCCTCCACCCGCACGTCGGCGCACTCCTTGAGGGCGCTCTCTCCGTCGGCCGGGCCGTCAAAGGCACAGCGCCTGACCAAGATATCCCGGCGGCCATAGAGGGCGCGCTCCTCGTCAAAAGTCTTGTTCTGTATCAGTTCCATAGGAATCATCCTCCTTGTCTGCCAAAAGGGCGCTCATGTCCCGGCGCCGTCTCGCCTGTGCAGCTGATAGACCAGGTAGTCCAGGCAGCTGATGCGCCGCTCCTCCCGGTGGACCCGGTCGAGCAGCCGCTGGCGGTGCGCGGCGAGCAGGCGCAGCTGTTCCCGCCGCTCGCCCGCTGCCTCCATCTGCAAGAACCGCTCCGTCGTCTTTGCGTCACAGCCGGCAGCCTTCAGGTTGTCCCGCAGCGCCCGGGCGTCTGTCTGCTCTGTCATCGTCCTCTTCCCCGCTTTCCTCCGTCCGCTGGAGCGGGCTTTCGGCCTGGGCCTTGTCTGAACATTGTTCCCATACCCAATTTTTCAGACAAGCCCCAGCGTCCGCGGATAGTGTAACGCACAGTCCTGGAAATAGCAAATACCTAGATGCTATGGATTTGCATAGAGAAAACGAATGGAACGGCGTATCGTCTCTCTGGGCAATGAGAGGATGTCACCTGGAGCGCACTCCATGTCAAGCGTGCAAAATGCCATTGTTCGGGCAGGCCAAACGCCCCCCGGCACAAGGCCGGGGGGCGCTGCACTTAGGAAGCGGCAGGGGGAGCCGCAGTCGACAGGTCAGTTTTGGGCCGCCGTGCGCTTTTTGCGCCAGCGCAGGAGGACGATGGTCTCCGCCGCGACGCAGATCACTGCGATGGCGATATCCACGATCAGGAATACAGTCGTCATGGTGTCCAGGCCTGCCGCGTCCGGATCCTCCATCGTGTAGTTGCCGCTGTTGACAACGGTGTAGAGGATGTTCTTGGACGCCTGGCGCAGGGCGAGGACCAGGGTCGGCGCGTCGATGTCGGTCAGGACATTGGACTCATAGGAGTTGAAGCCGAGCATGATGTCGTTGCCGTTGCGGACGCAGTCGTCGGTGAGCTGATAGCCATAGGAGCCGTCCCAGTCGGTGAGCACCATACCGCGGTAGCCCCACTCATCCCGCAGCACGTTGTTGAGCAGGTAGGGGTTGGCGCCGCTGTAGATCGTGCCAATCCAGATGAAGGAGGACATCACCGCCAGCGACTGGTCGTCAAACTGCTTCACGCACATCTCGAAGGGCTTGAGGTAGATCTCCCGGATCGCCTGCTCGTCGGAATAGGTCAGCAGGAAGGAGCAGCGGTTGGTCTCCTGGTCGTTGAGGGCAAAGTGTTTGATGTAGGCGTACACGCCGTGCTCCGCCGCGCCGTTCACCTCGGCCGAGGCGATCACGCCGGCCAGGACGCCGTCCTCAGAGTAGTACTCAAAGTTGCGGCCGCAGAAGGCGGTGCGGTGCATGTTCATCGCCGAGCCGTACCAGCCGTAGATGCTGCAGTCGGCATACTCCGCGCCGATCGCGCTGCCGGTCCGCCGGGCCAGCTCAGGGTTCCAGGTCTGGCTAATGAGCACCTCCACCGGGAAGGGCGTACCGTAGACGCCGGTGACCCAGTCGTTCAGGCCGGAGGTGCCGTCGCTGTCCAGCGTGGCCACCTTGCCGATTGACTCGACGGCGATGGTCTGGAAGCCGCCCAGGTTGACCAGCTGGCCCATCTCCTCCACGGTGAGCTGGTCGAGCAGGTCGTCCCACATCGGGTCGTCATAGTCCAGTCCGGTGAACTGGCTCAGGCGCAGGCCGTTATCCGCGCCGGTGGTAGGCATCACGTCGTCCGGATTGTCATAGAGGGTGGGGTCGTAGTAGGCGACCGACTTCTCCATCACGGCCGCGCGGGTCTCGTCGTCCATCTGGTAGGCCTCCTCCGCGGGGGCAGCGGTGGCCTCGGCGTAGTTGGCAAAGCCGTCCGCGCGGGAGAGGTAGGTCACGTCTCCGGCGGAGTAGTCCTGGAACTGGTTGACGGCGACGGCGTCATCGCTCGCGCGGCCGTCCACGCTGTAGTCGATGTCCGCGTCCACGGTGAAGGACGCCTCGTCCAAAATGGTGTGAGAGTCGGAGCGGACGGAGAGAATGTACTCGCCCGCCTCCAGCATATAGCCGCCGTTTGCCGTCTTGAGGCAGTTGGAGTCATAGGCCGCCATGTCCTCCTTCGGGATGGTGAAGGAGACCGTCTCCGACGCGCCGGGCTCCAGCGTGTCCGTCTTGTCCAGGGCGATCAGGTTGACCGAGGCCTTCTCGATGCCGCCGTTGGTATAGGGGGGCGTGAAGTAGAGCTCCACCGCCGTCTTGCCGGCCACATCGCCGGTGTTGGTCACCGTCACCTCGACGGAGAGGCTGTCGCCGTCATCGGAGAAGGCGGAGATTTCCTGGGAAAAGCTGGTGTAGGACAGGCCGTAGCCGAAGGGGTACTGCACCATCTCGTCATAGTCGATCAGGCCCTCCTCAGCCGCCGTCTCATAGAACTTATAGCCCAGGTAGATGCCCTCGACGTAGTTGACAAAGGCAATCGTGCCCTGATAGGCCTCGTCCGCCTCGGTGAAGGCGGCCTTCAGGTCCTCCACGTTGGTGTAGGAGAAGTTGCCGACGTTGTGGTAGACCGGCGTGGCGGTCAGGTCATAGACATAGGTATCCACCGTCCGGCCGGAGGGGTTGACGGCGCCGCTCAGAATCTCGCCCAGCGCCGCCATGCCGGTCTCACCCGTGCCGGGGGCGAGGATGACCGCGCCGATGGAGTCGTAGTTCTCCACCCAGCCGAGCTCCATCGCGTTGTTGGAGTTGATGACGACAATCACGTTGTCAAAGGCGCCGCAGACGATCTCCAGCATGTCCTCCTCCGTATTGGACAGCTCCAGGTAGTGCTCGCCCGGATCAAAGTCGTCGTAGTCCCCGTTGTTGTCGTAATTGCAGCTGATCCGTCGGGAGGTCCTGCCCCTCGCCGCCGGAGCGGCCGAGCACCACCACCGCTGTGTCGGAAAACGCCTGCGCATCCGCCATCAGCTCGTCGGTATAGTAATCGGCGGTCGGCTCGGGGAGCGTCCAGTCAGTGTAGCCGACGTTGCCCATCTCGGGGAGGACCCGGCCTTCCCGGTAATCGGTGTACATCTGCGTCAGCGTCTCGTTGGTCTCAAAGCCCGCGTCCTGCAGGGACTGGAGGATGCCGACGCAGTTGGAGGTGTCCGCCGAGCCGGAGCCGGTGCCGCCGAAGATGGGAGCCGTGGAGGCCCAGCCAAAGACGTTGAGCCGCGCGGTGTCCGCCAGCGGCAGCGGCCCGTCGTTTTCCAGCAGGACCATACCCTCCTCACCCAGCTCCCGGATGACCGCCCGCGAGGTCTCCCGCGACTGATCCGAGACCTGCGCCTGACTGTTGAGGATGATGGAGATATTGTTGTACATCGGGCCAAAGCAGATCAGGTTGGCGATCACCGCCACCACCAGCACCCAGGCCACGCCCGCACCCCAGCGCACCACGTGGCGTGCGCCTTTCTTTACCAAAAAATGTGCCGCCACCATCACCAGAATCATCAGCACCAGGGCGCCGAAGATGGCGTAAATATAGCCGCTCAGACTCTCGGCATAGGTCTGCACATCCACCTCGCTGACGCCCATGCTGGTAAAGACCGGGGTCAGCAGGTCAACTAACCACTGTATCACGTTCATTTCCCTCCTATAATCTCACTTGTGTTCCTTGCTCGCCGCACTCTCCCGCTGTCTCCATCCCCCCATTTCCGGAAATAGACTCCGTTCCGGCAGCGTTTCTGCCTGACATTTGTCTTTTCGCCCGTTTATTTCGCTCTCTGCGTCTGAATTTAGTATAGATCGGCCACTTAAAAACTTTAAATACTTAATCACAATGCGGATGCATAGTTGAAACCTATGCATCTGTCTGCTATACTGAATCAAACGGACATTGGGAGGAAGGTCTATGGAGCTTCGGGTATTGCAGTATTTTCTGGCTGTGGCGCGGGAGCAGAGCATCTCGGCCGCGGCGGAGTCGCTCCATCTCTCCCAGCCGACTCTCTCCACCCAGCTCAAAGCACTGGAGGGCGAGCTGGGCAAGCAGCTGCTGATCCGCGGCTCGCGCGGGTCGCGCAAGGTCACGCTGACGGAGGAGGGAATGATCCTGCGCAAGCGGGCGGAGGAGATCCTCACCCTGGTCAAAAAGACGGAGGACGAGATCTCTCTGCCGGACGAGGCGGTCGCGGGCGAGCTCTACATCGGCGCGGGAGAGACGCAGCTGATCCGCCTGCTGGCCCGGGCGGGGAAACAGCTGCAAGAGCGATATCCCGACATCCACTATCACATCCGCAGCGGCAACGCCGTCTATGTGATGGAGCAGATGGAGAAGGGGCTGCTCGACTTCGGCGTGGTCTACGGGCCGGTGGACTCCGCGCGCTACGAGTCGCTCAAGCTGCCCGTCCCCGACGTCTGGGGCGTCCTGATGCGGCGGGACAGCCCGCTGGCCCAGCGGAAGGCCATCGCGCCGGAGGACCTCTGGGACAAGCCCCTGATCCTCTCCAGCCAGGAGAACGACAGCTGGCCGCTGTTTCGCTGGATGCAGCGCAGCCCGGATAAGCTCAATGTTGTTGCCACCTATAATCTCATCTTCAACGGCTCCCTGCTGGTGGACGAGGGATTGGGCTATGCGGTCTGCTTCGACCAGCTGGTGAGCACCGGAGGGGACAGCACTCTCTGCTTCCGCCCGCTCACGCCGCGGCTGGAGGCGGATGCCTCCGTCATCTGGAAGAAGTACGCGGTCTTCTCCCGCGCGGCGGAGCAATTTCTCTCTGCCCTGCAATCTCTGGCATTGGAGACGCGGGCCCGTCTGGACCGCGCCCCGGGCGGGCCGTCGCTGTAGCCAATCCCGCCGTGCAGCCGGTATGTCCTCCGATACGGCAACCCCTCCGCTTTCTTTCGGAAAGCAGAGGGGGTTTTGTCAACATCGCAGATTAAGGGGCGGAGGAGGCATTTTGCTCTGAGCGTTCCGCCCCGTCTCCGTTTTCTTCGATCTCCCGTTGGATGTAGATTGGCCGGTGCTTGACCTCCAGGTAAACCCGCGCCAGATACTGCCCCAGGATTTTCCCCAGTCGCCCGAAGAATGTTATCCAGCTGCTCCACATAATCACTCATATACATGGGCCGGTGACGAATGGCCTGCACCTCGGCAAAGTCGAAATAACCGGATACCATTTGATTCAGAACCCGCAGTTCTTCCTCCGTCAGATAATTCTTGGCAATCCCAATATCTTTTGCCGTGGGAAAATCCCCGGAAAAGGTGGTAAGCCCCATAAATGGCTTATCCGCATCGGCCCGCTCATAGATCACTTCCGCAGCCGTATGTCCATGCGCTGCATAATGAAGCTTGTTCTGCACCATTTTGAAAAACGCAACAGATTCCGCACTTCTGGGGTTATAGTCCACGCTGGTGGCGTACAAGTCCAACACTTGACGATACATGACTTTTTCCGAAGAACGAATGTCCCGAATCCGTTCCAGCAGTTCGCGCCAATAGTTGCCACCGCCCAAATTTTTTAGGCGCTCATCGTCCATCGTGAAGCCCTTAATCATATATTCTTTTAGGAGCTCAGTGGCCCACCGGCGAAACTGGGTGGCAATCAAAGATTTTACTCTGTACCCCAAAGAAATGATCATGTCCAGATTATAGAAAGGCAGCTCTCTGGTTACTTGCCGGTTGCCCTCCATTCGAACCTGTCGGAATTTCCGACAGGTTGAAACCTCATCCAGTTCGCCTTCTTCATAGATGTGGCCGATATGCTCCACAATGTTGCTTCTGGACGTGTGGAACAATTCCGCCATCTGCTGCTGCGTCA
>DVJB01000001.1 GCA_018710845.1 Candidatus Onthomonas avicola
TCCTCTTCCTCTGAGGTAAGGCCGAGGCGCTCCTCAATCTTCAGGTCCTGATTGAGCGGACGATAGACGATCATGGTGCCCACCAGGGCGGGAAACCAGACGCCCAGGACAAGCAGTAGCATGGTGCTGTACGGTATCATAAAGATGAGCAGCCCCCAGTACGCCGCCTGCACCAGCACGGACAGGAATGTCTTGATCGGATGGTAGAGGACCATCAGCAGGCTGTTGCGAAAGAGCGGCACGATGCTCAGATCGAGAAACACCCGCTGCGGCCACAGATAGGTGAACAGGGCCAGCGCCGCCACCGCCGCGAAGATGGTGGAAAAGAGCATGGCCGGCGGGAGAGTCTGTCCGGCCTGGAGCTGATTGAGGATGTGCATCACCAACGCGATCAGGGTGCCCATAATCGCGCCGGGCAGCAGATTGTCCTTCCAGTCGCGCCGCCAGGCGTGGCGGTACTGTCTCCACCAGCCGCTGGAGGAGTCGCGCAGGGCGTGCAGGATGCCGTCCATCATCGTCCCGTAGCAGGTGCCAAACAGCGCGCCGCCCAAAATGCCGGAGAGCAGCAGCCAGATCGGCTGGCCTCCCTCCATCAGGCCGATGGACATGCCGAACGCACCGGGAAGTGCGCTGAGCACGCACAGCAGATTGCTCACGGCAAAGCGCCCGAGGTTATCCAGAAAAACCTCCCAGAGGCGGGAGAGTCCCTTTGCCTTGGGCTGTTGCGGACCGGAGGTCGTCCCGCCCATCTGATTAAAGTCCTGTCCGAAAATCATGCTGACTGTCTCGCTCCTTTTTTGTTTTCGCGGCAGACCCCTCTGCCGCAGCGGTCTTGTTTTGTCCTGACACGGTCCTTCCGTGCAGCACAGATATCCCAGGAGGTGTTCCCCATTGCAAACTGTCAAATATCGCTCGTTTTCCCATTGGTTCAGCTATCACTGGGGCTGGTTTGTCCTCGCCGGCGTGCTGGCCCTGCTGTCGCTCTACTTCTACACCGGCCGGACCGTCGAGGCGGACCCCGACTACCGCATCAGCTGGGTGGGCAGCACGGAGCTGAGTGAGACGGAGCAGGACGCCGTCTGCTCAGTGATGTCTTCGCTCGGCTCTGACCAGAACGGAGACGGGGAGGTGACCGTCGATCTGGTGCAATACATCATCGACTTCCAGCCCGACGAAGACACGGCAGACCCCGCCCTCTCCTACTCCGCTCTGATGAAGCTGATGGCCGACCTGGAGCTGAAGGACTGCTACCTCTTCCTCATCGAGGACCCGGAGTCATTCCAGCGCAGCACGGGCGTTTTGCAGTATCTCGACGGCAGTATCCCCGGTGAGGAGGAGAACTATGAAGCCGCCCACTGGGAGGAGATGTGCGTTGCCTGGACCTGTGAAGGGCTGGAGCACACGCCGACCTACCTCGCCCGCCGGGCATTTTTCAACGACGAATCGGTGGAAGAACTCTTCCCCGGCAGCGACACGCTCTTTGAAGTCATGACCGGCCTGGGCGGCACGTCGCAGTCATAAACCCGACGCGCCGCCCGGCCGGAGGGTGGATCACTGATTCTCCTTGACGATGGACTCCCAGAGCCCGCACAGGTAGGCCGCGCCCAGCGCGCGGTCATACAGGCCATAGCCCGGCATGGCCACCTCGTCCCAGATCATGCGGCCGTGGTCGGGGCGGATCGGCCCGTCAAATCCGATGTCATAGAGCGCGCGCATGATCGCGTGCATGTCGAAGGTGCCGTCGCTGGAGAGATGGGCGGCCTCCTCGAAGTCCCGCTCCCCGTCGTTGAACTTCAGGTTGCGGATGTGGGCGAAGTGGATGCGTCCCTTGAGCGCGCGAATCATTTCCGGCAGGTTGTTGCGCAGGCTGGTCCCGTAGGAGCCGGTGCAGAAGGTGACGCCGTTGTGGGGATTATCCACCATCTTCATCATGCGCAGGATGTTCTCCTTGCTGATGATAATCCGCGGCAGGCCGAACACGCTCCAGGCCGGGTCGTCCGGATGGATCGCCATGTTGATGTCGTACTTGTCGCACACCGGCATGATCGCCTCAAGGAAATACTTCAGGTTGGCAAACAGCGTCTCATCGTCGATGCCGCTGTAGAGCTCGAAGAGCTCCTTCACCTTTGCCATCCGCTCCGGCTCCCAGCCGGGCATGACGGTGCCGTTCATCTCGCCGGCGATGGAGTCGAACATCTTCTCCGGGGAGATGGCGTCCACCGCCGCCTGGCTGTAGGCCAGCACGGTGGACCCATCCGGACGCATCCGGGCAAGCTCCGTGCGCGTCCAGTCAAACACCGGCATAAAGTTATAGCACACCATGTGGATATCCGCTTTTCCGAGATTTTCCAACGTCTTGATGTAGCTGTCAATGTCGCGGTCACGCTCGGGTGAGGCGGTCTTGATCGCGTCAGAGACGTTGACGCTCTCGATGCCGGCCAGGGCCAGGCCGGCGTCCTCTACTTCACGCTTCATGGCCAGGATCTCGTCGAGCGTCCACAGCTCGCCGGGCATCTTGTCATAGAGCGTGGTGATGACGCCCTTCACATAGGCCGTCTGCCGGATCTGTTTCAGGGTCACGGTGTCGTGTTTGCTGCCGTACCAGCGCATGGTCATCTGCATGTGTTTACACTCCTTTTCTGACTCATAATATTCTTTTTCGCCCGGGCGTGGCCGGGCAAATTTGCCGCAAGGGGAAGAACGATATGATCGAATCACTCCATGGCACCCGGGAAACCGTTAATTACAGCAATTCCCGTATCGTGCGCTTTTATCTCAACGACAATTCGGAGAATTTCCCACCCCACTGGCACAAGGCCGGTGAGATCATTGCCCCGCTGAGCAATACCTATGAGGTCACCGTAGGCGGCAATGTGCTCACGCTCTATCCCGGCGATGTGCTCATCATCGCCTCAGGCGAGCTGCACTCCATCCGGGCGCCGGAGACCGGGGCGCGCTACATCCTCAACTATACCTCAGAGCGCTTCAGCTCCATCCCGGACCTAAACTTCCTGTTTTCCACGATGAGCCCCTACTGTCTGGTGCGCGTCAACCAGTCCCCGCAGCAGGCGGGCAGCCTGATGGCCGTCCTCGACCAGATTCGTTCGGAGTACTGCGGCGAAAAGAACTACCGGGACGGGGAGATCTACTCCCTCCTGCTGCACTTCTTTGTCCTGATCGGCCGGGAGAAGAGCGACGCGGAGCGCATCGAGCGCGCCAGCTCGTCCAAGCAGCAGGAGTATTCAGAGCATTTCCGAAGCGTGTGCAACTATATCCGCGAGCACTGTACGGAAAATCTGACGCTCGAGCAGATCTCAGAGTACGCGGGCTTCAGCAAATATCACTTCACCCGTCTGTTCAAGGAGTTCACCGGCACGACCTGCCACGACTATCTCACCCTCAGCCGTATCCGCTGGGCGCAGAACCTGCTGGCCGATTTCTCGCTGTCCATCACGGAGATCTCGATGCGCTCCGGCTTTAACTCCCTGGCCACCTTTAACCGCAGCTTTAAGCAGCAGCTCGGCTGCACCCCCTCGGAATACCGCAAGCTCAACTCGGACCCGGACCATCCGGTGCATGGCACGCCCAATCAGGGATAGATCTTGCGCCCCTGCGCGTCGGGAATGCCGCTCTTGCGGTAGAAGTAGGTATTGATCACATCGCGCCACTCACAGGCGTGCGCCTTCTGGTGCGCCAGGCGCTCGTGCAGGCGGCGGTAAGTCTCCGGCTCCAGCCGGTCCTTGATCGACTCGACCAGATCGTAAAAGCGCGCGGCCTCCTCGGCGCCGTGGAAATGGGTGTCGTAGATGTGCTGAATCACCGTCTTGCCGCTCTTGAGCACATAGGTGTAGGGCAGGTGGTGGAAGAAGAGCACCAGCTCGTCCGGACAGGTCTCCAGGTTCTCGTACGTCTCAGCCAGCGGGCTGTTATACTGCTGGCAGTAGCCGGTGCCGGCGCTGGTGCGGTCCACGCCCAGGCCCTTGCAGTCCGCGCGGTGGTAGGTGCCCCAGCGGTCGTACTCATAGCCGTCCACATTGGGGCCGTAGTGGTGATTCGGACTGCACATCCAGCCGATGCCGAGCGGGGCGTTATAGCTCTCGTAGGCCGGCCAGGAGGCCATCAGGATCTCCCGCATCACCGACTCCACCTCCGCGTCTTGTCCGAAGGTCAGCCGCGCCCACTCGCGGGCGATCTCCTCGCCGGTCAGGCTGGTCTGGTAGCTCAGCCGGCCAAAGCCGTACAGGTTGGCCGCGGCCAGATCGTGACCGGTCCAGTTGGGATCGTCGCCCGTGTTGGCCACCGCCGCCATGCCGCAAAGGGTGTTGCCGTAGCTGCGCCCGCTGACCAGATCGGCCACGGTGGAGGGACCGTCGCAGCAGTACATATCCTGATCGAGCACCTCGCGGAACCAGGGGATCAGGTAGCAGACATGGCGCTGCTGGCCGGTATACTCCTGGGCAATCTGCACCTCCAGCATCATATTGGTATGTTTCAAGCCGCCAAAGAGCGGACTGACCGGCTCCCGGACCTGAAAGTCCATAGGGCCGTTTTTGATTTGCAAAATGACGTTGTCACGGAACGACCCGTCCAGCGGCATGAAGTTGTCATAGCCGGAGCGGGCGCGGTCGGTCTTGGTATCCCGCCAGTCCTGCTGACAGTTGTAGACAAAGCAGCGCCAGATCACCACGCCGCCATAGGGCGCGACGGCGTCGGCGAGCATATTCGCCCCGTCGCTGTGCGTCCGGCCGTAGGTGAACGGGCCGGGACGTCCCTCCGAGTCCGCCTTGACCACAAAGCCGCCCAGGCCGGGCAGATTCTCCCAGACCTCGCGCGCCTTCTCGCGCCACCACTGGGCCACCCGCTCATCGCAGGGGTCGGCGCTGTCCAGTCCGCCCAGCTCCATTGGGGCGGCGAAGTTGATGCACAGGAACATCCGGATGCCATAGCTGGCGAGAATCTCCTGGATCTGCCGCAGCGGCGCATAGTAGCGCGGGCTGATCAGCCAGGTGGCCGCACCCTTGACGTTGACGTTGTTGAGCACGACGCCGTTGATGCCGACGGAGGCGACCAGGCGGGCGTAGTCCACCGTGCGCTCGTTCACAAGCACCTCGTTATCGTGGAAGAAGAAGGACTGGCCGGAGTAGCCGCGCTCGATGTCCCCCTCCATGTTGTCCCAGTGGTTGAGCATCCGCAGCGGGTTGGAGGGCGCGGTGGACTCCTCCCCCTCCAGCTCGTCCCACGCGCAGCCGGCCATCTGGGCCCGGCGCAGCAGGGCAAATACGCCATAGAGTGCGCCGCTCTCGCCGCCGGCGGTGATCTGCGCGCGGCCGCCGGAGACGTGCAGGCAATAGCCCTCCTCGTGCAGCGCGGCGTTGCGGGTCACGGTAATCTCCGCCTCCCCCTTCGCCGGTTCTACCGCCTTGTCATAGAGCGCGCGCATTGCCAGGCGCAGCTCCTCCATGATCCGCCCGGCGACCGGACCGGTGAAGTCGCAGCGCACACGTAGCGGTGCGCCGCCCATCGTCTGAATTCTGGGATAGGCCAGCCAGCATTTGGTGTAGTTCATGACAGCTTCCACCTTTCTGTTTGAAATGCTCTCGTTTATCTTCAGGACAGACAGCGCGCCCGCTATCTGCCTGTCTTCCGCTATGACCGAAGGGCCGACAGCAGCAGCCGGGCGGTCTCCGCCCCGTCCTCCGGCCGGTTGGACGGCCCGAAGGAGATGCGTAGGGTGCTCTCCGCCTCCTCGGGCGGCAGGCCGAGCGCCGTGAGCACATGGGAGGGCTCGCGGCGCCCTCTCTGATCGCAGGCCGCGCCCGCCGAGAGGCAGACGCCTGCCATATCCATCCGGTAGACCATTCCCTCTGCGCGCACGCCCGGCAGGGTGACGCTGATCAATCCAGGGAGCTTTTCCGCCCCCTCCGGACCGCGGAAGACGGCCTCCGGACATCCCGCGCGCAGCACGGCGCGGAACTCCTCCTCCATCCGGCGCAGCCGTGCGGCCAGCTCCTCCCTGCGCGCACAGGCCGCCTCCAGCGCCGCGGCCATACCGACGATGGCGCAGACCGGCTCGGTGCCGCCGCGCACGCCCTGTTCCTGCCCACCGCCGCAGATAAGCGGGGCGGGGCGCAGGCCATGTCGGGCGTAGAGAAATCCCACGCCCTTCGGCCCGCCGAATTTGTGTGCCGAGGCGCTCAGCAGGTCCACCTGCGCCAGTGAGAGGGGGATATGCCCCACCGCCTGTACCGCGTCGGTGTGAAAGAGGACACCGCGCGCGCGGCAGCGCGCCGCGATCTCCCGAATGGGCTGGATGGCCCCCACTTCATTGTTGGCATACTGGACGGACAGCAGGGCGGGACGGCGGTCCAGCGCGCGCTCCACCTCCTCCAACGGGAGGATGCCCTGCCCATCCGGGCGCAGAAGCACTGTACGGCAGCCGAGCGGCTCCATTGACCGGCAGGCGCCCAGCAGGGAATGGTGCTCGATCGCGCTCACGGCCAGCACGCCGCCGCGGTTGGGGCCAGTGAGGGCGGCGCGGGCCGCGTGCCAAACCGCCCAGGTATTTGACTCGCTTCCACCGGAGGTAAAGTAGATCTCCTCCGGCATGCATCCCAGGCACTGCGCGATGCTCCGTCGGGCCAGCTCCACCGCGCGCCGGCCGGCCAGGCCGAGCCGGTAGAGGCTGGAGGGATTTCCAAATTGCTCCGCCAGGTACGGCTCCATCGCCGCGCGGGCCGCGGGGTCCAGCGGCGTGGTGGCCGCGTGGTCGGCATAGATCATGCTATCTACCTTCCCGGTCACTGAAACTGAAAGCTCTCAAAGTCAAAGTTGCTCCCCGGCAGGAAAATAAAGGTGACCTCCTGCATGCCGTAGACCGGCTCGAGGGGGAAGGTCTGCGGCCCCCAGTCCTCCTGACAGGCAAACTCCACGCTCCGGCGCTCCTCCTTCCCGTCTCGCTGGAAGCGGATATGGATCGTGTTGTGGTCCAGCTCCGTGCGCCCCCAGACGGTGAGCGAGTGAAATCCGCGCGTGCCGAAATCCATCTCCCGGAAGACAAGAGAGACGTTGTTGCCGATGGCGACGATCGCCTCGTCCAGGCGCTCGTAGCTGTCCCCGTAGAGCACATCCGCCCCGGTCACCGGCAGGCGGTCCCACGCCCGACTCTGCGGCCGGAATTGGAAGCCCTTGATGTGCGCCTTAAACTCCAGCTCAAACCCGAACGTCTGCACACCGGTGAGCTTTCGGTCCAGATGGAAGGTCTCCTCCTGGTAGACATTCCAGCGGGTGGGCTTGTGGTAGACGCGCTCGCCGATCACCTCGCTGCCCGCCTCGTGGGGCACGCCCTGCCAGAAGGTGATATGCAGCGGATCGCCCGCCAGCTCAAAGATGGGCATAGTCACCTCATCCGAGCCGCCGCGGCCGAAGTCCAGGTTCTCATAGGCCACCCAGGTGTTCCCATCGCGGGAGGTGGCAATGCCGCGCTCGTTGCCGTTGGTCACCTCGCCGCCGGAGCGGGTGTAGAGCGAGGCGGAGAGAAAGTCATAGGGGCTGAGGTAGCGGCTCCCCATCCCCTCCACGTTCAACTCAAGCACGGAGATGGGAGCGAGGACCTCGCCCTGGCGGACGGCGCAGCGCACGCGTACCTCGCCGTCGCCCAGGCCGGTCACGCGCACGCGGCTCGCATCCCCGGCAAGCGGCTCAAGCACGGCATTAGAGACGTCCACACCGCGGCAGTCGGTGAGCCGCCAGACCAGCTCCCCCTCTGCGGCCTCCGGTGGGCAGCGGCGGGCGAAGATCTCCACCGATGGGCAGGCGGGGTCCAGCGTCCGGCGCGCGGCGGTCAGCTCCAGCTTGCGCACCGGGATCTCCTCTCTGTCCCGGCCGGCCGAAAGCGGGCAGACATCGGCAGCCGGGAGCAGGCCGGGCAGCACGTCGACCCGGCAGCGGGCCGGGAGCAGGCCGGGCGAGGTGACCTCCACCTCGATCGTCCCCGGCGCTCCGGTTCCCGCCACGACGGCCAGCAGCTTGCCGGAGAAGAGACGCCTGGCGTCGCACTTATACTCCTCACGGTCGGTGCTGTCCCCGTTGTCCAGGCCCATCAGACGGCCCGGTCCGGTCACACGCACCGTCACCTTGTTGCTCGCGTTCTCCACCGGCCGGCCGTCGGCGTCCACCGCTCCGACGGTCAGGAAGGCCAGCTCGCGGTCCTGCGTCAGCGCCGCCCGGTCCGCACGCAGCGTGAGGGCGGCCGCGTCGCCAAAGGAGAACGTCTCGTCACGGGCGATCTCACGTCCGTCCGGGGCGTAGGCCGCCGCGCACAGGCTGCCCGGCTGATAGGGGACCTTCCAGGAGGCCATGCGGCTCTCCGTCAGGGTACGGCGGCCCTGGCTCACCCCGTTGACCCACAGCTCCACCTCCGGCGCATTGGAGCAGACGCACACGTCGATCTGCTGGCCGGGGTTGAAGTCCCAGTACGGG
>DVJB01000008.1 GCA_018710845.1 Candidatus Onthomonas avicola
CTACCCCGGAGGAATGGCTGCGCTATTCTGTGGAACGGCTGAAAGAAGATGGCCGGGAGGATTTGCTGCGGCACTACCTCATAGATTAGGGGTGTGCATTTCAAAGGCAGAGAAATACAAGATATAGATACACAGGCAAAAAAAGAGCGGGAATGAACACCTCATGTTGTGTTTTCCCGCTTTTTATTTCCGCCGTACTGTATGAAATGTTGTCCCTTTAGACAACCTGCTGGACAACAGTGCAAAATACCGGCAAAAAGAGGTGGGGACCGCGGTGATCGCGGCAGAGGCCGTAGGCCAGCAGATTGTCCTCACGGTAGAGGACGACGGCCCGGGAGTGCCAGAAGAGGCGCTGCCCAAGCTGTTTGACGTGTTCTACCGCAGCGACCCCGCCCGGAAGCATCCGAACCAGGGCAGCGGACTGGGCCTGGCCATCGTATCCAAAAGCGTGGAGCGAATGGGCGGACGCATCCGCGCTGAAAACCGGCCGGAGGGCGGATTGCGCATGACACTGGTATTGCCGCGCGCACAGGGGGAATGATAGTATGAGACGAATCCTGATTATCGAAGATGACGAGACCATCGCCGCCATTGAGCGGGACTATTTGACGCTTGGCGAATTTGAGGTGGACATCGCCGCCACCGGCGCGGAGGGCATCGCAATGGGCCGTTCCGGCCGCTATGACCTGATCCTGTTAGACCTGATGCTGCCAGGGGTGGACGGCTTTACCGTCTGTCACACGCTCCGCGAGACGCTGGATATCCCGATTCTGATGGTGACCGCCCGGCAGGAGGATATCGACAAGATCAGGGGACTCGGCATGGGAGCTGACGACTATATCACAAAGCCATTTTCCCCCAACGTCCTGGTCGCCAGGATCAAGGCCAATCTCGCCCAGTACGACCGGCTTAAAGGGACGGGGCACTCAGACAGAGCGCAGATCCAGATCGGTCCGATCCAGATCCGCGAGGACTCCAGACGCGTCTTTGTCGACGGGCGGGAAGTACAGCTGAAGAACAAGGAGTATGAACTACTGCTGTTTTTGATGTCCAACGCGGATATCGTCTTCAGCAAAGAGACGCTGTACGAGCGAATTTGGGGCTATGACGCCATGGGCGACAACGCGACGGTCGCCGTCCATATCAACCGCCTGCGGGAAAAAATAGAAAAGACGCCCTCCGAGCCGCGCTATATTCAGACCGTCTGGGGTGTCGGCTATCGATTTAAACCTTAAAAGGGGGCGAGAACAATGCTCTGGCTGCTCTTCGCGCTCGGCTCCGCGCTGTTTGCCGGCGTGACCGCCATCCTGGCCAAGATCGGCATCCAAAACGTCAATTCCACCCTGGCAACGGCGATTCGGACGGTCGTGGTGCTGCTCTTCTCCTGGCTGCTGGTCTTTCTCGTCGGCTCGCAGGCGCAGATCGGCAGCCTGTCGGGCCAGACGCTGTTCTTCCTGATCCTGTCCGGCCTCTCTACCGGCGCCTCCTGGCTCTGCTATTTTCGGGCGCTGCAGCTCGGCGACGTCAATCGGGTGGCTCCCATTGATAAATCCAGCACCGTGCTGACCATCCTGCTCGCATTTCTGTTTCTGGGCGAGCCCATCTCCTTCCCGCAGGTTCTGGGGGTGCTCGGGATCGGGGCCGGCACTCTGTTGATGATTGACAAGAGCGGAACGCAGGCAAGCGGATCGGAGGATCGGAAGTGGCTGATCTTTGCCTGTCTCTCCGCTCTGTTCGCCAGTCTGACCTCCCTGTTTGGAAAAATGGGGATTGAAAACGTCGAATCCAATCTGGGCACAGCGATTCGAACCGTTGTTGTCCTGATCATGGCCTGGCTGATGGTGCTGGTGTCCGGACAGCAGCGGGGGCTGAAATCCATCGGGCGAAAGAGCTGGCTCTTTCTTTTCCTCTCCGGCATCACCACCGGCCTGTCCTGGCTGTGCTACTACCGCGCCCTGCAGGACGGCCCGGCCAGCGTCGTGGTCCCGATTGACAAGCTCAGCATCCTGGTGACGATCGTGTTCTCTTCCCTGGTCCTGCACGAGAATTTGAGCCGGAGAGCCGTACTGGGCCTGCTGCTCCTTCTGGCCGGTACGGGGGCAATGCTGCTCTGATCACGGCCAGGCGCCTGAAATAAAATAGAGCGTCAAGTTATCGTCTGATACCCGGAAAGCCCTCAGGTTCCCGTGCGGAAACCTGGGGGCTGCGTCTCATGGAAAAATCGTCAAGACACCCAAACGGTCGCGGCATAGGCAGCTCAGGCCACCGTTCCGAGGTTCTCTCAGCGCCGGCCAAAAGACATGCATTTCCCGATGGTCTTACCGGTTTCAGAAAAATCCAGTGCCGCATGCGGCTATTTTCGATTGATGCTGCTCTTATGCAGCCTCTATGACCGGGACGTAGGAGGACACAGGGGCTCTGGGCTGAAGGATGGCCTTGACAACCGCTCTGTTTTGTCGTACCATATAGTCAAATATCAGACAGTCTAATGTTGTAAAAGGAGTGCTGTATGGACCGCTCTGAGGTACGGGACTATGTCAATCAATACTGCCGGCTGCGCGATGTTCAGTTTGCCGCTTATGAGCAATATGCCAGACGGCACAGCCTGACAGCCAAAGAGCTGTTCGTACTGGACATTCTGTGGTTTGCACCGGAGGGCTGCCCGCAGGCGGACATCTGCGCGCGGCTCTCCGCAACCAAGCAGACGGTCAGCGCGATCATCAAGAAATTCATGAAAAAGGGCTACGTGTCGCTGACCGAATCGGAGACAGACCGCCGCCATAAGATTGTGCGTCTCACTGGCGCGGGCGTGGAATATACCGAAAGAATCATCCCTCCCGCCGCTGAGGCCGAGATCGACGCGATGGAGGAGTTGTCCGGTGAGGAGATCGCCAATCTGGTCCGGCTGACCGAGCGCTTCTCTCGCTGCATGGGACAAAAGTTTGGCGAAATCAGGGAGGGACCGAGATGATTCTCAACACCGGCGGACGGACGGATACCGTCCAGTATTACTCCAAGTGGCTCCTGCGCCGCTTCGAGGAGGGTTACGTGCTCTCACGCAGCCCCCTCTTTCCCCATAAAGTGACGCGGTACGAACTGCGTCCGGACAAGGTGGACTGCGTCGTCTTCTGCTCAAAAAACTACAGGCCGATCCTCCCGCGGCTGCATGAGATCACAGACCGCTTCCCCACCTATTTTCACTACACGATCACGGCCTATGGCAGGGAGATTGAGCCGGGCGTGCCCTCCATCGAGGAGAGCATGGAGACACTGGCGGAGCTGTCCAAACTGGTCGGCAGGCAGCGCGTCGCATGGCGATATGACCCTGTCCTGCTGACAGAAGAATACACCATTCAGCGACATCTGGAGACCTTCGCGCACATGGCAAGCGTACTTGCCCCCCATATCGACCGATGTATCTTCAGCTTTGTGGAGCTGTATAAGAAGCTGGAGACCAATATGCCGGAGCTGATCCCTCTCTCCGAGCGCGACATGGATACGCTGGCACAGGGGCTGGGGTCTATCGCTGCAAAATACGGCATCTATCTCCAGACCTGCGGCACCAACGGCGACTACACCCGCTGCGGCATCCACGCCTCCGGATGTATGACGCTGGACATCTTGGGGCGGGCCAATGGCATCGCATTCAAAAACCTGAAGCACAGGGGGATGCGGCAGGGCTGCCACTGTATCGAGAGCCGGGACATCGGAGCGTACGACACCTGTCTGAACGGCTGCAAATACTGTTACGCGAACAAAAGCCCGCAAAAGGCGTCGGAGAATTCCCGTCTCCATGACCCGTACTCTCCCCTCCTGCTGGGAAATCTGCAGGATACCGATACCATTCAGCAGGGCGTGCAAAAGAGCTTCCTGGCTAAAGGTGCCACCTATGGCCAGCAGCAGCTCGAACTCTGAAAGGAGGCGAAGGGAATGCGCGAGAGGGAGCCGGCTATCAAAGAAATCGAGGTAAAGAGCGTCCTCACGAAATCGAATCTCCCCGTGTCGGATTACTCCGTCAATCCCTATGTGGGCTGCACGCACGCCTGCAAGTACTGCTATGCCAGCTTTATGAAGCGGTTTTCCAATCACACAGAGCCCTGGGGCGAATTCCTGGATGTGAAATACTGGCCGGAAATCCGCAATCCCGGACGCTATGCCGGGAAAGAGCTGTTTCTCAGCTCGGTGACCGACCCCTATCACCCGCAGGAAAACTCCTACGGGCGCACAAGGGAGTTGCTCCGCCAGTTGCAAGGCAGCAGGGTCAGGCTGAGCATCCAGACCAAGTCGGACCTGGTGCTCCGGGATGCGGATCTCATCAGCACGTTTCCGGACGCGCGAGTGGGCTTTAGCATCAATACCCTGGATGAGTCCTTTCGGGCGGATATGGACCAGGCGCCCAGCATCCGGCGCAGGCTCTCCGCCATGCGGCAGCTCCACGCGGCGGGCATCCGGACCACCTGCTTTATCTCTCCCATCTTTCCCGGCATCACGGACGTGGAGGCCATCATCGACCGGGTAAAGGGACAGTGCAATCTGATCTGGCTGGAGAATCTAAACCTGCGCGGCAACTACAAAGCGGTCATCCTGAACTACATCAGGGAAAAGCGCCCAGAACTGACGCCGCTGTATGAGGAGATCTATCTCCGCGGCAGCCGCCTGTACTGGGAAGCGCTGGACGAAGCGCTGCGCGCGTACGCGCGGGAGAATGATCTCGAATATGTGCGCAACGATGACAGCATGAAAAAGCCTTTTGACGCGCCGCCCGTCCTGGTAAACTACTTCTATCATGAGCAGATCAAAAAATCTGCCGTGAAAAAACACCAAGGTCATGCCGGATCCGCCACCGGAGATTGATCGGAGGACGCCAAAAAACAGGCGGAACCTGCCCGTCTGCCAGCGAAGAGAATTACCGACCCCCACACTCTGCCCTGTAAGGAGCCTGCCATGGACCCTCTCTTTCAACAGCTCGGCCTGCCCGACCCGCCTTTCACGGTGGCCGCCGTCGGCAGCGGGGGCAAGACCACCTGTCTCAAGGCCCTCTACCACGCCTGTATCCGGGACGGGGTCCCCGTCCTGCTGACCACCACCACCCACATGCGCCGGGAGACGGAATGCCTCCTCTCCCCGGACATCCGAGCGCTGCGCGCGGCCCTGCTGGCGCGCGGGCACCTGTTTGCCGGCACCCCGGCGGCGGAGGGAAAGCTCGGCCCGCTGCCGCCGGAGGTATTCGCGCCGCTGTCCCGTCTGGCACAGGTAACGCTGGTGGAGGCAGACGGCTCGCGCGGTCTGCCGCTCAAGATGCCCGCCCCCTATGAGCCCGTCCTGCCGCCGGAGACCGCGCACGTGCTGGCGCTGGCGGGGCTGTCCGGTCTGGGACGGCCGCTCGGCCGCGTCTGCCACCGCTGGGAGATTGCGGCCGAGCGGCTGGGGCTGGGGCACGACACCGCCGTGACGCCGGAGCTGGCGGCGCAGCTGATCCAGACCGGCTATCTCGACCCGCTCCGGGCCACACACCCCGGGCTGCGCATCACCGTCGTGCTCCATCAGTCCGACTGCGCCCGTCCGGAGGAGATCGCGCGCTTTGGCGGCGCGCTGGGCGCAGTGCGCTGGACCGCGCTCGCGCTGGGACAGACGCAAGCGGCAACCATCTGACACTTGTTTATCGGTGAAACCACCTAAAACCGTCTCATCCGTTCCTGTCGCGCCTTCGGCGCTGTCAAACGCTTGAAAATGTTTGATAAGAACCAACCGCCCCCTGTCGGAGAGTTTCTCCCACAGGGGGCGGTTTTGCTTCGCCCGGATATTCCCGTTACAGCGCTCCGTCCTCCTCTGTCCCGGCAAAGCCGCAGACGGCGCAGTTCTCCACCGCGTCCAGCCAGTAGGCCAGCCCCGGCGTCTCCCGGACGCGGATCATGCCCTCCAGCTCCAGCTCGGCCGGACAGATCTGGAGGAAGTAGTCCGGATAGCGCTCGAGCAGTTCCGGATGGTAGGCCAGCGTCTTCTCGTTGTTCCAGATCGCGCCATAGACGATCTCCGCCTCCACCAGGTCCTGGAACATATGGCTGCCGTAGCTCAGCTCCGGCATATAGCCCGCACGCTGGTCGGAGACCTCGCACACGGCGGAGAAGTTGGAGATGTCGCCAAAGGAGACAGGGACCCCCAGCTCCGGCGAGGAGGTGCCGATTCGGCCGGGCGCCAGGAGGAGCAGTCGTTTCCCGCTGCCGGCGTAGGCGCGGTTGATCTGCCCGATGGCGGCAGCGACGCCGTACTTCTTTTGATAGGGATATCGGTAATAGGCCAGCGGGTCCACCTGCACGACCACGTCGACCGCGCGGCGACCGGACGGACCCATGGAGGAGCCACGCAGGAAGAAGAGCGTCTCGCGCAGACGGAGCGCCGAGAGGTCCACCCGCTCGCCCGTCCGCCCCTGGTAGAGTGGGCGGCACTGGAGGAGGTTGACCATAAAGGCTCCGCTGGCATCCATATTGACGGTGTACTCGATGTCCACCGGGTTTTGATAGACCCGCTCGAGGGTGTGGAGCGTCTCCCGCATCAGGGAGACAAAGGCCGGCATCTCCAGCAGATGCTGGCAGCTGGCAAACCAGACCTCCCGATGGCGTCCATGCTCGCGCAGGCGCCGCTCGGCCTCCCAGTCGCGCTCAAGCACCATCTCCCGGTACCACGGCGGCATCACCGGGAGCAGCTGCTCCAACGGCACCTCGCGCAGGCAGTTGTTCTGACAGTCCAGCACGTCCACATTGCGCTGGGAGAAGCGGTGCTTCTGGCTGTCTGTGGTGTAGATGGTGGCGGTCGGGCGGTCGAGGTTGGCCAGGCGTGGATAGTCCTCGCCAGTGCGGTCCACCGCCTTTGTCCCCAGCCCCATCACCAGGCGCAGCATCCCGGCGCTCGGGTCCATATCCGGCATCCACTGGTAGGCGCTGTGGCTGTAGCCCACGCCGGCGGCACAGGGCATAAAATAGGGGCCGAAGTAGGAGCCGGAGACCCGCTGGACCAGGACCGCCATCTGCTCGTCCTGGGACTCCATGCCGCGCTGCCGGCGGTACTCCAGGGCGGAATAGGACATGGTGCTGGCATAGACGATGCGCACCGCCTGCTCAAAGGCCTCCAGCCGCTCCTGCGGCGTGCCCTGATTCACGCAGAAGACGGACTCGTATTTCCCCGCGAAGGCATTGCCGAAGCCGTCCTCCAGGAAGCTGGAGGAGCGGACGATAAAGGGGCTCTGGGCAAAATAGTCGAGCACCTTCTGGAACTGCTCGCGGATCTTGGGCGGGAAGGTGCCCTCCAGCAGGTTCTTGCGCAGCGGCTCTGCCTCGGAGAAGTAGCCCTCCGGCATCCGCTGGCGGATCCGCTGGCGCCAGCAACCGTTGGAGACAATATAGGTATAGAAGACGTCCGAGCCAATATAAAACGAGTCGTGCGGCTCGCTGTGCGCCGAGAAGGCGGGCAGCTCAGTCTCGGCGATCTTGCGCGCCAGCAGCATCCCGCAGGCCTTGCCGCCGATCGCGCCGCTGCCGATCATCCGGTCGCGCAGCAGGAAGTAATCGCGCGGCTGGAAATAGTGCTTGACCATCTCACGCAGGCGGCGGTCTTTGGTCATCGTGCTGTCGATGATCTGGTCCTCCGTCTCCTCGCTGAAACGGCCGCGGGCGTACTCCATCCGGGCGAGGTGGAAAAAGCGGTCGTGGCTGTCGTAGTTTTGATCCTGCTCTGTGGAGGAGAGGGTCTGGAGGGTCTGATAGTAGCGGCTCATGCCGACGGCGTCCTGCACGGGGACAAACTCCCGCTCCCCTCTGCGGCAGCAGTGCGGCAGGAACATCCGGTC
This sequence comes from Candidatus Onthomonas avicola, assembly GCA_018710845.1. Lineage (GTDB taxonomy): Bacteria > Bacillota > Clostridia > Oscillospirales > Oscillospiraceae > Onthomonas > Onthomonas avicola. The sequence continues at coordinate 7,844 of DVJB01000008.1, forward strand.
GGAATACCGGTTCCAGACCTTCAGAGGGTGCAGATAGATGTCCTCCGGCGAGCCGTAGACATCGAGCAGGAGCTGGGTCGTGTCCCGGATGCGGGCGACGGCGTCAAACGAGTGCCGTCCGCGCAGCAGTGGGAAATAGGCAACCGTGTCCAGCTCAAAGAGGTATGGGCAGGTGACACGGAAGAAGTTTCCCATCATCAGGTCGGTGTACCAGACTGACTGCAGCTCGGAGAGGCAGTCAAAGACGTAAAATGCCTCTCTCCCCTCCTGGCTGATACAGTCGTGGATGGCGACGGTAAAGGCCTCAAAGCCGCGGTCGGGATTAAACCGGCAGACCTTGACGCCGTCCAGGCAGTCAAGCACGGGCCGGTGCTGGGCAAAGCGGATGTAGATCACCCGCCGGCCGGCCGCCACCGCCTGACGGACAAACGGCTCGGCAAACATGCGAAACTCCTCCACCGCAGAGACCTGCCAGACCACGTTGTCGCCCAGACGAATATAGTCCAGAATCCGGTCCAGACTGGGAAAACCGCTCTCAATTTTGTCAAATGCAGCCATAGCGCCTCCTTTGGGCAGGGATTGTGCCGTCAAAAAGGGCAGAACAACCGCGCCGCAAAACGCCGTTGTTCTGCCCTCTCCTGTCCGGGAGCCGGCGCTTGCGCACAGAACATCCCGAGTCTTAGTTACAGTATAGCATTCCGTCCGGGCGGATGCAAGGTTTTTCCGTCCGGCCGCCTAGGCCATGCCGTCCGGCTGTTCCAGCGCCTGCTGGAGCTTTTGCAGGGCACGCTTTTCCAGACGGGAGACATAGGAGCGTGAAATACCCCACTCGGCGGCAATCTCTCGCTGGGTGCGCGGCGTCTGTCCTCCCAGTCCATAGCGCTGCGTCACGATGTCACGTTCTCGGCGGTCCAGGACGGTCTCCACACAGCGGCGGACACGTAGGCAGGCGTCCCGGCTCTCCAGGTTGTCGAGGATGTTGTCCTCTACCCGGATGACGTCCATCAGAGACAGGGCGTTGGCCGAGTCGTCGCTCTCCAGTGCGTCGGACAGGCTGACCTCCCCCGCCGTGCGGCGGGTCTTGCGGAGATACATGAGGATCTCATTTTCAATACAGCGGGCAGCATAGGTGGCGAGCTTGATCTTCCGCCCCGGCTGATAGGTGTTGATTCCCTTGATCAGGCCGATGGTCCCAATGGAGATCAGATCGTCCGTGTCGCCGGTCTGGGTGTAATACTTTTTATACGGGTAAAGCGGACGGACTGCGGCGCGCTGCCCGCCTTGACCGCCCCGTCTCTCCCCTTCTGCCGTGGCCCGTTTTGTGTTATACTAGTCTCCGGTCATGGCAGAACGCGCCAGTCTGCCCCATGGCCCGCAAACATGATAGAAGGGAGTCTTCGACACATGCAGCACACCATCCCTCCCCGCAGCGAGGTAGACCCGCGCTATACCTGGGCGATCACCGATCTGTTTCCCTCCGACGAGGCATGGCGGGAGGCGTACGCCCAGGCCGCCGGTCTGATAGACCGCCTGCGCGGTTTTCAGGGCCGTCTGTCCGAGAGCGGCGCGGTCCTGCTGGATTTTCTGCGGCAGTATGACGATCTCGCACGCGCCCTCGAGCCACTGGCCGGCTACGCGTTTCGCCGGAGCGACGAGGACACCCGCAACGCCGTCTACCAGGAGATGAGCGCCCAGGTGCAGAATCTGCTCGTCCGCGTCGATGAGGCCACCGCCTTTGAGACGCCGGAGATCCTCGCCATCGGGGATGAGACGATGGACACCTTTTTCCGGGCCGTTCCCGCGCTGGAGCACTACCGCCTGCTGCTCACGCGCATCCGCCGTCAGCGGGAGCACACCCTCTCCCACGAGGGCGAGGCGCTGCTGGCCGCCGCCGGAAAGCTGGGCCAGGCGCCGGACGAAATTTTCGGCTTTCTCAACGACGCCGACCTGCGCTTCCCTGACGCGGAGGACAGAGCGGGCAAAAGGCATCCCGTCACGCACGGGACGTATATTCCCCTGATGCAGTCGGATGACCGCGCGCTGCGCGCCTCCGCCTTCCGCTCGCTCTACGGCGTCTATGGACAGTTCCGCAACACCTCTGCCGCGATTCTCAGCGCGCAGATGAACCAGCTGCAATTTTTTGCCAACGCGCGGCGCTACCCCTCCGCCCTGCACGCCGCCCTGGACCAGACCGAGGTCCCGGTGGAGATTTACCGCAATCTGATCGCGGCGGTACACAGCCACCTGCCCGCCATGCACCGCTATGTCCGGCTGCGCAAGCGGTTGCTCGGGGTGGACAAGCTGCACTATTATGACCTCTACACCCCGATGGTGGCGAGCGGGACGGACAAAATCCCATTTGAGGAGGCCAAGCAGATCGCCCTGGAGGGCCTCGCCCCGATGGGGGAGGAATACCTCTCCATCCTGCGGGAGGGCTTCTCGCACCGCTGGATCGACGTCTACGAAAACCAGGGGAAGCGCTCCGGGGCGTACTCCTCCGGGATCTACGGCTCCCACCCCTTCGTGCTGCTCAACTACACCGATACGCTCAACGACGTGTTCACCCTGGTGCACGAGATGGGGCATGCCCTGCACTCCTACCTCTCCAATCAAGCCCAATCGGTCACCTATGCCGACTATGTCATCTTTGTGGCAGAGGTCGCCTCGACCTGCAACGAGGCCCTGCTGATGCAGCACCTTCTCTCCACAACCGACGACCCTCAGCGGCGGGCCTACCTCATCAATTACTTTTTGGAGCAGTTCCGGACCACGCTCTACCGGCAGACCATGTTCGCGGAGTTTGAGCTGTGGTGCAGTGAGCAGGTCCGCGGGGGCAACGCCCTGACAGCAGAGGCGCTGAGCGGCAAGTACGCCGAGCTGAACCGGGCCTATTACGGCGACGAGATTGAGCCGGACCGGGAAATCGCGCTGGAGTGGGCGCGCATCCCGCACTTCTATTACAACTTCTACGTCTATCAGTACGCCACAGGCTTTGCCTGCGCTATTGCGCTGTCCCAGCGCATCCTGCGGGAGGGCGCGCCTGCCGTGTCGGATTACCTGCATTTCCTGCGCGGCGGCTGCTCGGCCGACCCGGTCTCCCTGCTGCGCGGCGCTGGGGTGGACATCGCCTCCCCCGCGCCGGTGGAGGACGCCCTGGCACTGTTTGACCAACTGATTGGCGAGATGGAGTCGCTCACGGAATCATAAACGCTCCCGGAGCGCCGCGCCGACTCCTCTTGCGAAACAAGGACGGCTTCCCGCTATGCAAAGCACATGGGCGGGAAGCCGTCTCATTTTCTCAGATTGAAAGAGAAGCAATACGGGCGGCAGAAGGTCCTCCGCCCGGGCGGTCCGGCAATCGCCGGAGCGGGCTTACTCCAGGTATTTCTTTCCGCTGCTCCAGGCCTGACCGACCTTCTCTCCGATGGCGTAATAGCCGCTCTGGAACTGGTCAAAGACAAAGGCGTTGAGCTTGGCGGGGTCCACCTTGCCGGCCTCGTCCAGCACGTGCTCGTCCACCAGGACATTGACGATCTCGCCCAGCACGCGGAACCCACCGGCGTCATGCTGCAGCTCCGTCACCTTGCACTCGAGCGTAACGGGAAACTCCTCAATGACGGGAGCGTCCACCCGTTCACTGGGCGTCGCGTGCAGGCCGCTGCGCGCAAACTTGTCCTCCATGTTGTTGCCCGAGGCGATGCCGAAAAAGTCCGCCTGCGGCAGATGGGGAATGTCGGCAATGCTCAGCGTGAAGGCGCCCTTGGCCTTGATATTGGCCGCGGTCTTGTGCGACTCCGAGATATTGAGCGCCACCTGGTTGCCGCTGCAGATGCCGCCCCAGGCCATATTCATGACATCTATCTTCCCGTCCTCCCCATACGTGGCAATCATCAGCACCGGCATGGGAAACAGATAGGGCTTGGCGCCAAACGATTTTTTCATATCAGGTCCTCCTCGCGGGAAATCAGATTGGCAAAGGATTTGCCTGTCCCCATTATAGACACCGACGGCGAGAAAAACAGTACTCTACATGCGGTAAGCTACTTACCGGGCAGACAGCGTCAGAAGACGCGAGGCCCTCCCTTCCTCCTGTGATGCGGTATGGTGCCCCAGGCAGGGGAGAACGCCAAAGCCCTGGCAGGAGGACTTTGGCGCTTTTGCATCTCAAATGCGTCACATCCAGCGAAACCGTGGCACAGGACGGGAACCGTCTCAAGGTCCGCCGTCGGCCAGCCGAGTCAGATCGACGCGATGCGCTCCGGCGCACACCGCTCCACCTGCTCCTGTCCGCCCACAATGCAGACGCCGCCGGTGCGCAGCGTCCGTTCCAGCTCGTCGGCCAGCTCCAGCAGGCGCTGCGGCGTGGCCTCCAGCAGCTCGCGCCGCCGGCGGCAGCACTCATCATAGCTAACTCCCTGCCAGTAGAGCGTGTCCGCGGCCAGGCCCTTGCCGCGCGGGCTGAGCAGCGGCTCGCTGTCCGAGACGGTGCCGATGATATACCCCGTCAGATCCGGTTTCGAGGCGCAGTACTCCCGCAGAAATTGCGCGCAGCCGAGGTACCGCTCCAGCGACAGCGCCCCAGACGGGTCGCGGTAGGAATAGCAGGCCGTCAGGCCACTGTCCATCACCGCCAGGCCGGTGCCATAGGCGCCGCCCTGCACGCGGATCACATTCCAGAGATAAGCCAGGCCGACCACTTTGCCCGCCAGCTTCCACAGCGCGCTCTCTCCATCCCGAGCGCCGCCGCAGCAGGCAAAGGAGACGTCCGTCGGGATGACGATCCCCTCCCGGCGCACACCCCAGGGCGCGAGCGCCGCAATGCCGGGGCCAGCCGGCCCGTCCGGCAGGACGTTGGCGAGATAGGCCGCCGCTCCGGGGGCAAGCGCATCGGCGCGGCCGGTCACGCTGAGGGTCAGGCGGGAGCGGGTCACAATCCGCCCCAGAAGTGTCTCCAACGCGGGGCGAAGCGCGCCCCAGTCCCAGTGCTCCTCCTGGTACTTGAGCCACTGATAGACGGCAAAGCCACCGGTACACTCGTCCGCCACGCCGCAGGCGGAGACCTGCGCCGCCAGACGGCTCAGGCCCACCGCGTGGCCTGACATGATAATCCGCTGCATCCCCTTCATCCTCGCTTGGCGCAGCAGGTCGCGCGCGGCCCCCTCGTCCTCCAGCACAGTTTGGGTCAGAATCTCCGACACCAGCTCCAACGCCTCCTGCACGCGGTCCTCCAGGGCGCTGAAGGAGACGCACAGCCGCGTCTTACAGTGTGTCCGGTCCCCCGCGGCGGCAAAGTTGCTGACGAAGCACTGCAGGATGCCACAGCGCAGGCGGACGAGGTCGCTCAGCTGTTCGGCACTATGGGCCGAGGTCGCCATATGGCTCAGCAGGCGGCAGAGGAAGGTCAGCCGTGACAACTCCTCCTCCGAGCAGTCGTCCGCGTCAAAGTAGAGCGTCAGATAGACGATGCCGCCTGTGTGGAGCGGGTGCAGCAGCACCGGCAGACCGGACATCCGGGCTGTCTCCAGTGGGAGACGTTCCGGCTCCGGATTGAGGTCGGAGAGCGCCAGGCAGGGCAGCGCCGCCAGCTGCTCCGGCGTGTCCTCCTGCTCCTGCCAGGCGAGCAGGGCGTCCTGTCGGCGGCGTACCGCCTCCTGCGTCTCCTCCGTCCGGGCCGCGCTCTCCCGCCGTAGGCGCTCCGCCTCCAGCCGGCGGCGCGCCTCTCCCGCCGTGTGGGACGGCCGGAGCACCACCTTGCAGCGGTGGGGGTTCTCCAGCAGCAGCGCGCGCAGCAGGCGCTCAAAATAGCCCTCCGCCATCTTGCCGCGCAGGCGCGCAAAGAGGTCCCCGACCTCCAGGTTCGCCTCCGGCGCGCCGCCGTACAGCCAGCTCTCCAGCGTCTGGATACAGAAGACCAGCCCCTGCGGATAGGTGCCGTAGTCCCGCTCCCGCAGCTGGAATTCCAAATTGGCCATGGACGCCTCCAGCTTGGTGCGGTCAATCCCCTCGTCCGCCAGACGGAGCAGCTCGTCAAAAAGGACCCGCTCCACCTCCGCGGCGTCCTCCGCCTTTAAGTGGCGCGCCTCCAGCCGCAGCCAGGGCTGCGCGACGCCGTCCACCACCTGCAACAGCACATTCTCCGCCAGGCCGCGGCTCAGAATGGCGCGGCAGAGCGGGGCCTGGTTGCTGCCGCAGAGCACGTCGGCCAGCACCTGCGCGGCGACGATGGTCTCCCGGTCGGCAAAAGTGCCGATCACCCCGCCCCAGGCCAGGCGGGTGCGCCCCTGTTCCTCCTCCGCAGAGGCGACCTCATACTCCACCGTCTGGACCCCGCCGTCCACCGGCGGCTGCAGGGCGGGCGGATCGGTGCGCTCCGTGCGCGAAAAGCCGCTCAGGTATTCCTCATCCAGAATCCGCAGCACCGTCTCCAGGTCCACCGCGCCATCCAGAAAGATCAGGCTGTTGGACGGGGCATAGTACTCACGGTGGCTGTCGAGGAAACGCTCGTAGGTCAGGTCAGGAATGGCGGCCGGGTCACCGCCGGAGACATAGCGGTAGGGCGTCTCCGGAAAAAGGGCGCGGTTCATGGCGATCTCCATTTGCTCTTCCGCGCTGGCGAAGGCGCCCTTCATCTCGTTAAAGACCACGCCCTTATAGCTGGGCACCCCGTCTCCGTCCAACTCGTAGTGCCAGCCCTCCTGCGCGAAGATCTCCGGCCGGTGATAGATGCTGGGGTGGAAGACCGCATCCAGGTAGACCCGCATCAGGTTGAGAAAGTCCCTGTCGTTGCGGCTGGAGATGGGATAGAGCGTCTTGTCCGGGAAGGTCATGGCGTTCAGGAAGGTGTTCATCGAGTGCTTGAGCAGCTCGACGAAGGGCTCCTTGACCGGATACCGGTCAGAGCCGCAGAGCACCGAGTGTTCCAGGATGTGAAAGACGCCGGTGTCATCCGACGGCAGCGTGGGAAACGCGATGCCGAAGGTCTTGTTCTCCTCCTCCCGCTCCAGCCAGACCAGGCGTGCGCCCGTCTTCTGATGTTCCATCTCGTGAAGCACCGCCTCCAGCTCTTCCAGGGGGCGTGCAGAAATTTCGATAAATCCAAAACGGGCATGTGTCATGCGTTGTACCGTCCTTTCCGATGGTGTTTTCTTTTTATAGCATACCCTACGAGCCCCTCCGCTGTCAAATGCGGCCCGCCCCCGTTGTGGGCATGTTTTTCGTCCCCGGCTCATATGCATCGTTGAGGTGATGCGCTTTGGACTACGGACAGAGGGAGCTGATTGGCGTCCTGCTCCGGCGGCTGCGCGAGCTGGAGCTGATCGCCGAGGAGTCCTTGCAGGAGGCACTGGGCCGGCTGCAAGCCGCGGACGCCCTGCCGGAGCTGCTGCGGTATCCATCCGATTGGGTCGAGGAGGCGAGCGTCGATGAATATTTTACAGATTCGCAGCGAACTGCGCCGCGGGAAGACCATCTTTGATCTGCCGCTTCGCGTCACGTTTTACGCCCGCGTCTCGACCGACCGGGACGAGCAGCGAAACAGTCTGGACAATCAGGTACAGTACTATACCGAGCTGATCCGCGCCCGGCCCTGTTGGACCTATGTGCCCGGCTATGTGGACGAGGGGATCAGCGGCACCAGCACCCGGCGGCGGGAGAGTTTTTTGCGGATGATCCGGGACGCCAAGGCGGGGCGCTTTGACTTCATCCTCACCAAGGAGATCTCCCGCTTCTCCCGCTCCACGCTCGACAGCATTCGCTACACCCAGGAGCTGCTGGAACACGACGTGGGCGTGCTCTTTCAAAACGACAACATCAACACCCTCGACGGCGACAGCGAGTTCCGCCTGGTGGTGATGGCCGGTGTGGCGCAGGATGAGGTGCGAAAGCTCTCCGAGCGGCTGAAATTCGGCTTTCGGCAGGCAATTCGAAACGGCCATGTGCTGGGCAATGACCGGCTGTGGGGCTATGACAAGCGGGACTGCGTCCTCACCGTCAACGAGGGGGAGGCGGCAGTCGTCCGACGCATCTTTGACCTCTACGCCAACCGGCAGATGGGGATCCGCCGCATCTCACAGACGCTCTATGAGGAGGGGTTCACCAGCCGGGAGGGAAACCCCTTCAACGTGCTGACCATTCGGCACATCCTCTGTAATCCCAAATACAAGGGCTGGTACTGCGCCAACAAGTCGCGCTCGGTGGACTACCGCAGCAAGCGGAGGGTCTTTCTGGACCCGAGCGAGTGGGTGCTCTACCCCGACCCCTCCATCCCCGCCCTCGTGTCCGAGGAGCTGTGGGACCGGGCCAACGCCCTCTACCGGCTGCGCAGCCGGCAAATGCGCGCACACCAGCGCGGCGCATCCTATCACAACCGCTATCCGTACAGCGGCAAAATCGTCTGCCAGGCCCATGACGCCAGCTTTCACCGCCATGTCAACCGGACAGCGCGCGGAGAGGTGGAGGTCTGGCAATGCCGGATCTACCGGGAACGGGGGCGGGCGGGCTGCCGCGCGCCGCAGCTGCGCACCGCCGAGCTGAACGCCATGATGGCGCACCTCTTCCGGCAGATGATCCCGGACCCCGGTGCGGTCGTGGAGGCCGTGATCCGGCTCCTCCGTCCGGCCTCCGGCAGGCTCCGCCGCGCGCAAGGCGATCTATCCATCCGGCAGGAACTGTCCGCGCTTGGGGCCAAAAAGGACCGCCTGCTGGAACTGGGCCTGGCGGGCGCGCTTTCCGCGGAAGAATTTAAGGTGCGCAACGACGGCCTGAACCGGCAAATGCTTACCCTACAGAAACGTCTGGAGGCATGGCAGGCAGAGGAGGACCGCCGGCATCTCTCCCCGGAACGGCTCAACCGCATCCGCGGTGCCCTGGAGCGGATGCTCGCCGGGCGGGACGAGATCGACGCCGGACTGGTGACCTCCGTTCTGGACCACATTGTGGTCCTGCGCAAGAGCACCATGTCGCTCATATACCTGGAGATTCATCTGCGCGGCGGCGGCTCTCTCAGAGCCGCTTTTGACCGGGCAAACCGCTCCTTTTGCTTCAGCCGTTCTTGACGATGTGCGCCACCAGGCGCAGATTGTGCTCCACCAGCCGGTTGCGCGCCGCTAAGTCTCCCTCCGCAGCAAGACGGAGGCACTCCTGTTCCTCCGCCTCCTTCAGCGGACGGGGAAACGAACTGCCGGAATTGAGCCGCAGCGTAAACAGATGGCCCTGCAGCAGGAGCAGGGTGAGCAGTGAGAACATATGCGTTCCATCCCCTTTCCGACGTCCGCCCGAACGGACGTCTGTGCTCTCATCCTATTCCTCGACAGGTTGTCTCATGGCTATTGTTCCCGCATTGGCAAATGTTCTTCACACACTTGTCAAATAGTTTTTCTATATCATAACCGTTAAGACCAGAACTGTCCTCACACCGGCCGCGTATCACCTGCGTGGGGACGATTCAACAGCAACAACGGCCCGGATGGAGAGCGAAACAACCGTTTTGAGCTCTCCTCCCGGGCCGCTGTTCCTTTTGTTTCGGCACTCTCTCATTCCCCGCGCCGGTTTCGGATGACAAAATAGAGCAGGACAGTCAAGGCGAGCATGGACAGTCCAAGGCTGGGGAAATAGCACAGCTCCGGCAGATAGGCCAGCGCCGGGTGGCTGAGCACGCATACCAGGATTCCAGCGAGCAGGATCAGAAGACTGGTCCAGATACCCATCCGGTTGGGATTACGCGTCTCCTCCATCCCGACGTAGAGCAGCTGGATCCGTTCCAACTCGTACAGCAGCCGTTCCTCGTCCTCGTATCCCCCAACGAGCAAAAAGGTCTGCCGGCCTACCTTTTGATTGGGATAGCGCACCCGGCAGATCAAGGAGTGATTTTTTCCTATCGCTCGGATACGCTCCACCGCGAGAATCTGCGTCTCAAGACCCACCAGGCTCTTTTCCTGTGCCATATATCGCTCCAGCACGCCGCCTGGCTCGGTCAAATTCCGCAGTACCTTCCGCAAATCGGACTGCATACCCCAATAGCCAAGTAGGCCGCCGCCGCGATGGGGGAGATATCTCCACGCATCCACCGCGAACAGTCGCCCGGCGTCATCCTGGCAGAAAATCAGACTGTCCCGCCGGTTCCAGCTGCCCAAGCGCATCGCCAGCCAAATCAGGAACGCCGTCCCGGCCAGACAGGTCAGCAGAGCGACTGCCTCCATTGGCCAACTCATACGAAAGGCCAGAATTATCGTCCCGAACAGCAGACAGAACACAAGCGCAACGCCGCCCAGCAGAGGTAAAACCGTCCGGACAGCAGGATGCCCTCCTCGTCTTGTCTGTGGAGACATCCAAATCTTCACAGCACATCCCACCTCTCTTATCTAACCATAACAGGATTTGGCCGCCCCGTCAAGCAGTCTTATCTCTCGCCGGAAACAGCAAAACGGCGAAGAAAACTCTCCGCCGCGCCAAAACAATCATTCTGCGCCCTGAAAACTGAACAGAGAAATCTCCTGTGAACCACCACGCGCTCTCACAACTCTGAGCCTGCTTCCTTCTGTAGGTCAAGCCCTCGACTGATTAGTACCAGTCAGCTCCACGCCTCGCGGCGCTTCCACCTCTGGCCTATCGACCATGTCGTCTACATGGTGTCTTACCTCTTAAAGAGTGAGAGATCTCATCTTGGGGACGGCTTCACACTTAGATGCTTTCAGCGTTTATCCGATCCATACTTAGCTACCCAGCTGTGCCCTTGGCAGGAC
>DVJB01000009.1 GCA_018710845.1 Candidatus Onthomonas avicola
GTGTTATCTTATCCATAGCGAATAGGGTACACCTGCCTTTCGGTTTTGTCTTGGCAACTTAACCTTAACACAGGCCACTCCTATTCGCTATCCCTTTTCCCTATTGTCACACATCATCGTAACACCTACACTCAGGTCGGGACGGATTTTCTCCGCTCTCTTTACATCCGGAGATTTGTTCGATATAATGAGAGACTGAGATTTTATGGAAAGCGAGTGGAACAGGCATGGCATCCATTAAATTCGACGAATATAAGGGAAAGCTCCACAGCCTCCAGCCCGTGCTGGAGGAGCTGGGCAAGAGCCTGAACCTGGACGCGGCCCGGCGTGAGCTGGATATGCTCCAGGCGCAGGCCACCGCCGACGGTTTTTGGAACGATATGGCCAAGGCACAGAAGGTCACCCAGCGCATCAAGGTCCTGCAGGACAAGCTGGAGGCCCACGCCAAGCGGGAATCCAGCCTGGAGGACCTGCTCGTCCTGTGCGAGATGGGGCAGGAGGAGGACGACGACTCCCTGCTCGAGGAGCTGGAGGACGGCTTTGCCCGGCTGGAGCACAATCTGGAGAACGCGCGGATGCAGACCCTCTTCACCGGCGAGTACGACGCGAGCAACGCCATCATCAGCTTTCATGCCGGCGCGGGCGGCACGGAGGCGCAGGACTGGGCGCAGATGCTCTACCGCATGTACACCCGCTGGGGCGAGCGCCACGGCTTTGCCGTCAAGACGATGGACTATCAGGAGGGGGACGAGGCGGGCATCAAATCCGCGTGCCTGTCCATCGAGGGCGAGAACGCCTATGGCTATCTGCGCAGCGAGCACGGAGTGCACCGGCTGGTGCGCGTCTCCCCCTTTGACGCAAACGCGCGTCGGCAGACCTCCTTCGCCGCCATCGAGGTGATGCCGGAGCTCCCGGACGACACCGACGTGGATATCCGTCCGGAGGACATCGAGATGCAGGTCTTCCGCTCCTCCGGCGCGGGCGGGCAGCATATCAACAAGACCTCCTCCGCCGTCCGCCTGACACACAAGCCCACAGGCGTGGTGGTCTCCTGCCAGACCGAGCGCAGCCAGCTGCAAAACCGCGAGAACTGCATGCGTATGCTGCGCGCCAAGCTGGTAGAGATGAAGATGCAGCAGCACGCGGAGAAGGTCTCCGACCTCAAGGGCGTGCAGATGAAGATCGAGTGGGGCAGCCAGATCCGCTCCTATGTGTTTATGCCCTACACCCTGGTCAAGGACACCCGCACCGCCTATGAGACCAGCAACGTCAACGCCGTCATGGACGGCGATCTGGACGGGTTCATCAACGCCTATCTCACCTGCGAGGCGACCGGCAACTGGCCGTCGAAATAATGGAGTGTGCTCAAAGCTTCGAACCTTAAAATTTTTTAGGCCAAGGTTTATAGATCGTTGGAATTTCATTCACATTTTAGACATATGATTGGATTATTGTAATGCCAGAAAACAAAAATGCGTCGGATATCAAATCCTTCGCATTTAAAGGAGTGTCAGAAAATGGATTACAATGTCTATGACGGCAGCGGTAATTCCACCGCCGGCGGCGCCGGAACGCCGAACACTTCCGGCCACCCCTCTTCTTCCTCCAACCCCTCGGGCAGCGCGTCCTATCCCTCGGAGGGTACGCCGGTGAACGGCCTGTACCGTTACAGCTACGGCTTCCGTTCAGCGGAGTCGGACACGTCGAACGGCACATCCGGCACAGCGTACACGCCGCCCACAACGCCTCCGGTCCCGCCGGCATCTTCCGGCTCGTCCACACCCCCCACGCCCCCGCACCACAACAAGGCGCCGCGGCGCCGCAGCGGCTTCCCCGGCTGGGCCAAGGTGGTCGCCATTGTGCTGGTCTGCCTGCTGGTGGGCGGCGGCGCAGGCATAGGCGGGGCTTATTGGATGTATACCTCGCTGATCGGCTCGTCCTCTGACACATCGGAGCAGGGCGGCGCGGCGGAGGACTCCTCCGAGGCGGAGGCGGACAGCTCCTCTCCGGACATTCAGGTGAGCGACCGCGAGTCCACCACCTCCGGCAGCACGCTCTCCTCCGCCGACGGAACGATGAGCGCGAGCGACATCTACAACGCCTACGCCAACTCCGTCGTCAGCATCGAGGTGCAGACCCCGGACGGCATCGGCGCGGGCACCGGCTTCGTCATCTCGGACGACGGCTACATCCTCACCTGCTACCACGTAGTGGAGGACTATCAGGCCATCTCCTGCATCTTCATCGACTCTACCAGCTATGAGGCCACCTATATCGGCGGCGACCAGGATGCCGACCTCGCCGTGCTCAAGATCGAGCCGGAACACGTGCTAACCCCCTGCGTGATCGGCGACTCGAGCCAGCTGCAGGTGGGTGACGACGTGGTCGCGATCGGCAACGCGCTTGGCACCTTCGCCAACACCACCACGACCGGCACCATCTCCGGACTGGACCGTGCGCTCACCATGAGCGACGGCTCCGTGCTCAACGTGCTGCAGACCGACTGCACCGTTAACTCCGGCAACTCTGGCGGCCCGCTGTTCAACGCCTACGGCGAGGTGATCGGCGTCGTGAACGCCAAGTACTCCAGCAACGGCTACTCTAGCACCACCGCCTCGATTGAGGGCATCGGCTTTGCCATTCCGATCAACGACGCGATGGATATCCTTGATGACCTCATCAACTACGGCTATATCACCGGCAAGCCCTATCTGGGCATCTCGGTCTCCACTGTCAGCAGCGTGACCGCGCAGCTGTACTCTGACATGGTGGTGGGCGCCTACGTCCGCTCTGTCGAGACCGGCTCGTGCGCGGAGACCGCCGGGCTGCAGGTAGGTGACATCATCACCGCAGTGGGTGATCAGGAGATCACCACCTACGAGGAGCTCATCGACGCCAAGAACGCTCTGCGCGCCGGCGATCAGATGACATTGACCGTCTTCCGCGACGGCACCTATCTCACCATTGTCGTCACATTGGACGAGGAGGTTCCGGACAGCGCGGCCGCCGACGAATCCACCGACGGCAGCTCGACAGACGGCAGCTCCCAGGGCGGACAGCAGTTCAACCCCTACGATTACTTCGGCGGCTATTTCGGCAACTGGTAAGCCGGTTACCGGAAACAGAGCCAGATACCCCGCAACATTCCCCGCGGGATGTCCACCGTTTTGGCGGCATCCCGCGGGGAAGCAGCGTGTCGACAAAGGTCGACACGCTCGAACAAAATCTACGATTTTGTTCGAAAAGTGCGGCCGAACCGCGCGCCCCTTCGGGGCACACTCCCGGCCTCCCTGTGTTTTTGGGCCGGTACACGCCCGTCCCAAAAACGGAATTTCACTCTATTTTGTTGCTGACGCAACAAAACTCCTGCGGAGGGCTTTCTGAACTTTTTGTTTGTATTTGAAATTGGAAAAGATACTTTTCGACAGACTGCTTCCTCATGAGATGTCCGCCGTTTGGCGGCATCCCGCGGGGAAGTTTTTTGTCTGCGTCACCGCGTCAGATCGGCATAGTGGCCGGCCGTCGCGCGCAGCAGGTCCTCCGGTGCCAGCAGCAGCTGGCAGCCAATCCTGCCGCCGGAGACGGCGATGCGCGGCCATTGCGCCGCTGAGGCGTCCAGTACGGTAGGAAACCGTTTTTTCATCCCCACCGGACTGCAGCCGCCGCGCACATAGCCGGTGAGCGGGAACAATTCTTTGACGTGGACGAGTGCCACTGCCTTCTCCCCCACCGCGCGGGCGGCTTTTTTCAGATCCAGCTCCTGCGCCACAGGGATATCAAAGACGTAGTAATTTCGCCCCGCGCCGCGGGCCACCAGCGTCTTGAACACCGATGCCGGGTCCTGCCCGAGCAGACGGGCCACCTCAATGCCGTCCACCGCCTCGCCGTCATGAGGATAGGACTGCACCTCGTAGCCAATTCCGGCCCGGTCGAGCAGGCGCATCGCGTTGGTCTTCTCCTGCTTTTGCCGCATGGATATCCACCTCCTGGCCGCAGAATAGCACATCTGTCCGGAAAGCGCAATCGTTCCCGCCAAGGCTTGCGGCCTCCGGAGGAGAATTTTTTCATTTTTCTCCAATTCCATCTTGACGGCTCCGGATTTTTCCGGTATTATAGATAAAAATTCGTTGTGCGGCGCGCGGGCCTGTCCGGCGCCGCCTGATCGTGGTATTCTGGGGCTCCGGCTCCAAAATATATTATTTTCATGGCGTCGTCCCACTCCACGACATGGGCGGCGTACATCCAAAAGGAGGTCAATCATTTCCGTCTGACTCACGGTGCGGCAGTGTGGAGACCTGTCGTAATGCCTCCGCGAAAAAGCACGCGGCGGCGAGGCAGAATTTGCGGAGGCTGTTCTGTCAGAGTCGAGCACAATGGCAACTGTTACGCTGAAAGGTCTGAAGAAGGTTTACGACAACAAGGTGACCGCCGTTCACGACGTCAACCTGGAAATCGCCGACAAGGAATTCATCGTTCTGGTCGGCCCGTCCGGCTGCGGTAAGTCCACCACCCTGCGCATGGTCGCCGGTCTGGAGGAGATCACCGAGGGCGAGCTGTACATCGGCGACCGCCTGGTCAACGACGTGGCCCCGAAGGATCGCGACATCGCGATGGTCTTCCAGAACTACGCGCTGTATCCGCACATGAGCGTGCGCGACAACATGGCTTTCGCTCTGAAGCTGAAGAAGGTTCCCAAGGCCGAGATCGAGAAGAAGGTCAACGAGGCCGCCGAGATTCTGGGCATCACCCAGTATCTGGACCGCAAGCCGAAGGCCCTCTCCGGTGGTCAGCGTCAGCGTGTCGCCATCGGCCGCGCCATCGTCCGTGAGCCGAAGGTCTTCCTGATGGACGAGCCGCTGTCCAACCTGGACGCCAAGCTCCGTAACCAGATGCGCGCGGAGATCATCAAGCTGCGCAAGCGGATTGACACCACCTTTATGTACGTCACCCATGACCAGACCGAGGCTATGACGCTGGGCGACCGGATCGTCATCATGAAGGACGGTTTTGTCAACCAGATCGGCACGCCGCAGGAGCTGTTCAACTGCCCGGTGAACCTGTTCGTGGCTGGCTTCATCGGCACCCCGCAGATGAACTTCTTCAACGACGCCAAGCTGATCGTCAAGCAGGGCAAGTACTATGCTAACATCAAGGGCACGGACTTCGAGCTCTCCGATCTGCACCAGAAGGCCCTCAAGAGCCAGAACCAGCAGCCCTGTGACATCGTGGCCGGCATCCGTCCGGAGCACGTCACCCTGGGCGCGGGCGGCCTGAGCGCCACCGTCGAAGTGTGCGAGATGATGGGTTCCTCCCTCCACCTGCACACCAACTGCGGCGGCGACGAGGTTGTCCTGGTCGTCTCGACTGTCGGTGTGGACCAGGGTCTCGTGGATGGCACCACCAAGACGGTCCACTTCACCTTCCCCGCCGATCTGCTGCAGCTGTTTGACAAGCAGACCGGCAACAATCTGGTGTGGTACGATCCCGATTCCGCCAGCAAGAATGCTCCCGTCTGCCGGAAGTTCTGATCCCCGCAACAAGATACCGTGCATGACGCACATGGGCCCCGCCGCAGGCGGGGCCCATCCATTTTTTATGCGGTGGCAAACCGTCGAAGCATTCCGCTTACCGCCGCTTCCGTGTTGACATACCTCGTCCTCTTGATTATAATGGGCATCAGAGCGACGGCGTTCCGTATGGAGTGCCGCCGCTTTTTGCTGCACGTGATGGAAGACAGGAGGATGAGAGAATGCGCAGGCCATTGGTAGGGGTCACTCCGCTGTACGACGAGGCACGAAAGAGTGATTGGATGCTGCCCGGCTATCTGGAGGGCGTGATAGAGGCCGGCGGTCTGCCGGTCATGCTGCCGCTGACGGCAGACCTGGAATTACTGGAGCAGCTGGCGGAGACGGTGGACGGTGTGCTCCTGACCGGCGGGCACGACGTCTCACCTGCCCTCTATGGCCAGTCTCCCCTCTCCGCCTGCGGCACCTGCTGTCCAGCCCGCGATGAGATGGAACGCCTCCTGCTCCCCCTCCTCTGGGCGCAGGACAAGCCGATACTCGGCATCTGCCGGGGCATCCAGTTTCTCAACGCGGCCCTCGGCGGCACGCTCTATCAGGACCTGCCCTCACAGCATCCGTCCGCAGTAGAGCATCACCAGCGGCCGCCCTATGACCGGCCGGTCCACACCGTCACGCTCGCGCCGCACAGCCCGCTTGGCGCGCTGCTCAGCCAGGAGACAATCGCGGTCAACAGTTACCACCATCAGGCCATACAGGCGCTCTCACCCGCCCTACGTCCGATGGCCTGGTCTCCGGACGGCTTGATTGAGGCGGTCTGGGCCCCGGAGCGCCGCTGGGTCTGGGCGGTCCAATGGCACCCGGAGTTCGCCTTCCGGACGGATGCGAACAGCCGGGCCATTTTCCGCTGTTTCGTGGAGGCGATGCAGCAGGAACATTGAGAGCACAGAAAACAAAAAAATTCCGTGAATTTGCTGTACAGCTCATTCACGGAACTTTCCATCTATCCGAGTGACTGGATTCGAACCAGCGGCCTCTTGAACCCCATTCAAGCGCGATACCAAACTTCGCCACACCCGGAAATTCCTGCCCTCTCAGGCGACTTAGGTATCATAGCACATCCCGACGCAAAAAGCAAGAGCGAATCCGGATTTTGCGGAAAATTTCTGTTTCCCGCTCATCCCCTCTGTTTTGCACCAAGCTGGAGCGGAAACTCGCGTCAGTTTTGGGAATTGACAAGTGCGCAATGTGCGCTATAATAATCAGGACATCTGTCAAGACACCTATACAGAGGAGAGAGAGCCATGAATCCAGTCCGCGCGTTTCTGAAACGGAAAAACATTGAGATCTCTGCCCGGCGCTACGGCATTGATGCGATGAGCGCCATGGCGCAGGGCCTATTTGCCTCCTTGCTGATCGGCACCATCATCGACACAGTCGGCCAGCAGGCGGGCATTGACTATCTCTGTGAGATGGGCAGCTACGCCTCGTCGATGGCCGGCCCGGCGATGGCAGTGGCCATCGGTTTTGCCCTTGGCGCGCCTCCGCTGGTGCTCTTCTCCCTCATCGCAGTGGGCAATGCGGCCAACACGCTCGGCGGGGCCGGCGGGCCGTTGGCGGTCTATCTGATCGCCATTGTCGCCGCCGAATTCGGAAAGGCCGTCTCCAAGGAGACCAAGGTAGACATTCTGGTCACCCCGTGTGTCACCATCGCCGTGGGCGTGGCCCTCTCCAGCCTGTGCGCGCCGGTGATCGGCCAGGCCGCCATGACGGTAGGCGCGGTGATCCAGTGGGCGACCAACCTCCAGCCCTTCCTGATGGGCATCGTCGTCTCCGTCCTGGTGGGCATCGCCCTCACCCTCCCCATCTCCTCGGCGGCCATCTGCGCGGCGCTGGGGCTGACCGGACTGGCCGGCGGCGCGGCTGTGGCGGGCTGCTGTGCGCAGATGGTGGGCTTTGCCGTCCTCTCCTTTCGGGAGAACCGCTGGGGCGGCGTGGTCAGCCAGGGACTGGGCACCTCCATGCTTCAGATGAGCAACATCCTGCGCAACCCCCGCGTCTGGATTCCTCCCACGCTGGCCTCTGCCATCACAGGGCCGATCGCCACCTGCGTCTTCCATCTGGAGATGAACGGCGCGGCGGTCTCCTCGGGCATGGGGACCTGCGGCCTGGTCGGCCCGATCGGGGTCTACACCGGCTGGGTCAACGACATCGCCGCCGGCACCCGCACCGCCATCACGGCAATGGACTGGATCGGCCTGCTGCTCATCTGCATCGTCCTGCCCGCCGTGCTCACCTGGGCGTTTGGTCTGGCCCTGCGTCGCACCGGCTGGATCAAGGACGGCGACCTCAAGCTGGACTGAGTTCTGAAGCGGGACCGGTGAAGACTGTGTTCTAAGCGGCGTTTCGTCTCCATATGCAAAAAATCCCCGTAGGCGCAAAGCGCCCGGGGATTTTTGCGTTATTTCGTTGAGAGAAGGCTCACTTCACCAGCGCGAAGGAGAACTCCGCGGTGACGCTGAGCTTGCCGTTCACGTAGCCCTTTGCAGCACACCAGTAGAAGGGGCCCTTGCTCTTGATGATGGAGCTCTCGCTCTCGAGCGTGTCACCCGGCTTGACCGGGCTCTTAAAGCGCACCTTGTCCAGGCTGGTGAACATCGGCGTCGCGCCCTCCATGCCGCTGGTGCCGGCCAGCAACACGGCCGCGCCCTGGGCCATCATCTCGCAGAGGATGACGCCGGGCACCACGGGGTTGCCCGGAAAGTGGCCCTTGAGGAAGAACTCCTCGCCGGAGACGTGGTACTTCGCGTGCGCCACGCCGTCCACCACTTCGGCCTCCTGCACGAGTAGCATGTTGTCGCGGTGGGGCAGAATCTTCTTGATCGCTTCCTGATCCATCCGTCAGTCCTCCTTCACCTTTTTGAAGGCAATGCAGGCGTTGTGGCCGCCAAAGCCCAGGGAGGAGGAGAGCACCAGGTCCAGCTCCGCCTCCCGCTTTTCGTTGGGCACATAGTCCAGATCACACTCCGGGTCGGACACCTGCAGGCCAGCGGTAGGAGGCACCACGCCATGGTAGAGCGCCAGCACAGAGGCCACCGCCTCGGTCGCCCCGGCAGCGCCTAGCATATGGCCGGTCATCGACTTGGTGGAGCTCACAAGCACGCGGCGGGCCTTCTCCTCACCCAGAGCGAGCTTGATGGCCATCGTCTCGATCTTATCATTCATCGGGGTGGAGGTGCCGTGGGCGTTGATATAGATGCGGTCGGTGTCCAGGCCGGCCTGCTCGTACGCCTCGCGCATGGCGCGCGCGCCGCCCTTTCCCTCCGGGTCGGGGGCCGTGATGTGATACGCGTCAGAGGTGGCTCCATAGCCGCACAGTTCAGCGTAAATCTTCGCGCCGCGGGCTTTGGCGTGCTCATACTCCTCCAGCAGCAGGGCGGCGGCGCCCTCGCCGAGGACAAAGCCGTTACGCTCCTTGTCAAACGGGATAGAGGCCCGGTCGGGATCCGTGCTGCGGGAGAGCGCCATGCAGTTGGTGAAGCCGGCCACACAGACCGGGGTGATGGTCGCCTCCGCGCCGCCGGCCATAATGGCGGTGCAGTAGCCGTGCGCAATAGCGCGGTATGCCTCGCCGATGGCGTGGTTGGAGGAGGCGCAGGCGCTCACAATGCCAAAGCTCGGTCCCTTAGCCTTCAGGCGGATGGAGACCTCGCCCGCCGCCGCGTTGGGCATCATCATAGTGATGCAGTAGGGGGAGACGCGGTTCGGCCCCTTGCTCAGCAGCTTCTCCTCCTCGGTGCGCATGGTGTTAAAGCCGCCGATGCCGGAGCTAAAGTAGACGCCGAACTGCTCCGGATCAATCTTGCCCTCCAGGCCGGAGTCCTCCATCGCCTGGACGGCGGCAGCCAGAGCAAAGTTGACATAGCGGTCGTGACGGCGCGCCTCACCGCGGTCCATATACTTGAGCGGATCAAAGCCCTTGACCTCGGCGGCCAGGGTGGCCTTATACTCGGTGGTGTCAAACTGAGTGATGGGGCCGATGCCGTGGCGGCCGGCGCAGAGCGCATCCCAAGTGGAGGCGACATCGTTGCCCACAGGAGTGACGGCTCCCAGGCCGGTCACTACAACACGTTTCATAAGCTCTACATTCCTTTCCAAACAGGGAAACGGCGGGGACGGAACCGGCCCCGCGGACGGCAGTCACATGGCGATGCCGCCGTCCACCCGGATCACCTCGCCGGTGATATACTTGGCCTTGTCGCTGGCCAGGAAGGCCACGCACTCGGCAATGTCCTCCGGCTTGCCCATATGGCCCATGGGGACGGTGGAGATCAGGGCCTTCAGGGCGTCCTGATCCATCGAGGCGGTCATGGGCGTCTCGATGGCGCCGGGGGCCACGGCGTTGCAGTTGATCCCGCGGGTGGCCAGCTCGCGGGCCACCGTCTTGGTCAGGGCGATGACACCGCCCTTGGCAGCGGTGTAGTTGGCCTGGGCGGCGTTGCCAATCAGGCCGGAGACGGAGGAGATGTTGATGATCTTCCCCGCCTTCTTCTTCATGAAGTTCCGGTAGCAGGCCTTGATGGTGTTGAACATGCTCTTGAGATTGATGCTGAGCACGGCGTCCCAGTCCTGCTCGCTCATGGCCAGGAGGACCTTATCGCGGGTGATGCCGGCGTTATTGACCAGGATATCAATCCCGCCGAACTCCTTGCTGACCTCCTTGACGGTGGTCTGGACCATCTCGAAGTTGGAGACGTCGCAGCGGCGGAAGACAGCGGTGACGCCGTGGGCCTGGGCAATCTGGGCGGCGGCGGTAGCGCCGGCCTCCTCGTCGCACAGGTCAAAGATGACCACATTGGCCCCGTCCCGGGCCAGCGTGTCGGCGATGGCGTAGCCAATGCCCCGGGCGGCGCCGGTGACCAGCGCTACCTTACCAGTTAATTCAGCCATGTTTTACCTCCTCGAGGGTGGCGGAGAGGGAGTCCGCGCTGTCCACATTGTAGGTCTTGACGTCCGGGTTGATCTTGCCAATCAGGCCGGTGAGCGTATTGCCGGGGCCGACCTCGATAAAGGTGTCCACCCCGGAGGCGATCAGGTCCTCCACGATCTGCTGCCAGCGCACCGGGCTGACCACCTGGCGGGCGAGGAGATCGGGATAGGTCTCCACCGCGCCGTAGGGCTTGCCCGTGACGTTGGAGTAGAGGGTGTACTTGGGCTGGGTAAAGGAGTAGTTCTTCAGCTCCTCCACCATCCCCTCCCCGGCGGAGCCCATGAAGGGGGAGTGGAACGCCCCGGCCACCCGCAGCGGAATGGCGCGGCCGCCCGCGGCCTTGACAGCGGCCTTGAAGCCGTCCATCGAGGACTGGAGCCCGGCGCAGACGGTCTGGGCGGGAGAGTTGTAGTTGACCGGATAGACCTGGTCAAACTGGGCCGCCAGCTCCTCCACCTGCTCAGGCGGGAGCTTGACGACGGCGACCATACCGGTATCCGCCGCGTCAGAGGCGGCCTGCATCAGCTCGCCGCGGCGGCAGACCAGGCGGAAGGCGTCCTCCACCGGCAGCGCGCCGGAAAAGGCGAGGGCGCTGATCTCTCCGACAGAGAAACCGGCCAGCGCGTCCGGCCGGATGCCCGCCTCCGTCAGCGCAGAGGCGGCGGCGACCTCGACGGCAAACATGTCCGGCTGGGTGTTGGAGGTGACAGTCAGCTCCTCCTTCGTGCCGGAAAAGCACTGCAGCGACGTGTCCGGCCGGATCGCGTCGCACAGGGCAAAGACGGCCTTGGCGGCAGGGCTGGCCTGGACCAGAGACTGGCCCATGCCGGGGTACTGCGCGCCCTGGCCGGAAAAGACAAATGCTATTTTACTCATGGAATCCTCCACAGAATGATAACCCGGGGCAGACCGGAAGATCAGCGCCGGGCAGCGGTCGGGCGGCAGCCGCGCGCCTCACGGCGCGCCGCGGCTGTCCCTCCGGCAAGGGGGCTAATCAGAAGGATGTCCACACCCGACGGCCTGTCCATCCTGCTGCACAGCAGTCCTGCTCTGCCGCTGCACATCACCGGCAGGGGCATTTTGACCGCAAGAATGCCGAGACCGCCAACCTGTGAGACGGCGGCGGCCAAGGTACCATCGGCGATCCAGGCCATACCCCTGCAAAGCGGGATACGCGATGCCCAGCAGACTGCAAATTGGAGTTTCAATCATAAAGGTTTACGCAATCTGATTCAGATGGCGCACAGGGAAGATTACTCGGCCAGCTTCTTCTCAATAAAGGCAACCAGCTCGCCCACGGTGGTGACCTTCTCGTCCAGCTCCAGCTCGGCGTCCAGCTCTTCCTCCAGCTCCATGACCATCTCGACGGTCTCGAGGGAGTCGATGCCCAGGCTCTCAAAGGTGGTGTCGTTGGTGAACTCGGAAGCGTCGCGGCCAGTGTGGTCAGCCAGCACCTCAGTCAGCTTGGTAAAAACGTCCATGATAAGTCCTCCTAAATCTCATAATACAGTTTGTATTTATGCAAAACCGCCGCTGCGGCTTTACAACAGGAAAAGAACCGCCCCGGGCCTCAGCCCCGGCCGCGGATGGTGTCCAGGAAGATACGGTTGAGCTTCTCCACGCCGCGAATGAGCGCGGCCTTCTCCTCCTGGGTGAACTCGCTTGTCAGATGATTAAAGAGCTGCCGGTGATAGTAGCGGTGATAGGCATCCGCCAGCCTCCCCTCCCGGGTGAGCCGGACGCGGATGGACCGCCCGTCGCTCGAGCAGCGCTCCTTGCTGACAAAGCCGCGCTTGGCCAGCTTGTTGATCGCCACGCTGGCGGAGGGACGGGCGACGTGGATGGTGTCGGCGATCTCGCTGACGGTGACGCCGTCGTTCCCGCCGCGGCCCACCACCTGGAGCAGGTGGAATTCGCTGGCAGATAGATTGAGGCGGCAGGCCTTGGCGCTTTGCTCTTCCATTGTCATGATGTTCAGGTATGTCTCATCCAGAAGCTCATTCAATTTGGCGGCAAAGCTGTCCATGACCGACCTCCTCTCCCCCAAAACGGTTAAATAGACTAACTATCTACCCCATGATGATACTCAACAACCACGTCCTTGTCAAGAGGGGAAAAGGAGAAAATGCCGGAAAAACCATTCCAAAGCGAAAAAACGGCAAAAGTGCCGAAATTCCCGCGCAAACGCCGGAGTACGAGTGTGCAAATAGGGCTAATCGTCGGCACGAAACGAGGACTTGCAGCCCCGCCCTACGCCCGGCGCCGCCGCGGGATACAGGGGGCGTGGCGTGTTGGTCAAGCCCGCGATATAGTCCAGCGACACATTATAAAACTCTGCCAGATGAATCATCAGTTCAAAGGGAGGCTCCCGTTTGCCCTGCTCGTAGTTGGTGTAGGTGGTCTTGTGCATCCCCAATCGCTCCACCAGCTCCGCCTGGGTCAGATCGTGGTCCTCCCGCAAATCGCGCAGGCGCGGATAGCAGCGCAGATGATCCCCTCCCCATTTCTATCAGCAGTAGTTATCAGCCAAACGCCGCTTTGCGGCGGTCAGTTTTCCTGTTATGGGTCTCTGTACCATAGTCAGAGCAAAATGAGTTACAGCTTCCTGTCTTACAAAATCCTACCCCATAATACCGCAAAACAGCATATAGTGTCAACCAAATACAGATATCACGTGTCACTGGAGATAGACGGACGTGAGAGAAAACCAGGGAGCTGTTGCTGCACATTTCGCCAGGCGGCTGCGATTGCCGCAGCTGGCTGGCAGATGGCTATAAACTTTCTGCAGCGCTTCTGCCGGGCGCGGCAGCGTATTTTCTACAGTAACGCTCCATCAACTTGTAAACTCCTTGACACCACCGCCGGTGGCCGCTATAATGAATAAGACAATAAAACAGCCTTATCAAGAGTGGCGGAGGGATTGGCCCGATGAAGCCCGGCAACCTGCCCGCAGGGGGCGCGTTCCAGCATGGGAGAGCGCGTCCGGCGTGCGAGTAAGGTGCCAAGTCCAGCGGTTTATCGCAAAGATGAGGGAACCATGCGTTCTGCTGCGTATCCGCTCAGGATACGCTTTTTTTGTCGAACCGGCGCCTGTCAGGCTGTTTGCTGTCCGTTTCATTGCAACTGCCGTGTTTTAGAAAGGAACGAAAGATGCCCAGACGAATTTTTACCTCTGAATCGGTCACGGCGGGCCATCCGGACAAAGTCTGCGACCAGGTCTCCGACGCCGTCCTGGACTCGATGCTCGCCCAGGACCCGATGAGCCGTGTCGCCTGCGAGACAGTGACCGCCACCGGCCTGGTGATGGTGATGGGGGAGGTCACCACCCGCGCGACGGTGGATCTCCCTGAGCTGGTGCGCCAGACCGTGGCGGACATCGGCTATACCGACCCGCGCTGCGGCTTCGACGCGCGCAGCTGCGCGGTGCTCACCCACCTGAACCGCCAGTCCCCCGACATCGCCATGGGTGTGGACTGCTCCTATGAGGCGCAGTCGGGCGACGGCGACGCGGACGACCGCATCGGCGCGGGCGACCAGGGCATGATGTTCGGCTACGCCTGCCGCGAGACGAAGGAGCTGATGCCGGCCCCCATCGCGCTGGCCCACAACCTCACCCGCGCCCTGGCCGAGAAGCGGCGCACCGGCGCGCTCCCCTGGCTGCGTCCGGACGGCAAGAGCCAGGTCACCGTCGCCTATGACGAGGCGGGCAACGTGGACTGGTGCCCCGTGGTGGTGGTCTCCACCCAGCATGACCCCGAGATCAGCACAAAAGACCTGCGCGAGGCGGTCATCGAGGAGATCATCCGCCCGAACCTCCCCAAGCGCTGTCTGCGCCCGGAGACGAAGTTCTACGTCAACCCGACCGGCCGCTTTGTGATCGGCGGCCCCGCGGGGGACAGCGGCCTGACCGGCCGGAAGATCATCGTGGACACCTACGGCGGCGCGGCGGCCCACGGCGGCGGCTGCTTCTCCGGAAAGGACCCGACCAAGGTGGACCGCTCGGCAGCCTATATGGCGCGCTACGCGGCCAAGCACCTGGTAGCCGCCGGCCTGGCCGAGCGCTGCCAGATTGAGCTGGCCTACGCGATCGGCGTGGCCCGCCCGGTCTCCGTGCTGGTGGAGAGCTACGGCACCGGCGTCTGCCCGGACGAGCGTCTGGCGGAGATCGTCCGAAAGACCTTTGACCTGCGCCCGGCGGCCATCATCCGCGCGCTCGACCTGCGTCGGCCGATCTACCGTCAGACGGCGGCCTACGGTCACTTCGGCCGGCCCGACCTCGACCTGCCGTGGGAGCGGCTGGACCGGGTAGAGGAGCTGAAGCAGTACCTCTGATCGGAGAGAACAGCCCGGCTTGGGCGGGAAGGAGACTCCCGTTCCGGCCGGACTTTCTTTTTCGCGGGCCGAAGGCAGCAATTCGGCCCGCCAAAGCGTATGAAAAGTGAGAGGAGGAAGCGTGATGCCGGAGGAACGAGCGGCGGCCAGCTCCTTTGAGGCGCTGGTCTGCCGGCAAGAGAACCACGTCTACCGCGCGGCGCTGGCCATTTTGCGCAACGTCCAGGACGCAGAGGACCAGACGCAGGAGACCTTTTTGAAATATCTGGAAAAGCGCCCCGTCTTTGAAAACGAGCGGCACGAGACGGCGTGGCTCCTGCGGGTGACGGTAAACGGCTGCCGTTCCCGGCTGCGCTCGCCCTGGCACCGCCGCCTGCCGCTGGAGATCGACCTGCCCACCCCCGGCCCGGAGGAGCGGGAGGAGCTCGAAGAGCTCTTCGCCCTGCCCGCCGAGGACCGCGAGGTGCTGCACCTCTATTATTACGAGGGCTACTCCACGGCGGAGATCGCCAAGATCACGGGCCGCCGGGAGGGTACTGTCCGCAGCCGGCTCAGCCGCGCGCGCGGCAAGCTGAAATCACTTCTGGAGGTGGGAAGATGAAGCAGTATGAAAACTACATGAATCGTCAGACCGTCTCCGACTCGCTCCATCAGCGCCTGCTCGACCTGGAGCAGGAGGAACGCCGCCCGGCACGGCGGCCGCAGGCGCGGAGATGGCTGTACGCGGCGGCGCTGGCGGCCTGCCTGCTGCTGGTGGTCGGCGTGGGCCGCTGGGTACTCCCCTGGCTGGGGATGGGAGGAAGCGCCTCGGACAACAGTGCGGCGATGAGCACGGAGGTCACTTCGGCCGGTGCGGCGGCGGACACCGCCCTGCCGGAGGAGGCGGCCGAGGGTGCCGCCAGCGACACGACGGAGGAATCTGCTTTCGACGCGGAGACCCCAGAGGACACAGCGGGCGCCGCAGCAGAGGGCACCGAAACCGCCTCTGAGGAGAGCGCCGGAGCGGCGGAGGACGGAGGCGTGCCGGTCCCGGAAGAGATCGAGCGCCCCGCCTGGCTCCCGGAGGGCTATTCCCTCGCATCCACAGAGATCGACGAGACCACCGGCTGGTACCGCGCAACCTGGACGGACGGAGCAGGCGGCGAGCTGCAACTGGAGGGTGCGCCGGATACCGTCGCCCAGCCGGAGGGCATCCCGGTGCTGGACCCGGCGGATGAGGGGGCGCTCGACGCGCTCTCTCCGGACGAGGACGGCTGGTGGCGCTTCCTCCTCGTGAAGGAAAGCGGCTGGCGCTGTTTCTCCACCAATGGCGACCCGGAAATCCTCTGGCAGGCGGTCACCGGCCTGCCGGAGAGCTGAGAGAGGGGGAAAACCATGCGCAGCATACTGCGCGGCAATCTGATTCAGGCCCCGGCATTGGGGCAGCTGGACTGCCTGCCGGGCGGCTGTCTCCTGCTGGAGGACGGCGTGGTGCGGGGCGTTGTCCCCACGCCGCCAGAGGGCTGGCAGGAGGTCCCAGTCACCGACTACGGCAACCGGCTGATCCTCCAGGGCTTTGTGGACGCCCATCTGCACGGCCCCCAGTACCCCATGCTGGGGACCGCCATGGACCTCCCCCTGCTCGAGTGGCTGGAGCGTTACGCCTTCCCGACGGAGGCGCGCTTTGCCGATCCGGACTATGCGCGCGCGGTTTATCGGGCGCTGGCCGCTGACCTGGCGGCCCACGGGACGACGCGGGTGGTGATGTTCTCCTCTCTGCACACGGACGCCACCCTGATTTTGATGGAAGAGCTCGCCCGCGCCGGCCTCTGGGGCTATGTCGGAAAGGTGAATATGGACCGCAACGGCGGGAAGAACCTTCAGGAGGATACGGAGGACTCCAAGCGGGAGACGCTGCGCTGGCTGGAGCAGTGCGGCGTGTTCGCCCCGCAGATACGTCCCATCCTCACCCCGCGCTTTACGCCCAGCTGTACGGACGGGCTGATGGCCTGGCTGGGGGCACTGGCGCGGGAACGTGATCTTCCGGTGCAGTCCCATCTCTCAGAGAACACAGGAGAGATTGCCTGGGTGCGCGAGCTGCATCCCGGCTGCGCGGAGTATTGGGAGAGCTACGCCAAATTTGGGCTCTGGAACGGCCGCACCGCTATGGCCCACTGTGTCCACAGCAGCGCGCGGGAACGCCAGGCCATGCGGGAGGCCGGCGTCCTCGCCGTCCACTGCCCTGACTCCAACATCAACCTGTGCAGCGGCGTTGCGCCGGTGCGGCGCATGTTGGACGAGGGGGTATCCGTCGCCCTCGGGTCAGATATCGCCGCCGGGGCCTGTCTCGGGATGCTGGAGGTGATGTCCCAGACCGTCCGTGCCTCCAAGGCCAGAAGTCTGCTCACCGACGGGGCGGACCGCCCGTTGACCGCCGCCGAGGCGTACTACCTCGGCACCACGGCGGGGCAGCGCTTCTTTGGCGTGGGAGCTGGCTTTGCCGCGGGTGAACGGCTGCACGCCGTAGTGGTGGATGACAACGCGCTCGGCCCTGCGTCAGGGCTCACCCTCCCCCAGCGGCTGGAGCGGGCAATTTATCGCGCCGGGCAGGCGGAGATCTGCGCTGTCTGGGCCGGGGGGCGTCAGATTGGTGGACAGCGAGGCTTTTTATAGGTCCCGCTCTTTATGCCGAGCCAGTTTTTCGTTTTGTAGTGCGGGTTGCACCGTGATTGCTTTCACAGTTGCCTAAAGCAACATAGCATCTGGGCGCGGACAGTCCATATACTGTCCGCGCCCGATCAGCAAGTAGTGATTTCGTTCTGTTTTGTCTTCTGCACCGGAGAACAGCCCAAAAGGGATTAGAAACCGCAGGAAGCCGTTCACCCGATGCTGCCGCCTTCCCGATCCCCTACTCCTCACTTCGCCGCCGGATATTCGTTGCACAGCAACCGGTAGGGCGGCTCATCCTCCTCGATGGTAGGAAACCTTCCCATCGGCGGGTTGAAGCGGTTATCCGTATTGTCATCGTTACACTGGCTCACCTCGCCGAGCAGCACCGGTCCAGTGCCCAGTTCAACGGAAAAGTCGTGGTAAAGATACTGCTGAACGTAGATGCTCTCCCCCGGCGTCAGTCGGATCTGTGTTCCGGCCGGGACGGTATAGGTGCGTCCGTCTGTGTGGACGGTCACGTCGGACACGTAATCAATCTCCTCGTCCGGCAGGCTGTTGTACACCCGGATGAGTACGTTGCCTCCACCACGGTTGATAATATCCTCTGTCTTTTGCCAGTGGAAGTGATTGGGCGCGTACTGCCCCTCCTTCAGATAAAGCAGCTTCTCAGCATACACCTTGGGATATTTGTCCGCCATTGCACGGTTGCCGTTGCGGATTGTAACGAGGGAAAAGCCGAGCTGATCAAACCTCCCCATGCCGTAGTCCGTGATATCCCAGCCCAGCATGCAGTCCCGGATCTCATCATACTCGTGGCCGACGCTCTGCCACTGCTCCGGCGTAAAATCGCAAAACGGCGGAAGATAACAGCAATGTTTCCGACACATAACCTCCATCTCTTTGAGTGCACGGTTAATCTCCGATCGTCTCATATGCATTCAGCTCCCTATCATTCAAATGAAGTAGTTTATGTCCCTCTTTAAGAAGGCTGTGATGCAGCCTCACAAGGCCAGCCTATTGACCGCAGGAGTCTGAGCAACTCGTTGACAGCACGTCGCCCGGACGGCAAGTCAGCTATTTTGTGGAGCTTGCTGTCCCTAGACGTCTCACACCGGTTCCCTCTTTTTCAACCCCAGGGCATTCCCGCGCTCTATCTGATCAAAGAGATCGCTTTTTGTAATTATCTTTACCCACATTGTGCTATTGGAACGCAAATATTTCAAGCACGGATATTTCGAAATAATATCACTATATTGCGCTTTTTCTTTCCAGCAGTTTGTCCTCACTGCCATCTCTTTCTCTTCTGCCCCCATCCCCACAGCTTGGAGGTAAGCGCCATGCAATGCGTCTTTTTCGGCGACAAAGTGCCCAATTCTTTCGAAGAGCAGGTCTCCTTTTCCATCGAGATGCCCTATCGGATCAATATCAAACGGTTCTATACAGAGGATATTGTGCCGCTGCACCACGCCGATTCCATCGAGATTCTGTTGTGCGATCAGTTATATGGAGAAATTGTGATCGATTCCAATCATTTTGTACTCGACGGCCAGCAACTCTTTGTCATCCCCCCACACGTTATCCACTCCAACACCATACGGCAGTGCAAGGGAACCATGTATGTGCTTAAGGTCGGACTACACGAGATGAATCACTATATTCGCCTGGAGAACTATCTTCAGGCCTGCAGCTGTCGACTGGAGCAACTGCTGTACCTCAATCCATCCTATCAGGAGTCCTGGCTTTGCATCAAATACCTGATCCGCCATGACGGCTCTCTGCACGAGTGCCTACCGCAGATCCTGCGGCTGTTCTCCATCCTCGCCCAGCACACCGCCCCACAGCGCAGTACCACCCTGCACGCGCGATTCAAGCAATCAAGCTTGCAAGAGGTGATTTCCTGGACCAATCAGAACTACGCGCGTAAAATCACAATCGACGAGGCCGCTCAGGTAGCCGGGTACAGCAAGTATTACTTTTGCACCTACTTCAAATCCCGCACAGGAATGACCTATATGAACTATCTTAACAGCGTACGCATCTCCCACGCCTGCCAAATGCTCTCCGACGGGGATTCCGTCCAGTTGGCCTGCCACAACACTGGCTTTGAAAACCTATCCTACTTTATCCAGATATTCAAACAGATTCAGCACATCACGCCGCACCAATATGCCTGCCAGCAGAAAAAACTCCGAGCTGAGCAAAGGGCGGGTAAGTTGGATCCGCAGTAGCACATGCACGCAGCAAGCAAATCCTCGCTGAAGTGCCGGTTCTTTTCCTACGATAAAAAGCCACGGACAGAAGTCCGTGGCTTTTCTGGATGGAGACTACTGGACTCGAACCAGTGGCCTCATGCGTGTGAAGCATGCGCTCTAACCAGCTGAGCTAAGCCTCCATACTGACCCGTACGGGAATCGAACCCATGTTTCCGCCGTGAAAGGGCGGTGTCTTAACCGCTTGACCAACGGGCCACATGGTCATCTCCGATGCGGGAATCGAAGATAAAATAGCGGCGACTGGATTCGAACCAGTGACACTACGGGTATGAACCGTATGCTCTAGCCAACTGAGCTACGCCGCCATAGATGTGCCGACGGGCTTACCCGTCACAGCGCAGATATTATTATACCTATGCACCCACCCTTTGTCAAGCTTTTTTTGCACGGTCCTGAAATTTTCTTCCCATACCGTTGTGCACAATGCCCAGAAGCACGCCGCGCAAATTCAGTGAAAAAGCGCAGAAGTTTTCCCTTATAAAAGCGGGCAAAAAGTGGTATAATAGGCATGGATAAATACATTTCAAGATGGGAGTGAGTGCAATGCTTCAAGATGGCCAGTTGGTCATGCACGAGACGGCGGGCGTCTGCCGGGTGAGCGGCCAGACGCATTTGGACGGTTTGCCAGGTTCCTACTACGTGCTCTGTCCGCTGTACCTCAACGACTCTACCTTTTACACCCCGACCGACAGCCAAAAGGTCAAGCTCCGGCCCGTCATGACCGCACAGCAGGCGCGCACGCTCATCCGGCAGTTGCCGCAGGTGCAGCCCACCGTCTTTGAGAACGCGGCCGACCAGAAACAGCGCTGCGGCGCCATTCTCAAGTCAGGGGACAGCTACCAGCTCGCCGCACTCACCAAGTTTCTCTATCAGGACCAGATGCGCCGCGCCAGCCGCGGCAAGCGGGCCGGCGTCAACGACACCACCCTATTGAAAAAGGCACAGATGCTCCTCTTCGGAGAGCTGGCCACCGCGCTCGGCGTCCCATTGGAGGAGATTCCAGATGTCATCTCCGGTCAGCTGGCCGACTCTGGGGAGCCGAATTCCGCGGTTGGATAAGCCTCATACCGCTCCGCTGAGCAGGAACGCGGCCGCCGCGGCAAGGAGCACCAAGACAGAAATCGCTTGGTCGCGCAGGCGCCCGTCCTTCCCCAGCTTGCGGTCCAACAGGTCAAACAACAGCGCAACAATCACGACGATCACCACCAGAATCAGATACTGCACCACAAAGCATTCCCCCTTTTTCTGTCAGCCGGCCCCGGCGGAACATTCCGCCGGGGCCGCAGTCTTTCCTATGTCTCTCAGTATCAATCCGCCGCTGGGCCATCTTCTGTCTCCGGGGCCGTCCCATCTTCCACAACGGTGACATCCTCCGTCTCGGAGAGGACGCCCTCCTCGCTCTGGCCTTCTTCCTGATTGATAATCCACTCAAAGTTAAAGAAGGAGAATACCGTCGTCTCCACCACCCGGGAGGCGACGACCACCTCGTCTCCCTCGTGCAGCCCATCCAGAATCTGGACCATCTCGCCGTCCTGCAGACCAATTTCGACCTCTACCTGCTGGGTCAGCCCGTCGCCATAGGAGACACGGACCAGATAGGTGTCCAGCCGCTCTACCTGGACCGCCTCGATGGGGATCAGCAGCGCCTCCTCTTCGCGTCCGAGGATGATACTGCCCTCGCCCTCATCTCCTACTGCCAGGCCCTCCGCCGCTGTCAGCCGGAGCGTGACGGTGCAGACCGTCAGGCCCCCCAGTTCCTGCGTACGGCCGGAGGTGTGGGTGACTGTGCCGCTGTAGGTGACGCCGTCAAAGATACACTCCGCCTGTTGCCCTACCCGGACCTGCGGCAGTGAGCTGGCCGGAATCTGGACAGAGACTGTAAAATCGTCTGTGGACGTCAGGGTGCAGATCTCGGTACCCGCCTCTACAGCGGCGCCCTCCGATACTGTCAGGCCGGTAACTCGTCCGTCCGCCGGGGCCGTCAAATTGGGCTGCTCGAGCAGGGCGTGCAGCTCCTCCAGCTCATCGACCAGGCCGGCCCGCTCCTCCAGCAGGTCCAACCCATCACAGCTGATCTCCGTACAGGAGAGGAGCAGGTCTCCCTCTGAGACCCAGTCGCCCAGGGACACCTCCACCTGAGAGACCAGCCCACTCTGCGCCGTCACCAGAACGGGGCTGTTGCAGGCAGTCGTTCCGCTCCCCAGCAGCTCTCCCGCGCCGTCGCGCAGCTCCACCGTCTCGCCCAGGGAGAAGGTCCCGTCATCCTCCAGTAGGAGGAGAGCCGTCAACGTCTCCTGTCCGTCCTCCATCTCCAGGGCGTCTACGGTAGCGGTGGCCTGCCGGTCCCCTGCCGTGACAGTGACCGCGTCGCCCGGCTCCAGGCTGTCCTCTACCGGCACCTGCAGCTCCACACGCAGCAGACCGTCCGCCGAGAGCAGTATCAGGCCGCCGCTGACCTCCATGACATCGTCGATCCGGTCACCGCGGACGGCATAGATCTCCCGGATCATCCCGTCTGCCGGGGCGGTGACGGAAAAAGAGACGTCGCCGTCTGTCTCGGCGAGGGCCGCGTCAATCTCGTCGATCCGGTCCATCCGGTCGGAAATCTGCTCGCGCAGTGACGCCTCGTCATAGGCAGCAAGCACGTCGCCCTCCTGCACCAGATCACCCTCCTGCACCGAGACCGTGCGGAGGGTTCCGCCGTAGCTGACAGTCACCGGCGTGGCTGCGGCCTCTTCCACTAGGCCATAGCCGCTCACCGTCTGCTCGATCTCCCCGAGAACAGCGGCCTGTGTCTCCACCTCCACGCTGGTGTCCACCCGCGCGCCCCCCTCCTGAATAAAGGGGATCAAAAAAATCAGGGCCAGCACGACAATGGCGCCCAGCACAAGCCAGCGTTTCTGACGCGGCCTGCGCTTGTTGCCCGGTTCTGCCATGGCTGCACCTCCAAATTCTCACACAATAAAGTCATCTTAGCCTATCCTGCCGGCTGAGAGATGAACAAACCGTAAATATTCGATATTCGGGCAGAAAAATGAGCCGGACCGCAGAAAATACCGGCGGCCCGTCCCATTTGTTCAGCGCCGTACAAAGGAGAGATAGCGTGTGCCCTGAAACGTCAGGTCGCCGAAGTCTCCCTCTACCAGCTGGCCGTACTCCTGGCCGGCGACGGCGAACTCCATCCGGTCGCCGCTGGCGACCTGAAAGGTGACGTAGTAGCGGCTGCTGCTGTGGTGCCCGCCGCCGTCGGAGCTGTGATGATAGGACACGTCCATGCGCCTGGAGATCACCGAAGCCTCCACCGTCAGGCGGGGCGCGTGGTTATTGCGGTTCCACTGGCGCAGGCCGCGCACGGCGGTGACCACGAACATCGCCAGCACCAGCACAAAGACGGCCGCAAATGCCAGCTGAAAGAATCCGCCAAAAGATAATCCCATCCGTCTTGCCTCCTCTCCTCGCACTCCGCCCGCAGCGCGGTCACATCCGCTCGGGGGCGGTAAAGCCGAGCAGGCCGGCGCCCGTCTCCAGCACGTGGAGCACCAGGCGGATCAGGGCGATATAGCCCGCCTGCCGGGCGGCGTCAGGCTCGCGGAGGATGTTGTGCTCAGCGTAGAATTGGTTCAGGCTGCCGGTGAGGTCATAGAGGTAGCGGCACAGGCGGTTGGGCGCCTTCTGCTCATAGGCCTCATAGACTGCCTCGTTGAACCGGCAGAGGGTGAGGGCTAGGTCGGTCTCGCTCCGGCTGGCCGGCGGCAGAATCGCGCCCGCCGCCGCGTCCGGATAGGCGGCGGCATATTTGTTCAGGATGGACTTGATACGCACCATGGTGTAGACGATATACGGGCCGGTATTGCCCTCGAAGGCGGTAAAGCGGTCGATGTCAAACACATAGTCCTTATACGGCTGGTTGGAGAGGTCGCCGTACTTGATGGCGGCCACCGCGACGGTGCGGGCGATCTCGCGCCCCTCCTCCGGGGTGCTGCCGCCGTTGTCCATCACCTTCTGATAGACCGCGTCCTCCACGCTGCCGATCAGCGTCTCCAGGCGCAGCACGCCGCCCTCGCGGGTCTTGAAGGGCTTGCCGTCCTTGCCGTTCATCGTGCCAAAGCCGACATATTCCAGGCTGCACTTGTCCCGGTCCACCAGGCCGGTCTTATAGGCGCAGCGGAAGACGCGGACATAGTGCAGCTCCTGCCGCTTATCCGCCAGGTAGATCATCCGGTCGGGGTGGAAGTCCGCCTCCCGCTGGACGATGGTAGCCAGATCCGTCGTCTCGTACTGGGCCGCCCCGTCCGACTTGAGAATCAGGCAGGGGGGCACCTCGCGGGTGTCATCCTCCTCCTGCACGTCCACCACCAGCGCGCCCTCGCTGCGATAGGCGTAGCCCTTCTCCTGCATCATCTCCACCATGGCGGGGATGTAGGGCTGCGCGTCGCTCTCGCCGTACCAGAGGTCAAAGTCCACATCCAGCCTGCGGTAGTTGGCCTTCAGGTCGGCCACCGAGACGTTCACGATATGCCGCCACAGGGCGCGGTAGCCCCGACGGCCGGACTGGAGCTCCCAGGTGGCGTTCTGCGCGGCGCGGCGGTAGTCCTCGTCCACCTTGCAGCGAGCGCTGGCGGCGGGGTAGATTTCCTCCAGATCGGAGATGGCAAACGGCGGCTCGGCGGGATACTCCCCCTGAAAATCCGGGTCGAAATAGGGCAGCTCCGGCTGGCGCTCGTGCAGCTCGGTGATGATCTGGCCCATCTGGAGGCCCCAGTCCCCCAGATGGATGTCCCCGATCACCTTATGGCCAAGAAAGCGGCAGGTACGCTTGATGCTCTCGCCGATAATGGCCGAGCGCAGATGGCCGACGTGCAGCGGCTTTGCCACGTTGGGTCCGCCGTAGTCCACCACGATGGTGAGGGGCTGCTCGGCCCGTTCGACGCCGCGCATCGGGTCGGATTCCAGCTCATTGAGCTGCCCGGCCAGAAAATCCGGAGCGAGGTCGAGATTGATGAAGCCGGGGCGGACCACCTCCAGCTTGGAAAACATGGGGTTTTGACCGACGGCGTCCACCACCTGCTGGGCGAGCACAAAGGGCGCCTTATGATAGCGCTTGGCGGCGGCCATAGCCCCGTTGCACTGGTATTGGCACAGGTCCGGCCGGTTGGAGACGGTGACCCGTCCCAGCTCGGAATCCATGCCGGCAGCCTCAAAGCCGGCCATCAGCACACGCGAAATTTGATCTGTCAGCTTTTCCATCTGCATTTCCTCACAAAACTCACAAAATATTCATAATTGCGTGGTATAGTATAGCACACAGCGGATTGTCAGTCAACGAACCGCAGAAATTGTCCGCCCGCCGCCTGTAGGTGTTACGATGATGTGTGACAATAGGGAAAAGGGATAGCGAATAGGAGTGGCCTGTGTTAAGGTTAAGTTGCCAAGACAAAACCGAAAGGCAGGTGTACCCTATTCGCTATGGATAAGATAACAC
>DVJB01000010.1 GCA_018710845.1 Candidatus Onthomonas avicola
CGATTCACCTTGACCGGGCCAAAAATACTGATAGTCCGACGAGTGTGCGGATTTTTGGAACAAAAATCCGTGCGCGCGCCCGAGCCGCCAACGGCGGCGACAAAGTGCCCTTGGGGCGTTGGAGGACTGCAACCTCGCGCAAATGCTTGCATTTGCGCGAAAGGCTATGAGAGGAGGTACGATCTATCATGCAACACTGGCACACCCTGTCCTCCCAGCAGGCGGCGCAGCGGCTGGAGACCGACCGGAGCGGGGGGCTCTCGGCCCAGGAGGCCGCGCACCGGCTGGAACAATACGGCCCAAACCGCCTGGAGCGCAGCCGGGGACAGCCGCTCGCCCGGCAGGTGCTCGAGCAGCTCACCGACCCGATGATCCTCGTCCTGCTGGGGGCCTCCGTCCTCTCCTATCTCGCCAGCGGCGGGGAGGACTATCTGGAGTCGCTCATCATTCTCGTCATTGTCCTGGTCAACGCGGTGATCTCCATCGTGCAGGAGCGCCAGGCAGAGCGCGCCCTCGCCGCGCTCGAGCAGATGGCCGCGCCGCAGGCGACGGTGATCCGCGGCGGGGCGCCGCAGCGGGTGGAGGCCGCGAGTCTGGTCCCGGGCGACCTGATCGCCCTGGAGGCGGGCGACCTCGTCCCGGCGGACGCGCGGCTGGTGGAGGCGGCCGGCCTGAAGGCGGACGAGAGTGCGATCACCGGCGAGTCCGTCCCGGTGGACAAGCGCGCCGACGCCGTCCTCGCCGAGGACACGCCGCTCGGCGACCGCGTCAACCTGCTCATCGGCTCCACCGTCGTCACCGCCGGGCGGGCCCGCGCGCTGGTGGTGGAGACGGGAATGCGCACCGAGGTGGGCCGCATCGCCTCCCTTCTGCAGGGGCAGGCAGGGGGAGAGACCCCCCTGCAGCGCAAGATGGCGGAGATCTCGCGCACGCTCTCCTTCCTGTGTCTGTCGGCCTGCGCGGTGATGTTCGGCGTCGGGCTGCTGCAGGGGCGGGACATGCTGGGCATGTTTTTGATAGCGGTGTCGCTGGCGGTGGCAGCCATCCCGGAGGGCCTGCCCGCCATTGTGACCATCGTCCTCGCCCTCGGCGTGCAGCGGATGGCCGCGCGCGGGGCGATCGTGAAGAAGCTGCCGGCGGTGGAGACGCTGGGCTGCGCGAGCGTGATCTGCTCGGACAAGACCGGCACCCTCACGCGCAACCGGATGACGGTCACGGAGGTCTGGACCGCCAGCGGCAAGGGGGAGCAGCTCGCCCTGACGGTGGGAACGATCTGCTGCGACAGCGTCCTGCGCCCGGACGGCAGTCTGCTCGGCGACCCGACGGAGAACGCCATTGTGGCCGCCGCCGAGGCGCGCGGCATCCACAAGGCGGAGCTGGAGCAGCGCTATCCCCGCCGGGCGGAGCTGCCCTTTGACGCCGGGCGCAAGCGGATGAGCACCCTCCACCCCAGCCCGAAGGGCGGCGGCTTTCGCGTGATGGTCAAGGGGGCGCCCGACCTGCTGCTGGACCGCTGCACCGCCTGGCTCGACCAGGGCGTCCGCCCGCTGGATGCCGCGGGGCGGGCCAGAATCGAGCAGGCCAACCGACGCATGGCCGCGGGCGCCCTGCGGGTGCTGGGGCTGGCATACCGGGAGCTGGACCAGCTGCCAGAGCCGCTCACGCCGGAGACGGTAGAGCGCGGGCTGATCTTTGTCGGGCTGGTCGGGATGATGGACCCGCCGCGTGAGGAGGCGCGCGGGGCGGTGGCCGCCTGCTGGCGCGCGGGCATCCGGCCGGTGATGATCACCGGCGACCACAAGGCCACCGCCGTCGCCATCGCCCGCGAGCTGGACATCCTCCGCCCGGAGAGCATCGCCCTGACCGGCGCGGAGCTGGACTTCATGCCGCAGGAGCTGCTGGAGGAGTCCGCCGGGCGCTGCGCCGTCTACGCCCGGGTGACGCCGGAGCACAAGCTGCGCATCGTGCAGGCCCTGCAGAAGCGGGGCGAGGTGGTCGCCATGACGGGCGACGGCGTGAACGACGCCCCTGCCCTGCGCGCGGCGGATATCGGCTGCGCGATGGGCCGCAGCGGCACCGACGTGGCGCGCGGCGCGGCGGACATGGTGCTCACCGACGACAACTTCTCCACCATCGTCGCCGCCGTGCGCGAGGGGCGCGGCATCTACGACAACATCAAAAAGGCGATCCACTACCTTCTCTCCTGCAACATCGGGGAGATGTGCACCGTCTTTCTCGCCACCGTGCTGCGCTTTCCCAACCCGCCGCTGCTGCCGGTGCAGCTGCTGTGGCTCAACCTGGTGACCGACTCCCTGCCCGCCCTCGCCCTCGGCGTAGAGCCGGTGGAGCCGGACGTGATGGACCGGCCGCCGCGGGCCGGGCGTGAGCCGCTGTTTTCCGGTCCGTTCGCCTTCCGCCTGGCCTGGCAGGGGCTGATGGTGGGCGCGCTGACGCTGGCGGCCTATTTTCTCGGGGCCTTCGTGCTCACCGGACCGGGAGAGGCCGCCGAGCGGGCCAACACGATGGCCTTTGCCACTCTCACCCTCTCCCAGCTCTTCCACGCCTTTGACGTGCGCAGCGAGCACGGCTCCCTGCTCGCCATCGGCGTGCTCTCCAATCCGGCGATGAACCGGGCGTTCCTGGCGGGGCTGGCGATGCAGGGTGCGGTGCTCCTCCTGCCGCCGCTGCAGCAGGTGTTCTCCGTCGTGCCGATGGGCCCCGCGCAGTGGCTGGCCGTGCTGGGGCTGTCCATCCTGCCGGTGCCGGTGTGCGAGGCGGTGAAATGGCGCGCCCGGACCCGCCCGGCGGATGAGGAGGCGCTCCCCGCCGTCCCGGCCGGGACAGGGGGAAAGGGGACCGGGGCAGGCTAGGCGCGCCTCCCGCCCAAAACTCCTCCTTTTTGGCAAAGGTTCCCTTCAAAAGCGTTGTCTTCTCCCCCGGGCTGTGATACAATAGAGACGGCATCTCCCGCAACCCAATCAGGGCAAGATTTTACCGATATGGAGGTTTCTCGCTATGATTCATGTA
The DNA here is from genome assembly GCA_018710845.1 of Candidatus Onthomonas avicola. Taxonomy (GTDB): domain Bacteria; phylum Bacillota; class Clostridia; order Oscillospirales; family Oscillospiraceae; genus Onthomonas; species Onthomonas avicola. The sequence continues at coordinate 3,028 of DVJB01000010.1, forward strand.
GACGTCTCTTCCGCCGTCTCGGCGGAGCAGCTGGCCGCCATCGCCCCGCGCGTGGCCGCCGCCCATCAGGTGCTCGAGAGCGGCAGCGGCGCGGGCAACGACTTCCTCGGCTGGGTACGCCTGCCGGAGGCGTATGACAAGGAGGAATTCGCCCGCATCCAGAAGGCGGCCAAGAAGATCCAGTCCGACTCCCAGGTGCTGGTGGTCATCGGCATCGGCGGCTCCTATCTCGGCGCGCGCGCCGTGGTGGAGCTGATCCAGAGCCCGAACTACAACCTGAAGAAGAAGGGCACGCCGGACATCTTCTTTGCCGGCAACACCCTCTCCACCGACGCCGTGCTCGAGACCCTGGAGCTGATCGGCGACCGGGACTACTCCATCAACGTCATCTCCAAGTCGGGCACCACCACCGAGCCCGCCGTCGCCTTCCGCATCTTCAAGGCGGCGCTGGAGAAGAAGTACGGCAAGGAGGAGGCCTCCCGCCGCATCTACGCCACCACCGACAAGGCGCGCGGCGCGCTCAAGGGCCTGGCGGACGCGGAAGGCTACGAAGAGTTCGTGGTGCCCGACGACGTGGGCGGCCGCTACTCCGTGCTCACGGCGGTGGGCCTGCTGCCCATCGCGGTGGCCGGGATTGACATCGAGGCGCTGATGGCGGGCGCGGCGGACGCGATGCGCGCGCTCAGTGCGGACAAGTCGATGTCCAACCCCGCCTGGCAGTATGTCGCCGCGCGCAACACCCTCTACGAGGCGGGCAAGAAGGTGGAGATCCTCGGCTGCTACGAGCCCTCCTTCCGCTTCTTCGCCGAGTGGTGGAAGCAGCTCTACGGCGAGAGCGAGGGCAAGGACGGCAAAGGCATCTTCCCCGCCAGCGTCGAGTTCACCGCCGACCTGCACTCCATGGGCCAGTTCATCCAGGAGGGCGAGCGGGTCATGTTCGAGACCATCGTCCGCTATGAGCATCCCCACGGCAAAGTGGTCATCGGCGAGGACGCAGACAACGTGGACGGCCTGAACTTCCTGGCCGGCAAGGACCTGCAGTTCGTCTGTGAGCAGGCGATGCGCGGCACCCGGCTGGCCCATGTGGACGGCGGCGTGCCCAATATCCTGGTGAATGTGGAGACCATCGACGCCTACCACACCGGCGAGCTGATCTACTTCTTCGAGCTGGCCTGCGGCATCTCCGGCTATGTGCTGGGGGTGAATCCGTTCAATCAGCCAGGCGTCGAAGCGTATAAAAGGAATATGTTCGCTCTTCTCGGCAAGCCTGGATATGAGGATATGCGTGCAGCTCTGGAGGCCCGGCTGTAAGGAGGGCGCTGCGCGCCCGGATATCCGCTCGACCTCAAAGGCGTCCCCGGCGCCTTTGCCGGGCCGCATTTGCGCCCCGGGCCGGTCTCACAGCCGGGCGTGGAAGCCTACAAGAAAAATATGTTCGCTCTGTTGGGCAAGCCTGGCTACGAAGATATGCGCGCTGCGTTGGAGGCCCGGCTGTAATGTAGGGCGCTACGCGCCCGGATATCCGCTCGACCTCAAAGGCGTCCCCGACGCCTTTGCCAGGGCGCACAGCGCCCCGGACCGGTCTCACAGCCGGGCGTGGAGGCCTATAAGAAGAATATGTTCGCTCTGTTGGGCAAGCCTGGCTACGAGGACATGAAGGCCGCTCTGGAGGCCCGGCTGTAACATCCTTTTACGCACAAACCCCTGGCAGGATACCCTGCCAGGGGTTTTCAGCGTGCTACAAAAGGTCTCACCGAGTTTGGCCCGTAGGGCCAAATAAAATTCAATCATTTTTGGCACGGGCATGTACCCCCCAGGGGGCCTTCTCTCGCCCCTGCGGGGCGATTCACCTTGACCGGGCCAAAAATACTGATAGTCCGACGAGTGTGCGGATTTTTGGAACAAAAATCCGTGCGCGCGCCCGAGCCGCCAACGGCGGCGACAAAGTGCCCT
>DVJB01000011.1 GCA_018710845.1 Candidatus Onthomonas avicola
TCCGCTCGCCGCCTTCCGACGGCTCGCATTTTTTCTGCCTCAATCCCGGAACTTTCCGCCCCGGAATCTCCGCTAAAATCCTTACTCTGGTGCTTCGTTTGCTTCACGTTGTTTAATTTACAAGGTACACCGCGTTGCCGCCCCTCGGCGACAGCTTGATTAGTATAACAGATCCCCTCCACCATGTCAAGCACTTTTTTCGATTTTTTTCAATCTTCTCCCGGGGACGTCGGCTCCCAGTCCGCCTCCAGATACTCCGGCAGCAGCTCTCCCCGGTTTCCCGCAGCGATGAGGGCCATCAGCACCGCGCCCAAGCTCCCCCCGATCATCATGCCAGCCACAAAGATCCCGATTACCGTCCACATAAAGCCACGTTCCTTTCCCTGAAATACTCTCCTCTATTCTATGCCCGAAACGCCGGCTTCATGCCATGGTCTGTTAAATTTTCCTCATTCTGTCTGCCGGTCACGCAAAATCAGCCGCCGGATCGCCTCCACGCCGACCCGGATGGCCCGCGAGGTGTCATGGTCCTCCGTCTGGTCCAGCCCGGCCTGTTCCCGCTCCTGATTCCAGATCACATGAAAACAGGCCCCGCAGCGGACGCCCAGCGCGGCCGCAACCGTGAACAGCGCCGCCGACTCCATCTCGCTGGCCAATACGCCCAGCCGCTTCCACGCCTCCCACTTTTGCAGCAGCTCATAGGAGACTGGCATGCGCTCCGGCGCGTGCTGTCCGTAAAAGGAGTCCTTACTCTGGACGACGCCGGTCTTTGCCGGCCGGCCCAGCGCAGCAGCCGCCTGCACCAGCGCGGAGGTCACCTCAAAATCGGGTACGGCCGGGTATTCAATCGGCGCGTACTCCCGGCTGGTCCCGTCCATCCGGACGGCCCCGGTGGCCACCACCACGTCTCCGCTGCGCACGTCCAACCGGATGCCGCCGCAGGTGCCCACCCGCAGAAAGGTGTCCACCCCGATCTCCCGGAGCTCCTCCATCGCGATGGCGGCAGAGGGGCCTCCGATACCCGTGCTGACCACGCTCACCGGCTCGCCCAGCAGGGAGCCGGTCCAGGTGTTGTACTCCCGATTCATCCCGACAGGCCGCGCGTCCTCCAGAAAGGAGGCGATCGCCTCGCACCGGCCAGGGTCGCCCGGCAGGATGCAGTACCTGCCCAGCCGGTCCTCCCGGCTCAGCCGGATATGATATTGTACCGCTCTCTTCTCACTGTCCATCGCCGCACCTCAGCCCTATGGTAGATGTACTGCATTATAGCACGCCTTCCCCAGATAGACAAGTATTTTTATAAATTATTTTTCTTTATTTGCCATTGCTCTCGCAGCAGGCCCGCCAGCAGCGGCAGCAGCAGCGCCGCACAGAACAGGAGCGAGATTCCCCCCATTCGGCTGGCCAGCACAGCCCCGGCCAGCGCGCCGAGCACAAACAGGGCAATCGACTGGGCATAGACCGCCGCCTCTTGGAAGAAGTGCCGCTTGCCGGTCAGCATCCCCTTATTGACGCGAATGGCGACCTGGCGCAGGTTGTTCGTGCAGAAGGTGGTGGCCAGCGTCACCCCGCGGAATTTTTGAAAGGTATTGTACTGCATGGCGCACAGAAAGGTGATGGGCACATTCCAGCACGCGTCTGGCAGCTCATCCGGCAAAAACGCCAGCACGGTCAGCACCGCGATCTGGAGCAGGACATAGATCTCCTCCCAGCGCAGGCGGCAGAGCCCTCTTCTCGCCCGCCCGTACTCCAGCAGCCGCACGTGAACCGGTCCGCGCACCGTCAGCGTGATACCGACGGCGTAGACCGAGATGGGCAGCAGATAGTAGAGCGCCCCAAGATAGTTCCCCTGGGCAAAGCGGACCGCCAGCATGGCAAAGTTTCCCGTCTGCGCGTTGCAGAATACGCCGCCCTTTAATATATAGGTATACGCCTCCAGAAACCCGCCCGTCATCGCCAGCATTGCGCAGGCCGCCATCGACTCTTCAAACCGCTTTTGTTCCACAGAACCTCTCCTCTCCCGTCTTTCCGTCATTTTCCGGCCCCATATAGTAGCACTCTGTCCATAGAAAGTCAATCCCGCGGAGGCGTTCAGCGTGTCGACAAAGGTCGACACGCTCGAACAAAATCTGCGATTTTGTTCGAAATATGCGGCCGACCCGCGCGCCCCTTCGGGGCACACTCCCGGCCTCCCTGTGTTTTTGGGCCGGTACAACAAGGTGAATTGCCCCGCAGGGGCAAGAGAGGGCCCCCTGGGGGCGCCCGTCCCAAAAACAATATTTCACTCTATTTTGTTGCTGACGCAACAAAACTCCTGCGGAGGGCTTTCTGAACTTTTTATTTGTAGTTGAAATTGGCAAAGATACTTTTTCGACAGTCTAAGGCGTTGTTACTTTTTGTTGTTGCAATGGACCGCACTCTTTCGTAAAATAAAAGAAAAATCCGGCTCAGGGCATGCTCACAGCGCACGTCTGACGCAGAAGGGAGATGCGACATGATGGTAAAGTCCAGAACTGCGGTCTTGCTGTCCGTGTTGGCGCTGCTGGCCGGCCTGCTCGGCGGGCTGTTGCTCTCTCTGTTTCTCCCGGACAGGCTGTTGGACCCCGCCGCGCTCACCGGCGCGGCCACCTCCACCTCCGCCGGGACGAATGCCGAGACCGGCAACGTCTCCTTGGTCACGCGGGCCATGTCCACGCTCACCGCCATTCAGAACCGGGACTACGCAGCGCTGTCGGCGCAGATTGACCCGGAACGCGGTGTGACCTTTACCCCGCTGGCAACCGTAGATCCCACCTCCAACCTCACCTTCTCCGCAGAGGAGATCGCTGCAGCGGGACGCTCTGAGCAGACCTACGTCTGGGGCACCACCACGGACACCGCCGAGCCCATCAGCCTGACCATTGACGGCTATTTTGATACCTATGTCTGGGATGTGGACTACACCACAGCCAGTCAGATCAACGTGGACCGCGTACAGGCCAGCGGAAACGCGCTGGAAAATGTGGCAGAGGCCTATCCGGACTGCCGGTTTGTGGAGTTTTATTCTGCCGGCGTCCGAGAGCCGACCGACTGGCAGGCCCTCAAGCTGGTCTACCGCTGGACCAACGGCAACTGGTATCTGGTCGGCGTCATCCACAGTACCTGGACCGCGTAGGAGAGGAGGAATCCGGATTTGGAATCGCTCGCGCAGCTGCTCAGACAATATCAGCGCCACCCCAGCCCCGCGGCGGCTCGCCGGATGCTCCCCGCGCTGGCCGGAGCGCAGCTCTTCTGGCCGGTCACGCCTGGCGCGTCGGAGGATGCCGCCCAGGGCGGACTGCGTCCGGACACCATCCCCGGCCCGGAGGGGCAGGTCCTCTACCCCGCCTTTTCCGCTCAGGAGCAGATCCCGGCCGACTACGGCGCCCGCTTCACCTTTCTGCATCTGCCGTTTTCCGAGCTGTGCCGCGCGGCGCTGGGAGACCCGCGCTTTGCCGGGCTGGTGCTCGACCCGTTCACGGCAAAGCTCTTTCTCCCGCCGGAGGTCCTGGGGCCATTTGCCACACCTGCACAATAATTCGATCGGAATTTATCGGACGCCGGAGCGCTTGCTCCGGCGTCCATTCTCTCTCCCGGGTCACTTTCACCCTTGTCTTTCCCGCGCAAATCTGCTATAGTAAACTTCGTGAATACTTTTTATCCCTCTTTTTGACTATTCGCGGCAAATTTTGCCGCTCCCTGGGAGGAATGTTTATGATCAACGTGCTCAACTCGCCCGCCCTCTACTCCGGCGGCACCTTCGTCCCGGTCAGCCCGGCCGATCCGATCCCCGCCGACGCCCGGCAGGGGACCATCTCTTACGGTATTTTGCAGTCGCACAACACTTCCGGTTCGATGGAACACCTGAAGATCCGGTTTGACGCCATGGCCTCGCACGACATCACCTATGTCGGCATCATCCAGACCGCGCGCGCCTCCGGCCTCAAGCGGTTCCCGCTGCCCTACGTGCTCACCAACTGCCATAACTCCCTGTGCGCGGTGGGCGGCACGATCAACGAGGACGACCACGTCTTCGGCCTCTCCGCGGCCAAAAAGTACGGCGGCGAGTTTGTCCCCGCCCATCAGGCGGTCATTCACTCCTACATGCGCGAGCGCTACGCCGGCGGCGGGAAGATGATTCTCGGCTCGGACTCTCACACCCGTTACGGCGCCTTCGGCACCATGGCGATGGGCGAGGGCGGCCCGGAGCTGGTCAAGCAGCTGCTGAACAAGACCTACGACATCGACTATCCCAAGGTGATCGCCATCTACCTCACCGGCGCGCCCCGCCCCGGCGTCGGCCCGCAGGACGTGGCCCTCGCGCTGATCGGCAAGACCTTTGCCAAGGGCATCGTGAAAAACGCCGTGATGGAGTTCTTCGGCCCCGGCGTGGAGAACCTCTCGATGGACTACCGCTGCGGCATCGACGTGATGACCACCGAGACCTCCTGCCTCTCCTCCGTTTGGATGACGGACGAGCTGACCCGGAAGTATCTCGAACTGCTCGGCCGCGGCAATGACTACCGCCGCCTGCTTCCCGCCGAGGGTGCCTACTATGACAACGTGATTCTGGTGGACCTGGAGAAGGTCGAGCCGATGATCGCCCTGCCCTTCCACCCCTCCAACGCCTATCCCATCTCCTATTTTAAGGAGAATCTGACGGATATCCTCGCCGAGACGGAGCGGGCCACGCGCGAGCAGTTCGGCCGGGAGGATATCCCCTCTCTGCTGGACAAGGTGCGCGACGGCAAGTTCTATGTCGATCAGGCGGTGATCGCCGGCTGCTCCGGCGGCACCTATCAGAACCTGGTCCGCGCATCTGAGATTCTCAAGGGCTGCTCCATCGGCTCGCAGGCGTTCTGGCTCTCCTGCTATCCCGGCTCCATGCCCATCTTCCAGGCGCTGACCAACACCGGCGCGATCTCCGACCTGATGGCCGCCGGGGCCTCCATCCGCTCCTGCTTCTGCGGCCCCTGCTTCGGCGCGGGCGACGTGCCGTCCAACGGCGGCTTCTCCATCCGCCACACCACGCGCAACTTCCCCAACCGCGAGGGCTCCAAGCCGTCCAACGGCCAGCTGTCCTATGTGGCCCTGATGGATGCGCGCTCCATCGCCGCCACCGCGCGCAACGGCGGCGCGCTCACCTCCGCGCTCGAGCTGGAGAGCGTCCCCGCCGATCTCCCGGACGAGGAGTACCGCTATGACGACTCGGCCTACCGCAGCCGCGTCTATTACGGCGTAGGCCGTCCCGACCCGGAGGCGGAGCTGGTCTTCGGCCCGAACATCACCGACTGGCCGGCGCAGATCGCCCTGCCGGAGAACCTGATGCTCACCGTCGCCTCGGCGATTTATGACCCGGTGACCACCACCGACGAGCTGATTCCCTCCGGCGAGACCTCCTCCTACCGCTCCAATCCGCTCGGGCTGGCGGAGTTCACCCTCTCGCGCAAGGACCCCGCCTACGTCGGCCGGGCCAAGGCCATCCAGGCCCTGGAGAAAAAGCGCCAGGCGGGCGAGCTGGACGCGGACGTCCTCGCCGCGCTGGACGGCCATGACGCCCGGACCACCGGCCTCGGCTCTCTGGTGATGGCCCTCAAGCCGGGCGACGGCTCGGCGCGCGAGCAGGCCGCCTCCTGCCAGCGGGTGCTCGGCGGCGTGGCCAACCTGGCCGCGGAGTACGCCACCAAGCGCTACCGCTCCAACGTGGTCAACTGGGGCATGCTGCCCTTTATCGTCGATGGCCTGAAGGACCTCGGCATCCAGCCGGGCGACCAGCTCTACCTCCCCGGCGTGCGCGCCCTGCTCGAGGGCGACGGAGAGACGCTGGAGGGCACGCTGACCCAGAACGGCGTGAGCCGTCCGGTCACCCTCACCCTGCCCGGCCTCACCCGCGAGGAGCGCGACATCATCCTCGCCGGCTGCCTCATCAACTACTACGCACAGGAGTAATCCAACCGCATCCGCAAAATGTACCGGCCAGGCCGCAGCGAGATTCGCTGCCGGCCTGGCCGGTGATCTTTTTCACAGGTCTTGTCTGGTTCGTTTCTGTATTTATCCCTCCGTCAGGGACAGCACCGCGCGCAGGGTGCGCGCAATCCATCCCTCCTCCGGATGAAAGACGACGACGGCATCATTTGGGTCCGCCATGCGCAGCAGGTATACGAGAAAAAACAGCGCGCACCCCACCCAGATCAGCACCGCGACGGTCCGGCGGGGCAGATAGCTCTCAAGCAACCAGAGCACCACGCCCAACGGCGGGACCCAGAAGAGCGGATGATAGGAGACCGCCGCCGCCAAATCTCCCATCAGAAGAGAAATCCACGCGCGCGTCATCCCACAGCCCGCGCAGGACACGCCAGAAAGAAAGAGGATGGGGCATGTGATCCCCATCCTCCCCAACAGTGCGTAGACCAAAAACAGTCCGGCCACCGCCAGAAGGGTGCCGCCACGGACGGACCGGAGCTTAGCGCCCATACACCCGCTCGTTGTACGCGCTGGCCAGCAAATTCATGTTGCGGAACACGAGATACATTGCATAGAACACCGCAATGAGGCCGATAAAGCATACGGCGCCCAAAATGCCGACCGCCATGAGCACCAGCCAGCAGACGTTCAGCTCCATCCCACCAAGTGACTGGACCTGAAATCCATAGCGCGGGGCGTTGCGCTGGATGCGGCGCAGGAACTTATAGTGCCATACAAAGTTGTAGATCCCGCAGGTCAGGATGGTGAAGATGATATATTTCGCCAAGCCCGGCGTCCTCTCGCCGTCTCCCTCACAGATCTCGTTGATGTCCCGAGCCATTGTGTAGTAAACATACCAGGCATAGATGCCGCAGGTAACGATGGTAAGAAGGATGTACTTCAGCAGGCCGCGGTTGTCGTCCATCCGGCGCGGGCCGTAGCTGTTCTGCGCCTCCGGGCGGCTATACTGGCCGCTGCCCGCCGCGTACTGGCCCTGGTTCGGGCGGCTCTGGCCGCGCTGCTGGCGATCAGCCTGGAAACGCTCCAGCTCCGCGAGCAGCGTGGCCGGGAGCTCATTGAGCTCCGCGAGCAGCTCATCCGCGCTCTTGCCCACAAAAGGCTGCTGTCCGGAGAGGAAGATCAGGCCGACTGGCACGATGACCGCCGCAAGCGCGCAGCCAATCCGGGCTGGGACGTTTCCAAAATATACATAAAAGTCCCCATACGAGATGAAATTGACCAATCCGCCGAAAATCGGGAGCAAAATGGCCAGCACGGCAACCAGCGCTCCAGCCAGCCCCAATGTCATCAGCAGCGGTTCGCCATTGTTCCGCTCTTCGCTGTAGCACAGGCCGACCACGGCCAGCGCAAGGGCCATGATGCCGCGCGAGACCATCAGCAGCAGCGTGGTGAGCAGATTGAACAGCACGAGCACAGGCGAGAGCCAGCCCTCTATCAGGTAGCCCAGCGTTGTGAAAATACTCCCGATGCACGGCAAGACGGAGAGGGCAAAGAGCACCGCCCCGATCAGCGAGGCGACCCGCAGCGCCATAATGAGGACGTTCTGTCCCCCGCCGCCGGACGGCCCTGAGCCATACCCCGGGCTGGACGAACCACCCTGCCAGCTGCCGTCCCCCTGGTAAGACGAGCCGCCCTGCCAGTTACCGCCATAATTTGTCCCTGTCGTCTCATAATTGGACGGTGCCTCTAGTGGCGCCCCGCAATAGGAGCAGAATTTCGCGTCGTTCCCATTTTCATTTCCGCACTTTGGGCAATACATGTGTCTCCCCCTCCCGACTATTCTTCCCCTCCCGCCTGCCGTCAGTTCGACCGGACAAGGCAGGATACGACAAAGCCTATTTTTCTCTCCGTCTGTGCGCGGGCAAGTTTTGCCGCGCGCTTCATCCAAATAAACTCTGCCTTTTTACGATACCACGAAACAGCAAGCATTTCAAGCAAAATCTTAAATTATTGGTCAGAAATTTCAGGTCAGGGAAATATTTTCTCGCTTACGGAGCGTCCCGAACCAGGACAGCGCGCTCATCCGGGCCGCGGCGTTCTCTGCCGCCGGCCCGACCGTTGTCTCTTCTCTTACAACGCCTCCCTCTCCTCCCGCCGGACGGAGTATCCCACATGCGGCATCTCTATGCCGTAGTAATGCTTTACGATCTGGCCGCGCACCTGCATCCCGTTGCGCTCCGCCACCCGGCGGGAGGGGAGGTTGTTAACCCGGATGATGGACCAGACCTCCTCCAGGCTCAGCGCAGAAAAGGCGTAGTCCCGCGCGGCGCGCGCGGCCTCCGTCGCATAGCCCTGATGCCAGACGTCCTTGCAGAAGAGATAGCCCACCTCGGGTACCATCCTCCCCTGCCACGGCTGCATGGTGAGGCCGCACTGGCCGATCAGCATCCCGTCCGCCTTCCGGATCACCGCCCAGAGGCCAAAGCCGTCGCGCCGGTAGCGCTCGCGCTGCCGACGCAGCCAGTCCCACGCCTCCTCCTCCGAGAAAGCGTGCTCATAGGCGTACATCACCTCCGCGTCACGCAGCATGAAGCAGAGGGCGTCGTAGTCCTCCTCCTCGATCTCGCGCAGACGCAGGCGCTCCGTCTCCAGAATCCAGTTCATCTCTCTTCCCCCTTATCGGCGAGACCGGAAATCCGCCGCCGAGGCGTCGCGGTGGAGTAGATGCCGCTCGCCGTGGTGGTCACCCGTCCGTTTTGCAGACAGCGGGCGCTGACGCAGGCGGTCGCGCCGCCAAAGTGCTCCATGGTCACCTCCACGCGCAGCGCCTGCCCGGCGCGGACGGGGTGAAGGAAGTTGGTCTGCATGGACACCGTCGGGCAGATCGCCCCATCGGCGGCCCAACAGGTGAGAATCCCCATCGCCGTATCCATCAGGGCGGCGGTCAGGCCGCCGTGCACCACGCCCCAGGGATTCACCATCCACTCCGGCACGTCGTAGAGGAACGCCAGCGACGGCCTGGCCGGGTCTGCCTCCGCCAGATGCGGGACCGGCGCGCCGGCAAAGCCGCCGGTCCGCGCCCCATCGCCCTCCAGATAGCGCCGCAGCGCGTCCGCATCCAACCTTCTCATCGCAGGCCCATCCTCTCTTTCGGTCCATTTTCTACCAGTATAGCACAGGCGGTTTCCCCCATCCAGCTTGTATTTATAGAAAAAAGCATGTATAATCAGAAGAACCGGACCGCGCCGGCGGTCTGTCCCCCTTCTATGGAAGGACTACGTCAAGAGGAGAATGTGATATGGAAAATTTGCTTCGTCTGCTGGAAGGCGACTGCACGCTCTCCCGCAAACAGCTGGCCGCCATGGTCGGCACCTCGGAAGAGCGCGTGGATGAGATCATCCGCGCCTATGAGAAGGACAATATTATTCTCGGCTACAAGGCCGTGATTGACTGGGACGCCACCGACCGGCAGGACGTGACCGCCCTGATTGAGGTGAAGGTGGAGCCGCAGCGCGGCGACGGCTTTGACCGGGTGGCCGAGCGCATCTATCAGTATGAAGAGGTGGAGTCCTGCTATCTGATGAGCGGCGACTTTGACATGACGGTCATCATCTCCGGCCGCAGCCTGCGCGAGGTGGCGAACTTTGTCTCCCAGAAGCTGTCCACCATCGACGAGGTGAAGAGCACTGCCACTCACTTTATTCTCAAGAAATACAAGGAGAGCCACCTTATCTTCAAGAAACAGGAGAAGCAGGAAGAAGGGTTTGTCTTCGTATGATGGACTATAACAGGATTCTGAACCAGCGTATCTCCGCTGTGCCCCCCTCCGGCATCCGGAAGTTTTTCGATCTGATGGAAGACATGCCGGACGCCATCTCCCTCGGCATCGGGGAGCCCGACTTCCTCACTCCCTGGCACATCCGCGACGCGGGCATTTACTCCCTGGAGAAGGGCAAGACCCGATATAGCCCCAACGCGGGTTTTTCCGAGCTGCGCCGGCAGATCGCGGCCTATCTCAAGCGCCGTTTTGACCTGACCTACGATCCCATGCACGAGCTGCTCGTCACGGTCGGCGGGAGCGAGGGCCTGGATCTCGCCCTGCGCTGCATCCTGGAGCCGGGCGACGAGGTGATCGTCCCCACCCCCTCCTTTGTCTGCTACGGGCCGCTGGTGTCCATGTCGATGGGCGTGCCGGTCTATGTCGAGACGCGCGCGGAGGACGAGTTCCGTCTCACGCCGGAGCTGCTGCGTGCGGCGATCACGCCGAAGACCAAGGTGCTCGTTCTCCCCTACCCCTGCAACCCCACCGGCGGCGTGATGGAGCGCGCCGACCTGGAGGCGATCGCCGGGGTGCTCGAGGGGACAGACATCATGGTGATCTCGGACGAGATCTACGCCGAGCTGACCTACGGCGGGCTGCACCACGTCTCCATCGCCAACATCCCCGGGATGCGGGAGCGCACGCTGCTGGTCAACGGCTTTTCCAAGTGCTATTCCATGACCGGCTGGCGTCTGGGCTATCTCTGCGGGCCGCACGAGCTGATCGGCAGCATCCTCAAGCTGCACCAGTACGGCATCATGTCCGCCCCCACCACCAGCCAGTACGCCGCCATCGAGGCGCTGGAGCACGGCGACGAGGACATTGAGGCGATGAAGGCGGAGTATGACGGCCGCCGCCGCTTCCTCCTCCAGGGCTTCCGGGACATGGGGCTGGAGTGCTTCGAGCCGCGCGGGGCGTTCTATATGTTCCCCTGCATCCGCTCCACCGGGCTGGACTCGGACGCCTTCTGTGAAAAGCTGCTGCTGTCCGAGCAGGTGGCCGCCATCCCCGGCTCCGCCTTCGGTCCGGGCGGCGAGGGCTTTATCCGCTGCTGCTACGCCACCTCCATGCGGGAGCTGGCCGAGGCGCTCGAGCGCATCGAACACTTTATCAAACACCGCTGACCGTCCGCCCGCCGGGCGCAGACAACCGCGCAAAGGAGAGACTGCTGACTATGTTGTACATCACCTGCCTGGACATGGAGGGCGTCCTGGTCCCCGAGATCTGGATCGCCTTTGCCGAGGCCACCGGCATCCCCGCGCTGCGGCGCACCACCCGCGACGAGCCGGACTATGACAAGCTGATGCGCTACCGCCTGGACATCCTGAGAGAGCACAAGCTCGGTCTGAAAGAGATTCAGGAGGTCATCTCCACCATCGACCCGCTGCCGGGCGCGAAGGCGTTTTTGGACGAGCTGCGCAGCTTCGCCCAGGTGATCGTCCTGAGCGACACCTTCGAGCAGTTCGCCATGCCGCTGATGAAGAAGCTGGGCTACCCCACCCTGATGTGCAACCAGCTGGAGGTGGCCCCCGACGGGGAGATCACCGGCTACCGGATGCGCGTGTCCCAGTCCAAGCTGAGCACCGTGCGCGCGCTCCAGTCCATCGGCTATGAGACCATCGCCAGCGGCGACAGCTACAACGACCTGGCGATGATTCAGGCGAGCCGGGCGGGCTTCCTCTTCCGCAGCACGCCGCAGATTCAGGCCGACCACCCGGAGCTGGCCGCCTACGAATCCTTTGACGATCTGCTCGCCGCCATCCGCGGCGCGATGGTCTGATGGACAGCCGCTTTGCCCCGCTGGGCTTTGGCCCGGCGGATATCCTGCTGCCGCGGGACTGCGACTTGAATCGCTGGTGCGTCGTCGCCTGCGACCAGTACTCCTCCCAGCCGGAGTACTGGCAGCGGGTGGCCGGGTATGTGGGCCAGGCCCCCTCGGCGCTCCACCTGGTGCTGCCGGAGAGCCGCCTGCCCGCCGCGCCGGAGGAGATCGACGCGATCCACCGCGCGATGGACGCGGAGCTGGCCGCCGGCCGCTTTGCGGAGCTGCCGGACAGCCTGATCTACGTGGAGCGCACCCTCTCGGACGGGAAGGTGCGCCGCGGCCTGATCGGGCAGGTGGACCTGGAGTGCTATGGCTACACCCCCGGCAGCGGCGCGCTGATCCGCGCGACGGAGGGGACCGTCCTCTCCCGCATCCCGCCCCGCGTGGCGGTGCGCCAGGGCGCGTCTCTGGAGCTTCCCCACGTCCTGCTGCTGCTCGACGACCCGGAGCGCGCCGTGATCGAGCCGCTCGGCGCGCAGACCGGTCAGATGGAGCCGCTGTACGACTTTGAACTGATGGAGGGCGGAGGACACATCGCCGGCTGGCGTCTGAATGAGGCGCAGGTGGCGGCGGTCGCGCGCGGCCTGGCCCACCTGGCCGACCCGGAGGTCTTTGCGCAGAAATACGACGCCGAGGGACGTCCCGTCCTCCTCTTCGCCGTCGGGGACGGCAACCACTCGCTCGCGAGCGCCAAGGCCGCCTATGAGGCGCAGCGGGGCACCCCCGCCGCCGCGCTGGCCCGCTATGCCCTCGTCGAGCTGGGGAACCTGCACGACGAGTCCCTGGAATTCGAGGCGATCCACCGCGTCTGCTTTGGCGTGGACCCGGAGGACCTGCTGCGCGCCCTGCTCGCGGCCTACCCCGGCGCGCATCTCGGTCCCGGCGAGGGACAGCAGCTGCGCTGGCTGCACGCGGGCGGCGAGGGGATTGTCACCGTCCCCGACGCTCCCTATCAGCTCCCGCTGGCCACACTGCAGGCTGTGCTCGACCCCTATCTGGCAGCGCACGGCGGCCGCGTGGACTACATCCACGGGGAGGACGTCGCGCGCCGTCTGGGCGCGCAGCCGGGCAATCTGGCCTTTTTGCTCCCCGCCCTCGGAAAGGACGAGCTGTTTAAGACCGTCATTTTTGACGGCGTGCTCCCACGCAAGACCTTTTCCATGGGCCGCGCGCAGGACAAGCGGTTCTACCTGGAAGCGAGGCGGATCAGATGACCAGATGGACCGAGCCGGCCTACGCGAAGATCAACCTCTCCCTCGACGTGCTCTCCCGCCGCCCGGACGGCTATCACGAGCTGCGGATGGTGATGCAGTCGGTCAGCCTGTGCGACACGGTGACCCTCACCCTCGGGGAGGCCGACCGACTCACCCTCTCCACCAACCTGGGCTTTCTGCCGGTGGACGGGAAGAACATCGCCGTCGCCGCCGCGCAGGCCTTTGCGCGGCGCACCGGCGTGAACCTGGACCGGCTTGCCATCCGCATTGACAAACGCATCCCCGTCTGCGCCGGGACGGCCGGCGGCAGCAGCGACGGGGCGGCCGTCCTGCGCGGGCTCAACCGCCTGTTTGAGACCGGCTTAACGGCGCGGGAGCTGGCGGAGATCGGCGAGGCGGTCGGCTCCGACGTGCCCTACTGTGTGCTGGGCGGCACCGCCCTGGCCGAGGGGCGCGGGGAGGTGCTCACCCCGCTCCCGCCCCTCGAGCCGTGCCATCTGGTGCTCTGCAAGCCCGCCTTCGCCATCTCCACCCCGGAACTCTACCAGGCGATCGACGGCATCCGCCTGCGCTGCCGGCCGGACACCGCCGGGCTGCTGCGGGCGCTGGAGGCGCGTGACCTGGACGGCGCGGCGCGCCGGATGTTCAACGTCTTTGAGCAGGCCCTGCCGCCCAAGCGCCGCGCCGCGGTGGAGGAGATCAAAAACACCCTGATTCAGCACGGCGCGCTCGGCGCCTGCATGTCGGGCAGCGGGCCGACCGTCTTCGGCCTGTTCCGAGACCAGGACGCAGCCCAGGAGGCGGCCCGGGTTTTGAAGTCGAGCTACGCGGACACCTTCCTGTGTCAGCCGGTATAAACGCAGAAAACACCGTCCATACTGTAGTCACTTTACTACATAGGACGGTGTTTTTTGATGAGAAAGCAACATCTGCGCCTGCGCCGCTGGGAGCTGGCCGCGCTGGCCCTGGCGGCCCTCTGCCTGCTCGCCCTGGCGCTGGGGGCGCATGACCAGCGCGCCCTGGCAGACCGGGTGGTGCGCCTGCACGTCCAGGCCAACTCGGACAGCGAGGCCGACCAGGCCCTCAAGCTGGCCGTGCGCGACGCGGTGCTCTCCGAGGCGGAGACCCTGCTGGCCGGGGTGTCCACCCGCGCCGAGGCGGAGGAGGCACTGGCCGGCGGCGTTGACACCCTCGCCGCGCGCGCCCGGGACGTGGTCGCCGAAGCCGGATACCGCTATCCCGTCACCGTCCGCCTGGAGACGGCGTACTGCCCCACGCGGGAGTATACGGATTTTTCCCTCCCGGCGGGCTATTACCGTTCCCTGCGCGTCCAGATCGGCGCGGCGGCGGGGCGCAACTGGTGGTGCGTGGTCTATCCTCCGCTGTGCAGCGCCGGCGTGGTGGAGACGCAGGCCACCTCCTTCGGGCTGGACGAGGGCCAGATGTCCCTCATCACCGGCGGCGAGACGGAGTACGAGATCCGCTTTCAGTGCGCCGAGTGGTGGAGCGAGCTGCTCGCCTGCCTGCGGGGAGAAGGTGAAACAGCCGCAGCGGGTGAATATCCAGTATCCACAGCGTGACCAGATAGAGAAAGAGTCCCACCGCCGTGCAGCTAACGAGGACGGCCGCCGCCGGACAGCTCTGCCGCTCCAGCGCGAGATAGAGCAGCCGGACGCACAGCCCGGCCAGCAGCGCGCCCAGTCCTGGCCCGGAGAAGGACTGGAAGAAGTCCAGCCGCAGTTCCGTCCGCCGCGCCACGAGCAGCAGGCGAAGTGCCACACCGAGCAGAGAGCTCACGATCAGCCCGGCGAGAAATCCGCTCAGCCCCCGCCCGGTGCAGGTGAAGACCAGCTGGATCGCCCCGCACAGCAGGCTGACCGCCGCCGACTGGCTCTGCCGGCCGATGCCGTTCAGAATCGCGGCGAGGACAGACTCATAGCTGTTGAGCACCACGCCGACCGACAGGGGGAGCACCATCTCCCCCACCCGCTCATTTTGAAAGAGCATCCTTCCCAGCTCCGGCCCCAGCGTCACCAGCAGGGCGGTCGCGGGCAGGACAATGACAGATGCGGCCAGGATCGCCTTGGAGATCTTCTCCCGGCACTCCCGGCCGTTTTTGCGCGCCTGGCACTCGCTCAGGCGGGGGACAATGGCCAGGCACAGCGCGCTGACAAACGCGGACGGCAGCGTCAGCATCGGCATCGTCATGCCGAATACCACGCCAAACTCACTCATCGCCGCCGACTCGCTCAGGCCGGCCGCCATCAGCTTGCGCGGGATGAGGACGGAGTTGGCCGAGCCCATCAGGTTCCCGAGCAGCGCCGTCGCCCCCACCGGAATGGCCACCCGCGCCATCTGTCGCCGCAGCAGCCCGGCGGGGACTCCTTCTCCCGACCGCCGCGCGCCTCCCTCCCGGCGGCGGCGCAGCAGCGTCAGCGTGGAGGAGGAGAACACCTCGCTGACCAGCATGCCCAGCACGATCAGTCCCACCGTCAGCCCGGGGTCCTCCGGCAGCAGGAGCCAGACCAGGCCGAGCACCGCCGCCGTGCGCACGAACTGCTCCCCCAGCTCCACCGCCGCCGGGAGGCGGACCTCCCCAATGCCGTAGAAGTGGTGCTTGGTCAGGTTCTCCACTCCGGTGAGCAGCAGGACAGGCAGCAGCAGCACCAGTCCCAGCCGCGTGCGCGTATCCCCCAGCAGGAGCTCGGCAATCGGCCGGTTGAACAGCCCCACCGCCAGCGCCAGCGGGAGCCAAAGCAGCACCAGTCCCCGCAGCGCGGCGAGCAAAATCTGCCAAACGCCGCGATGGTTCTCCACGGCGGCGTACTGCGCCGAGAGAGAGGAGACCGCCACGGTCAGCCCGGTGACCGCGATGGACAAAAAGATGGAGTAGGCCGGCATGATCAGCTGGTAAAGCCCCATCACCTCTGCCCCGACCAGCCGGGAGAGAATGACCCGGTAGACAAAGGCGAGGAGCTGGGCGACCAGCCCCACCGCCGTCAGCGTGATGGTGGAACGGGTCAGCGATGTTCTCGACTGCTTCAATGGCCCACCCCCGGAAGACAAGTTTTCTGGGAAAGCCTATGCCCCGCCGCCCGAAAAGATGCAAAAGGCGGCCGGGCGCCCTGCCGGAATTGACAAGAAATGCCAAATGCAGTATTCTGAGGGGGCAATTTGCAGCAGAAGAGAGGAATATGTCGTGTTTGCCTTTGCAATCAACGCCCTGCTGGTCGTGCTGGGCAGTCTGGTTGGTATCGCCTTTCGCGGCCGGATGGAGGAGCGGCTCTCCCGCGCCGTGACTGCGGCGCTCGGCCTGGTCACCATTGTCATCGGCGCGCAGATGGCCCTCGAGATGGAGGACACACTGTGCGTCATCATCTGTATGGCCGCTGGGACGGCGCTGGGCGCCGCCTGGAAGATTGAGGAGCGGCTGGAGACCATGGGCGAAGCGCTCAAGGCGTGGCTGGCCCACGGAGGCTCGGGCGGACAGTTCACGCAGGGCTTTGTCGCCGGCGCGCTGCTGTTCTGTGTCGGCTCAATGGCGGTCACCGGCGCGATGGAGGCCGGTCTGCACAACGACTACAGCATTCTGGTCTCCAAGGGCGTCATCGACGGGGTGATCTCCATCACCTTCGCGGCCACCATGGGCATCGGCGTGGCCTTCTCCGCCCTGCCGCTGCTGGTCTATGAGGGGCTGCTGACGCTGCTGTTTGCCCTCGCGGGGCCGATGATCGCTGAGACGACACTCACCCAGATGTCCGCCGTGGGAGGCTGCGTGATTATCGGCATCGGTCTGAACATCGTCTACCCGGAAAAGCATCTGCCGGTGGGCTATATGCTCCCGGCCATCTTTCTCCCGCTGGCCTATCTCCCCCTCGCGCAGTGGCTGGGCGGGCTGTTCTGAGAGAATACGGCGCACAATTGCTCATGTGCCATGAAGTAACAACCAAAAATTTGATAGACAGCCGCCCACCATTCCGAAATATGCAAAAAATTTGATAGAGAAATAGCAGCATAGTAAAACAACAACAAAAACGGCTCAAAATTGCCGTTTTCTAAAGATGTTAAGACGCGTTGCTTGTGGCAACGGGCGGCTTCGACTACAATAAAGATAACGACGGAAGGAAAGGAGGCTGTCCTGAATGCTCAACGAAAATATGAAAGCAATCAGAAAATCAAAAGGACTTTCACAGCAGGAGCTTGCCGTCAAACTGAACGTTGTGCGACAAACAGTTTCTAAATGGGAGCAAGGATTGTCGGTTCCCGACTCTGATATGTTAATTTCCATATCGG
>DVJB01000012.1 GCA_018710845.1 Candidatus Onthomonas avicola
TCCGCTCGCCGCCTTCCGACGGCTCGCATTTTTTCTGCCTCAATCCCGGAACTTTCCGCCCCGGAATCTCCGCTAAAATCCTTACTCTGGTGCTTCGTTTGCTTCACGTTGTTTAATTTACAAGGTACACCACGTTGCCGCCCCTCGGCGACAGCTTGATTAGTATAGCAGATCTGCCTTCCCATGTCAAGCACTTTTTTTGCAGTGCCTGCAAACTTTTTGGCATTGTCTGTTAAAACCAATCCGCCTTCCGGCACGCCGAAACGGTTTGCTGGAAGACTTATTTAGTATACTAGACGTTTTTTCCCTTGTCAAGCATTTTTCTCCTTTTTTCTTCCCTTTTTTTCTTTTTTCTTTTCTTCTATATCCTGTACCTGAACCTATATTTCATATACTAAATATAGTATACCTTTTACACTCTTCTGCGCAGTCGAACCGCCAGGCAACCGGCCAGCGGCAGGAGATAGCAGACGATACTGTCAGAGAGAACCATCCATTTCTTCCAGATCGCGTGCAGCTGAAGTGTACTCGAGCCCAGAAAGGCGGCCAGCAGGACAATCAGCACGCATCCCATGATGATTACCCCCCGCCGGCCGAACGAGCTGGTAATTGCCTGCGCCTGCTCTGTGGCCGCGAGCAAAAACGCGCCGAGCAGGGCAATATCAGAGAAAACCCAGAGAGCTGTGACCACCGACTCCAGCCGCTCGACAATGCTCAACAATGTCACCTCTTTGGCCAGGGAAAAGAAGGGGAGCTGAAACCGCACCGCCATCTGCCAGCCAAACGTGCCGATAATGACCAGCCCCATCAGGGAGATCACCACGCACAGAGCGGTAAACCACGCCGCGGCCATCGCGAATCCGCCCCGGCTCTCGCCCAGGGTTCCCCGGTAAAACAGCACGGGCACGCTGTAGCCCAGAATGGACAGCACTGGCAGAGCGGAGAGGAGCACGCTGTCCCAGCCCTCCAGCCAAACCGGCCAGATATGATAGAGCCGCACCCCAGGCAGCGCGAACACCAGTACCACGCCCACCGTAATACAGAGGATATAAAAGAATACCTGTCCCATCCGGCAGACAGCGGCCGCGCCGCGCGCGCTCACCCACCAGACCACCGCGATCAGGGCGAGCAGAAACATCCAAATGCCGGTCCCGGAATAGATGGAGGAGACAAATCCCTCCGCGCAGAAGCGCAGGCTGACCGCTGCGGTCACCAGCAGCCATAGAAAGGTGACAAGGCTTGCCGCGCGCCCGGCCACCGGGCCAAAGCCAATCCGATACAGGCCGCCCAGCCCCGCGCCGCGCGGCAGGCGGCGCATGCTGCCATCCATCAGCCACAGCGCCAGCAAAAAGGCCGGCAGGGCGATCAGCGGTCCCAGCCAGCCGCCCGCACCGGCCAAACCGCCCGTCTGGCTCGGTATCACGCGGGTCAGCGGCGAGAGCAGGCCGCAGAAGGTGAGCACCACCAGCTGTTTGAGCGAGACGCGCCCCTCCCGTTCTTCTTTCACAAAGTGTCCTCTCCTTCCGCCGTGCGATTGACGTCATAGCTGCGCACAATCCTGCCCTCCACCACGGCCTCCAGTTCCAGGGCGGGAAACCACTCCTCCCAGTGCTCCGACAGCTCGCCGGTGTGCAGCGGGCACTGGAACACCATCTCCCGCCGCAGATGGAGAAAATCCACTCCCGTGGACTGGCTGCGGTCGAGCGCGGCCTGCGCCTGACGCTCCAGCTCAGCGGAAAACAATCGTTCCAGCTCGTCCATCTGCCCGGCGTCAAATGGGTCGACCGCCCCGCGCAGCTCGGACAACTCGCCCTGCACCCGGATCCGCGCCACCAACCGGGCCAGACGCCCGTCTCCGTCAAAGTGCGGCTCCCAGTAACAGCTGGCGTTTACCAGGGTGATTCCGGCCGCCGCCCCGCCGGGGAGCGTGATCTCCACGCTGTCGCTCTGACACAGATCGGTCAGCAGCGCCGCTCCGCGCGACTCCTCCCGGCTCAGCAGCCCCGCCAGGCGCCGGTCCCCAAAGTAGGCCAGGCCGGAGAGCGTGACGTTCTGTTCCGGCTCCTCGCCCGGCTGCTCGGGGTCGTAATCAGGATTTTCCTCCAGAGTCAGCACCGGCAGCAGCGCACAGCCGTTGTCCTCCAACTGACTGAGCAGGTAGCGCAGGGTATAGGGCCACTGGCGCCCGCCGAGGCTCTGGTCCTGGCTGATGGCGCTCAGCCGGTCGGTGAGCGCGCTGTTCCGGCAGGCCGAGCCGGTCACCGCCTCCTCTGCCGTTGCGCCGGCGACCAGGTAGACCTGTGTATCCAGCCGCATCTCAAAATCGCGCTCCAGATAGTCGATCAGCCCCTCCAGCCGCTCGCGTGCGATCTCCTCACCCAGGACAAATTCCGTCACGTGGCCGTAGTCCACGGTAGAGCCGTCGCTGCCCTTTTGCAGGCTGAAGCAGGCGCCAAAGACGGTGTACCCCTCCCGCGTCAGGATAAGCGGCGGCTGGCTCTGTCCCTGCTCCCCGGCGCGCCGGGTCGTCCCGGAGACGGTCACACGGACGGAGTCCGCCTCCTCCCCCAGATCGAAGGCCAGGGTGCGCATCAGCTGGACCTGTGTGATGTCGCGCGCCCGGGGCAGAAAATTGCCGCGGCAGCCGGTCAGGGAGAGCAGAGACAGGACGGCGAGCGCCAGCGCAGCCGCGCGCCGCCTCACCACCTGCGCCTCCGGTCCTTTGGGCGCAGCTCCAGCGGGCGCAGCTTGTCCTCCGGCACCGGCTCGCGCCAGAGCGCGCCCCCCTTGAGGTCCGCCCCGTCCCGCATGGCAAAGGGGGCGAGATAGGCCACGCCGAAGTCCTCCAGGCTGGCCAGATGCGCGATCAAAAAGGCCGCGCCCACCGTCAGCCCAAAGATGCCGGCCACCGCCCCCAGGACGGCCAGGATCAGCCGCCAGAGGCGCAGCGCGTTGGCAAAATCCTGGTTGGGCATGGTAAAGCCGGCGATGCCGGAGACGGCGACGACGATCACCACCACCGGGGAGACGATCTTCGCGTCCACCGCCGCCTGCCCCACAACGAGACCGCCGATGATGGAGACCGTCTGCCCGATCGTCCGGGGCAGCCGAATGCCCGCCTCCTGTAAAATTTCAAAGGCCACCAGCAGGCCGAGCACCTCAAAGGCGGTGGAGAAGGGCACATCCTGTTTGCTGGCGATAATGGACATCGCCAGGCGGGTGGGGATCAGCTCAAAATGGTACTGCGCCACGGCGATATAAAATCCTGGCGTCACCAGCGTGATCATCATGCACAGATACCGCAGCGCCACGAGCAGGGAGCTGACCGCCCAGTGAAAGCTCCAGTCCTGCGTCGCGGTGAGAAAGAGGCCGATATTCCCCGGCAGCAGGCAGCCGAGGGGAATCCCGTCCACCAGCAGCCCGACGCGCCCCTCCAGCAGCCCCTGGCAGAAGCGGTCCGGACGCTCGGTAAACAGGACGCGGGGGAACGCGCTCGCGCGCGGGTCGGTCAGGTACTCCTCCAGCTCCGCGGTGGTGAGCAGCGCGTCCTCGTCAATCTGCTCCAGGCGCCGCCGCACGGCGCGCGGCAGGGCGTCGCCGGCGATCCCCTCCAGCCAGACCATCTCCACCGGCGTGCGCGTGCGCCGGCCAATCCGGCAGCGCTCCACCCTCAGGTCAGGAGAGCGCATCCGGCGGCGCAGCAGCGAGGTGTTGGTGCGCACCGACTCGACGAAGGACTCCTTGGCCCCCTTGACCTCGCTCTCGTTCTCCGGCGCGGTGATGGCCCGCTTCTCCTCCGTCGCCACCCAGCAGGTGATCACCCCGTCGGGCAGGAAGAGGGCGCAGTGCCCCTCCAGCAGAAGATAGACCACCCGGTTCAGCTCCTCCTGCCGTTGGGCGTTCTGGTTCCACACGCCGCCGTCGAGCACGGCGCGCGTGACGCTCTGCCCCTCCGGCAGCGGCCAGGCCGCCAGCGGGCGGACGATATAGTCGTTCAGCCGCTCCTGGCGGACCATGCCGTCCAGCCAGCACAGGCGCACCATGCTGCCGTCCTTGAGCTCCAGCTCCCGCCGCGCGAAGTCCGCGCAGCCGTCAAAGACGGCGCACAGGTTCTCCCACGTCAGCGGTCCCTCGCAGCGCACGCGCGGGGCGTGGTGGGGGACATGGCCCCAGTCCCGTCCAAAGATCCGCATACCGCTCCTCCTCCGTTTCCTTGCTCCGGGTAGTATGCCCGGCCGGGAAGGAGAACACACGTCCGCGCCGCATCTGGAAGAATGTGACAGGCCGCAAAAAATGAGAGACAGGACAGCCCGTCACCCTCCCCCGCCGGGATCCGGTCTGTCCTGTCTCCTTCTGTCTGTTCCTGTCCCATCCGGGGCGGCGCTCACATCAGCAGCCGCGCGAGCATCCACACCAGCCCCGTCACCCCGGCCCCGGCCAGGAAGGAGAGCCAGCTCTCCCGCCGGCGCAGCCACGCAAAACGGCTCCTGGCCGGGGCGTTGCGCTTGAGATACCGGTCTGCCACCTCCTTTGCCTGCCGGAGCACCTGCTGGGCGGATACGCCCCCGTCCGGCGCGTCCTCCCGCAGCAGAAAGATCGCCTGTTCAAAATATTGCGGGTCGGGCGAGCGGACCACGATGACCCGGCGGGAAATTCCTTTTACCATAATTGCCACACCTTTCCAGTTTGCTGGCCTCAGTATGGCCTGTTTCCGTCCGGTTTATCCCTCGTTTTGAGCTGTAAGACGATAACGGTCCGGTCGTCGCGCCCGCCGCTGCTGCGCTCGAGCACCTGCGCGGCCAGTTCCTTCGGGCTCTTTCCCCGGAAATCCCGGATGGTCTGCCAGAGCCAGTCGTCCTCCTCGCCGTCGGAGACGCCGTCGCTGACCATCACGGCGAGATCCTCCCGGCCGAGCTGGAACGACCGGATGTCCGGCCCGTTCTCCTGCCCGAAGTCCAGCCCCGCCGGCAGCGCGCTGCCGGCGAGCTTTTTGACCCGTCCCTTCTGCCGCAGATAGGTGGGCGCGGCCCCCAGCTTATAGCTCTTCCCCTGTCCGGAGAAGAGGTCGAGTCCCAACAGGTCAATGGTAGTAAAGCCCAGCTCCGTCTCCCCGCGCAGCGCCAGCGCACCGGCGAGGGTGCCGAGGGAGAGCTCCGGTCCGATGCCGGCCTTCAGGAAATCCTCCAGCAGCCGCAGAGCCAGCCGGCTCTGCCGCGCCGCGCCGGGGCCGCTGCCCATTCCGTCGCACAGCACCACCCAGAGCATCCCCTCCCGGTCACGAAACCAGCTTCCTCCGTCGCCCGAGACCGGCTGTCCGTCCCGGGACAGGGCCGCCACGCCGGCCACTGCCTGATAGCGGTCCTCCTCCACCAGGGTGAGGCGCTGCCCGGAGCGGTCGCGCTCCAGCGGACCGGCGGTCAGGCGGACGCCCATGTTCCGGCAGAGGTCGTCGAGCAGGCGGCCCTCTCTGACGCCGCTCAGATCGCCGCCCGCGAGCTGAAGGACCAGCCGTCCGCGCCCGTCCCGGCCGAGGCGGACCGCCGCCTCCAGCCCGTGCCGCCGCAGAAAGCGGATGACCGGCGTGCTCTGCTCCGGGTCTGGCGTCAGGTCGCTCTCCAGCTCCTGCGAGGCACGGCGCAGCAGCTGCGAGAGCTGGGCATACTGCCGCCAGACCGCCCGGCGGCTCGCGCGCAGCCGCGCGTCCAGCTGGCGGCGGTGCATCAGCGAGGCGTACTCCACGTTGGCCGCCGACACCAGCTCGGACACCCGCCCGCAGCGGGCCAGAAAGGCGGCCGGCGCGTCCCCCGGGCGCCCGTAGCCGCGCCGCTGCGTGGCTGTGAGCATCTGGTGAAAGGCGGCATAGGTCTCGTGATAGTCCTGCTTCCAGCAGATGGTGTAACGGGCGCAGTCCTGACAGACCTGCTCCGCCGCCCGGTCGAAGACCAGCTCCATCCGCTCCTCGCTCACCGGGGGCGGGTTGAGTCCCTTGCGCATGTCCTCGTAGAGCGTCTGAAAGGCCTCCGCCTGGCCGTTCAGCCGCTCCTGCATCTGCCGCTTGGTGAGCAGGGGACTGTCCGAAAAAGGGAGGCGGTCCTCCTCCCGCACGGCGGGCCGGTCGCGCGCCCTCCCCCGCAGCAGTCCCGGCGGCAGGGCGAGGGTGATCAGCGCCGCCGCCGTCGTCTCCGCCGCCAGCGCGAGCGCCGCGTCCACCGACGCAAATCTATCCACACCCAGCATAGCCGCCCAGAGCGCCGCCAGAGCGCCGCCACCGGCCAGGCCAAGCCCCGCAATCAGCCGCCCGTGGGCCTGGCCCAGCCGCGCGAGCACCGCCCCCAGCGTCAGCGCCGCCGTATACAGGCCCGGTGTGCCGGCACCGAGGTCGAGCGCCAGTCCGAGCACCGCCCCGGCGGTCACCGCCTCGGCCTGTCCGCGCCCGGCCAACACCAGCACGGCGCACCCGGACAGCACCGCGCCCAGCTTCAGCGAACCGGGCAGCACAACCC
Source organism: Candidatus Onthomonas avicola (assembly GCA_018710845.1). GTDB lineage: Bacteria > Bacillota > Clostridia > Oscillospirales > Oscillospiraceae > Onthomonas > Onthomonas avicola. The sequence goes on from DVJB01000012.1 coordinate 6,504, forward strand.
GCGCCAGCGCCGCCGCCAGCGTCGCACCGAGAAAGAGCAGCCCGGCGCCGGATACCTTCCCCCGGCGCCCCGACTCCAGCCAGGGGGCGAGCGCCAGACGGTAGAGCCGGGCGGAGACGGCGATCGCGGCCGCCTCCGCCAGCAGGCGGACGGTGTCCGCGTTCTGCCAGCCACCCTCGGATAAGTACAGCACCCCGGTGGCGATGCTCATCACCGCGCTGCAGACCGGCAGAAACCATCTGCTGCGGTAGATCGCCAGGTCATAGCAGGCAAACGCCGCGGCATAGACCAGAATGGCCGCCGAGATATACCGCAGGCCGCTGACAATGCCCACGCCGGTCAGATATCCCAGCGTCACGCCCACCAGCGCGCAGAACCCCGCCGGCCCCGCGCCGGAGGCGGCCACAAATCCCAGCGCGAAGGGGGAACAGTTCTCCCCCAGCACCGCCGAAGGCAGTGCCGCAGCCACCGCAAAGCGCAGCGCACATTCCATCACCGTCTCCGCCTCGGGGCGGCGCAGGACAAGCGTCACCTGCTCCCGTACGGTGCGGCATAGCTGACGAAACAGCCCGTCCATCTGTTCGATCGTCCTCATTGGTATCCCCCTCGCCGGTTTTCTTATCCGGATTATAGCCTGTCCGGAAAAAGAAAGCGGTCGGGAAATGGGCCGTCAGACGGGAAATCGCCCGCAAATTTCAACAGATTGGGGGTGTTTTTTCACTGTGTCGTCCGGATGGGGGAGGGGGCGGCTTTTTTGGCCCTCATCTGCCTCTTTTTTAGAAGGCGCGGCTTTCGGGGCCCTCGTCCGCCCTCTTTTCCAGAAAACGCGGCTTTCGGGGGCCCTCATCTGCCCCTCTCTTTTAGAGGGCGCGGCTTTCGTCCCCTCATCCGCCCCCTTCGGGGGCACCTTCCCCCGGAGGGGGAAGGCTTTTTTTCACTTGCGGGGGGACAGATAAAACGCGCCCCGGAGCAAAACCGCTCCGGGGCGCGCCTATACTAGCCTATACTATTTAATATAATGTAGCCGAAGCGCCGTGGCCGCTTATCCGAACAGGGAGAAGGCGACGAACAGGGAGCTCATCAGCGAGGCCACCAGGCTCACCACGGTGATCTGAGTGTTGATGGACGGGCCGGCGGTGTCCTTGAACGGGTCGCCGACGGTGTCGCCGGTGACGGCCGCCTTGTGGGCCTTGGAGCCCTTGCCGCCGCAGTGGCCAGCCTCGATGTACTTCTTGGAGTTATCCCACAGGCCGCCGGCGTTGGACATGAACAGGGCCAGCAGCAGGCCGCTGACGATGTTGCCCAGCAGGAAGCCGCCGATCGCCTCGGGGCCGCCGATGAAGCCGACAATCACGGTGGCGAGGATGGTCATGCCGCCGGCGGGGATCAGCTCTTTCAGCGCGCCCTCGGTGGCGATGTCGATGCAGGTGTCATAGTCGGGCTTGACGCCGGGCTCTCCCTGGCGCAGGCCGGGGATACGGCGGAACTGGCGGCGGATCTCGCGGACCATGCGCTGCGCGTTCTTATCCACGCCCAGCATCAGCATGGCGGAGAAGACAGCCGGGATCGCCGCGCCGATCAGCACGCCGAAGAAGACGAGGGGATTCATGATGTCAAAGCCAGTGAGCAGCTCGCGGCCCAGGCTGGCGAGGGTCTCATTCACCTCGGAGAGGTAGGCGCCCAGCAAGGAGATAACGGTCAGGCCGGCCGCGCCGATGGAGAAGCCCTTGGTCACCGCCTTGACGGTGTTGCCGGCGCTGTCGAGCTCGTCGGCGATGCGGATGGTCTCCTCGCCAAGGCCGCCCATCTCCGCCAGGCCGCGCGCGTTGTCCACGATGGGACCGTAGGCGTCGTTGCTGATGATCATGCCGACGATGGAGAGCATGCCGACCGCGGCCATCGCGATGCCGAACAGGGCGTAGTCACTGCCCAGCGGGGCGCAGAGCTGATAGGCCACCAGGGCGGAGACGGCGATACCCACCATGGCGGGCATGCAGGAGATGAAGCCGTAGGACACGCCGGAGAGCACGGTGAACGCCGAGCCGGAGCGGGAGGCGTTGGCCACGCGGCGGACGATGGGACGGGTGTCGTCGGTGAAGTAGTCGGTGGTGATGCCGATGATGACGCCCACGATCAGGCCGACCGCCGAGGCGCCCCAGATGCGCCACTCAAAGCCGTCGATCAGGGCGGTGGCGATGGCGGTGAGCACCAGGAAGATCGCCGTGGTGCTGTAGGTGGAGAAGTTGAGCGCGCCGGTGGGGTTGCCGTCCTTGCCCACCTTGGCAAAGGCGATGCCGATGATGGAGGCGATCAGGCCGAGGGCCGCGTAGCAGAAGACCATCGCGGCATTCGCTCCGGTGCCGCCGTCGAGCGCCTGGGCCATGACGAGGGCGGAGGCCATCGCGGCCACGTTGGAGTCAAAGAGGTCCGCGCCCATGCCGGCCACGTCGCCCACGTTATCGCCCACGTTGTCGGCGATGACGGCGGGGTTGCGGGGGTCATCCTCCGGGATGCCCAGCTCCACCTTGCCTGTCAGGTCGGCGGCCACGTCGGCGGTCTTGGTGAAGATGCCGCCGCCGGCCTTGGCGAAGAGGGCCAGGGAGCTCGCGCCGAAGGAGAAGCCGAGCAGGATGGTCGCGTCACCCGTGACCAGCAGCACGGCCATCACGCCGAGCAGGCTGAAGCCGACCACGGCCAGGCCCATGACGGAGCCGCCGCGGAAGCCGACCAGGAAGGCCTCCTTCAGGCTGCGGGACGCCGCCTCCGCCGCGCGGGAGTTGGCGGAAGTCGCCACCAGGATGCCGATCTTACCCGCCAGGGCGGACAGAACGGTGCCTGCGATGTAGGCCAGCGCCATCGAGAGGTTCTCCAGGATGTTGCCGTTCCAGATGGGGGAGGGCAGCAGCAGGAAGATGACCACCGCGGCCACGCCGGCAAACAGCGCCAGGATGCGGTACTCCTTGCGCATAAAGGTGTTGGCGCCCTCATGGATGAGCTGTGAGACCTCCATAATGCGCTTGTTCTCCGTCCTCTGCCGCTTGACCCACAGGTGCAGGTACACCGCAAAGGCAAAGGCGATTGCCACTGCCAGGAAGCACAGGGCATAGATTGGTACTATCGCGTTCAAAAACAATCTCTCCTTTCTCCGGGAATACACTAAAACAAAGCCCGAATCAAGTCCGATTATATTCCTCTGTTTACCAAAAGTCAATGTACTTCCCACTAAAATTTCCGTTACTTGTCCAAAAAATTTTCTCTGTCCGCCTCTGACGCACAAACCGCCCCCGAAATGCTTCGGGGGCGGCCACACTTTGCCATCCTATCAGCTTTTTTTGTCAACCTCTGTCTTCTGATCCGGGAGCTCGTCTGAAGTCGAAAAATCCACCATCCGCTCTACCAGGCCGCACAGGCGCAGATATTCCGCCTTGATCTCCCGCAGGTAGACCCTGCCCGCCGGGGTGATACGGTAATAGATGCGCATCCGGTTGGATTCTGAGACCACCTGCTGGGCTGCCTCCACATAGCCCTGGCTTTGCAGGCGATAGAGCACAGGATACAGCAGCGGCATGGTATACGCCCCGCCGCTGCGCTCTTTCATCTCCAACGTCATCTCATAGGCATATTTCGGACGGTCCTGCAGAAAGGAGAGGATGAGCATCGGATTGACTGTGCGCTTAAAATAATCTTCAAACGAATGTCCGTTGTCTGTGTTCTTCCTCACTGTCATTGGCTTCTCCTGTCGCACGCGGTATCACGGACAATACACCGCGGCAGGGTCACTCCGACAGCGCCGCGGCGTATGTATTATCTCCAAGAACAGTATAAGCTCGATCCAGCAGGAAAGCAAGTGGGATAGAGAGGAAAAAGAAGGCTCGTGCCCCGTGACGGGTCAGTGGCGCTCCGCCCACTCGTTCAGGCGCAGCAGCCCCTCCCGGCTGCCGGAGAGGACAAGGATATCGTTGGCGCGGAAGACATACTCCGGCTGAACCGTCTCCATCACCGCCCCGCTGTTCTCAATGGCGATGATATTCAGGCCAAAGCGGGAACGCAGGTTGAGCTGGAGCACCGTCTTGCCCACCGCCTGGGCGGGGATGCGCAGCTTGGAGATATTGATCTGCTCGCTGAGCTGGATAAAGTCCAGCACGCTCGAGGTCTCCAGGCGGTTGGCCAGGCGGACGGCCATGTCCCGCTCGGGGTAGACCACCTCGGCGCCCAGCTTCTCCAGAATCTCGCCGTGCTCGGCGCTGTTGGCCTTGGCGATCACCTTGCCGATGCCGAAGCTGACCAGGTTGAGGGTGGTGAGGATGGAGGTGTCCATCTGCTCGCCGATGCAGACGATGGCCACGTCGCAGTTCTGAATGCCGGTGTCCAGCAGCGTCTTCTTGTCCAGCGAGCGGACGAGGACGGCGTTTTCCACGACCTCGCGGGCTTCCTGGATCTTCTCCTCGTCGTGGTCGATCACCAGCAGTTCCACATCCGCCCGGGCCAGTTCCTCCGCCAGCGCAAAGCCAAACCGTCCAAGGCCGACAATACCATAGGACATCTTTTCACTCTTGCGTTTTCCAAACATAGGTCATTTTCTCCTTATTCGTATCCTGTTTTCTCGTTTTAGCCGATCGCGATATTTCCCTCCGGATAGCCCACACGCTCAATGCGCTGGAAATACCACAGGGAGGCCACCGTCAGCGGGCCGAGGCGGCCGATGTACATGATGAGGATACTCAGCAGCTTGCTGCCCACGCTGAGGTCAGGGGTGATGCCGGTGGAGAGACCCACCGTGCCGAACGCGCTGGTGATCTCAAAGAGAATCTGCATCAGTGACAGCTCCGGCTCAAACACCGTCATCAGGTAGGTGCCGCCCACCACCACGCCGGCCGCCAGAAGCGTGATCACCGCCGCCTTGCGGAACGCCTCACGCGGAATGGCATAGCGGAAGGCCTTCTCCGAGCGGTTGGTCGCCGCCGCCTTGATGCCCTGCAGCAGTACAAAGAAAGTGCTGGTCTTCACGCCGCCGCCGGTGGAGCCTGGCGAGGCGCCGATGAACATCAGCACCGTGAGCACCAGCAGGCCCGCGTTGGAGAACTCACCCAGCGGATAGGTAGAAAATCCGGCAGTACGGGCGGACACGCTGTGGAAAAACGCGCCCATCCACGTCACGTCCTCCGTCAGCTTGATGAGCACCCCGCCGACCACGATCAGCGTGACGCTCACCGTGAGCACCACCTTGGTGTGCATGCTCAGCTTGCGCCAGCGGCAGCGCTTTTGCCACAGCTCCCGAATGACCAGAAAACCGATGCCGCCAAAAAAGATCAGCCCACAGGTGACCAGGTTGAGCAGCACGTCGTCCCGGTAGGGGATCAGGTTCTGGAAATTGCCCATGATGTCAAAGCCGGAGTTGTTAAACGCCGCCACCGAGTGAAACAGGCTGATGCCGAGCGCGCGCAGCGGCGGATAGTCCTGCACAAAGACCAGAAAGCTCAGCGCCGCGCCGGTCAGCTCAAAGATCAGCGTGGTCACAAAGATGCTCTTGACAAAGCCGATCACGCCGCGCCCGGAGTCCAGGTTCATCGCCTCGCGCACGAGGTTTTGTCCCTTCAGATTCACCTTTCGGCCCACGGCGAGGATGATGCCGGCGCCGACGGCGGTCACGCCCAGGCCGCCCACCTGGATGAGCATAGCCAGGAAAAACTGCCCCAGCGGGGTAAACGTATCTCCCGCGTCAATGGCGATCAGGCCGGTGACGCACACCGCGCTGGTGGAGGTATAGAGCGCGTCGATGTACTCCACCTCCACGCCCTCCTGGATGCTGCACGGCAGCATCAGCAGCAGTGAGCCGATCAGAATCACCGCGGCAAAGCCGAGAGCGATGATCCGCGCGGCGGAGAGTTTTTTCAAAAATCGAAGCAAGATATCACCTCAATGGTCAGGTTTTCTCCTTTTTGTCCCTGTCCCGGTCCTTCTCCGTCTCCTCCTCCGGTTTCGGCTCGGGCGGGAGCAGGCGGACAACCGCCTGCTTGACCTGATGGTCCTCTATCTTAATCACGTCGATGTGCAGTCCGGCCGTCTCCAGCGAGAGCTGACTGCCGTCCTGCGGCACCTGCCCGAGCCGGTCAAAGACCAGCCCGGTAATCGTGTCATATTCCAGGTCCTCAATCTCCAGGCCGGTGGCCTCTTCCAGGTCATCCAGCTCCACGTTGCCGTGCACGCGCCAGACGTTGTCCCCGATCAGCTCGATGGACTCCACATCGTCGTCCTCGCCCGGGTCGTCGTCCTCCAGGTCGCCAACCAGCTGCTCGACCAGGTCGTTGATGGTCACCAGGCCGCTCATGCCGCCGTACTCGTCGAGCACAATCGCCATCTTGTTGCGCGTGCGCTTCATATTGCGAAAGAGCACGTCCGCCTTCACCGTCTCGGGGACAAAGTAGGCCGGGCTCACCGCCTCGCGCATCACAGTCTGGCGGTCCTTCTCGTCCAGGCGGAAGTAGTCCTTGGCGTTGAGAATGCCGATGATATTGTCCGGAGAGTCGTCACAGACAGGGTAGAGGGTGTGGCGGCTGTCGTGAATGATCCGGTCCCACTCGTCCATCGTCTCCTCCAGCCAGAGAAAGTCGACCTCCGTGCGGTGGGTGGCGATCTCGCCGGCAGTCAGGTCGTCAAACTCGAACACGTTCTGGATAAACTCCTTCTCCTCGTGGTCGATGCTGCCCCGCTCACTGCTCGCGTCCACCATCAGGCGGATATCCTCCTCGCCCACGGCCTCCTCCTCGGCGTTGGGGTCGATGCCGATCAGACGGAGCACCCCGTTGACCGAGGCGGTGAGCAGCCAGACGACCGGCTTGCAGACCTTGCTGATAAAGTCGATCAGGCCTGAGATGCCGAGGGCAACCGCCTCCGTCTTGCGCATGGCAATCCGCTTGGGTACCAGTTCGCCGAAGACCAGGGTAAAATAGGAGAGAATGACGGTGATGAGTACGACGGACACGCTGTTGAGCACCGCGCGCGGAATGGGCACGCCGAGCGAGAGGACAAAGTCCACCAGCGGGTCGGAGAAGTTGTCAGCGGCGAAGGCGCTGCCCAGAAAGCCGGAGAGAGTGATCGCCACCTGAATGGTGGAGAGGAACCGCGAGGGCTGTCCGACTAGGCGGACCAGGCGGGCCGCGCGTCTGTCCCCCTCCTCCGCCATGCGGGAAATCTTGGTCTCGTTGACCGACAGCACCGCGATCTCCGCGCAGGCAAAGACGGCGTTGAGCGCGATCAGAATGACCTGCAGCAGTATCATTGTCCAGATTGAGTCTTCCAAAATGTAATATAACCTCACTTTCAAGCCTTGCCGCGCTGCGGCCGGCGCCGCCGCGGCAATCCGCGGCCGGAGCGTGCCGCCGCTGTAGATGCCTCAAAAATGTCTTTTCTCCGCTCGCCCGCCGGGGGGAGCGCCGCCGCGCGGCGGTCCGCTTATCCTAACACAGTCTTTCCCCCCGTCAACCGTCCAAAAAACGGCAAACGGCACCACCCGCGGTTCCCAGATAGAACGCGGGCCATGCCGTCTATGTCTGCTATGGAGATCGGCTGCGCCTTCTCTCGGTCGGCGTCGCTGTCGTCGGAATTCATGTCTTCCTAAGCCTCTCTTGTTACAGAGTACTGGCCCTATTGTACACAGGACGGGGGCGCTTGTCAATCGGTATTTTGCGGTCTGATTCGACCGCAACCGCACACAAGCCTTGACGCGCCGCGGGAAAACGGATACAATACCATATAGATAGCAACCATGGACCCTTTGGGCCGGAGAGGAACGGGAGAGACATCCGCACCCGTTCCGTTTCTTTTATTGCCCCCGGCCTCTGCCGGGCGGAAGAGACAGGGGAGGATATACCGATGGCAGTGAAGCACATTTTTATCACCGGCGGCGTGGTCTCCGGATTGGGCAAGGGGATCACGGGGGCCTCGCTGGGCCGCCTGCTCAAGCAGCGGGGCCTGCGGGTCGCCCTGCAGAAGCTTGACCCCTATCTGAACGTGGACCCGGGCACGATGAGCCCGTATCAGCACGGCGAGGTGTTCGTCACTGACGACGGGGCGGAGACCGACCTGGACCTCGGCCACTACGAGCGCTTTGTCGATGAAAACCTGACGGTGAACTCCTCCGTCACCTCGGGCAAGGTGTACTGGTCGGTGCTCAACAAGGAGCGCAACGGCGACTTTCTGGGGGCGACGATCCAGATTATCCCGCACATCACCAACGAGCTGAAGGACCGCATCTACCGCATGGAAAAGGGCGAGCCGAAGGACGTCATCATCACCGAGATCGGCGGCACCGTCGGCGACATGGAGTCCCAGGCCTTCCTGGAGGCCATCCGCCAGGTCAGCCGGGAGCTGCCGCGGGAGGACTGCATGTTCATCCACGTCTCCCTCGTCGTCTCCATCCCGGGCACCGGGGAGCTCAAGAGCAAGCCGACGCAGCACTCGTGCAAGGAGCTGCTGAGCGTCGGCATCCAGCCGGACGTCATCATCTGCCGCGCCGACCAGCCGCTCACCGACGACATCCGCAAAAAGATCGCCCTGTTTTGCAACATCGCCCCGGAGAACGCCATCTCCAACCTCACCGCGCCCATCCTCTATGAGGTCCCGCTCATGCTGGAGGAGGAGGGGCTGGCCCGCGTGGTCTGCAAGCGGCTGAACCTCAATCTGCCCGAGCCCGACCTCACCGAGTGGCGCAACATGGTCGTGCGCGCCAAGGCGGCCACCGAGACGGTGGAGATCGCCCTGGTGGGCAAATACGTCGCCCTGCACGACGCCTATCTCTCCGTCGTCGAGGCGCTCACCCACGGCGGCATCGAAAATGACGTGAAGATCCAGATGCGCTGGGTGGATTCCGAGCTGGTGGACGACGGCAACGCCGAGGAGATCCTGCGCGGGGTGGACGGCGTGCTCGTCCCGGGCGGCTTTGGCGACCGCGGCATTGAGGGGAAGATCTCCGCCATCCGCTGGGCGCGGGAAAACCGCGTGCCCATGTTCGGCATCTGCCTGGGGATGCAGATGGCGGTGGTGGAGTTTGCCCGCCACGTGGCCGGCCTGGAGGGGGCGCACTCGAGCGAGCTGTGCCCGGAGACGCCGCACCCGGTGATCGACCTGATGCCGGAGCAGCGGGACATCTCCGCCAAGGGCGGCACGATGCGCCTGGGCGCCTATCCCTGCCGCATCACCGGGCGGGAGAGCCGCACCTTTGCCGCCTACGGCGAGCCGGTGATCTATGAGCGCCACCGCCACCGCTATGAGTTCAACAACGCCTACCGCGACCGGCTTACGGAGTGCGGGCTGGTGCTCGCCGGTCTCTCCCCGGACAACCGGCTGGTCGAGATTGTCGAGGTGCCGGACCACCCGTGGTTTGTCGGCGTGCAGTTCCACCCCGAGTTCAAGAGCCGCCCGAACCGCGCCCACCCGCTCTTCCGCGACTTCATCGGCGCGGCCAAGCGCTACCGCGCGCAGCAGGCGTAAAACACCAAAAGAGGAACCCGCCCGGCAGGGAAGACCTTGCCGGGCGGGTTTTCGGTTTTGGAAAGAGAGACAACCGCCGCCGGCCCGCTCAATAGCTGATATAGTACAGCGACAGCCCCAGATGCAGCAGGACGCAGAGCCACATGGCCGGGGAGGTCAGGCAGGCGCGCCGCTTTTCCGCCGCGGTGAAGGCGGTGGGGCCGGGGTAGAAATTCTCCCAGGGGCGGTAGCGGATGAAATAGTAGACAGTATAGGCGATCGCCAGGACCACCAACAGGCCCAGCGTCCCCCACACCGCGTCGCTGTCGGGCAGGTTGGGGGTGAGCAGCCCGCCAAAGAAGTTGATGAACATGTGCAGCAGAATGCTCCAGGTCAGCGTGCCGGTCATAATGCGCAGATAGCCCAGCAGCAAGCCGACCAGCACGGCGTAGAAGAACTGGTACAGATTGGTGTGAAACAGGCCGAACAGCAGCGCCGAGAGTCCCACCGCCGTCCAGTCGCCCAGAAAGAGCATCCGGTCGAGCAGGAGGTAACGGAAGATCAGCTCCTCCATCACCGGCGCGAGCAGCACGACGTAGACCAGCGTACACGCCACCGGCTGGGACTCCACCGCCGTGCCGGCATAGTCCACCGTATCGGTATCAGACAGCAGGACCTGCGCGGTCATGCTGCCCAGGTAGAGCAGCCCGATGCCAATGACCACAGCGGAGCAGATCTGCCCCACCGTGGGCGCCGGGGCGCGCAGCACCTCCGGCCGTGGCAGGCGGCGCAGCGTCAGCACGGCGGCGAGGATGCCGGCCGGGTAATAGACCATGGCGCTGAGCCCGTAGTAGTACCAGTCGTTATAGAACAGCTCATACCACCCCAGATCATAGGGCAGATAACAGAGCATCACGGCGACCTGGCTGAGCGCGGTGTAGACGATCAGAAATAATCCGATACGCCCGTAGCACCGCCGCAGCTCCTGTGTGCTATCTGGAAACATCGGGCTTTCCTCCTCCGTATGTCAAAATGGTCCCAGAGCCGGCCGCTTCCGGCCCGGCTTCTCCATTGTACCATAAACTGTCCCAAAAGGATACCGCCCGCCCCTTTTTCACCAATTCGCCTTCCGCCGTCCATCAGGATACCAGCAGCCGTACTCCTGGAATCCTTCGGAATAGATTGGTTAATCCCAGGCTCAGCGCAGTCACCACTACCGTTTTGGCCAAATTAGCCGGCACACCATAGTAGGGGGAAAGCAGCTCCGAGGAAAAACTCCAAAAGACCACCAAAATCAGGTAGTGCAGGTAATAAATCCCCATTGTCCGCTGTCCTAAATAGCAGAAAACTTGGTTGAAACGGGCATCCTTCCCCTGCAGGCAAAGCAGATAGACCCCTAGGGCAACTGCCACCGTGCAAAGACGGTTATACCCATCTTCCAGATAAATACCCCTCCACAGGAAG
>DVJB01000013.1 GCA_018710845.1 Candidatus Onthomonas avicola
AAGTGTCAATATAAGAGGAAGTGTATCCGATTATTGCACTCTCATCTACTTCTCCCGGCATTGGATCTGAAGTTAATACGTAGATTTCGCCATTTACCATCATTGCCGCTGGATAGTCCGTTTCTGTACCCGTCGCAGTGCAACCGACGAATCCACACACAGAAATCAGTGTCAATATTGCTGCTACAACCTTTTTCACAGTATATACCCTCCTTTGCAATAAGTTCTTACCCATATAGACGCAAAATTTTCTGTGATGTTTTGTTTTAATCATTATAAAACACAAAAATGCTTTCCGCAAGGCATAACAAATTATCTGGCTCAGCCCTCGAAGGTTATGGACTGTTCGTTGGTGAAACCGACGGAGTTTGGGTCATCACTACTTATCTTGAAAAGAGACAGCAAAACTATCTTCTTTACAGGACTAACCTCTCCGTGTATAATAAAAGTAGTCAATAAAAGGGAGGGCCTGCCTGATGAGAGACCGAGTTCGTGAATTGCTGCGCCGCTTTGCCATCATTCTGGAGTTCTTTATCGCCGGACTGCTGTGTCTGGCCGTACTCTACTTCACCTTCCGCCTGCTGATGGGTTTTTTGCAGGTGGAGGGATATCCGATCTACGGGACGTTTGAGTCTTTCCTCAACACCGCCTTCTCCCTTGTCATCGGCGTGGAGATGATCCGCATGACCTGTGAGCACTCGGCGGAAAACGTCTTTGAAGTGCTCACCTTTGCCATCGCCCGCCAGATTGTCATCGACCACACCCACGCGATCGACAACGTCTATGGCATCATCGCGATCGCCCTCCTCTTTGCCACCCGAAAATACCTGTTCATCCCCCATCGAGAGAAGCGGGCATCTGCCGCTTCTCCCGCCACAGCAGAGCAGGACGAGCACCAGCCGGTCTGAAGCGCTCGCAATACATCGCCGCCCGGCGGCAGAGGCACTGATCTCCTCTGCCGCCGGGCGGTCTTTGGTTTCCAAGGCATTGCTTGAAAATAGTTCGCACGCTTAAACAGCGGGCCTTTTTTCGCCATACTGCGTTGATTGTCCTTGCAATTTGCAAAGGATTGCTGCGTCAAATCGCCTTGCCTGGCAAAAAATGCCTCACTACCGGACATAAAACAATGCCCAATCACAGCCGCCGCTGCGTCTCGCGCAGCGCCTCGGCCAGCTCTGCTTTTACCTGGTCCATCTCCTGCCGAAAACCCTCGGCGGATACCCGCAGACAGCCGTGACCGAGGACGATGATCTGCTCCAACCCGTCCGAGGTGGCCACACGAACGCGGTGGCGTTTGCCGAGCCGGTACGATGCCTGCTCGATATACTGGTCCGCCGTCTCCGCCTCCTGGGTATAGACGACGTGGATATTGTGATAGCGCTCCACCCGGCGCGCGCCGCCCTTGACGCGGTAGGCGTCAAAGACCAGAATCAAACGCACGTGCCGGACTGCCTGGAAGCTGCACAGGTCGTCCATCAGCGTCTGCCGGGCGCGGTCCATGCTCTCGCGGGCCAGACGCTTCAGGTCGTCCCAGGCGAAGATAATGTTGTAGCCATCCACCAGGAGGTATTCCTCCACCAGCTCGCGCGGCCTGATCTCCACGTGGTCAGCCAGTTGGGTCTGCCGCCGGGCAGGTTCAAAGGCACGCTTGCGCCGAACCGGTCCGTAGGTGTGCTCGAAGATGGCCTGCAGCTCTTTTTCCTCCGCCGCGGAGGACGGGACAGTACGGCGGGGCGGCGTCTCTCGCTCCTCCTCCCGCTCCCGTGTCAGCGGCGTCTCCAGATGCTGGTGCTGCGGCACCTCGTCCCAGCGCACGACATAGCCCGCGCCATGGGCACAGAAGACGGAGTCGGCGGGGTATTCCGTGTCCGCGTCACAGTCGTAGCCGATGGCGGCGGCAACCGCCTCCTGATTGGCGCAGGGAAAGTAGCCCTTCATCCGCGCCGTCATCCGGCCGCGGCCCCGGGTGTAGGCCAGCAGCTCGGCGGCGTAGTCCCCCAGCGCGTCCACCGGGGCAGAGCCCTCCAGCACGGCGCGGTCGGCCTCCGTCCGGAGCGGCTGGCAGGTGCCGCCGCGCTGCTGGAGGTCGTTCATCGCCCGGCCGACATTCTCCGGCGGCAGCTCCAGGCGCAGGTCATACCATGGCTCGAGCAGGACGGTCTCCGCCCGGCGCAGTCCCTGGCGCAGGGCACGGCAGGCCGCCTGGCGGAAATCGCCCCCCTGGGTGTGCTTGGGGTGGGCACGGCCGGTGAGCAGCGTGATCTTCAGGTCGGTGAGCGGTGAACCGGTGAGCACACCAGGCGGCAGCTCCTCTTCCAGTTGAGAGAGGATGAGCCGCTGCCAATTGGGCGAGAGCGCCTCCTCCCGGCAGGCAGTATCAAAGACCAGACCGCTCCCCCGCTCGCCCGGCTCGAGGAGCAGATGCACCTCCGCGTAGTGGCGCAGCGGCTCAAAGTGGCCCACGCCGACCACCGGGGCGGCGATGGTCTCGCGGTAAACGACATGCCCCGGGCCAAAGGAGACCTCCCAGCCAAAGCGCTCCAAAACTTGACGGGCGAGCACCTCCCGCTGGACGGGTCCCATGAGCTGGACATGCAGCTCGCGCACCCGCTCCCGCCAGACCAGGTGAAGCTGTGGGTCCTCCTCCTCCAGCATGCGCAGCTTTTGCAGGGCGGTGTGGACGTCTATCTCCGGCGGCAGCAACACCTGATAGGTGAGCGCCGGGGTCAGGACAGGGGTGTTTGTCCCCGCGGCAGCCTCAATGCCGAGGCCCTGGCCGGGAAAGGTGTGGCTCAGGCCGGTGACGGCGCAGAGCGTCCCCGCCTCCGCCCGCTCCAGCAGACGGTATTTCGCCCCGGAATAGAGGCGGAGCTGGTCCGCTTTCTCTGACCAGTCCTCGCGGCCGGTGCGGCCGATGAGCGTGTCCTTCACCGACAGCGCTCCGCCGGTCACCTTCAGCCAAGTCAGGCGGGCGCCCTGGCCGTCACGGGAGATCTTGTAGACCCGCGCGCCGAACAGCTCTGGATAGACAGGCGCGGGAGCCAGCTCCTCCAGGCCGCGCAGCAGCTCCTCCACCCCCTCCAGCCGGAGGGCAGAGCCAAACCAGCACGGGCAGAGTGTCCGCCGGGCAACTGCGCGCGCGAGCGACGGGGTGGAGAAGGTCCCGGATGAGAGGTACTCCTCCAGCAGCTCCTCGTCGCACAGGGCAGTCTCCTCACTCGGGTGAGAGAGGTCGGCGCACTGCTCTCCCAGATGGGTGCGAAGCTGGCGCAAAATCTCTGCCCGGTCCGCGCCGGGCAGGTCCATCTTGTTGACAAAGATCAGGGTGGGGAGATGGTAGCGCTCCAACAGCCGCCAGAGCGTCTCAGTGTGGCTCTGGACTCCGTCGGGACCGCTGATAACCAGAATTGCGCAGTCCGCCGCCTGGAGTGTCCGCTCCATCTCGGCGGAAAAGTCCACGTGTCCCGGCGTGTCCAGCAGCGTGAGCTCTCCCTCCCCCAGCGGCAGAATCGCCTGCTTAGAGAAAATGGTGATGCCGCGCTCGCGTTCCAGCGCGTCGGTGTCCAAAAAGGCGTCTCCGTGGTCTACCCGTCCCAGCCGGCGCAGTTGGCCGGCACAGTAGAGCATCGCCTCGGAGAGGGTGGTCTTACCGGCATCGACATGGGCCAGCAGACCAGCACATATTCGTCTTATCGGTTTTTTATCTCTGTGTTCGGGCACAAAAGCACCCCCTCTCATGAAAACATATTTTGAATAGTATATCACAAGAAGAGACGCTCGTCGAGGCATCGTTTTTTACTTACGCTTCCAGCGCCCATAACAGGCGGCAGAGAGGCCGCACGCCGCCAGCTGTGAGACGGGAAAGGCCCACCAGATGCCGTCAAGTCCCCAGGCAGCTTGGAGCAGCAGCGCCGCTGGAAGCAGAAAGAGCACCTGTCCGCTCAGGGCGAGCAGCAGCGCCAGCCCCTTTCGCCCCACCGACTGAAAGCAGGTAGTGTGCACCTGCTGCACGCCTGCGAAGGCCAGTCCCGCGTTGGCGACCGGAAGGGCGGCGCTCCCCAGCGCGAGCACCGCCCCGTCACCCGTAAACAGGCGCAGAATGGTCCCGGAGTACCGCCACAGCACGACGCAGGCCAGCAAGCCGTAGACCGCCGCCAGGCACCCGGCAGTCCGCACCGTCTCCCGGACGCGCACCGTCTGTCCGGCCCCGGCGTTATAGCCGATGATCGGACCGATTCCCTGTCCCAGCCCGGTCAGCGGAAGGAGGAGAAAGGTGTTGATCTGGCTGACGAGGCCGTAGGTGCTCAGCGCGAGGTCCCCTCCGCTCCGGCGCAGCAGGCGGTTGACAAGCGCCACAGCAAAGCTGTATCCCGCCGTCTGCGCGAAGGACGGCAGGCCGGAGAGGAGGATCTCTCCCATCAGACGCACATCGGGTCGAAAATGACGCGGGCACAGGCGCAAGACACAGCGGTCGGAACCGTAGAAGAACCAGATGCTCATCCCCATCGAGACGGCCTGCCCGCCCACCGTACCGGCCGCCGCCCCGGCCACGCCCAGGCGCAGTACGAAGAGAAAGAACAGGTCCAGCACCACATTCGCCGCCATCGGTATCACCCAGATCGCCATGGCGTAGCGGCTGTCACCCTGCGCGCGGATCAGGCTGGAAAAGCCGGTGCTGGTCACCGCGCCGAGCAGGATGATGCGGGTGTAGGCTCTGGCGTCCGGCAGCAGCGTCTCGGTCACACCGACCGCATACAGCAGCGGGTCCAGGAAGAGCAGACCGAGTACGGTGACCGCCAGCGCCGCAGCGTAAAAGAGCACAAAGGCATTGGCCGCGACACGGGCCGCCCGCTCCCCGTCTCCCTCTCCCAGTGCACGGGAGAGCAGGGCCGCCGCCCCAGCCCCCAGCGTGGAGGAGAGAGCGGAGAGGGCGAGGAAGAGCGGGAAGGACACAGCCACCGCCCCCACCGCGTCCATCCCCACCCCGCGGGCGACGAACAGGGTATCAAAGAGGCTATAGAGGTTATACGCCATCACCCCGGCGACCGAGGGGAGGCCCATCTTCCAGATCAGCCGCCTCACGGGCAGACTGCCCAGCTGCTTGGCCCGGCTGTCCACGGCGGGCCTACCGTTCCAGCGCGCGCAGGCACCTGGCAATCTTTTGCCCGGCCCACGCGCCCTGGAGCCGTCCATAGAGGAAGTCATAGCGGAAGATCTCCACCGCCATGACGGTGAGGATATACAGGCGATAGAGCTGATAGCGGCGAGCATCTTTCTCCCCATAGGCGCGCTGCGTCCCGGCCGCGCGCAGGTAGCCATTCAGGAAGTCCGGTTCCTGCCGGATATCCTCGGTGGAGATGAAGGCGGCGGGAAAATCGGCGATCGGATCTCCCCAGAACGCGCGCTCCAAGTCCAAAATCCCCGTGATCTGCCAGTGACCGCCCGCCTGGCGCACCAAGACGTTGCCCTCATGGCAGTCATAGTTCACCAGCGCCGGAGCCGTCAGACCCTTGAGCAGGTCCGCGTTGCGCTCGACCGCGCGCTCGATGCGCGCGTAAGGCAGGCGGATGCGGCGCGCGCGCCCGTCGTCCAACAGCTGGGCAAACATGTAGGTGAACGCTGTCTTCCAGCTGTGGTACTGCCCCGCCGGGTCATCGGTAAAGTAGCCGTAATAGGGTCCTTTGATCCGGTGTATCTCAGCCAGATAGCTGCCCAGGTCCGCCTTCACCCGCCGCAGCTCCTCCGGGGGCATCTGTTTGGAGACGCCGGAGAGCGGCGCCCCCTCCAGCGCGGTCATAAAGAAATAGTTGCTCGGAATCCGCCGCTTGGTAAAGTCATGCGCCAGCACGCGCGGCACAGGCACGGCGGTCTGCTCCGCGATCATCCGGAGGCAGGCGACCTCCGTCGGCATGACGTCCCGCTCATAGGTCAGCAGCGGCGCGCCGGGCGCCACGCCCACCTTCAGAACGATCTCATCCCCCTCCGGCAGGCGGCGCATCCGATAGATCGCGCTGAACATGCCGCCCCTGCACTCCGTGATCTCCTTCACTCGGCAGTCCTCCCCAAACGCGCTCCGCGCCAGATCGGCGATCTGTTCCCGGGTCAGGCGGTATTTCGTCTTGCTCTTCATCTTCCCACACTCCTCCCTGTCCCGGACACGGCGGCAGCCACGATGGGGCAGGACGGACCTCCCTCGTGGCTGCCTGACAGAAGATAGAATTTCCGCGCCGGATGCCCTCAGTATAGCAGGGCAATGCCCCGAGCGCGATATCCTCATCCGCGCGCTCTGTCTCCCGGGACGGCGCGCTCACCGCAGCAGGCGCGGTAAGCGCGCGGCGTCATGCCGTAAGCGCGGGAAAATTGCTTGTAGAGGCCGGACGGATTGGCGTAGCCCAGCTCCCCGGCAATGCTGGCAATGGGGGCGTCCGTCTCCGCCAGCAGCCGCGCGGCGCGGCGGAGCTTCCACTCCAGGGCGAGCGCCTGGAAGCTCTTGCCCGCCTCCTCCCGCAGCAGCCGACCCGCATGGTCCTCGCTGTAGCCGATCTGGGCGGCAAACCGGCGCAGGCTGGCCTCGCGCGGGCTTGACTCCAAATAGGCCGTCAGCTCCTCCAGCAGGGCGGGCGCAGGCTGCTCCGGGCTGCGCGCCAGCTCAATCAGGAGGGAGGAGAGATGGTTGCGGATGACCGTCCCGGCGTGGGCGCGCCGACCGCGGCTCTCTCGCAGCAGCAGAGCGAGCAGCAGCTCCGCCGCCGCGCTGCCGGTGTAGACGGAAATCCCCTCTCCCTGTGTGTCCGGACCTGCCGCCTCCCGGTACAGCTGGGGCGGGATGGAGCACTTCACAATCAGGTCCCCCGGCCCGCAGCGCTCCATGATATGGCAGATTCCCGGCGGAATCAGGCAGGCCTGCCGCGCCCGGAGCGTCAGCGGACGTCCGGGCGTGCCGGCCGTCTGACCACAGCGCCCGCGCAGGACGTAGACCAACTCATAGAAGTCGTGCCGGTGCAGATAGGGCAGTTGGCGGAGCGTGTGCTTGTGTATCTGAAACCGGTCGCAAGTGCGCACAGGGACCGGCCACGACCCGGCAAAGGGCACGAGCGACGCCGCCTGGAACAGCCTGGCGAGGTCGGCCTGCCGCGCGCCGAGGGCGCGCAGCAGCTCGCCGCCGTTGGAGAAGTCGCCGTCAATGCAGGCCGCGATGGCGGAGGCGGACTGATAGAGCATCCCCTCCTCCTCTTCCTGCCGCTGCAGAAAGCGCAGCATCTCCGGATCCATACGCACGCTCCCCCTTCCGGTATGCGGTCAGAACAGGCCGGAGATCACGCCGTGCTCGTCCACGTCAATCCCCTCCGCGGCGGGCCGCTTGGGGAGGCCCGGCATGGTCATGATATCTCCGGTATAGGCCACGACAAAGCGCGCCCCGGCGCAGATGCGCACCTTGCGCACCGTGATGATGAAATGCTCCGGCGCGCCCAGCTTCTGCGCGTCGTCAGAGAAGGAGTACTGCGTCTTGGCCATGCAGACCGGCAGGCGGCCAAAGCCCAGCTTCTCCAGCCGGTCCAGCTCGCGCTCTGCCGCGGGGAGAAAGTGGACGCCGTCGGCGCGGTAGATCCGCGTGGCCACGGCTTCAATCTTCTCCCGCAGCGGCATCTCGTCCGGATAGGCGGGCGTGTAGGGCGAGAGCTTGTGGTCGATTGCGGCGAGTACCTCGTAGGCCAGCGCCTCGCCGCCGGCCCCGCCCCTGGCCCAGACCTCGCTGAGCGCCACCGCCACGCCGTAGCGGGCGCAGGCGCCGCGGATCATCTCCAGCTCCGCCTCGGTGTCGCAGTCAAAACGGTTGATCGCCACCACGGCAGGCAGGCCGTAGACCTGCGTGATGTTCTCCACATGGCGCAGGAGGTTGGGCAGGCCCCGCTCCAGCGCGGCCAGATTCTCCTTTTTCAGCTCTGTCCTGGGTGCGCCGCCGTGATATTTCAGCGCGCGCACGGTGGCGACGATGACCACCGCGTCCGGGTCCAGCCCGGCCGAGCGGCACTTGATGTCCAGGAATTTCTCCGCGCCGAGGTCGGCGCCAAAGCCCGCCTCGGTGACCACATAGTCTCCCAGGCGAAGGGCGGCGTCCGTCGCGGCGACCGAGTTGCAGCCGTGGGCGATGTTGGCAAACGGCCCGCCGTGGACCAGGGCCGGGGTGTGCTCCAGCGTCTGGACGAGGTTGGGTTTGATCGCGTCCTTGAGCAGGGCGGCCATCGCGCCCGCCGCCTTCAGGTCGCCCGCCGTCACCGGCTCGCCGGCGTAGGTGTAGCCGACGATGATCTGCGCCAGGCGGGCCTTGAGGTCCATCAGGTCGTCCGCCAGGCAGAGGGCGGCCATCACCTCGCTGGCGACGGTGATGTCAAAGCCCTCCTCGCGCGGCACGCCCTGCATCCGGCCGCCCAGGCCGCAGACGATATTGCGCAGCTGGCGGTCGTTCATGTCCACGCAGCGCTTCCAGGTGATCTGCTTCACGTCCAGCCCCAGCTCGTTGCCCTGCTGGATGTGGTTGTCCAGCATCGCCGCCAGCAGGTTGTTCGCCGCCCCGATGGCGTGGAAGTCGCCGGTGAAGTGCAGGTTGATGTCCTCCATCGGCACCACCTGGGCATATCCGCCGCCGGCCGCGCCGCCCTTGATGCCAAATACCGGCCCGAGGGACGGCTCCCGCAGGGCGAGGACCACCCGCTTGCCCAGCCGGTGCAAGGCGTCTGCCAGGCCAACGCTGGTGGTTGTCTTCCCCTCTCCGGCCGGAGTGGGGGAGATTGCGGTCACCAAAATCAGCCGGCCCTGCCGCGCCCGGCGGCGGATCGGCTCGAGGTTCAGCTTGGCCTTATACCGGCCGTACGGCTCCAGGTCCTCCGCGGCGATGCCCAGCCCGGCGGCCACCTGGTCGATGGGAAGCATCCGGGCGCTCTGGGCAATCTCAATATCCGTCTTCAATTGTCAGCACTCCTTTTTCTCTTTGATCGGGGTACATCCTGTCTCGTCTATCGCCTATCATATCACAGATTTCCACAGATTACTATAGAAAAGGGGCAGGTCCGAAGACCTGCCCCTCTGCGCTGCAATGACTGATTTGACCTATCGCCGGCTCAGCCGACGAAGCTGACCGAGCAGGTGGTGGGAACGATGTTGACGTAGCTCTTGCCGACGCCCAGACTGAGCGGCTCGCCATCCATCGTGGTAAACTGATACTGGCTGTCCAGCGACGGACGGCTCCAGTTGATCGGAATATACTTGCCGTTGCAGGCATAGTAGCCGATGCCGTTGCCGGTCATCGTCACGTCCAGGCGGCCCTTGCTGTCGCCCTCAATCTGGCTGATGCGGGTCATAATGATCAGCACGTTTTCCACGCTGACCTGCTCGCCGGTGGTCTCATCCACATACGGCGCGTCATACTCCGAGACGAGATATTTGCCCGTCTCAGCGTCATAGGTGAAGACGCCGGTCTTATAGCCGGAGAAGGGGACGGTGATGATATTGGCATCGCTGCCGTCGGCCGGCGTGCCGTCCTCTACAAAGGTCTGCTGGACGGTAAAGTCCGCCTCATGCTCGGTGCGCACAGAGCCGCCCGCCAGATAGTCAGAGATATCGGAGGCGGTGATGTACATCGTATGCTCTGTGGCGTAGCCGGCGCTGCGGCGCGCGCTGTCGCGCCAGAACAGCGAGGTGGCCGCCCCGGACAGGGCGTCGAGATCGGTCACCTGGTAGGCCTCGATGGCGTCATAGGCCGCCGGGCTGCCGCCGGCGTGGACCAGAATCCCGTCCATCCCCGCGACGAGATAGACATAGTAGGGCCGCGTGCTGCGAATGGTACCCAGATTGCCCTCCACCTGGCCGATATCCTGGTAGACGCCCAGCATCCGGGTGATGCCGCCCTCCTCCAGAATCTCATAGATGATATCCGCCTGGCTGTTGCCGGACTGCGGCAGAGCCTGCTTGACGTTGTTGAGCATCACCATCACAGGGCGGTTCGCGCTGATATCCTCTGCCACCGGCTCTCCGGTCAGCGGATTGACCGCGTCGCCGGTCACCTCCGGTTCCGGCTCGGGCTCCGGCTCCGGCACTTCGATCACCGGCTCGGGCTCCGGCTCTTCCACAATCTCCGGTTCCGGGTCAGGTTCCGGCTCCTCGGTCTGTGTATTGGCACAGGAGGCCATCAGGAACAGCATTGCAACTGCAAGTAACAGGCTGAGCCATCGTTTCATTACAGGTTCCTCCACTCATTTCTGAATGACCTCATTGTACCGTATCTTGTCCCTGCCGTCAAGAAAGCCTGACTTGCAAAATCTTAATTTTACTTGGCCGGGTCCGGTGCCGTCTGATCCGGCCCGGCCAGAACCTCTGCCATCCGCAGTGCCGGCAGACTGACCGCCGTCAGTCCTCTGCCGCTCCGGTGTCGTCCGGGGTCTCGGTCTCCTCCGTCTGCCCGGCGGCCGTCTCCTCGGCGTCCAGCTCATCCAGCCGGCGGCGCAGCTGCTCGCGCTCCTCCCGGCTGAGGATGGAGACATTTTCCTGTACACAGCGGCGGCGGCGCTCCTCGGCCGCCTGCTCGGCGCTGCGCTTGAGCTCTTCCGAGACGACGCGGCCACGCTCGGCCATCCCTTCGCCCCGTTTGAGGCACTCCTTCGCCAGCTCTCCGCCCTTTTCCGCAAGAATCGCGGCGGCGCCGAGGCCCGCGAGACCGATCTTCTGCAAGTCTTTACCCAGTTCTTCCAACATGGATCGCTTCCTCCTTTCTGTGCGGCCGGGCCGGAACTGCACGTTCCGCCCCGCCCTGTGCCATTATTATAGCCTACCGGGCCGTCATTGTCTTTACGGTTTTATGAATTTCCCATTAAAAGTACTTAAAGACAATTCCCAGACTGTCGAAAAAGGTCTCACCGAGTTTGGCTCGAAGAGCCAAATAGAGTCCAATTCATTTTTGGCACGGGCATGTACCGGGCCAAAAATACTGATAGTCCGGCAAGTGTGCAGATTTTTGGAACAAAAATCCGTGCGCGCAGTCGGACTGCAAGCTCGCGCAAATGCTTGCATTTGCGCGAAAGGCTGTCAAAAATACTTTTTTGACAGCCTCAATTCCATGCGCCTCTCCCGGCCTCCGCTGCAAAGCGCCTTGTCCCAGTCCGGCTCGCATGGTACAATAGAGGCACACCACGGTGCGGCTCCCCGTGCCGTGTCCGGAGAAAAAGGAGCGCACAGTGCGATGGAAAAGCAGGCCCTGAATCCGTTTCTTCCCAGTTGGGAGTATATTCCGGACGGCGAACCGCACATTTTCGGCAGAAGGATCTACCTCTACGGCTCGCACGACCGGTTCAACGCGCCGATGTTCTGCATGAACGACTACGTCTGCTGGTCCGCGCCGGTGGACGACCTGTCCGACTGGCGCTGTGAGGGCGTCATCTACCGCAAAAAGCAGGACCCCAAAAACCCGCTGGGGCTGCGTCTCCTCTTCGCCCCCGACGTCTGCCGCGGGCCGGACAGGCGGTATTATCTCTACTACGCCTTTGACTTCCTGGGGCTGATGGGCGTGGCCGTCTGCGACACCCCGGCGGGAGCATATCAGTTTCTCGGCCATGTCCACTACCCGGACGGCACGCTCTGGGGGCGGCGCAGAGGCGACCAGTTCCCCTTTGACCCCGGCGTGCTGGCCGACGAGGACGGGCGGGTCTGGCTCTACTCCGGCTTTGCCACCCCGACGCCCGCCATCGTCACCGGCGGCCAAAAGCTGCGCAATGACGGCGGCGTGGTGCTGGAGCTGGAGCAGGATATGATGACCATTCGGACGGAGCCCAAGCTGCTCTTCCCGAAGGAGGGGCCCGGCTCCTACCAAGGGCACGAGTTTTTCGAGGCCAGCTCCATCCGCCGGGACGGGGACCGGTACCTCTTCGTCTACTCCTCCCGGCACAACCACGAGCTGTGCTACGCGGTGAGCGACCGGCCGGACGGCGGCTTCGTCTTCGGCGGAACACTGGTCAGCCTGGGGGATCTCTTCCTGGAGGGGCGGACGGAGGAGCGCGACGGCCGAAACTATCTGGGCAACACCCACGGCGGTCTGCTCCATCTGGGGGAGGACTGGTACATCTTCTACCACCGGCAGACCAACCGCCACTCCTACTCCCGCCAGGCGTGCGCAGAGAAGCTGGAGCGCAATCCGGACGGCTCCTTCCGCCAGGCAGAGGTGACGAGCTGCGGGCTCAACGGGGGCCCCCTGCGCGGCATAGGCCGGTATGAGGCACGCATCGCCTGTCATCTCTGGTCCAAAAACGGAGTCGGCCGCTATGACGGCGCGTCTCCCAGGCGGCGGCTGAGCCGGCACCCCTACTTCACCCAGAGCGGCGGCGACCGGGAAGACCATGGCGACCAATATATCGCCAACATGCGCGACGGTGCGGCGGCGGGTTTTAAGTATTTTCAATTCGACGGGGCGGACCAGATCTCCGTGACACTGCGCGGGCACGCCTCCGGGGTGCTGAAAGTATCGGAAAATCCGGACTTTTCCCGTATCAATGCCAGCTTTCCCGTGCGGCTGTCCGGCGGGGAGAAGACGCTGCGCGCCGCGCTGCGGATCGCGCCGGGGCGCCGCGCGCTCTACTTCCAGTTCTGCGGGAAAGGCGTGATGGATTTCCTCTCCTTCGCCCTTGAGGACAGCCGCAGACGCTGAGTGGAGGTCAATCTTTCCCTTTCTCGGGCAGGTGAAGTTCTATGAAGCTGTTTCTCATCGAAGACGAGGCCGCCATCCGGGCCGAACTGACGCGGCTGCTGCAAAAATACGGGTATACCTGTGTCTGCGGCGAGGGGGAGCGCGATCTGGCCGGCCAGGCGGTCTCCTCCGGCGCCGACCTGATCCTGCTGGACATCAACCTCCCGTATCAGGACGGCTTCCAGCTCTGCCGCGAGATTCGCCAGTCCTCCACCGTGCCCATCATCATCCTCACCAGCCGTACCTCCGACTTTGACGAGCTGTTGGGGCTGCAGCTCGGGGCAGACGACTTTATCTCCAAGCCATATCACCCGCAGGTGCTCCTGGCCCGCATCCGCAAGCTGCTTGAGCGCACATACGAGGCGCAGCCGAGTGCAGCGCTGGTCCACAAGGGCCTGACGCTCTACCCGCTCAGGGGTGTCATCCGGCACGATGGACAGGAGGCGGTATTGTCCAAAAACGAGCTCGGCATCCTGCGGATGCTGATGGTGAACCGGGGCAATATCATCCCCCGGGACGCCCTGATCGACGAGCTGTGGCAGAGCGAGCAGTTTATCGACGAGAACACGCTGAATGTGAACATCGCGCGGTTGCGCAAAAAGCTGGCGGAGATCGGCCTGCCGGACTATCTGGAGACCCGGCGCGGGCTGGGGTACTGCGTATGAAGCTGACAGCCTATCTGGCAGACCGGCTGTTCTCCCTGATATCCCTCACCGTGGCCGGGCTGCTGACGGCCGGGCTGCTCTGGCTGATCGAGGTGCCGGTATTCTGGATCGCGTTTTTGGAGGCGCTGCTGTGCGCTGCCGCTCTGGCCTCCCTCCTATGGGATTACCGGCGGCGGTCGCGCTACTATCGCCGCCTCTCTTCCCTGCTGGAACAGCTGGAGGAAAAGACGCTGCTGATGGAGATCGCCGAGCGTCCCGACTTTCTGGACGGGCAGATTCTCTCGGAGATCCTGCGGCAGAACCAGAAATATCAAAATGACCGGATCGCCCAGGCGGAGCGCGAGATGCGGGATTACCGGGATTTTCTCGACACCTGGGTCCATGAGATCAAGACGCCCATCACCTCGGCGCAGCTGATCGCGGCAAACGAGAAAAATCCCACCACGCTGCGCATGGCAGATGAGCTGGACAAGATCGACCGCTATGTAGAGCTGGTGCTCTACTACGCCAGGAGCGGCGATGTGGAGAAGGACTTCCGGGTGGAGCAGACCACCCTGCAGTCCCTCGTCAGCGCTGCGCTCAAATCGTATTCCAAACCGATCATTCAGGCCGGCGGACAGGTGCATCTGGAACAGCTGGACATCCCTGTCCGCGCCGACCGCAAGAGCTGCGTCTTTGTCCTCGGCCAGCTCATCTCCAACGCGGTCAAATACCGGCAGGAGGCGCTCCGCCTGACCTTCTCCGCCCGGCAGGAGAAAAACCAGGTCCTCCTGACCGTTCGGGACAACGGGATCGGTATCCCGGCGGCGGACCTGCCCCGCGTGTTTGACAAGGGCTTCACCGGGCAAAACGGGCGCCGTTTTCCCCAGTCGACCGGCATCGGCCTCTACCTGTGCCGGAAGCTGTGCGGCCGGATGAACATTGCGCTGTCCGTCCGCAGCCCGGAGGGCGGCGGCACCGAGGTGACGCTCTGCTTCCCGACCGAGAGCCTGCTGCGAGGGGCAGGACTGTGAAGCGCAGAAACTGGCGGACGGTTCCCCTGTGGGACCGTCCGCCAGCGCTCAGCAATTCCAGTCGATTCCCGCCGGGTTCGTCTCGTCCGGGACCCAAACGGCGCGCAGCCACGCCGCCAGAGCGGCAAACTCCTCCGCAGCCACGGCATCGCACGCCTCCTCCGACGCCTCCGGGCCCAGCCGGTCATAGGCGGCAGCCGCCGCCCCGTAGAAGGTGAAGCCCAGCGCGTTGGTCGGCGTCTGCGCCACGCCGCAGGCGGTGATCACCGCTCGGGCAGCCGCCTGCGCGGCCGGATCACGCTCCAAGCCTTTGGGAATCTCCCGCGCAGCGCGCAGGGCAGCCTGCAATTCCTTTCGGGAAAGCCGGCCCTCCAGATGTGACTCCGCCGCCTCCAGCAAGCCGGGCAGTGCGGTGTCCTCCGGACAGGCGCGCCGGTAAACCGGCAGATACCGCTCCCGGGCGCAGCCCGCCGCCCAGCGCGCCAGGGTGGTGCGGCTCTGGGTCTCGATCAGGCGCATCAGGACGACAACCCCCTCGTCCTCCGGGCGGCCCAGCATCTTTCGTCTCCGTCTTGCCACTGTCTCTCTCCCCCTCTCCTCAGGTCAAATCGCGCCGGGCCATCATCCGGCCGGTCAGATACCAGGACAGCGTGTAGAGTATCACGCCCAGCACGCTGGCGACGACGCCCACCGCCTCCCGCTGTCCGATCAGCAGGTTTAAGAGAATAAAGACGCCGGCGGAGAGCGGATAGGCCAAAAGGATTCCCAGCATGCTGATCTCCGCCCGGAAGAGGATGTTGACCGGCAGCGCGACGCCCCCGGAGAGCAGCGCCATCGACACGCTGATGGTGAGGTAGAGGCCCAGCTCGTTCAGGTCACCCCGTCCGCTCAGGAGGGAGGCCGCCGTCCCGACCACCAGGCCGATCAGCAGCCCGGCGGCACTCAGAAGCAGGTAAAACAGGTACTTCTCCCCCACCACAGCCGCGCGGGAGAGGGGCAGCACCCCGGAGAACTGCTGCCAGCCGGAGCTCTTGTCCGCCTGGACCGTGCTGATCGCCATCATGCCCAGCATCACGGTGGACAGCACCGTGAGCACCCATGTGGTAGACAGAACGGATATCCCTATTCCGATCACCAAAAACGTCGGCAGCACGATCAGCAGAGACGAGCGCGTGAGATAGAGGTCTTTTTGCAGCAGTCCGGTCATACGATCTCCCCCTTTGCATACAGCAGCATAATGTCATCAATCGTTGCGGCGTCCACCACCGTTTTGGGATACTTCCGCCGCGCGGTGTCGCGGTCGGCCACCAACGCCTCGAACTGATAGTCCCGGCGGCGCCAGGCGACGACGTCTGCCCGGTCGAGCGCCTCAAACTGGGCCGCGCCGCAGCGGAGGATGCCATAGCGGTAGATCAGCTCGTCCTTCGGCTTGGAGAAGATGCAGCGCCCCTCGTGCAGGAAAACAATGGTGTCCGCCACCTTCTCCAAATCACTGGTGATGTGCGAGGAGATCAGGATGGCGTTCTCCTCGTCCTGGACAAAGCCGAGCAGCAGGTCGAGGATGTCGTCGCGCACGACAGGGTCCAGGCCGCTTGTCGCCTCGTCCAGGACAAGCAGCCGGGGCCGGTGGGCCAGCGCGGCGGCAATGGCGAGCTTCATCTTCATGCCGCGGGAGAAGGCGCTGATCTTTTTCTCCATCGGCAGTCCAAGCTGCCCGAGCAGGTCCAGATAATACGCCCCCTCCCATGTGGCGTAGATGCGGGCAAACACCCGGCCGAGCTGTCGCGGCGTGAGAGAGTCGGGGAAGTGGCTGCCGTCGAAGACGACGCCGATCTGCTCGCGCAGGACGGGATCACGCTCCCCCTCCTCCTGTCCCAGGAGAGTGACGGAGCCGCCGTCCTTTTGAATCAGGCCCAGAATCGAACGCAGCGTCGTGCTCTTGCCCGCGCCGTTCTCCCCGATCAGGCCGACAATCGTCCCGCGCGGTACGCAGAAGGAGACGCCGTCAAGGGTAAAGCCGGCGTAATGCTTCGTCAGGTCCCGTACCTCCAGCGCGGCGGGAATGGTTTGGTCACACATGGTCAATGCCTCCTATCGCTTGTTCCTTTCTTTCCAAATGTACCTCAAGGCTCTTCATAGAACATTCGCAGCAGCTCCACCAGCTTTTCCAGGGAAATCCCGCTCGTGCGGGCGATCTCTGCCGCCTCCTGCAGGTGCTCCTCCGCGCGGCGCTGCTGCTCCTCCTGATAAAAGTCCTTGTTGCGTGCGGACACAAAGCTTCCGCGCCCCACCGTCGTCTCAATGAATCCATCGCGCTGCAGGTCCTCATAGGCCCGCTGGACGGTGATGACGCTCACGTGGATGGACCGGGCGAGCGCGCGCATGGACGGAATAGGGTCCCCCGTGCGCAGTTCCCCGCTCATGATCATCGCTTTGATCTGGGCGGTAATCTGTTCGTAGATCGGCTTTTCCGTGTTGCTGCTGATGATGATCTCCATCTCTCAGCCCCCTTTGTTCTTTAGTGTACTTATTGAACAAGTACATTATATTCACATAGCTTCACCCTGTCAATAGGCTTTGCAAAAAATTTTCCATCGGGCGCAGCGGGAAAACAGTTTGACATTCCATTCGGACTATCGTATGCTGAACGGGAACTGACCTGGAAAGGGGGGCCGTATATGGTCCGGGCCGCAACTCGCGGGGATTTGGAAGCGCTGCTGCATATCTGGCTGTCGGGAAATCTGGAGGCACACAGCTTTATTCCCTCCGAATACTGGTACGCTCATCTGGACGAGGTGCGGGATCAGCTGCCGCAGGCGGAGCTGTGGGTCTGGGAGACGGACGGTACGGTCCGGGGGTTTGCCGGCATAACGGGAGATTATCTGGCCGGCATCTTTGTGGACGGCGCCTGCCGCTGCGCCGGCATCGGGCACGCCCTGTTGACGCAGGTGAAGGCGCGGCATCCCTCTTTCTCCCTCTCCGTCTACCGGCGCAATGAGCGGGCGCTGCGCTTCTACCTCCGGGAGGGGCTGACCATTGCCGGCGCGGGGACAGACGAGGCGACCGGCCAGGCGGAATACACCATGTGCTGGCACGGGGACAGGAGCGATTGACGCAGGAGGAATCCCGTGCTATGATGATATTAGTTAGCTATGACTAACCAAAACACAGAAAGGAGCGCTCTGGATGCATAATGTACTGCTTGCCTTCCTGCTCACGGCGATGGCGGGCCTCTCCACCGGTATTGGGAGCTGCATCGCCTTTTTCACCCGGCGGACGAACACGAAGTTTCTCTCCGTCTCGCTCGGCTTTTCCGCCGGGGTGATGATTTACGTGTCCATGATGGAGCTGCTGCCGGGCGCGGCGGAGTATCTGACCCCCTCCTTCGGGGTCAAAAACGCCAACCTGTTCGCCTTTCTCTCCTTCTTCGGCGGGATGGGCGTGATCGCTCTGATTGACAAGGTGATTCCCGAGGATGAAAACCCACACTCGGTCACCTCGCCGGAGCACGCGGCGCAGGCGATGTCCTCCGAGCACCAGCTCATGCGCACCGGCGTGCTCACGGCACTGGCCATCGCGATTCACAATTTCCCGGAGGGGCTTGCCACCTTTGTCTCCGCTCTGCAGGAGCCGACCATCGCCATCCCGATCGCGGCGGCGATCGCAATCCACAATATTCCGGAGGGCATCGCCGTCTCGGTGCCTATCTACTACGCAACCGGAAGCCGGCGGCGGGCGTTCTGGTATTCCTTCGCCTCCGGCCTCTCCGAGCCGCTGGGCGCGCTGATCGGCTATCTGCTGCTGCGGCCGTGGGTAAACGACACGGTGTCCGGGATTCTCTTCGGCGCGGTGGCGGGAATCATGGTCTTCATCTCCTTTGATGAACTGCTGCCCTCCGCGCGGGAGTACGGGGAGCACCACCTGTCCATCTACGGACTGATCGCCGGGATGTTCGTCATGGCGGTCAGCCTGTGGCTCTTTCTGTAAGCCGAGCTGCCACCGGCACAACGCACAGGCCCCCGAGACCGGGCGCTCCTATGGGCGCCGCCGGCCTCGGGGGCCTGTTGTCTGGTCCTATCTCACTTTCCCGGCTCCTGCGGGAAGAGAATCTGCTCGGCCTGCGCAGCGGCCACCGCCGGCTCCTCTACCGGGACATTGGGATAGGCCGTCCCGGCCGGCATCGGCAGGCTCTGCATATACTGATGCATCGCCTCGGCCACCCGCTTTCCATTGGCCACCGCCTCTACGACGGTGCGCGCCCCCGTCGCCGCGTCGCCGGCGGCAAAGACGCCGGGCCGGCTGGTGTGCCCGTCGCTGTCCACCGAGAGCAGGCCGCGTCGGTCGGTGTCAATCCCGCGGGTGGTCTCAATCAGGTTGCTCTCCGCGCCCTGGCTGACCGCGATAATGACGCCATCACAGGGATAAAGGCGCTCGCTGCCGGGAATCGCTTCCCAGGCGCCGTCTTCTCCCTTTCGGTTCTCGACGAATACCACGCCGTCCGGACGAATCTCCACCGGCGTCCTCCGGAGGACAAACTCCACGCCCTCCAGGCGGGCGTAGCTGGACTCATATTGGCTGGCATTGATCTCATCATGCCTGGCAAAACAGGTGACCTGCCGCGCCCCCTTGCGCACCGCCGTCCGGGCGCAGTCCATCGCCGAGTTGCCCACGCCGATGACGATTACCCGCTCGCCCAGGCGGAAGGCGTCGGGATTGGCAAGATAATTGATGGCGTAGCAGACATGGCCCAGGCTCTCGCCGCGGATATGGAGCCGGTTGGGCCGCCAGAGTCCCGCGCCGACGAAGACGCTCTGGTAGCCATCGCGGAACAGGTCGTCGATGGTCAGCGTGTTGCCGATGTAGGTGTTCGGGCGGAATCGGATGCCCTTGAGCTCCAGATGGCGGTAGGCGAGATCGTCCAACACGGCGTCCGGCAGGCGGAAGTCCGGAATGCCGTAGCGCATGACGCCGCCGATCTTGTCCCGTCCGTCAAAGATGGTGACCTGATACCCGTACCGGGCCAGAATGATGGCGATGGTGATGCCGGCCGGTCCGGCGCCGATCACGGCGGCCATCCGCCCGTTCGAGGGGGCAGGTCCCTTCACCATCTGATTGGCATAGGTGGTGGAGATATAGTTTTCAATCACGGAAAAGTGGACCGGCGCGCCCTTGATGCCGCAGACGCAGTGTCCCTCGCACTGGTTCTCGTGGTTGCAGACCAAGCTGCAAACGGTAGTGAGCGGATTGTTTTCAAACAGCATCCACCCCGCCTCATTCAGCTTCCCCGCCTTGAGCAGGCGGATCACCTCCGGGATGTTTGTATGAATTGGACAGCCCTCCTGGCAGCGCGGCTTTTTGCAGCCGAGACAGCGGTTGGCCTCCTCCATGACATGCAGCGCCATCGATCACTCCTCCTTTGAAGACAGCCGGCCGGAAATGGACGGACGGATTTGGCAGCGGGAAAGCGCAGCGGCACGCCGCATCTCTTTCTCCGTGCATCTCCCTATTTTATATGCCAGTTTTATCTATCTCTTATTGTAACGGATTGGAATATCATTGGCAAGCGGTGAAATCGATTTCTCCCCGCAAACGCCTTTCCAACGCACGGAGAGCATCCTGAGAAAGCTCCAGCGGCCGGACACTGGTCCGGCCGCTCAGACTGTCGAAAAAGGTCTCACCGAGTTTGGCTCGAAGAGCCAGATAGAGTCCAATTCATTTTTGGCACGGGCATGTACCGGGCCAAAAATACTGATAGTCCGGCAAGTGTGCGGATTTTTGGAACAAAAATCCGTGCGCGCAGTCGGACTGCAAACTCGCGCAAATGCAAGCATTTGCGCGAAAGGCT
>DVJB01000014.1 GCA_018710845.1 Candidatus Onthomonas avicola
TCCTCTTATACTGACACTTTTCCGCAGCAGGACGGGGAAACAAATTTCAACCGGGAGTTGGAAATGCCCTATGCAGAGGTAGACGGTGGAATAGCGGTGTTATATGACAACGAATGGCGGTTATGTATACCAGAGGAGTTGACCCGAACAGGAACATGAGACAACGGATTATAAGGGTAGTCGAGCAAATCGACTGCCCTTTTTCCGTGCCTACGAGCAGAGAGAAATTTTAATAAGCTGTTTGGATTTTCATCAAATTGACGGGAATTTTCAATTTCCCTTGAAATCACTACCTTTCTTGAAAAGGGAGGTTTTGCTTGCGTGGGGGAAAATGGTGCACTATAATAAGCATATCATATTCGGCTTGCACCGGACCGTCCGCCGGCGCGGGCCGCCCGCTGAGGTGAGAGGATGAACGATATCTTTACGGTGCCGGAGCGCATCTGCTTTTATCACTGTGACAGCCGCCAGAACCTCTCCCTGCGCACCTATCTGGAGTGGAGCGGGGAGATGGGCAATCTCCATCTGGAGAGCCGGGGCATTACCTGGCAGGGGATGCTGGCCGAACGACAGGCATTTCTGCTCTCCCGTCTGGCCTTCCGGCGGTTTCGGCCCGCGCGCTATGGAATGGAGTGCCGCTTTCAGACCTGGGAGGGCGGCGTGAAAGGGCCGAGCTTTCTGCGCAATTTTCAGCTTCTTGGCCCCGAGGGGGAGGTGTTGGCCCAGTCCGCCACCACCTGGATGCTGGTGGACCCGGTAGATCGGAGAATTTTGCGCCCCAGCCAGTGTGTCCACGAGATGCGGCCGTGTGACCGGCCGGTCGAGCCGCTGATCGGCCGCCTCCGCCTGAGCAGCCTGCCACAGGTGGCAGAGCATGTGGTCCGTCCCTCTCAGATTGACGGCAACGGCCATATGGGAAATCAGTATTACGCCGACCTGCTCTCGGACTATGCGCCGGAGGACTTGCGCGGGCGGACGGTGCTGGCCGCGCAGCTGGCCTTCCACCACGAGGCGCGCCTGGGCGAGACGGTGACGCTCTTTGCCGCCCCAGATGGAGCGGACGCCTTTTCCATGTCCGGCAGACTGCCGGATGGCAGGACTTGCTTTGAGGCACAGGTACAGGTAGCGCTCTGAGCGGACGGAGGGAGGCGGAACCAGGATGCGGCGCACAGTGCGGAGAGAGAAGACGGCCGCTCCGATGGAGGGGCTGTCCGGCAGTGCGCCCGGCGCGCCCCGCGCGCTCGCTCGGGTCTGCCTCTCTTTTTCCGGCGCGACCGCGCTCTCCGTCCTGGTGCTTAACGGCGGGCAGATGCTGCTGCTCGGCGCACTTGGCCTGCTGACCGGGCTGGCGTCTCTGCTGCGCCGGCACGTCCTGCCGGGGGCCATGCTGCTGGCGGTGACGGCGGGCGCGTGGCTGTGCTGGTTCCGGCACATGCATCTGTTGACCCTCGAGATGGACTGGGCGGATACCACCGTCACCCTCACGGCGCAGGCGCAGGACTACCCGCGCGAGACGGCCTACGGCTATGCCCTGGAGGTGCGGGCATACGGTGCGCTGGAGGGGGAGCACCTGCTCCTCTATCTGGACGAGGCGGCGGACATCCGCCCCGGCGACGAGGTGTCCGGGGAAGTCGACCTGCGCTCGGCCCGGGAGACCGCCTCCGGCCGGACCTACTCCTATTATGCCGACGGCATCTCCCTGCGCGGCAGCGCGGAGGAGCTGACCGTGACCCGACGGGACACCCCGTGGACGCTGCTGCCCCGCGTCTGGGCCCATGCGCTCTGGCAGGAATTGGGGCGGCTCTTTCCGTCGGAGGAGACGGCGGGCTTTCTGCTCGCCCTCGCCACCGGAAACCGGGACGCCCTCCCGGAGGCGCTGGAGGACGCCCTGTCCGAGACCGGCCTGAGCCATGTGGTGGCCGCCTCCGGACTGCACGTCAGTCTGCTGATCTCCGCCCTCGCCCTGCTGCCCGGCAGCCAGCGGACGCGCAGCCTGCTGCTCCTGCCCGGGCTGCTCGCCTTTGCGGCGCTGGCGGGCTTTACTCCGTCTATCTGCCGCGCGGCGCTGATGCAGGCGGTCTCCCTGTTCGCGCCGATATGCCGGCGGGAGGAGGACCCGCCCACCTCTCTGGCGCTCGCCCTGGCCGTTATCCTGCTCGGCAATCCGGTCGCCATCGCCAGCGTCAGCTTACAGCTCTCCTTTGCGGCCATGCTCGGGCTGACGGTGCTCGGTCCGCGGCTTTACCGCCTGTTGGAGGGGCGGCCCGCCGGGCTGATCCGCGTGGCAATGACGCTGGGCAATACCCTGGCCGCGACGGTGTTCACCCTGCCGCTGGTCCTCTGGTATTTCGGGCGCAGCTCCCTGATCGCGCCGCTGTCCAACCTGCTCGTGCTCTGGATCTTGCCGCTGCTGCTGCCAGCTGCGCTCTTCTGCCCGCTGCTCGGCCTGCTGTGCCCGGCGGCGGGAGAGCTGCTCGCCCTGCCGGTCGGCTGGGTCGCGGCGGCGGTGATTCGCCTGATTCATGCGCTTGCCGGCGTCCCCTTTGCCGCACTCCGGGCGGACCAGCCGCGGGTGCTCGCGTGGCTGCTGCTGTGCTATGCCGCCGGTGCGCTCTGGTTTACCGGACTGCTGCGCGGACGCCGGCGCGCCGTGCTGACGGCTCTGCTGCTGGCCGCGGCGCTGGGGCTCTCCCTTCGATTGCAGGCGGAAGACGGGGCGCGCTGGGTGCTGGAGATCGCCGTGCTCGACGTGGGGCAGGGGCAGTGTATCCTGCTCGCCGGCCCGGAGAGAGTAGCCGTTATCGACTGCGGCAGCACGGGGGGAGACAGCGCGGCCGAGCTGGAGGAGGCGCTGTCCGAACGCGGCCTGGAGCGGGTGGATGCCCTGCTGCTCACCCATTGGGACGAGGACCATGTGAGCGGCGTGGAGGAGACGCTTGCCTCCGTCCCGGTGGACGCGCTCTACCTGCCCGCGATCCCGGAGGAGGAGGTTTCCGCCGCCCGCGCCGGGACACTGGCAGACGCCGCCCAAGATTCCGGTGTCGCGCTTTGCTGGACCGGCGAGGCCTCGGAGCTGACCCTGGGCGAGACGCGGATGGAGCTTCTCCCCGTCCGGACGGAGCAAGGGATGGCCCAGGCGGTGCTGGTGCGCCATGGAGACTTCACCCTCCTTATCACCGGCGACCTCACGATTATGGAAGAGGAGATGCTGCTGGAGACTTATTCCCTGCCGGAGGTGTCCGTACTGGTAGGCGGGCACCACGGCTCCCGTTACGCCACGGGGATGGCGCTGCTGGAGGCGGTGCGGCCGCAGGCCGTCCTCTTCTCCGTGGGCACCAATCCCTACGAACATCCCACCGGCGAGGCGCTGGCGCGCGTCGCTGAGTCCGGCGCGTGCGTCTTCCGCACCGACCGCAACGGAGAGATTGACATTCTCCTGCCGCGCCGGTAGAGCGATTGCGCGCCGCGGCGCGAGCTGATATAATGAGAGGGCAAAAAACGTTACATGCATCGCGAAACAGATGAGGTGAATGGAATGGAACAGACGCGCGTGGCCCTGCTGGCCATCGTGGTGGAAAATCCCGACTCCGTGCAGGCGCTCAACGAGCTGCTGCACCAGTACGGCAGCTATATCATCGGACGGATGGGCCTGCCCTACCCGAAGCGGGGCGTCAACCTGATCAGCATCATGCTCGACGCGCCGATGGACGTCATCTCCGCGCTGTCCGGAAAGGTGGGCCGCCTGCCCGGCGTGTCCGCCAAGACGGCCTACTCCAAGGAGCTGTGATGGAGCGGAAACGGCTATTTGCCTACTCCTGCGGCCCGGAGGAGCGGGAGCGCTACGCCCGCTACAGCGAGGCCTACGGGTTTTCCGTCACCTGCTGCGCTGAGCGCCCCCTGCCGGAAAACGCGCAGCTCGCCCGCGGCTACGACGGCGTGATGATTGCCGCCGCCCGCGCGGTGGACCGGGGGATGATCGACGCCTACTGTGACGGCGGCGTACAGGTGCTCTCTTCCCGCGCGATCGGCGTGGACAATATCGACCTGGACTATGCCGCCCGGCGGGGCCTGGCGGTGCTGCGCAATACCTATTCCGCCGCCAGCGTGGCGGACTACGCCATCATGCTCATGCTGATGGTCACCCGCCACACGAAGGCGGCCCTCCTGCGCAATGTGGGGCAGGACTACCGCTATGACGGCCTGCGCGGCCGCGAGCTGCATACCATGACGGTGGGCATCGCCGGCACGGGCAATATCGGCGCGGCCACTGCCCGGCATCTGGCCGGTTTTGGCTGCCGCCTGCTCGCCTGGAGCCGCCATCCACGTCCAGAGCTGGAGGACGTTGTCACCTATGTGGACTTTGACACCCTCCTGCGCGAGAGCGATCTCCTCTCCCTGCACCTGACCGCCGTACCGGAGACGCGCCACATCCTCGGCCGGGAGGCGATTGCCCGGATGAAACCGGGGGCCTTTCTGGTCAACACCGCACGGGGGGAGCTGGTGGACACGGCGGCTCTGATCGACGCGCTCGAGTCTGGACACCTCGCCGGTGCGGCGCTCGACGTGCTGGAGGGAGACCGGGAGGTCTACTATCTGGACCACAAAAATCAGGTGATCCCGCACCGGGAGATGGCGATTTTAAATGCTATGCCCAACGTGATTCTCACCCCGCACCTCGCCTTTTGGACGGACACGGTGGCCGACGACATGGTGAGAAACGCGCTGGAGGCGGTGCGCCGCTTCTTTGACGGGGCGGACTGTCCGCTCCGGGTGGTCTGACCGGCGAGCGGGTAAAAATTTTTCGATCAAACGCGATAAAATGCCGCTCTCACGCATTTTATAGATGACAGGAGTGAATGAGGATGATGCTGCTGATGGCGGCGGCGATGGACTATCGCCAATCGGTTCGCCCCGATGTGCTCGAAGAGCTGATGGCGCGCCTGGCCCACGGGGACCGGGACGCGCTGGCGGAGCTCTATGAGCGTACCCGCACGGCGGTGTACGGCCTGGCGCTGTCCTATCTCAAGAGCGGGACGGACGCGGACGACGTCACGCAAGACACCTTTGTCCGCGCTTGGGAGCACGCGCCGTCCTACCGCCCGCAGGGAACACCGCTGGCCTGGCTGCTCGCCATTGCGCGCAATCTCTCCCTCATGCGCCTGCGTGAGCAGGGAAAGGTGACCGAGCTTGCGCAGGACGACCGGGACGCCGCCTTTGGCTCAGACCGGTCCATCCTCACTGCGGAGGATCGCGTTCTGCTGCGCGGGGCGCTCGAGCGCCTGGGCGAGCAGGAGCGGCGGATTGTCCTGCTCCACGCGGCCACCGGCCTGAAGTTCCGGGAGGTGGCCCAGCTGCTCGACCTGCCGCTGTCCACCGTTCTGTCCAAGTATCACAGAGCGATTCCCAAGCTGCGGGCGTTTTTGTCAGAGGAGGGTATCACATGAACCGCAGGAACCTGGATCAGCGTCTGCGCACGGCGCTGGATCATGCGGCGGTCAACCGGCCGGAGGAGGTGCTCGCCCGGTGCGGCGCGCAGGATACCGGGCCGTACCTGCTCGACCAGCCGCCACGCCGAAAAAGCCCCTGGCGCGCCGTCCCGGCGGTGGCCGCCGCTTGTCTGGTGCTGGTGATCTCGCTCGGGCTGCTGCGGCCGGCGTTATTTCAGACAAACGCCGTGGCCAGTGTTGTCTCTCTCGACGTCAATCCGAGCATTGTGCTCACCCTGAATGCCCAGAGCCGCGTGATTGCGGCCGCGGCCCAAAACGGCGACGGAGAGGCGATTCTGGACGGCATGGACCTGGCCGGCACGGAGCTGAATGTGGCGGTCAACGCGATCATCGGCTCGCTGGTGAAGAACGGCTATGTGGATGCCCTGTCTAACTCCATCCTGATCAGCGTGGAGGACGACGACAGCGCGCGCGCGCAGACCCTTCAGACCGAGCTGGCCGGCGAGGTGGAGCAGCTGCTGAACGCCGCTTCCGTGAGCGGCGCGGTGCTCTCGCAGACGGTGACGGCGGACAGCGAGCTGCAGGACTTGGCGGATCAGTACGGCATCACCCTCGGCAAGGCGTCGCTGATCCAGTCGCTGGTGTCGAGCAGCGACCACCTGACCTTTGATGAGCTGGCCGGGCTGACCATCAATGAGCTCAATCTGCTCGCCTCCTCCACCGCTGTCTCTGCGCAGAAGGAGGATGGCATCCAGACTGCCTCCACCGCACTGGAGACCTCCAATATCCAGTCCAGCGGTTCGGCGAGTGTAGAGCGCTATATCGGCATTGAGGCGGCGCAGGCCGCGGCGCTGGCGGACGCCGGTGTGGACGCGGCGCAGGCCACCGTCACCGAGACCGACTTTGACTATGAGAACGGCTGCATGATCTATGAGGTGGAGTTTTACGCCGGCGGTGTGGAGTACGAGTACGATATCGACGCCACCACCGGCGAGGTTCGCGAGCGCCAGCAGGAGGGTGAGGGCTCAGACGAGGCGGACGAGCGCCCGGACAGCCAGACAGACAGCTCGGACAGCGCCGGTCAGCCGACTGCCGCCGGTGGAATCGGCGCGGAGGAGGCCGGCGAGATCGCCCTGACCCACGCGGGCGTGGACCGGTCGGACACCCACGACTGGAAGGTCGAGGAGGACGAACAGGATGGCGTGCCCATCTATGAGGTGGAGTTCGAGGTGGGCGACGTGGAGTATGACTACGAGATTCGCATCTCGGACGGGGAGATCCTCCAGGCCGAGCGAGATGAGTGAGTGAGACGCAAAGAAGCCCCGCACCGTTGCCAGACCGGCACGGTGCGGGGCTCAGAGTGTCCAAAAAGGTCTCACCGAGTTTGGCTCGAAGAGCCAAATAGAGTTTAATTTATTTTTGGCACGGGCATGTACCGGGCCAAAAATACTGATAGTCCGGCAAGTGTGCGGATTTTTGGAACAAAAATCCGTGCGCGCAGTCGGACTGCAAACTCGCGCAAATGCAAGCATTTGCGCGAAAGGCT
>DVJB01000015.1 GCA_018710845.1 Candidatus Onthomonas avicola
AAAATACTAATAGTCCGGCAAGTGTGCGGATTTTTGGAACAAAAATCCGTGCGCGCAGTCGGACTGCAGACTCGCGCAAATGCTTGCATTTGCGCGAAAGGCTGTCAAAAACACTTTTTTGACAGCCTCAATGGTCCGGCCGCCACGACGGCGGCCGGACCATTTTTCCTATGGGATAAGACGAGGGGAACGTCAGCAGATCAGGCCGCCGGCGTGTGCGCGGAGCGCTCTGCCGGCCCGCAGCTGAGACTCAGCGGCTGCATCCGCAGCTTCCGCTGCAGCTATTGCCGCAGCCGCAACTATTGCCGCAGCCGCTGTTGTTGCCGCAGCTGCAGCCCTGACGGAGCTGCTCCATCGGGTCCAGCGCCTCGGACGAGGCGGGCGGGAAGAATTCGCCCACCGGGAAGCAGACCTTCTCAAACAGCTGGCAGGGGTCCTCCGGCTGGCAGCCGCAGCTGTTGCTGTCGCAGTCGCACTCCTTGTTGGGCATGCAATAGTCGTACACCGGGATGAGCAGCTGGGAGTCGCGCTCCATGCGCAGAATGGAGAACTGCCCCAGCGTGACCAGCAGGCACTTCTGGCCGCTGTTGGAGAAGACGATGTTGTCGTCAAAAGCCGAGAGAATGGCGGCGGGGATCTCGCTGGCCAGGCTCTCCCCGTTGGAGGCGCAGGCGCAGCAGCCGCAGCGGTCGCAGCGGTCCACCAGCTTGAGATTCAGCACGAGCGGGTCGACGGCCTCGACAATGGCGCTGGGCAGGTTATCCTCAAAGCTGAGGGACTGGTCCAGGGAGCAGGGACGCTCCGAGGTGAAGATCTTGGCGGTACCCTGGCTGCCGAAGAGCATGCAGCGCTTGTCAAAGACTGCCAGACCGCTGACCGGCGTGGGGCGCACACAGCTGCCGGCGGTCACCGCCTCCGCGCAGATGCGGTAGAAGAAGCGCAGATCGACGGTGTAAAAGCCGCGGTTGTAGCCGACCGGGTCCACCTGGATGGAGACATAGAGCAGCTCCGCCCGGCCGCAGCGGACCGACTGCGCGGCGTCGAGCACAGTCTGGCTGGCGGCGGTGGGATATACGCGCAGGTCCTCGATGCAGTCCTTGGACTGGCAGTTGTCATAGATTTTTTTGGTATGGATACAAGTCGCCTCGCGGATGGGGGCGCACTCCGACACGGGGCCGGGGATGACGGTTTCAGCCATAGCGTTGACCTCCTAAGGATAGTGGAAGGGGCCGCGCGACCCCTCATGCCATTCTATGACCCGGGAGGAAAAGGGTGACGAAAAGGGGAGAAGCGGTTTGAGACAGGCGGACTGCCGCCCTGGCGCCGCGGTCAGGGACGGGCGGAGCCTTGGAAGCGGCGGGCGCGGCGCCCGCGTCCCCTTGACGAACGGTATCTCCTCTGCTAAGATTTCAGTGTCATTGTTTTAGATTTACAAAAGAATTGCCGCTAAAACGGCGAGGCGGAGAAGCTGGCGGGGAGGCGAGAGGATGCAGGCACAATGTGTTCGCTGCGGACGGAGTTTACAGGGTGCGCTCTGTCCAAACTGTGGTTACGACCTGTCCGTGGATTACCGGCGCTGGCCGACGGTGCAGGCTGTGCCGCGCGGAGCGGGCGGGATGCGGCCGGACCGGTCTCCCCTTGACCCACAGCGGGAGCTCGAGCGCCTTCGGGCGGAGCAGGACAGGGGAAAGCAGCGGGCGATCCTGGACCGGTGGCGCACTCTGGCGGAAGAGGGCGATGCCGCCGCGCAGTTTTTGATGGGGATGCGCTGTGAGCACCGGATCTTCATGCGGCGTAGCCTGCACCAAGCGGCAGAGTGGTACGGCAAAGCGGCGGCGCAGGGATATGCGGCGGCGCAGAACGGTTTGGGCAACTGCTACTACAACGGCTGCGGTGTGAAGCGAAATTACGAGACGGCGGCAGAATGGTACCGCAAAGCGGCTCGGCAGGAGCTCGCAGAGGCGCAAAATAACTTGGGCAACTGTTTTTGTAACGGCCGCGGTGTGAAACGGAATTACGAGACGGCGGCGGAATGGTATCGAAAGGCGGCCCTGCAGGACTACGCGGCGGCGCAAACCAATCTGGGCAACTGCTATTATAGCGGCCGCGGCGTGCAGGCGGATGATATACTTGCCGCTTTCTGGTACAAAAAGGCGGCCAATCAGGGCGATGTGCAGGCGCAGAAGCGCCTGGGAGACTGCTATTCTCTCGGAGAGCACGTCCCGCAGGATCTGGAAAAGGCGGCCGGTTGGTATCGGAAGGCGGCCGAGCAGGGCGACGCACAGGCGCAGAGACGTTTGGGAGACCTCTGCCGCCAGGGGCAGGGAGTTGCTAAAAATCCGGTGCAGGCGGCCAAATGGTATCAGAAGGCGGCCGAGCAGGGGGATGAATCCGCCCGGCAGAGCTTAGAGGATCCGGATTTTCAGTTTGAGCTGGCCGAGTGCTATTATTTTGGCAGGCAGACGGCTGAGGACGAGGCGGAGGCCGTCCAGTGGTACCAAAAGGCGGCCTGGCAAGGGCATAAGGGCGCAATGGAGGCCCTGAGCCTCTGTTACCGGCATGGACGCGGGGTGAGCCGCAGCCTGATCCAGGCGGCGATCTGGCAGCTCAGATCAAAGGGCGCCAGATAAGAGAGATATTGGGGGGACACGGCATGTGGAGTTGTCCGGTGTGCACGGCAGTGAATACGCAGGGGTGGACCTGCAGGGTGTGCGGCTATCAACAGAAGAGACCGGAAGGGGAAAAGACAGGCCGGGAACCGGCGGCCCTGTGGAAGTGCCCGGTGTGCGACAAGGAGAACACACAGGGCTGGACCTGCACGGCGTGCGGCTTTGACCGGAGCTGTGACTATGAGAGCTACCACACGCTCTGCGTCTCAGCCTCCGCGCGGCGAAAGGCCGTCTCAGGCCTTCGGACCCAATGGCAGGCCCGGCAGGAGGAGAAGCGGGTGCCCGGCCTCCTGCGCTGCCCGGCGTGCGGAGGGACGCACTTTCTCATCTCCAAGCAGGAACGCGCCTTCCACTGCGCCCGATGTGACGCCCGGCTCCAGGCGGATGAGGTGTTTCCGCCCGCAGCGGCGGCGGTCACGCGCCCGGCGGAGGAGAAGAAGCGGGATGCGGCGGCGGCCGCGCGCCCGGCAGAGGAGAAAGATCAGCGTGCGGCGCCGCCTCCGAAGCGTGCCCGGGTCACCGCCGGCTGGGCCAGGAATACCATCGCGGCCGGACACTACCACGCGGTGGCCATCAAAGAGGACGGCACGGTGGTGGCGACCGGGCGCAACCGGGACGGGCAATGCAACGTGGGCACCTGGCGGGAGATTGTCTCGGTTGCCGCCGGGCGCGCGCACACGGTGGGCCTGCGCGCGGACGGGACGGTGGTCGCCGTCGGTGAGAACGGCAATGGCCAGTGCAACGTGAGCCGCTGGAGAGATATTGTGGCGATCGCGGCGGGGACGACCCACACGGTGGGCCTGCGGTCCAACGGGACGGTGGTCGCCGTCGGCTTCAACGGCGACGGCCAGTGCAATGTGGGCCGCTGGAGCGGGATCACCGCCATCGCCGCGGGCAGCGACCTGACGATGGGCCTGTGGGGCAGCGGCGCCGTCATCACCACGGGACAGACGCGGCTGACGACCAAGCGGCTTCAGGACTATGTAAAGGGGTGGAGCGGCATGACGGCGCTGGCCCTCGGGCCGAATCACGCCGTCGGTCTGAAGGCGGATGGGACAGCGGTCGCGGTGACGTGCACCTCCGACTATGGCCAGTGTAAGGTGGACGGCTGGAGCGGCCTGACCGCTGTGGCGGCGGGCAAGCTCTTCTCGGCCGGCCTGCGGGCGGACGGCACGGTGGTCGCCGCCGGATATAACCAATATGGACAGACCAATGTCTCCGGCTGGGCACAGATTGTGGCCATCGCCGCCGGGGCCTGCTATCTCCTCGGCCTGCGGGCCGACGGCACGGTGGTTGCCGTGGGGCGCAATGACGACGGCGAGTGCGAGGTCAGCGGCTGGTCCGGCATCCGCCTGCCGGGCGCCGCGCCTGAGAAGGCGAAAGGCACGGCGCAGGCTGCCGCCGGGGCCTCCGGAAGCGCCGGGAAGAAGGGGACGCCCGGCCCGGAAAAGACCGCCCGCGCCGCGCGCCGCGCGCTGACGGTTCCCACCATCGCGGCGGGCGACTATCACTCGGTCGCCGTCCGGCGGGATGGCAGCGTGCTGGCCACGGGCTGGTACCGCAGCGGCCAGTGCGACGTGAGCACTTGGCGGAATATCATATCCGTCGCCGCCGGCAGATCCCATACGGTCGGCCTCAAGGCGGACGGCACGGTCCTCGCAGTCGGCAATAACTGGTACCACGAGTGCGATGTGGAGGCGTGGAGAGAGATCATCTCTGTCGCCGCCGGGGCGAATCACACGGTGGGTCTGCGGGCGGACGGCACGGTGGTCATCACCGCGGAGGATGAACAGGTGCAGCGCGCAGTCCGGCAGTGGCGCGATATCGTGGCTGTGGCCGCGGGCAGGGAGCTGACCGTCGGCCTGCGTGCGGACGGCACCGTTGTGGCGGCCGGAGAAAACGTCCAAAGCCGCTGCAATGTGGACCGCTGGAGAGACATCGTCGCGATCGCCGTGGGCGAGGAGCACACCGTCGGATTGCGGGAGGACGGCACCGCGGTGGCTGCCTCGGTGCAGATGCACCCCTGCTGCAAGCTCGATGACTGGCACGGGATGACCGCCATCGCCGCGGGCCACTATCACACGGTGGGTCTGCGCGCCGACGGCACCGTGACCGCAGTCGGGAACGATTACGACGGCCGGACCAAGGTGGACAAGTGGACCGACGTGGTGGCGATTGCCGCGGGCGCCTGCTATACGATGGGACTGCAATCGAGCGGCAAAGTCCTGGCGGTCGGGCGCAATGCCGACGGCGAGTGCAACGCCGGCATGTGGGCCGGCATCAAGGTACCGGAGCCCCTGCGGCGCTGAGGAAAAAACTGGGCAAACTGACCGCGCCGGCGGCGTGCGCAGCGGGAGGGCTTTGGCAAAATGACTGCGTTTGAAAGCGGTTCCGGTTGACAAGGAAGGCTAGAAAAGCATATAATGTTGCAAATGGTTTCTTGATAGAACGCTCTGCGCCGAAACGCGCCGCCTTTGGAGGCAACGCCCTGCCGGGCCGAGGCTATGGAGCGCCTCCGGCAGAAATGGGTTGAAAACTGAGGCTTTTTGTAATGGACGGGAAGAAAACGGGATGGACAGGCCTGTGAACGGAAAGAATCGGAGGGAGCTATGAACGGGAAGATCAATCTGTCGCAATATGTGAGCGGCCAGGTTCTCGCACAGGCGCAGGCGCTCTGCCGGGACGGACGGGTGCTCCATGCCGCCGGGCGGCGTCAGCGGGACGGCAGCACGGAAATCACGGGGAAATGTGTCGACAGCTTCCAGTTTGTTGACCATCCCAAGGTGACTGTCAGCCCGTCCGGAGACCGGCTGCAGCACTGCTCCTGTGACTGCCGGCAGGCACGCGCCGGGGAGCTGTGCGTGCACTGCGCGGCGCTGGTCCTCTCCTGCTGCGAGGCGACAGACGGACCGGAGGAGGACGAGCCTGCCGAGGAGCGATGCACGCGCGCGGAGGACGGGGCGGAGCCATCCCTGCCCGTCGGGGCGGAAGCGCCGTGCGCGCGGGAGGATAGTCAGAAAATCCGCGAGGTGTCCTACAGCTTTTGCAATTCCCTGGCGGACATGTATCCCGGGCAGACCAGCCACACCATCCCGCTGGAGCGCTACTGGCTGATCTTCGGCCATGTGGCGCAGGCGTTTATGCTGTTCATCCATTTCCAGCAGTGGGGCGGCAACTGCTACGGCGTCAGCTCCACGGCGGCCATGTTCTCCCAGACGGGCAACGATGTCCTGGTGTCCGACTTTTCCGATCAGGCCCTCTGGCCGCGCGAGCTGACGCGTCTGTCCGGGCACCGCGTGTGGAAGCTGACACTGCTGGAGTTCATTGAGGCGATGCAGCTGGTCCAGTTTTGCCAGCCGGTCGCGCGGGAGAGCCAGAACAGCCGGCAGAGCCCGGCGCTGCTGGACGAGATCTGCCGCGCGGT
Organism: Candidatus Onthomonas avicola; assembly: GCA_018710845.1. Lineage (GTDB taxonomy): Bacteria > Bacillota > Clostridia > Oscillospirales > Oscillospiraceae > Onthomonas > Onthomonas avicola. Next base: position 6,094 of record DVJB01000015.1, read on the forward strand.
GCGCACCTATGAGCGGACGGGGGAAAATCCGATCATCCTCGGCGTATTCGGCAGTCATGGCGGCCATGAGATCTTTCCCCTCCGCCTGGAGGAGGTTGACGCCTCGTCCAGCCGCCTTTACATCTATGACCCGAATTACCCGCTGCAGGAGCGCTGCATGACGCTCACAAAGGACGCGGCCGGGCACTATACCCACTGGAGGTTTCCGATGAGCCAGAGCATAACCTATTCCGGCGGACAGGACAATATCGACTACAATACCTACCAGACCTGTCACGACGCCTGGGACCGGCGCGGCGCGCCGGACGGCGGGACGGCGGCCTTTGGCCTCTGCCGCGGGGTGGTCGTGCTCGACGACGCCGGCGCGGAGGTCCTGCGCGTGACGGAACGGGAAGTCCTCGCCTATCGAGACGATGTCGTGGTCACTCGCCCGAGAGGCGGACAGGCCGCGGTGACGGGGGATTCCGCCCTCGTCTGGCTGCGGCCGGGGGCCTATACGGTCCGGAGGGAGGACCGGGAGATGGAGACGATGAGCCTCCAGCTGGCCGATACCGAGCAGTTTGTGGCCGTCTCCACCGACGCCTCTGAGGTGACATTCCATGTCAGCGACGCGCTCCGGGCGGAGCTGGCGGAGATCGCACAGCCGGACTGCCGCTACACCATCCGGCTGTATTCCACGCTGCCGGACACCTGCCGGGACGTGCTGCTCGAGGGGGTCACCGGCGCAGAGGGCGTGCGCGCCGCGCAGATCGGGGGCGAGCTCTATGCCGCCGGCCTGGCGCAGGCGCGGCAGGTCCGGCTCCTGGTGGACGGCAAGACGGTCTCCCAGGCGAGGTTTGGGACCAGCTTCCCCAATTGGGAGCCGAACGATCAGACGGAAACCGGTCCGGAGGATGAGGAGCAGCTGCTCGAGCGCGATCTGCGCGGCAATCCTCCGTCAAAACAGTGAACAGGGGCGTTCTGCGCGCAAGCGGAGCGCCGACATCAGGGGTGAGCGCATGATGGAGTGGAATTGTAAGGGACCCGGCGGCCTGAGTCCGTCCGTGTTGGAACGGGGAAGCGCCTTTCTGCGGAAGAACCGATTGATTCGAAAGACCCGGACGCAGCGCGCGGACGGAAATCTTATCCTGCGGGCCAAGGCGGTGGACAGTTTCAACTTTGTCAACCGGCCCTGGCTGCTGCTCGACCCGGCCGGGCGGGAAGTGCTGCGCTGCGGCTGTGACTGTGTCGGGCAGGGACAGGCGGGGGAGATCTGCGAGCACTGCGCCGCCCTGGCCTGGGAGCATTCGGGCGCACAGAGTGCTCCGGAACAGCCGGAAGTCCCGGCGCCGGAGGTCCCTGACTTGCCCGACCCGATGCGGGAGGCGCCCGAGGGCGGGGAAGAGGAGGCAGATTTGTCCCCTGCGCCCGCCCAGCCGCGCCCGGAAGAGGCCTCCGCGATGCCGCAGGAGCCGTCCGCGGCCGTACCGGAAGAGCCGGCCCTGCCGCAGGAGCACCGCACCATGCGGATCCTCTTTGGAACCAATCTGGACGACGGCAGCCCCGTCTTTTGGCTGCCCAACGACACAGAGCGGGTCTTTCACACCAACACCGGCATCATCGGCACGATGGGCACGGGGAAGACCCAGTTTACCAAATCGCTGGTGACCCAGCTCTACCGGAGCCAGCGGGACAATTTCGACGGCCGGCCGCTCGGCATCCTGATCTTTGACTATAAGGGCGACTATAACGAGACCAAGGCGGACTTTGTCGCTGCGGTAAATGCCCGCGTGTATAAGCCCTGCCGCCTGCCGTATAATCCCCTGGCGCTGAACCGGCCTAGGTCCTTCAAGCCGCTGCTGCCGATGCACACGGCAAATGAATTTCAGACCACGCTGGCGAAGATCTACCATCTGGGGCCCAAGCAGCAGCAGGTGCTGCTCGACTGTATCCTAAAGGCCTACGCGCAGCAGGGCATCGAGCCGGCCAACCCCGCCACTTGGGGGAGGAGGGCGCCCACCTTTGACCAGGTCTACCGCATCTTTGCGCGCGAGAGCGCCGGGCGGACGGTGGATTCCCTGACGGCCGCGATGAATAAGCTTCACCACTTCTGCCTTTTTGAGGACGACCCGAACCGGGCACAGCCGCTGGCGGACATGCTGCGCGGAGTGGTGGTGATCGACCTGTCCGGCTACGACAGCGATATCCAGAGCCTGATCATCGCCATCACCCTTGACCAGTTCTATGCCCAGATGCAGGCCTGCGGCTCCAGCGCCACCGACGGCAGGTTCCGCCAGCTGCGCAACCTGATTCTGGTGGACGAGGCGGACGGTTTTCTGTCTCAGCGCTTCCCCTCCCTGCGCAAAATTATGAAGGAGGGGCGTGAGTTCGGCGTGGGCGTCATCCTGTCCACGCAGAGCCTGTCGCATTTTGTGGGGGATGACGACGACTATTCCCGCTACGTCCTCACCTGGGTTGTCCACAGCGTCAGCGATATCCGGCAGAGAGATCTGGAATATGTATTTAAGTTCCAGCCCAAGGACCCCGACATCGCCGCCTGCTATGCCAGGGTGAAGGGATTGAAAAAGCACGAGAGCGTCGTGAAGGTATCCAACGAGGCGCCGGTCGCCATCCGGGACCGGGCGTTTTGGGAGCTCTGCCGGGATGGGAACGGCGGCTCGGAAGAGAAGTGAGGGGTTAAGTTGAGGCTGGGAATCGACTTTGGCAGTACCTATTCCACGCTGGCGCACTTCAACCGTGCGCTGAACAATGTCGAGACGATCACCATGGCGGAGGGAACTCCCGCCAGTATCCCGTCCGTCGTGAGCATTGCCAGAAAGAGCAAGACGGTGACCTGCGGCGACGCCGCGAAGGCCCAGATCGGCAAAAAGACGGTCCGCATCTTTGAGGCCTTTAAAATGCTGCTGACGGAATCCAATCCGGACATTCTGCGCCAGCGGGGCTATGACGAGACCTATACCCCCCGCGAGATCACCAGGCTCTATCTGGAGTCCGTCCTCAAGACCGCCCTGCTGCGGGAGGGGGAGACGGAGGTGGAGGAGCTGGTCATCTGCGTACCGGAGATCTGGGGCAAGCGGGTGACCACGCTGGACGGGCGGATGATCCTGCGCGACCTGCTGTGCAGGGAGATCAGCGTTCCGGTGGGGCACGTCCAGGTGGTCACCGAGCCGGAGGCCGCCAGCGCCTATTTCGCCTATAACTACGAGCGGGAGACGGGCAAGCGGTTCAACGGCCATCTGCTGCTGATTGACTACGGCGGCGGCACGCTGGACATCACGCTCACCGAGGTGTTCTCCGACGGGCACGGCAGCATGGAGATCGGCTATCGGGAGGGCGGCGGCGCCGGTGAGAACCACCCTGGCGAGCACGGCGAGAGCGTGATCGGCAGCGCGGGCATCGCCTATATGCAGAGCGTGCTGGTGCTCGCCCTGCGGGAAGGCGGCCTGCTCCCCGACGGGGAGGCCCCGGACTATACCGCCCCCGACTTCGTCGCCGCCGTGCGCGACCTGGAGAGCCAGTTGAAATCGGCCGAGCGGATGAAGGAGATCGAGGATTTCTTCGGCACCTACGGGTCCTATCGGAAGATGAAGCGGGTCCTGAAGGAGGAACGCGTGGAGTTCTGCTCCGTCGAGTACAGCGGCGAAGAGGTGCCGGTCTACTATCATCAGTTGTTTGCGGCCTACCAGCAGACCATCGCCGGCGTGCTGGCCGAACAGGTCCGCGAGATCAACGAGAAGGTGCGCCGCCATATCGACGCCGACCCGTGTGAGCCGGACGCCGGCGCGAAAGACGACTTTAAAATTGCGCTGGTCGGCGGCTTCGGCTCGTTCTACCTGGTCAAGCAGCAGATCGCGGAGATCTATCACCTGGACACCAACTCCAAGACCGATCCGCGCACGAAGAATATCACCGCAAACAAGCGCGAGCAGGCGATCTCGCTCGGCGCCGCCCTGCTGGCGGAGGGGAAGATCGTCCTGCAAAAGACGGCCCGGTATTCCATCGGCCTGTGCACGAAAAACGCAAAAGGACGGGTCACCGGGCTCTATTACGGCATCCGGTACCATCAGAATATTGAGCCGGGAAAGCCGTATTATCTGCTCAGCCGCCCGGACGCCGAGGACAAGCCGGAAAACCGGGTCACCTGGGCAGCGCTGTACGGCAATATCGAGTCTTTTGTGATCGAGTTTACCGACCGCCTGGACCACGGCGGCCTGATGGACGTCAAACCGGAGATTTTGGAGCGTCTGCGCCAGCTGCCGGACTTCGGGTTCTGGAACTGCGGATTCTCCATGGATGAAAACGATGTGGTCTCGTTCCACGTCACGCCGCGCCCCATTCCGGGCCTGCCCGATCAGCGCGAGGGAATTGTGATTCCGCTCGACAGCTATTCGCGGATGTTTGATCTGACTGCGGTAAGAGAGGTGACGGTCTGACATGCAATTCAAGCGTCTGAAAGCGTCCATCGCGCACAACGCGGACGAGGCTCCGTCCATTTATCTGGCCATCTGCGCGATGGAGTCCCTGGTCTACGACATCGAGGACGAGGCGGGCTGCGACATCTCGGAATGCCAGATGGGAGATGAGACGCTGCCCACCAAGCTGGCCTGGCTCTGCGGGACGATCGAAGAGATCTACGAGGAGAACCGCGGCGCGATGGTCCGCAACCGCGACCGGCTCCGTCAGTCGGTCACCGCGCTCCAATCGATCCGGGCCGAGCTGACCGAGCTGGCGGAGGCCGCCCAGCAGCTCTCCAACGCCCGGAAGCGCCTGGAGGAAAAGCAGGCCGAGCTGGCGCGGGCCAAGGAGGACCGCCGCGCCTGGGAGGCGGTCACCGCCCAGTGTGCCGAGGCGGAACAGGAGCTGCAGACGCTCAAGGGCTTTGACGTTCCGGCCGAGCGCCGGCGTCTGAAGGAATTGCAGGATCAGTCCGCCGCCCTGCGGGTGCAGCAGGAGACCCTGCGCGCCCAGCTGACGCAGGCCCAGACGGAGCGGGACGGACAGGCCGGCGCGCGCGACGCCCTCCAGGCCGAGCTGGCCGCCGCGCAGGAACAGACCGCCGCCCTGAATGCGCAGCAGGACCGCCTTCGCCGGGAGAACGAACGGCAGCGGGCGGAAAATGCGCGGGCGGAGCAGGCCGTGCACGAGCTGGAGACGCAGCGGCAGAGCCTGACCGGTCAGGCGGAGCAGCGGCGCGGCCAGGAGCTCCAGCTTCAGAAGGAGATCGGGGACTACACGGCCCGGGAACTTACCCCGCTGCGGCAGAGCATCGAGGCGCTGCAGGAGGAGCAGAAGGGCCTGGACCGGCAGAGGGCGGATCTCCAGTCCACGCTGGATGCGATCCGCCTCCAGCGCAACGCGGTTGTCAACGAGATTGCCGGCCTGCGCGAGCAGGAGCCGCGGGAGCGGGAGACTCTCCGCGGCAAGGAGGCGGACCGGGACAGCCTGGTCCGGAACCGGGAGACGCGGCAGGCGCAGATTGCCAAGCTCAGCCAGGAGCTGCAGAAGCTCACCGATCAGCTCAGCGACCAGCAGGACCGCCTCTCCGAGCTGGAGCAGAAGCAGATTCCGCTCCAGCGCAGGCGCGTGGAGGATATGAAAAAAAGCGTGGCGGAGTGCGGCGATACGCTGCGCGCGCTGCGTGAGCAGGAGGACGCGCTCGGCGAGGACTATGAAAACCGCCAGCAGGAGATGCGGGTCCTCTCCGAGCAGGTGGAGGCCGCCCAGCAGGAGTATAACGCCCTCACGGCGGAATATAACGCAAAGGACAAAAAGCTCCGCGACCTGCGGGACAAGCTTGACGAGCTCAGAAGCCAGACCGATCTGGAAAAGCATGCGCGCTATCAATCGCAGCTGGAGTCCTCCATCGCGGAGATGGAGCGGGTCCAGACTGAGTGCGGCAGGCTGGAGGAGCGGCTGACAGAGCAGGGCGCGCAGCTTCAGGCCCAGCAGAATACCTATGAAAAGCTGCAGGCGCAGCTCAAGGAGCTTCAAAAACGGGAGAACAGGCTGGACGATCTGCTCTCAGAGCTGACCCCGGTGGGCGCGGCGGACTATTCCGCCCGCCTGGATGCCCTGCAGGGGCGGCTGGACCAGCTCTCCGGAGTGCGCCGCCGCCTGCAGGCGACGCTGGAGATCATGCGCGCGTCGCTGGGAGAGCAGCAGGTGTCCGTCGCCGGCGGGCTGCTGGAGCAGGTCTCCGCCGCGCTGCAGGCGGCCTCCGGCCAGGTCGGCCAGCTCAAGCACGATCTGACCGCCTGTGCGAGGGCCGTCCAATTGGAGGAACGCTGAAATGAGATGTCTCGTATGTGGAAGGGAATTTGACGCAGAGACCTGCCCGGTCTGTCAGTTCCCGGTGGTCCGTTTCCCGGGCGACCCGGAGGAGGGGCTGCGCGCCATGCAGCCGACGATTGACGCCTATCGGGAACACTTCCTGTCCGGCGTCCGGATCGGCATCGTGACCTACCGCTGGAAGGATGACGGCGGCACGCTGGCGGTCGACCGGAAAGAGACCGTCTGGATCGGAACCGGAGCGGAGCTGTACGGCCGGGAGGGCTGGATCGCCGAGCGGTTTGCCAGGATTCCGGAGGTGCCCTCGCTGGAGGTGGAGCTGTCCGTCTCGGTCGGCGGCCAGGAGACGGTGCGCAAGGTCAATCTCCCCAACCGGCAGGAGGCGCAGCTGCAGGAGATCGGGGCCGCGCTTGATCCGCAGATGCATCTCCGACTGCTGCTGCGCAACGAGGCCGGACAGACGCAGTCGGAAGAGATACCGCTGTTTTCCTGACGTGGAGCGGGTCGTGAAAGGGGGGAGAGCATGTTTTCTCCGACAGAGCTGCTGCATCTGGTGTTTGCAAATGACGACGACCTCTATTACGGCGAGAATCTGCTGGAGCTGGATCTGAACCAGTATCTCTGGCTGAAGCTGCACGAGAGCGGCTATCAGTCGGTCTATTACCTGCATAAGGACAAGGAGGGCTTTCAGGTCAGAACCTATGGCGACCTCCGGGCCGAACTGTATGAGCCGTCCTGGTTTCTCCACCTGTTCAAGACGGAGGCGCAGAATTTCGGAGAGTGGATGCTCAGCCAGCTGAGAGGGAAGAGCACCCAGCGGGCGGCCTTTGTCTGTCCGATGGACACGTTCTGCGCGGTCGCCGGGGAGGAGCCGTGGAGCGACGTGCTGCGAAAGCTCGCCCGAGCGGACAAGCGGACCGGCATCCTGGTGCTCACCGCCCCTGTCGAGGTGGAAAAGACGCGGGAGTTGCTGTTGGGCAGCAGCGTGTTTGCCGCCCTGCGGGACCCGGCGATCTACAATCTCCGCACGGGAACGCTCTGCCCGCTCTACCGGGCCCTTGCGGTGGGAAAGCCCTCCGGCGTGGTCTATCTGAACGGATATACGCAGGAGCGGCTCCGGGCGCTACTCCTGCATGTGATGATGGACGGGGAAAATCTCTTCGCCGATGACAGGAAGCTCGACCGGATGGCGGAGTATCTGGCACAGTATCTCAACAATGCCTGGCTGCAGCGGGCTAGGCCGCTGTTCGGCGAGTGCAAATACAATGAATACCCGAAGTACTGTGAGCTCTACCAGCGCCTGCGGGAGAGAACGGTGTGGAGGAGACTGGAAGACGCGGCGGAGGCGGCCGCGCAGCAGGGCGGCCTGGAGGCGTATCTGAGTGCGATCGGCTGCCGGTACCGGGCGCCGTGCGACGTGCCGGTCTTTCCCATGCGGGAGGGGCACACCGCCGCGGGACGGTGCGTGAGCCTCTGGCCGCCCGAGCGGGTGGACCGCGCCGCCAAAGACGGAAAGGAGTCCGCCTTCCAGATTGCGCGCGAGATTGACCAGATCCTGCTCGCGCCGAGGAATCGGAGCGACAGCGGCAAGATCACGGCGGAGATGGAGGGCTTTCGCAATCTGCTCGACAGCGCGTTGAGCAACGAGGACTATGAGACCTACCGGCTCATCCTCAAGGCGATCCGGTTTTGTGCCCAGAGACTGCAGACACCGGCGGACAGCGAGGAGGAGAAGAGCGTCCTGATGCTCGATGACAGCCTGCGCGCGCTCATTAAGAGCTCGGAGGACTATTTCAATGCCGCCAGGCGTCTGGAGCTCTACCGCTATCAGGGCACCTCGCGGCAGCTTGCCGGCGCGCAGTTCCAGCAGCTCCGGGCGATGACGGACGCGGCCAGACGGCGGTTGAACCGGCTGGAGGAGCTCGTGATGGGCGCCATTGTAAAGATTGATCTCACGGCTTCCGCCAAAGAGGTGACCGAGCTGGCCTCCAGTCTGCAAAACCAGCTGACCCAGTTCTGGTCGGAGCCGCAAGATGAGGCAGAGGCGCTGCAGGAGCCGGAGGAGCTGCCGGAGGGCGGACAGCCGCTGGAGCCTGCGCGGCAGCAGTGGGACGAAGAGCTGGAGATTGTACTCGGTCAGGAGGTATTCAGCGCAAAGCCGCCGGAGAGCTGATCGGGCATGTGCCGCCAGAGGAACCGGGACTGGACTTGTTGGCGGGCTGATGCAGAATTCTGACTGAGACTGCCGTGAAAACGGTGAGAAACAAGAAAGGATGAGACCAATATGCCAAGACCGCAAGTGGGGACGAGAGCCGCCAAGACTGCGCCGACCAATCCGATTTCAGCATGGTTTGCCGGCCGCAGAGAACGCAAGGCCCAGGAGGAGGAGGCCGCCGCCCGGCGGATCACGGACAAGATGGCGGAGAATGAGAACACGCTCCAGAACATCCTGGAGGGAATCAACTTCCTCCACAGCAAGCTCTCTGCCGAGACGCTGAACTACAAGTCCAACCCGAACCAGAAGTACGGCGATCTGGAGCAGACCGCCCGCGGTCTTGCGCAGGCGATCCGGAAAAATCCGCTGACGGTGGACGTGGATATTCGTAAGATTGACGAGAAGCTGCTGATCCTGGCCCAGCGGTTCCGCGACGCGGTGGAGAATGGCGACCGGCACGCCGCCTATGCCGCCAAGGCCGGCCTGGCCCGCGGCATTCTGGACATCCGCAACCGGATTCCGGTGCACCAGCCGGAGATGATCGAGCAGTTCGTCGAGCTCAACACGCAGTATCTTGATGAGTGGCTCACCCTGGTGGGCTTTGCCCAGCTCGCCGACCGCTCGGAGGAAAACGTCGGCAACTTGAAGGTGAAGTATGACCAGACGAGGGAAGAGTACGACAGTGAGGTGAAAAAGCTCTACGACAGCCTTCAGGCGGACCCCAAGACGCGCGACGCGCTGAGCTTTATCCAGAACCAGACCGACAAAAACGACTGGAGCACCTGGTCGGAGGAGCGCCGCAAGGTCTACGCCGCGATGGTCGATCAGCGCTTCAAGCAGGTCAACATTGATCTGGACGCCTATCAGTACCAGACGGAGCAGACCTCGATGCAGAAATACCTCAACGATGTCGATCTCCTCTCGGCCAAGCTGGCCCGGGTGCCCATCGCGGTGGACCCGAATCAGATGAACCGTTATCAAGAGGCGATTGACAATCTGTTCCAGGAGTTTGCCCGGAAGGATGCCGAGCTGCAGGAGACGCTCACCATGCTCGACAGCATCGAGGGACGCATCAAACAGCTCGAGTCGGCGCCCGGCAACCTCATGGCACGGCAGGTGGCGGCGGAGCAGGCGCAGGTCGCCCTGAAGAAGATGCGCGAGATGCAGGACAAAAAGGTGGGCGAACGGGTTTCCAACCGCAGGCAGGAGCTGAATGACCTCGGCCTGGAGACGGAAGAGGACCTCCAGGAGATCAAGCGCCGGATCGAGGAGGAGAATCAGCAGCAGATGGAGGAATATACGCAGGAGTTTCAGGAGGAAGGGGAGCAAAATTATAACTGACCGACGCCTCCGGTCAGCTTGAAAGCCTGTGAACGAAAGGAGCACATGACATGGCCAATCTTGCAGAGATGATAGGGGACGCCAAAACTGCGGTCAAGAACCTGCAGCGTAAATTTGACTTTAAAAAGGCGAATCGGGACCGTGCCGCGGCGGCAAAGCTCCAGTATGAGCTGGGCGTCTGCCGCGGAAAGCTGGAGGTCTGCCGGAAGCAGTTCAGCCGCACGATCCTCACCCAGAGCAATAATATCGCCCAGGGCCGGGCCGCCGGAATTGACACCATGCTGCAGGAGCAGATCCTCTGGGACTCCGCCATCGGCTACCTGCTCGTGCGCGACGCGATCTACGCCCTGCAGAGCATTACCTCCTATGACAGCGTGGCGCACGCCTATGAGATGCTGGACGCGGCGGCCGCGCAGATCTCCGGACAGAAGAGCAGCGGCCTGTCCAAGCTCTTCTCCTTCGGGCCGAAGAAGGAGCGCAATGCCTACGGGTACATCACCTCTTCCGCCGCCGTCAAGCAGAAGGAGGCGTTTCTGGACACCTTCTTTGAGGAGCTCAAGGAGACCGGAGACATTGAGGCCTGCCTGCAGGCGGCCGAGAACCCCGCCCACAAGAACGTCGAGCGGGAGCGGCTCGCAGGCGGCGCCGCCGTCTCTGACCGGCCCGCGTCGGGCGGCAGCTCCAATGTCGATCAGATGATGAGCAGGCTGCGCAAGCAGCGGCCGGAAGAGACGGAGGAGGACATTCCGCTCGAGACCACCACGGATGTCCGGCCCCCGAAGGACCAGGCGTGAGGTGAAGGCGATGGCGAGACATAACATCGGCGGTACCGGCTACTCCCAGCAGATGAACCGGAAGATCGAGCTCTACAACAGCCTGATCCTGCGCGCGGAGATGGCGCTGCGGGACCACAACGGAGAGCGGACGCCCCAGGAGGCGGAGTGCTACGCCGAGGCGTCCAAGGTCTGTCAGGAGATCATGAACCTCAATCTCTCCGAGCGGGCGACCTATGAAAAGTGGCGGCGCCACCAGCGCGACTGCGAGGAGATGGTGAAAGAGATCGTGGACCTGCTCGCCCCGATGCCGGCGCAGCAGGAGGAGATTGAGGTGCCGGAAGTTCCGGTGGCCAGACGCAGACCAGACGGAGCGCAGAAAAAGCAGCCGGCTGAGGCCGCGCCCGTCAAGGGAGAGACGGAGTCCGGCTTCCAGACGAAGAACGCGACCAAGGAGGTCCCCGCCGAGACGATCGAAAAGTGGTATAAGCCCAAGCCCGACCACGGCTTTGCCGACATCGTCGGCATGGAGAAGCAGAAAAAGCTGCTCCAGCGCGAGGCGGCCAACCTGGGCTGGGACCGGACGGACGACGCTCTGTCCATCAGCCCCACGCAGCGCTACTTCTTTTACGGCCCTCCCGGCAGCGGCAAGACCTATCTGATCGAGGCGTTCGCGCACGACATGATGGAAAAGGGCTTCAAGTTCATCCAGCTCGTGGGCGGCGAGATTCATCAGAGCCTGGTCGGCGTGGGGGAGAAGACGGTCCAGATCGCCTTCCAGGAGGCGATCGACAACGCCCCCTGCGTGATCTTCATCGACGAGGTGGAGAACGTCTGCACCACGCGCGGCAACGCCAACGCGCAGGGCCACGAGCGGCGGCTGACCGTGGCATTCTTGGAGGCGCTGAATAATATGAAGAACTCCGGCAAGCGGATCGTCTTCCTCGGCGCGACGAACTATCCCAACCAGGTGGACGGCGCGATGCGCGACCGTACGCATATGGTCCCGGTGCCCCTCCCCTCGGAGGAGGCGCGCGCGGAGTACTTTGAGAGCAAGCTGAAAATCCTCCCTCTGGGAGAGGATCTGAGCTATGACTACATGGCGGACCAGACCGACAACTTCAGTTATCGCGATCTGGACCGGCTGGCCGACGCGATTAAGATCGAGGCTAAGGAGATTGCGACGCAGACGCACACGGTATACGGGCAAGACGGCGAGGTGGATCTGGAGCAGTCGGACATCGCCGCCAGTGAGGCGGTCCGGCACGGGGAGATTGTTCTGACCCGGGAGTGGTTTGACCGGGCCCGCAGGGAGAACCCGCCCTCGAACAAGACCGAGATGCGGGAGGAGCTTCTGGCCTTCGAGCGCGAGATCGAGAACGGCTGACCGAAGCGCCGCCGCGGCCGGTCCGCAGTCCGGACGGATGCGGGCCGGCCGCAGCCTGTTGAAAGACAGAGGGCGGCGCGGCAGAAAGGGACGGGGAGAACATGAGCGATCACACGACAGCCGGCTGGCAGGAGCTGAGCCGGGCGCTCGGCAAAGACGCCGTGGCCGCGATCCTGGCGGAGCCGCCGGACGACACCTTCGGCTGGGGCGCAACGCTGGAGCAGATGTGGCGGGAGCCGGCGCACCCGTCCGGCCTGCTGCTGCTGGGACCGGACGGCTGCGGGAAGCACACGGCTGCGCTGCACATGATGCGCATCCTCATGGCCGACGGCTATCAGTACGCCGTGCTCAACGACGAGGTGCTCGGCATGGCCGGGAGCGTGGCGGAGCTGATCGACTGGATCGGGGCGCACATGCGGCGGGGCATCCGTCTGTGCCTTGTGCTGGACCAGCTGCACGACCGGATCGGGGAGCGGCGGCTGCTCTCCTTTTTGGGCGCGCAGCTGGCGCGCAACCGCCGCGCAGAGGGCGGACAATACCTGCTGTTTCTGATGGTGATCGATTCCGGGGAGCCGGAGCTGCCCGCCCAGCTGCGCGGCAGCCTGCTGCGCTGCGTGATGGCGCTGCCGAATGCCGAGTTTCGCCGGGCCTTTCTGGCCAATGTCCTGTGGGAGCGCTTTCAGCTGGAGCTGGAGGACTACGCCGGGGAGGAGCTGATCGGCGCCACGGAGGGATTCACCTACGCCCAGCTGCGCGATCTGGCCTATCAGATCGGGCTGATGCTCCGCCTGGATGCCTCCCAGGGAGTGGAGACCTATATCACCCAGCTGGCCAGAGAGCAGGCGCCCCTCCCGGCGCGGGAGGAGGGCGGCGCGCTGCTGGCCGAGAGGCTGTGTGAGCTGCTCGAGCTGCTCCCGGCGCTCCTCCGGGACATGGCGGAGGAGGCCGGCGCGCGGACGGAGACGCTGGTCCAGGGCCTGGCGGACGCCGTCTCCCGCATCAGGATCTCTGCCCCCGCGGTGGAGACAACGGTGGTCCGGCAGACGCAGGCGCAGGACCAGCCGCTGCCGGCGCAGCCGCAGATGCAGGACACCGCCGAGTTCGGGCGCAGAGAGCGCGAGCGCATCGAGAACATGCCGCCAAACGAGCTCTACCAGGAGCTGTTCGGCGAGCTGGCGCAAAATCAGAATTGAGCGTCTCGGAGATGGGAATAAAATCTGTAACCTCACGAGCCGCAGCCACTCTTTCGCGGCTGCGGCTTGCCAGAGTATCAAAAAAGGTCTCACCGAGTTTGGCTCGAAGAGCCAAATAGAATTCAATTTATTTTTGGCACGGGCATGTACCGGGCCAAAAATACTGATAGTCCGGCAAGTGTGCGGATTTTTGGAACAAAAATCCGTGCGCGCAGTCGGACTGCAAACTCGCGCAAATGCTTGCATTTGCGCGAAAGGCTGTCAAAAACACTTTTT
>DVJB01000016.1 GCA_018710845.1 Candidatus Onthomonas avicola
GGTAGAAAATACTACCTCAGATATTGCGCCGTTTTCTACGACAACGACGAAATCTAAGCGGAGTACATATTATTCTGCCAGTGATGAGGCGCAGTGGTATGTAATGGTGACCGGGAAATTTACCTATGGTGACGGCTATGCCAAATGCACCTCATCTTCCGTTTCTACCAAGGTTTACAATACTAAAAATTGGAAGATCACGCATAAGGCTAGCACCTATTACCGGAATCAGGCGAGCGCCAGCGTGACGGTGAATCAGCTGCGCGATAATGGAAGCGTGGTGCAGACCATGTACCGCACGGTCACCTTGACCTGTAGCGCGGACGGCACGTTCTCCTGACCGGGTTGACGGCCTATGCTGAACCCTGATGCGCGTGACTATCTGAGGAACGTGCGAAAGCGGCTGCCGATGCGCGGAGACGCTGAGGAGAGATATCTGGAGCAGCTTGAGATGTCGCTCTCGGACTACTGCGCGGAAAACGGCCCGAAGTCCGCCGCAGAGATCGTGGAGGCGTTTGGGAGCCCGCAGGCTGTCGTGGACGCCTATCTGTCAGAGCTGGATACCGGCCAGGTCATCCGCCACGCGGACATCCGAAAGCCGGTCAGGGCCTGCATGCTGGCGGCGCTGACCGCCGTGCTGCTCGCAGCTCTGACTGCCGGCGTTGCGGCGTTCTGGTGCGCGGAGGAGTCCAGAATCATCGAGTCCTATGACGCGCCGACCTATTTTTCCGCAGAGGCCCTGCCGGAGGAAGAGAATCCGCCGGGCTGAGGCCGGGCGCGGATACCGTTACGATTCCTGAAGAGCACAAAACACCCTCCTGCCATCCCGCAGCGATGGCAGGGCGGGTGTTTTTCTGTTCGGAGGTGCATTTCCAGACAGCGCTCCGCCGGGCGGAGGAGGTCAGGCCGGATTAGGCCAAATGGCAGGAAAATTATAGATATACCCGGAAAACAAAAAGAAACGGCTGAAATCTCAACGAAATCAGCCGTTTCCCGCACTACGCCCGAAGGGACTCGAACCCCCAGTAACCAGAACCGGAATCTGGTGCCTTATCCATTAGACCACGGGCGCATATCGCGGCGCTTTTAAGCGCTCAACTATTATAGCAACATTGGGCGAAAATGTAAAGGGGCAATCGAACGGATTTTTCAAAAAGCGGAGAGAGACCGTCACCGGCCGCTCCGGACCGTGCGGCCCTTGACGAAATTTATTCCCTCTGCTAAGATTTCAATATCTATTTCTTCATTTGCAAAAGAATCACAGGAAAATCGGGCGCGCCGCGCGGGAAAGGCGGCAGAGGGGAGTGGAGGCGATAGTATGAGCGGTAAGTGCCCAATTTGCGACGAGGCGCTCCGGAGCGGCCTCTGCCCGGTTTGCGGCTATGATGAGTCCCGGGACTATGAGCGGTGGCCCACACTGCAGGTGATTCCGGACGGGATGCGGGCCATGCCGGTGCAGGCGGGGATCATCGACGTGGAGATGGAGCTGAGCCGGATTCGGGCGGAGGAGGACCCGGCGAAGCGCCGGGCAATCTGCTCCGGATGGTACCGCGCGGCCGGCCGGGGCAGCGCGGAGGCGCAGTATTGTCTGGGCTGCTGCTGCGCATACGGGATCGGCGTGGATCAGGACATCGGAAAAGCCGCCGCCTGGTATCGCAAGGCGGCCGAACAGGGCTATACGCCCGCACAGAAGCGCCTGGGCGACTGTTTTTCCTATGGGCGCGGCGTGGAACAGGACGACGCGCGTGCGGCGCAATGGTATCGGAAGGCGGCGGAGCAGGGATACCCGGCGGCGCAGAACGATTTGGGCGACTGCTATCGCTGCGGGCGCGGCGTGGAGCGGGACGAGGCGCGCGCCGCGGCGTGGTACCGGCGCGCGGCCGAGCAGGGGGACATGTGGGCGCAGGGCGCGCTGGGCAACTGCTATTACTACGGGCGCGGCGTGGAACGGGATGAGACGAGTGCCGCCCTGTGGTACCAGCGCGCGGCGGAGCAGGGACACCCGACGGCCCGGAAGCGGCTGAGCGCCCCCGAACTGCAGCGGAAGCTGGGAGATTACTATTACCGGCAGGGAGACACGGCGAAAAGTGCGAAAAGAGCGGCCCTGTGGTACCGGCGCGCGGCGGTGCAGGGCGACGTGTGGGCCCAGAAGCGCCTGGGCGGCTGCTACCGCGCCGGCCGGGGCGTCACGCGGGATGACGCGCGGGCCCTGCTGTGGTATCAGCGCGCGGCCGAGCAGGGCGACGCCGAGGCGCAGGAGATGGTGGGAGACTGCTGCTGGCGCGGGGAGGGCACACCCCGGAATCCGGTCGCGGCGGCCGGGTGGTACCGGCGGGCGGCCGGGCAGAACGCCGCGTCCGCGCGGGCGAAGCTGGACGATCCCGCGTTCCAGTTTGCCCTGGGCAGCTGCTATCATGAGGGCGCGCAGACGGAGAAGGATGAGGAGATGGCCGCCCGGTGCTATCAGCGGGCGGCGGAACAGGGCCACCGGGGCGCGATGGAGGCCCTGAGCCGCTGCTACCGGCTGGGGCTCGGCGTGCGCCGGGACCTGACCCAGGCGGCGAAGTGGCAGCTCCGGGCAAAGAAGGGGCTGTAAGAAAGGGCTGCGCTCCGTCCGGGGCGCGGCGGCGGAGACGGGAGAGGAGCGGGAGACAAGATGAGCGGACAGAGGAGATGCCCGATCTGCAGTGAGACGCTCCGGAGCGGCCTATGCCCGGCCTGCGGCTATGACGTGTCCCGGGACTATGCACGCTGGCCTACGTTACAGCCGCTTCCGGACCGGCTGCGGACTGTGCCGGGGCGCGTTCCAGAGGAGACCTGGGGCATCCGGGTGGAACAGAGCGTAATAGATCGGTACCGGAAGGCGGCGGAACAGGGCCGTGCCAGTGCGCAATGCGAGCTGGCACGCCGCTATTATCAAGGTGACGGGGTAGAACAGGATGCGCAGCAGGCGGTCAAATGGTACCGGAAGGCGGCGGAACAGGGGTATCCCATGGCGGAGTACGGCCTAGGGCTCTGCTACGTCGAGGGCCGCGGCGTGGAGCAGGATTTCGAGCAGGGATTGAAATGGTGGCAGCGGGCGGCGGAAGAGGGAAGCGCAGAGGCGAGCTTCCGGTTGGGCTTCCATTATTTCTATATAAAGCGCGATGAGGAGCAGGCGGTCAGGTGGTACCGGAAGGCGGCGGAGCAGGGGCATGCCGGCGCGCAGTCCCGGCTGGGCAAATGCTATTATGACGGCACCGGCGTGGCGCGGGACTACCGGCAGGCGGTCAGATGGTACCGCAAGGCGGCGCGGCAGGGGAATGCAAACGCCCAGAATTATCTGGGTATCTGCTATTTCCGGGGCAACGGCGTGGAGCAGAGTTACGCCCAGGCGGTCAGGTGGTACCGCAAGGCGGCAGAGCTGGGACAGACCGGTGCGCAGTGCAATCTGGGTGTCTGCTATTTTAACGGCACCGGCGTGGAGAAAGACTACGTCCAGGCGGTCTACTGGTATCAAAAGGCGGCGGAACAGGGGGAACCGGAGTCGCAAAACCATCTGGGCAACTGTTACGCCGGCGGCATTGGCGTGGCGCGGGACGACAGCCAGGCGGTCCAATGGTACCGCAAGGCGGCGGAACAGGGAAGCGACTGCGCGCAGTACAATTTGGGCAGCTGTTATTTTAACGGCCTGGGCGTGGCGCAGGACTACGTCCAGGCGGTCGAGTGGTACCGGAGAGCGGCGCAGCGGGGAAATGCGGTAGCGCAAAACCGGCTGGGCTATTGCTATGCCAACGGCCTGGGCGTGGCGCAGGACGACGCCAAGGCGGTCATCTGGTACCGCAAGGCGGCGGACCGAGGGGAGCCGGCCGCGCAGCAAAACCTGGGCCTGTGTTACTTCAACGGCACCGGCGTGGCACAGGACCGCAGCCAGGCGGTCCACTGGTTCCAGAAGGCGGCGCAGCAGGGGGAGATGAACGCACAGCACAATTTGGGTTTTTGCTATCTCAATGGCGCCGGCGTCGAGCTGGATTACGTCCAAGCGGTCAAATGGTTCCGAAAGGCGGCGGAGCAGGGGTACGCCGCTTCGCAATTCGATCTGGGCCTGTGTTACTTCCATGGCGCCGGTGTGGTGCAGGATATGAGGCAGGCAGTCCAGTGGTACCGAAAGGCGGCGGAGCAGGGTGAGCCGACCGCGCAATACCATCTGGGCAACTGCTATTTGGAAGGCACCGGCGTGAGGCAGGATGACGGGCAGGCGGCCCTGTGGTACCGCAAAGCGGCCAATCAGGGGCAAGCCGGTGCGCAATACAGCCTGGGCCGCTGCTATTTCAATGGCACCGGCGTGGGCCGGGACGAGAGGCAGGCGGTGACGTGGTACCGCGAGGCGGCCAAGCAGGGGGAACCGGACGCACAGTGCGATTTGGGCCGTTGCTATTTCGACGGCACCGGTGTGGAACGGGATTACGGCCAGGCAGCCCAATGGTATCGCAAAGCGGCAGAACAAGGCCACGCCGGCGCGCAGTACAGCCTGGGCAATTGCTATTTCAACGGCGTCGGCGTGGGACAGGACGGTGCACAAGCGGTCCAATGGTATCGCAAGGCGGCGGAGCAGGGAAACGTCAACGCGCAATATGACCTGGGCGAATGCTGTTACTACGGCCATGGGATGAAGCAAGATTATGAACAGGCGGTGCTGTGGTACCGTGAGGCGGCAGAGCAGGGTTCCGGGGCCGCGATGGAGATGCTGAGCCGCTGTTACCGGCTGGGGCTGGGGGTGCGCCGGAACCTGGTCCAGTCGGCGATGTGGCAATTGCGGGCAAAGCGGGGGCAATCGGGAGAGAGCGGCGCCGGGAAGCGGCCCTGAGTCCTGTTCAGTAGCCAGGCAATTGTGACGCCGCTGCGCTGCAAAACGGCCTGGATGCCGGCCCGGACCGGAGAGCCTGCGGCCCGCCGCGGGAAACTTGTAAAAAAAGCGGTTTCATGCTATACTCCATTCAGAACATGCCATCTATTTTGAGTTGACGAGGGAGGAACCCCTGTGGAGCAGAGCAAGCAGTTTCGGACCGCCGGATTTGGCGGCTTTCACCGCCAGGATGTCCTGGACTACATCCAGCGCACCACCAAGGAGCAGAGCGAAAAGCGCGAGGAGCTGACCCGGGCCCTCACGGAGGCGGAGGCCCGCGAGGCGGCCCTGCGCGCGTCCAACGCCGACCTGCAGTCCGAGCGGGACGAGGCGCTGGAAAAGCTCCGGACACTGGAGCAGGAGCGCGAGAGCTGGCAGCTTCCGGAGGGGGAGAGTGTCCCCGACCTGCTCGCGGAGCTGGAGGAGCTGCGCGGCCAGGCCGGGCGCTACGCCCAGATGAAGAGCGACTACGCCGAGATGGAGATTGAGGCGCGCGAGCGCGCGAACCACCTGATCTCCGCGGCCGAGGCGGAGGCGTCCCGGCTGACCGGCGAGGCCCGCGCGGAGGCGGACGCCCTGCTCGCGGCCGCCCGGAGCGAGGCGGAGGGCCTCACTGTGCGCACGCAGGCCGAGTGCGACAACCGTCTGGCAGAGGCGGCCGGTGAGGCAGAGCGGCTGCTGCGCGGCGCGCGTGACGAGGCGCGTCAGACGCAGGAGCAGCTGCGCGAGCGGCTCGCGCGCACCAACCGCGACTTCTATACCGGCAGCGCCGATCTCACCGCCAGCGTGACCCAGGCCCTGCGCGAGGTGGAGCGGCTGCGCCAGAACCTGGCCGACCTCTCCGCTGTCTTTGAGGAAAATGCCCGCGCGGTGGAGGAGCTGTGCGGGGAGGACAAGTGACGGCCCGGCGGCGAGCGCGCGCCGGCGCGAAGGGGAGGATTTGACCATGTCACAGACCTGGCAGCTGCATACCGATCAGCTCCCGGAGACCGCCGCCCGGCTGCGCGCCGGGGACCGCGTCCTGCTCTCCGGGACGATCTACACCGCCCGCGACGCGGCGCACAAGCGGCTGTTCCAGCTGCTCGACGCGGGAGAGCCGCTCCCCCTGCCGCTGCGCGGGGCGGTCATCTATTACGCCGGCCCCACACCCGCCCAGCAGGGGATGGCCGTGGGCGCCTGCGGCCCCACCACCTCCAGCCGGATGAACGGCTTCGCCCCCCGGCTGCTCGACCTCGGACTGACGGCGATCATCGGCAAGGGCCAGATGGACGAGGCGGTGCGCGCCGCGCTCAGCCGCAACCGGGCCTGCTACTTCGCCGCGGTGGGCGGCGCGGGCGCGCTGATCGCCCGGTGCATCCGCTCGGCAGAGGTCATCGCCTTCGAGGACCTGGGCTGCGAGTCCATCAAGCGGATGCGGATTGAGGACCTGCCGCTCACCGTCGCCATGGACTGCACCGGCAGCAGCCTCTACGAGACCGGACGCGCCGCCTATGAGAGGCGCTGAGCGCGCGCCGGCCAACCTGATGTCCTGAACCCCCGGACGCCTTTTGGTGTCCGGGGGATTTTTTGTCTGCGGCGCCGAACCGCAGGGGAAAACCGCCAAATCTCGAGCTTCTTTTCAAAAATAGAGCGAAACCCGTCAGAGACAGGGCGCTTTTGTCGCTTTGAAATTTCCATATTATGACAGAAATAACGAAAACAGGGAATCATGGAAAAAGTACGGCTCTCTGCGACAGGTTTCGACCGGGCGGCGTCGGAGCGGGGAATCTGTCAGGGGCGGGCGAAAGGCGTCGGCTTTGCACGCCGCGGCGCATCGAGCGGTGTCAAAACCGCTCGAAATGTCCTGCGGTGTCGAAAAATGGGGATAAAAAACCGGTAATTATTGGAAGAAAACGGTTGCAGACGCCGGTTTGATATGCTAAATTATGAGTAACGGTTCATGGGCCGGAGATGCAGGCTGCATTGGAAAAATTGATGTCATGGAGGGAAAGGAAACAATGAACATGATCAGAGTCTTGATTGCCGACGCGGACGAGGAGTTTCGGAACAATCTGGCGGCGGAACTGTCCGGAGAGGCGGATATTGAGGTCGCCGGCTCCACCGGAGAGGGCGGACGGGTCATCTCTCTGCTGCGCGAGACGGGCGCAGACGTGCTGGTGATGGACCTGGTGCTTTACGGGATGGACGGGCTGGACCTGCTCGAGCAGATCAGCACGCAGGAGGCGCGCAAGCCCGGTGTGCTGGTATACTCCAGCTTTGTGACCGGCGGCGTCGCGGCGCGGGCGGCGGAGCTGGGCGCGGATTACTTCCTGGCCAAGCCCAATCAGGGGCAGGCGGTCATCGAGCGGATCCGCCTGCTGAAGAACAGCAGCACCGTCACCCCGAAGGCATACCGGAATCTGGAGACGCTCATCACGTCCATCATTCACGAGATCGGCGTGCCGGCCCATATCAAAGGCTATCAGTACCTGCGCGAGGCGATTTTGATCGCGGTGGACGACATGGATGTCATCAACGCCGTCACCAAGGTGCTCTATCCCGAAGTGGCCAAGCGTTACGGCACCACCGCCAGCCGTGTCGAGCGGGCGATTCGCCACGCGATTGAGGTCGCCTGGGACCGCGGCGACCTGGAGACGCTGCAAAAGTATTTCGGCTATACCGTCTCCAACGCCAAGGGCAAGCCGACCAACTCGGAATTCATCGCCATGATCGCCGACCGCCTGCAATTGCAGCGCAAGGAGCGTTGAATGTACACAGCGCCGCGCCTGTTCCCCCTGCCATCCGGGAGGACAGACGCGGTTTTTTTCTGTTTAGGCGTTTCCCTCTCCCACAGATCGCTCAACTGTGGTACAATGAGGACAACCACAAACCGGGGAGGGAGTTCCATGACAATTACGATTGCATCCTCGCAGCTCACCGCCGCCATTGACACGATGGGGGCGCAGCTCACCAGTTTCCGGACCACCTCCGGGCTGGAGCTGCTCTGGCAGGCGGACCCCGCCATCTGGGGCCGTCACGCGCCCATCCTGTTTCCTGTCATCGGCCGCCTGCGCGGCGGGCGCTATACCGTCGGCGGAAGGGAGTACGCCATCGGGCAGCACGGCTTTGCGCGCGACAAGGAGTTCGAGCTGCTCGAACAGGGGGAGGACTACGCCGTCTTCCAGCTGCAGGAGGACGCGGAGACCCTGGCCAAGTACCCCTTTGCCTTCTGTCTTCAAGTGCGCTACGACCTCAAGGGCGGCGCGCTGACCAAGACGCACACTGTCACCAACCGCAGCGGCGAGACGATGTACTACGAGCTGGGGGCGCACGACGGCTTTCGCACCACCCTGCTGCCCGGCGAACGGATGGAGGACTACTACATCCAGTTCCCCGATCAGCGCGAGATCCACCCCTACGGGATGAACGAGGCGGGGCACTTCACCCTGCCGAAGTCCACCTATCCCCTCACGGGGGACCGGCTGCCCATGCCGCCGCGGGTGTTCGGGTTGGACACCGTGACGCTCGACGACCTGCCGGTGCGGCGGGTCACCCTGGCCAACGGGAAGAACCCCATCCGCCTGACGGTGGAGTTCGACCAGTTCCCCTATCTGGGCATCTGGACGCAGACGCGGCCGGAGTACACCCACTACGTCTGCATCGAGCCGTGGACCACGCTGCCGGAGGCGGAGTTCACCTCCAGCGCCCTGGAGGAGAAGCCGGGCATCCGCGCCCTGGCCCCCGGCCAGAGCGAGACGCTGGCCTACACCGTGACGGTGGAGGGGACGGACTGAGCCGGAGACGGCATTCCTGATAAAAAACAACGGGTCTGGAGGATGGATTCTCCAGACCCGTTCATTTTGATGGGAAGGGCTCACAGCTGCCGGTCAAAGTAGAAGATCGCGGCCAGCTCCAGCAGATTGCGAAGGCCGATGAAGAGCATTCCAAACGTCAGAAAGCGCTGTAGCGGGAGCTGCATCTGCGTGTCCAAAAACAGCGGAAGAAAGACCAGCAGCAGGATCAGAATCACGTCTGCCAGATTGGCAGCGCGGCCTGCCTTGACCTGAATCAGCTGCCAGCGCTCGTCGTCCTTATATGCGATGGATTTCCTCGCTTTGAGCAGGTACAGCCAGAGGGTGATGACCAGCCCCAGAATCAAAAAGAAAAGAAGAATCGCCTGTTCGTTCATGTCAATGTATCCTCCCGATGTTCAAAGACTTGGTCCATGGGAACGCCGAAGGCCTCTGCGATTTTGAAGGCCAGCTCCAGGGACGGGGTGTACTTGTACTTCTCAATAGAGATCACTGCCTGTCGTGAGATGCCGACCCGCTCAGCCAGATCTGCCTGCGTCCAGTCCCGCTCGGCCCGCAATACCTTGATTCGATTCCATATCAAAGTCCTGTCCTCCTTCCAAAAAGTAATGAGGTGATTACATTCATAATGTAACACACCCGTTACTTTATGTCAAGAGGGAAAAACAAAAAAATGAGCACAGCGCGCAGGAGAGAAGAGAGACAGCGCCCGGAGCGGGGAGGATTCTGTCCCCCCATTCCGGGCGCTGTCTTTCCGGTTGTGCGTGGTCAGTCCGCCTCCTCGTCCAGCGTCTCGAGCAAAAAACTGACCGGGCGGAACCCGTCGTTGCAGGAGAGCAGGGCGGACCTGGGATTTTTCATCCAGCCGTCGTAGAAATTCTCTCCCCCGTGGGAGAGGGCGAGGACGAAGGGGGAGAGGGTGTCCCACGCGCTGAGACAAAAGCCCTCCGGCCTCTGCCAGCCGTTGGCGAGGAAGACCTGCCCCACCTCCATGTCACAGGCGTGCTCGATGGGGTTTTCGTACTGCTCCATCAGGTCGGGATAGCGGGTGATGCGCAGGACGGTGATCTTGACCTTTTTCATCAGGGCCGCCCCACGATGACGCTCGCGTTCTGCCCGCCAAAGCCGAAGGCGTTGGACATGGCGATGTCATAGCGGCAGGGGCGGGCCGCCAGCGGCACACAGTCCAGTCCGCAGGCGGGGTCGGGGTCGGTGACGTTGAGCGTGGGCGGCAGGACGGCGTCCCGGATGCCGAGCACGCAGGCGATCAGCTCGGTGATGCCGCCGGCGCCCATCAGGTGTCCGGTTGCCCCCTTGGTGGAGGAGACGGGGAGATGCGCGGCGTAATCGCCAAAGACGGTGCGGATCGCGTCGCACTCGAGCACGTCCCCCACCGGGGTGGAGGTGCCGTGCGCGTTGATATAGCCCACCTGCTCCGGGGCGATGCCGGCGTCCGCGAGCGCGAGGGCCATGCAGCGAGCGCCCCCCTCGCCGTGCGGCCGGGGAGAGGTGATGTGGTAGGCGTCGTTGTTGTTCGCGCAGCCGAGGATGCGGCCGTAAATGTGCGCCCCGCGCGCCGCGGCGTGTTCCTCCGTCTCCAGCACGAGCGCGCCGCCCCCCTCGCCCATGACAAAGCCGTCGCGCGCGCGGTCAAACGGGCGGGAGGCGTGCCGGGGGTCGGCGTTGTTGCGGCTGAGCGCGTGGCTGGTGGCGAGGGAGGAGATCACCGGCGCGCAGGCGATGGACTCCCCGCCGACGGCCAGCATGGTGTCCGCCGCCCCGGCGCGCAGCAGCATCACCGCCATGGTCACCGCGTCGATGCCGGAGGAGCAGGCGGTGTTGAGGGTAAAGCTCGGCCCCTGAATATTGTGGGCGATGGCGATCTGGCAGGCGGCCATGTTGCCCAGCACCTTGGGGACGAAGTAGGGGGAGACCTTCCGGCCGGTCCTGGTATACTCCTCCTGCGTCTGGCAGATCTCCGCCACGCCGTTCATGGAAGTGCCCATCGTCAGGCCGGTCCGGTAGGGCTCGACGGCCAGGCCACTGTCCGCCAGCGCCTCCTCCGCGGCGGCGTAGGCAAATTGGGCAAAGCGCGCCAGCTTGCTCATCTGCTGACGCGGGATGAACTGCGCGGGGTCAAAGTCCCGCACCTCCCCGGCGATCTGCACGGGCAGGGCGGACACATCCAGATGGGTGATCGGACCGATGCCGCACACGCCGTCGATCAGGTTCTTCCAGTAGGTTTTCACACCGATGCCGATGGGGGTCACCGCCCCCATGCCGGTGATGACGATGTTGGGATGGGATGTCATGATGCATGCTCCTGTTCCGCGGCGCAGCGCTGTACGCCTGAAGATTTCATTTCCGATTGCGCTCCCTATTATACTGGAAAGGGAAGGGAAAATACAAGGGTCAGAGTGCCGAAACGCGCGATCTTTTCCGAAAGGTTCCGGATTTTTCCTTGACAAGCGCCGGGGAGGACGGTATACTGTATCTACTTGACAAAACAGCAGAGAAGGGGAGGAGTACGCGTCCCCGCCGAGGCAAAGAGAGGCGCCGCTTGTGGTGAAAGGCGCTGCGAGGCGGACGCGGAAGGTCGCCCCGGAGCTGCGCCCCTGAAGGAGAGTAGGAGGCGCCGGTCCCCGCCGTTACCGGGCAGAGAGCAGACCGGCTCCGCCGGCCTGAATTCAGGTGGTACCGCGGATATTTCGCCCTGAGCAGCAGCTCAGGGCGTTTTTTCTTCCGCGCCGGACAAAACACAGGAAACGGAGCGTGAACAGCCATGGCAAGAGAACTGCCAAAGGTGTATGAACCCAGCAAGGTCGAGTCCCGCATCTACGAGATGTGGGAGAAAAACGGCTGCTTCCGCGGTCACAGAGACCCGGGAAAAAAGCCGTTTACCATCGTCATGCCGCCTCCCAACGTCACCGGCCAGCTCCACATGGGCCACGCCATGGACGCGACGCTGCAGGACATCCTGATCCGCTTCAAGCGGATGCAGGGGTATAACGCCCTCTGGGTGCCGGGCACCGACCACGCCGGCATCGCCACCCAGATCAAGGTGGAGGAGGAGCTGCGGACCAAGGAGGGCCTCACCCGCTATGACCTCGGCCGGGAGAAGTTCCTCGAGCGGGTCTGGGACTGGAAGAACAAGTACGGCAACCGCATTGTCGAGCAGCAAAAGCGTCTGGGCGCCTCCTGCGACTGGGAGCGCTCCCGCTTCACGATGGACGAGGGCTGCTCCAAGGCGGTGCGCGAGGTGTTCGTCTCGCTGTATGAGAAGAACCTGATCTACAAGGGCAGCCGGATCATCAACTGGTGCCCCCACTGCGTCACCGCCCTGTCCGACGCCGAGGTGGAGTATCAGGACAAGCCCGGCCACCTCTGGCACATGCGCTATCCCCTCAAGGACGACCCGACGCAGTACCTCGTGGTGGCCACCACCCGGCCGGAGACCATGATGGGCGACACCGGCGTGGCGGTGAACCCGAACGACGAGCGCTACCGGCACCTGGTGGGCAAGACCTGCATCCTGCCCATCATGAACCGTGAGATCCCCATCGTGGCGGACGACTATGTGGAGATGGACTTCGGCACCGGCTGCGTGAAGATGACTCCCGCCCACGATCCGAACGACTTTGAGGTGGGCCTGCGCCACAACCTGGAGGTCATCCGGGTCCTGGACGACAACGGCCGCGTAAACGCCAACGGCGGCAAGTACGAGGGGATGGACCGCTACGAGTGCCGCAAGGCGGTGGTGGCCGACCTGGAGGCGATGGGCCTGCTGGAGAAGGTGGAGGATTATTCCCACAACGTCGGCACCTGCTACCGCTGCCACAACGATGTGGAGCCTATCATCTCTGCCCAGTGGTTCGTGCGGATGAAGCCGCTGGCCGAGGAGGCCATGCGGGTGGTGCGCGACGGTGAGGTGAAGTTTGTCCCCGACCGCTTCTCCAAGACCTACATGAACTGGATGGAGAACGTGCATGACTGGTGCATCTCCCGCCAGCTCTGGTGGGGCCATCAGATTCCGGTGTGGTATTGCGCCGACTGCGGGAAGATGACAGTCACGCGCGAGGACCCCGACCGCTGCGCCCACTGCGGCTCGACGCGCATCGAGCGCGACCCGGACGTGCTGGACACCTGGTTCTCCTCCGCGCTCTGGCCGTTTTCCACCCTCGGCTGGCCGGAGGAGACGGAGGACTACAAGTTCTTCTATCCGACCGACGTGCTGGTGACCGGCTACGATATCATCTTCTTCTGGGTGGCCCGGATGATCTTCTCCGGCTGCGCGCACACCGGCAAGCCCCCCTTCCACACTGTGCTCATCCACGGCCTGGTGCGCGACGCGCAGGGGCGCAAGATGTCCAAGAGCCTGGGCAACGGCATCGACCCGCTGGAGATCATCGACAAGTATGGCTGTGACGCCCTGCGCTACAATCTGGTCACCGGCAACAGCCCCGGCAACGACATGCGCTTCTACACCGAGCGGTGCGAGGCGATGCGCAACTTCGCCAACAAGATCTGGAACGCCTCCCGCTTCCTGCTGATGAACCTGACGATCGAGCGCAACGAGCTGCCCGAGCGGCTGGAGCTGGAGGACAAGTGGATTCTCTCCAAGCTCAACACCGTCATCCGCGAGGTGACGGAGAACATGGAGAAGTATGAGCTCGGCGTGGCCGCCCAGAAGGTCTACGACTTCATCTGGGACAGCTACTGCGACTGGTATATCGAGCTGACGAAATCCCGCCTGAGCGGGGGGGACGAGGCCGCGCGCACCCAGGCGCAGCAGGTCCTCTGCTGGGTGCTCACCGAGACGCTCAAGCTGCTGCACCCCTTCATGCCCTTCCTCACGGAGGAGATCTGGCAGGCCCTCCCGCACGAGGGGGATTTCCTGATGCTGCAGGACTGGCCGGTCTACGACCCTGCGCACGACTTCCTGTCGGAGGAGCGGGCAATGGAGCGCGTGATGGAGGTCATCCGCGCGATCCGCGCCCGCCGCAGCGAGATGAACGTCGCCCCCGGCCGCAAGGCGGAGCTGACGGTGGTCACCGCCCACGCGGACACCTTCCGCGCCGGCGTGCCCTTCCTGCTGCGTCTGGCCTCCGCCAGCGCCGTGGAGGTGACGGACGTCCCGCCCGCCTCGTCGGAGGGGCTGGTGACGGTGGATACGCCCTCGGCCAAGTGCTATATCCCGCTGGCCGAGCTGGTGGACCTCGCCAAGGAGCGCGCGCGCGTGGCCAAGGAGCTGGAGAAGGCCCGCAAATACCTCGCCGGGCTGGAGCGCAAGCTCTCCAACGAGAGCTTTGTCGCCAAGGCGCCCGAGGCCGTTGTGGCCCGCGAGCGCGCCAATCTGGAAAAGACCCGCGCCCTGATCGCGCAGCTGGAGGCGTCCGCCGCGCAGCTGGGCTGACGGCCGCAAAACAGTAAAAATTCCCAGGCACTGCCGGTCTGCCGGTGTGCCTGGGAATTTTTTATTATGGGCGCTTTCCGGACTGCCTGGAACGGCTCGGGGTGGGGAGGGAGGACGGCTCACCGGGCTGGGGGGGCGCGGTGCCGTTCGCGTACAGGCGGGTCTCGCTGACCGAGTGCTTGCGAAACTGCAGGGGGGACATTCCGTAGTAGTCCTTGAACAGATGGTAGAAGTGGCTCAGATTGTTGAAGCCGGCGTTCTGGCAGATATCCAGCACCGGCGTATCCGAGTTGATCAGCTCGGAGGCGCAGTATTCCAGCCGGAACCCATTGATCAGCTCGGTCGGCGTCTTGCCCAGATATTCCCGGCACATCCGCGAGAGGTATTCCCGGCTGACGTGGCAGAGGCGGTACATGGCCGGCAGGCCCTCTTTGAAGTTTTCGTACTGCATCATCTCGTAAAACACGTTCTGGAGCCAGGCGGGGATGCCGGCGCTGTACTCCTGGAGCGGAACGGAAAGATAGGTGACGAAAATCTGCAAAATAAAGAAGCGGAAGTGATAGTCCATGTTATCCTGTGCGATTTTATGCAGGAGCTGGAGCCGCTTTGCCTCTTTGATCAGATTTTGCTGCTGATGCCGTGTCAGGGAGACGCAGATGGGCTGCTCCTGCCGCAGGAAGCGGTCCGTCTCAAAGGACGGGCCGAGATATTCAAACAGCTGGCGGAACATCTGCTGTGGGATGATGATATTGGTCATGGTAAAGTCCGGGGTGTGCGCGTAGGAGCAATGGGTGTCCTCCGGGCGGATCAGCAGAAGGTCCCCCTGGCGCAGGGGCGTGGAGGCCCCGTTGCACCAGTGCGTGCCGGTCCCACAGGTTACCAGCAGGAACTCGTAGTAGTCGTGTGTGTGGAGGATGGGCGTGCCGCGCGTGTTGATCTCGGAGATATAGTAGCGCTTGAATTCCTCCAGCACCACTTTTTCTTTGTATTGTAAAATTTCCATCTCAGTTCCCCTCGATAAGCAGAATGTCTTTGCTCTCGGACGGCTCGGTCACGGTCCCACAGGTTCAGATAAAATATTACAATAAATATTCGGAGGATGAAAAGACCAAAAAGAAAATTTAGAAGAAATTTGCATGCTGTAGTGCTCTGTATACAAGCATTATATTGCAAAATCGGCAAAAGTCAAGCGGGAATATCGGTCGTTTTGACGGCAATTGATTCGGAAGCGGAAAGAAAAAATCCTGACCAGCGTGATCGGAAAAACTTTTCGAAAGGAAAAAATATTTTTCAAATAGTCAATACAGAACAACTTTCTATCACGCCTCAACAAGAAATCCAGCCCCGCGATTGGTATAGTAGAGATGGAAAACGGTTCCGGTCATCTCAAAGCTGTTTGTGCTATTTTGAAGAAAGAGGATGTGGGGGATGAA
The DNA here is from genome assembly GCA_018710845.1 of Candidatus Onthomonas avicola. Lineage (GTDB taxonomy): Bacteria > Bacillota > Clostridia > Oscillospirales > Oscillospiraceae > Onthomonas > Onthomonas avicola. The sequence continues at coordinate 15,523 of DVJB01000016.1, forward strand.
CAACTGGAAAGTCAAAGAGCCGCGTCAGGACCTGCGTTTTGAGATTGAGTTTACAAAGGCGTATCGGGACGCCGTCGCGGCGCATCAGCATCCGGCCGAGATTGAGCTGGCCTGCCTGCGGGCGCAGTACCCGGCCATCCTGATGCCGATTCAGGAGGAGGACGTGCTGGCAGGGCGCATTCAGATGGGCCTGGTCGGCATGGGAATTCAGGGACAGACGGGGGGAACCGGCTACTATATCGACGAGCCCCGTGTGACCGAGGCGCTGGAGACGCAGAGCGGGAGCGCGAAATACCGGGAGGACCTGCACGACCTGCTCACATTTTGGAAGGGGCACTGCACCTACAACGTGGTGCTGGAAGAGACGCCCGCTGAGATTCGCCGGGTCATCCCGACCGAGCAGTGGAAGACGCAGCCGGTCCCCGCCTCGCCCATCATCCGGATGGCCGGGGCCTATGTGGACTATGACCGTCTCCTGCGCGGCGGCATCTGCGGGCTGGAGGAGGAGGTCCGCACCGCCCGCGCCGCCGCGCAGCGGGAGGGGAGAGATGTCGTCATTTATGACTGCATGCTCGGCGCACTCGACCTGCTCCGGGATTGCTGCCGGTATTACCGGGACCAGGCGCAGCAGCTCTCGCGCGAGGCGAAGACACCGCGGCGCGCCAAGGAGATGTCCGACCTGGCCAAGGCCCTGGAGCAGATCACCCTCCGTCCGCCGGAGAGCCTGCTCGAGGCGATGCAGCTGGCCTGGCTGTACTCCATGCTGGCCCAGCTGATCGAATTCGGGCGGATGGACGAATATCTGGGCGATTTTTACTGTCACGATATCGACTGCGGCGTCATCACCGAGGCAGAGGCGCTGAAGATGGTCCAGTCGTTCTACCGGCTGGTGGACCATCTGGACTGCGAGACGGACGGCCGGGTCATCGTCGGCGGCTATGGCCGGCGCAACCCGGAAAACGCCGACCGGTTCTGCCTGGTGGCGATCGAGGCCTGCCGGACGGTGCGCGAGATTCTGCCGCAGTTCACCCTGCGCTTCCACGCGGGGACGCCGAAGGAGATCTGGGAGGCCTCCATGCGCTGCATCGGGGAGGGACGGACCTATCCCCTGCTGTACAATGACGACGTGCTGGTGCCCGGGGTGATGGAGGCGTTTCATGTGGAGCGCGCGCTGGCCGAGCGATATATGCCGCTCGGCTGCGGGGAGATTGAGTTTGACCACTACAGCTTCGGCTCTCCGAACGGCTCGGTCAACACCCTCAAGATCCTGGAGCTGGCGATCCGGGGCGGCTATGACCCCATTGCGCACAAATACCTCTCCATTCCGACCACGCCGCTGGTGGAGTGCGAGACCTATGAGCAGTTTGTGGAGAACTACAAGACCCAGCTGCACTACTTCATCTCCACGCAGGCAAAATATGAGAAGTACCTGTATGAGGCTATCGGCTCGCGTCACCCCTTCCTGCTTGTCAGCATGCTCTACGACGGCGTGATTGAGAAGGGACGCGGACTGCTCGACGGCGGCTGCGCCTATCTGGCGGGGACCATGGAGCTGTATGGAAATGTCAATGTGGCAAACAGCCTCGCGGCCATTAAGCGGTGCGTGTTTGAGACCGGGCAGCTCACCAAACAGGAGCTGGTCGCGGCACTGGACGACAATTTCTACCGGCATGACCGTGTCCGCAAGCTGCTGATGGACTGCCCGAAGTACGGCAACGACGACGACTACGTGGACGGCATCTTTGTCCGCCTGCACAACTACCTGTGCGCGACCACCGCGGCGCAGGCGGAAAAGGTCGAACTGAAGAGCTACCTGAGCGTGACGATCAACAACAAGCAAAACACCACCCTCGGCCGCTGGGTGGGGGCGACGCCGGACGGGCGCAAGGCGGGCACGCCGATGGCAAACGCTAACAACCCCGCCGCCGGGACAGACCACAACGGGCTGACCGCCATGCTCAACTCCATTTTGAAGCCGAGCCATGCCAACCACGCCGGCATGGTGCAGAATATGCGCTTTACCCGCGAGACCTGGAACGACCCCAAGATCCAGCAGCTGCTGCGCGAGTACTTCCAGCGCGGCGGCGCGCACGCAATGATCACCGTGGTGGGCCGGGACGACCTGAAAAACGCGATGGAGCGCCCGGAGGAATACAAGGACCTGATTGTCCGTCTGGGCGGCCTGAGCCTGCGTTATGTGGAGTTGAATAAGGATGTGCAGCAGGAAATCTATGACCGCACCACTTACTGACCGCTCCGGCCGGGCGCTGGTGTTCAATATCCAGCGCGCCTGTATCCACGACGGGCCGGGGCTGCGCACGACCATCTTTTTTAAGGGGTGCCCGCTGCGCTGCATCTGGTGCCACAACCCGGAATCGCGCGCGCCGGTGCCGCAGCTCTCCTTTCAGGCGGACTTTTGCAGCGGCTGCCTGGCCTGCGTCGCGGCCTGCCCGAACGGCGCGCAGCGCGCGGTCCGGACGGAGCAGGGCGTGATGCATACCGTGGATTTTGCGCGCTGCACCGCCTGCGGGGCCTGTACGGAGGTGTGCTGCTATGACGCGCTGTCCATCTCCGGGACCTGGTATACGCCGCAGGAGCTGGTCCAGGCGCTGGAGCCGGACCGCGCGTGGATCCGGGACGGCGGGGTGACCCTCTCCGGCGGAGAGCCGATGGCGCAGTTTGACTTTCTCATGGCGTTTTTGCCGGAGCTGAAGGGGACGCATGTGGCGCTGGAGACCTGCGGATATGCGCCGACAGAACATTATGCGCGCATAGACCCCTATGTGGACCTGTATCTGTTTGACTACAAGGTGAGCGACCCGGAGAAACACCGCACGCTGTGCGGAACGGACAACCGGCTGATCCTGGAAAACCTCGATTTCCTGTGCCGCCGGGGGGCGAAGGTGATTTTGCGCCTGCCGCTGATTCCGGGCGTCAACGACGACGAGGGGCATCTGCGCACGGTGGCGGAGCTGATCGAGCGCTATCCCGCGATCATCCGCGGGGAGATTCTCCCCTATCACAGTTTTGGAAAGGGGAAGGCGGCCGCGCATGGGCTGGACTATCCCCTGGGCGATCTGCCGGACGCGGACAAGGGAAAGGGGGAGGAATATCGGCAGCGGATTGCGCGCTGGGGAACGGATCGCATTATTGTAGCACAGTGAGAAAAGATATCAGAAGACGGAATGAGGGAAAGAACATGGAATCAAAGAATATTGTTTTTCCGCAGCGCGGGGAAGTGGCCCTGCTCTCACAGCCCATCGACCCGCCGGGACCGCGGGAGATTCAGTGCCGGGCGGAGGTCTCGCTCATCAGCATCGGGACGGAGCTGCGCTGCCTGCACGGCAGGCCGCAGGAGGGCACCAGCTGGAGCGGCTGGGTCAAATATCCCTTCCTGCCGGGCTACAGCATGGCGGCCACCGTGGTCGCCGTGGGCGCTGACGTGACGGAGTACCAAGTGGGCGACCGGGTTGCCGCGTTTCAGGAGCATACCCAATTCTTTAACGAGCCGGTGGACAACAACAAATTCCTCCACAAGATTCCCGACGGGATCGCGTTTGAAGAGGCGGCCTGGATGGGCATCGGCGGCTGCATCACCCAGACCTGCGCGCGGCGCAGCGAGCTGCACCTAGGCGAGTCCGTGGGTATCATCGGACTGGGCATGCTGGGCCAGATGATCACGCAGTATATCCGCCTGATGGGCGCGGATGAGATCATCGCCATCGACGCCAATGCGAGCCGTCTGGAGATGGCCCGCCGGCATGGCGCGGACCACACCCTGTGTATGTATGCCCAGGACGCCATTGCCGAGGTCCGGCGCCTCACGGGCGGCCGGATGCTGGACGTGGTGTACGACGTCACCGGCCTGCCGCAGGTCCTCGCCAGCGCCTGCCAGATGGCCCGGAAGCAGGGGCGGATCATGGTGTCCGGAGATACCACCCGGACGGAGGCGCAGGCCGTGGGGCCGAACTTCCTGAAGGATTCGCTGAATATCTACGCCACCCACGCCGACAACGGCGCGGATGAGCGGTACTGGAACAAGCTGCGCATGGCGGACCTTTTCTACCGCTGCATCCTGCGCGGACGCATGGAGGTCAAGAGCATGAACACGGCCTGGTTCTCGCCGGCCGAGGCCCCGGAGGTCTACCGCTGGCTGCATGAGGACAAGCCGGACGCCATGGGCGTGCTCTTTGACTGGACCAAGCTGTGAGGAGGAACGGATGTCTCGAACATGGAAAATCGGCCTGATCGGCCTGGGCGCCATTGCCGGGCGCCACTATGACGCGTTTTCCAAGCTGGAAAACGCCCGGGTCACAGCCCTGTGCACCCGCTCGGAGAAAAACCTGAAGGAGCACTGCCGCAAATGGGGCGTTGAGGCCGGCTATACCGACTACCGCCGGATGATAGAGGAGGCGGACATCGACGCGGTGGTGCTCACGCTGCCGCCCTATCTGCACCGCGAGGTCGCGCTGCTGGCCATGGAGCACAAAAAGCATGTCTTCTGCGAAAAGCCGCCCGCACTCACCGCGGCCGAGGCGGAGGAGATGATGCAGTGCGCGCGGGAGAACGGCGTGCTGCTGATGTACGGCTTTATGTTCCGCTTTTCCAGAAAGCACAATCTCGGCCGGGAGATCATCCAGTCCGGCGTTCTGGGGGATATCCTCCTCATTCGGGAGGAGACCATCCGGCGCAACGCCTGCGCGGCGGGCTGGTTTGGACAGCGCGACCTGGCCGGCGGCGGACCGGTCATCGACATCGGCTCGCACTGTCTGGACCTGGCGCGCTATATGATGGGCAATGAGCCGGTGCCGGTGCGCGCCTACGCCCGGACGTTTGCGCCCTGCGAGAACCTGCAGAACCTGAAGGACTACCAGCACGGCTGGCCGACCTTCCTCTCCGACGCCGCGCCGGAATGCCGCTATGACGTGGAGGAGATGGGGGTGGCCATGATCCGCTACTCCAACGGCGCGGAGCTGCTGCTCGTGCTCTCCAACGCCAGCCATATCAAAGAGGACAAGAAGGTGATCGAGTTCATCGGCACCAAGGGCGGCCTGAGCGTGGACCCGGAGCTGGAGGTGCACACGGTGATCGAACACCGCCTGTTTAACATGCAGCCGGTGGTGGACTGCGCCTCCTTTGACTACCAGGGCTCGATTGACGCCGAGTGCGCGCACTTTGTCGACTGCCTCGAGAACGGGACCGCCTGCCGGGCGGATGCGCGGGACGGCTGGATTCTGATGAAGCTGATTGACGCGCTGTACGAGTCTGCCAGGACTGGACAGGCGGTGGACATTTCCTACTGACCGGAGAGGAGGCAGCGCCATGTATGACCCCGGACGGCACGCCTGGCTGCGGCAAAGGATCTATGAAAACGACGACCAGGCCTGCTTTATTGAGCGCGAGCGCATTCTCCAGCGGCTGGACCGGACCTATTGCGGCTATCACGCCTATGACCGGGAGGCGAAGATCTTCTCCGACCTGCTCGACGGCGTGAGCACGCCGGTGGACGGACATGACGTCATCGCCGGCCGGGTGCTGGAGGCCAGGCCGGACCCCGGGATGGGGCAGGCGCAGCGCCTGCGCTACCGGTACGGCGAGGAGGCCTGCCTGCGCGACTACCCGCAGGACACCTCGGTCACCTTTCCCAGTCCGCTGCTGTACTCCTTTGGACATATGACCTATGACTGGGAGAAGCTGCTGGGCTGCGGCTACCGGGGCATTCTGGAGGAGATCGAGCAGGCGGCGGCCCGGCGCGGGGACCCGGAGTCCCTGCTCTACCGCGACAACGCCCGACGGATCGTCGGCGCGGTCCGGCGCTACGCCGGGCGCTATGCCGCGGCCGCGCGCGAGGCGGGGAACGAACAGGCGGCGCAGGCGCTCTCCCGTGTGCCCTATGAGCCGGCCTGGGACCTCTACTCCGCCCTCTCGGCCATCTGGCTGGTGCATATGATCGCCAGCTGCTATGAGGGCGCGCGCGATTTCGGATTTGGACGGTTTGACCAATATCTCTATCCCTACTACCGCCGGTCGCGGGAGGCGGGCATGAGCCGGGAGGAGGCGGTGGACCTGCTGTCCTACTTCCTGCTCAAGCCCAACGAGATCTGCGGCAGGACGGTCTACAACGGGACCAGAAAGCCCACCCCCTGCCACACGAGCAAGCAATACCTCATTGTGGGCGGACCGGAGGTCAACGAGCTGTCGGAGGATGTGCTCCGGGCGGCGGCGCGCAACAACATGGCAGAGCCGGTGGTGACGGTGTTCTGGATGCGCGGACAGCCGGAGGCGTTTCACCAGTGCGTCTTTGAGACGATGAACACTGTGGCCGATAAGATGCAGGTCTATCACTTCGACCTGGTTCAAGAGGGTCTGCGCGACCGCGGCGTTCCCGAGCAATATATTCGGGAGCTGACCTATACCGGCTGCTGCAGCATGGAGTTCTCCCACCACAATACCAGAAATGAGTACTATCTCAACACCCCTCGGGTGCTCTGCGATCTGCTGGGCCTGCTCGAGGGGGGAGAGATGGCGGACTGCCGGAGCCTGGATGAGCTCTATGAGCGCTTTCAGGAGCGGTGCACGGCCGCCATGCAGGATTACATCGACTATATCGTCCGGCTGTATGGAAAGGTCTACACCCGGCACAACGCGATCTTTGACGCGCTGCATGTGGCCAACTGCAACCGCGCCTGCCGCTACCCCGGCGAGGGAGGAGCCTTTCCGGTGCGGGTCTACAACGTGTTTCTGGCGGGGCTGGCCACGACGGCCGACTCCTTCCACGTCATAGACCGCCTGGTCTTCTGGGATAAGCGCTATACGCTCGGCCAGCTGCGCGAGATTCTGGCCGCCGACTATGCCGGGTATGAGGCGCTGCGCGCTGAAATTCTGGGGATGACCTTTTTCGGCAACGACGATGACGAGGCAGACGCCTATGCCGTGCGTACGGCAGGGGTGCTGCTGGACGCCTGTGACGCGGTCCGGATTCCGGAGGAGACCTTCCTGATCGGCAGCTTCTACTGTCTCGACCGGAGCTACACCTATGGCCTGGAGCTGCCGGCGACGCCAAACGGGCGGCGTTTTGGGGAGTATATCAGTGAAAACCAATCCCCCTCCTACGGCGCCGCGCACAGCGGCGCGACCGCGGAGCTGCGCAGCCTGAGCAAGCTGCCCTTCCGCCGCAGCGGCGGAGGCGGGTACAATCTCACTCTCTCCCGCCGCCTGGAGACGGCCCAGCTGCGCGCGCTGATCGAGTCCTACTTTGAGATGGGAGGACTGCACGTGGGCATCACCTACGCCAACCGGGAGCAGCTGGAGGACGCGATGGAGCATCCGGAGCGCTATCCCGAGCTGACGGTGCGGCTGTATGGTTACAGTGAGTATTTCGTGAAAATGGACCGCTGGCAGCAGGAGGAATACCTGAAGCGGACAGCCTATTAGGAGGTGGCGCATGGAGCGGGCGGCTGGCATGATCTTTGATATTCAGCGCTTTTGTCTGGACGACGGCCCGGGCATCCGCTCTACGGTCTTCTTGAAGGGCTGCCCGCTGCGCTGTCAGTGGTGTCACAACCCGGAGGGGTTGACCCGGGAGCCGGCGCTCCTGTATGACGAGCGGCTGTGCAGCCGCTGCGGGGCCTGTGCGGCCGCCTGTCCGCGCGGATGCCACAGCGTCACGCCCGAGGGGGGCCACCGGCTGGAGCGCGGCCGCTGCATCGCCTGCGGCCGCTGCGTACAGGCCTGTCCCAATCGCGCGCTGGAGCTGGCCGGGCGGAGGCGGACCGTGGCGGAGGTGCTGGACGTCGTCTTGCGGGACCAGGTGTTTTACCGGCGCAGCGGCGGCGGGGTGACGGTTTCCGGGGGAGAGCCTCTCTTTCAGCCTGACTTTCTCCACAGCCTGCTCACGGAGCTGCACCGGCACGGCGTCCACACCTGCCTGGAGACCAGCGGATACGCCACCTGGACGGTGCTCGACCGGATCCGGCGGGAGACGGACCTGTTCCTGTTTGACATCAAGGAGACCGATCCCGACCGGCACCGGCAGGACACGGGGGTCCCGCTTCCCCCCATTTTGGACAACCTGGAGCGGCTGATGGACTGTGGGAGCAGGGTGATCCTGCGCTGCCCCCTCATCCCGCAGCACAACGCCAGAGACGGGCATTATATTGCCGTCGCCGCCCTGGCCAATCGGCTGCCCGGCCTGGCCGGCATTGAGCTGGAACCCTATCACTCGCTGGGGCTGGCCAAGTGGCGCCGGACGGGACAAAATGCGCCCTATCACAACCCGAACGGCCTGCCGCCGGAGGAGGGAGAGCGGGCCGCCGAGATGATCCGGGCCGCGACAGCGGTCCCCGTGACGGTACATTAGCGTACAGGAAAAGGAGATGCCGATGGCAAAATTGGGACTGGCCATGATTACGGTCAACGCGGTTTTTCGCAACGACTACAGCAGGACGTTTCTGGAGCTGAGCAAGCTGGGCATCCGCGACCTGGAGTTCAAGACATTTTTTGGCTATGAGCCCCGTCAGCTGCGCCGGGCGATGGACGAATATGGCATGCGTTCTCTGGCCTCTCACGAGCGCAAACGCGACCTGCGCGACCCGGAGCGCCTCAAGCGCCTGATGGATGACCAGGCGGTGCTGGGCACAAAATATATCGTCTACACCCTGGGCGCGGTGGACATCCAGTCCGAGATCGACGCCCTGATTGACGATCTGAACCGGGCCGGGCGCACGCTGCGGGAAAACGGCTTTCAGCTGCTCTACCACAACCATGCCCGGGAGTTTGAGCGGATGCCGGACGGGCAGCGGAAGATGGACTACATTTTGGACCGGGTGGACAGCCGCTACGCCAACCTGGAACTGGACGTGCTCTATCTCAACGCGGCCAACCACATCCCGGTGCGGGAGTATATGACTGCCCGGCGTGACCGCATTCGGATTGTACACCTCAAGGACGGGTATATCGACCCGCGCCGGACGGACAAACAGGACGACTTTATGTGCGCCATCGCGCTGCCTGTGGGCGACGGTGTGGTGCAGATACAGGAGACGGTGGACTGTGTGATGGAACTCGGGATTCCCTGGCTGCTGATAGAAAACGAGGAGCCTTCTGCCGACTGTTTTCAGGAGGTACGCCAGGACCGGGACCGAATTTATCAACACTATCATTTCAGAGAGGAGGATGTATGCGTATGAATATGGGCCGGGAGAGCGAGCTGGCGCTGGACCTGCGCCAGACCAATCCGTCCGCCCTGCTGACCGCGGCGGGCAATGGGTGCTGCATGGGAATCTGCCTGTACAATGCGGCGGAATTTTCCGCTCCCGGCGTACACGACGATCAGGAGGGCTTCTTCGTGCTTGAGGGCAGCGGAGAGGCGGAGCTGGACGGTGAACGGCTGCCCGTACAGGCCGGCACGGCGCTGATTCTTCCGCCCGGCGTGCGTCACAGCTTTCGCCGGCATCCGAATGTCCCATACCTGAAGGTGCTGTGGTTCCATGCGGCGCCTTGACCGTTCCGACCGACAGGAGAAAACGCGCGCCGGCCGGTGCGCCCGGCGTAGTTTTGATCACCAAAATGAAAAGGAGAGACGAACATGAAAAAATGGATCGCCCTTATTCTCGCGCTTTGCCTGCTTGTGTGCGCACTGGCCGGCTGCGCCCCGGAACAGCAAGCTGACACCCAGGAAGACACCGGAACGACAACGGAGGAAACGCAGGAGCCCGCCGATGAGACCCCCGCGGAGACGGAGGAGAGCACAGGCGGCGAGACGCCGGAGCTGCTGGTGGCCCGCTGGGCCGGCGCTACCGCGGACTATCAGAAAGAGCAGGTCCGGTCCTATACCGAGGCCAACGTGACCATCGACGACGTGGACTACAGCAGCCTGAAGGAGCGCGAGATCCTCTCGTTCCAGTCCGCCCCCGGGACGGAGGGCAACTATGACGTGGTGTGGGTCAACAGCGCCTGGATCACGGAGTATATAGAGGCCGGATATCTGATGTCCATCAACGACCTGGCAGAGACCGCCGGCGTGGATCTGAGCATCTATGACGAGGGCCTGATGTCCAGCGTGACCCATGACGGGGAGATCTATGGCATCCCGACCTTCCTGCAGTGCATTATCTGCGCCTATGACACCGCCGCCTTTGATGAGATGGGCCTCTCCGTTCCCACGAACTATAGCGAGCTGGTCGAGGTCTCCGCGGCGCTGAAGGAGGCCGGCGACGGGCTGGCCATGCCCGCCTCCCAGGCCAACGGGGCGTATACCGTCTGGAGCCAGCTCCTCTTCTCGCAGGGGGCGTCCCTGGTGGAGGACGGCGCCCTGACGCTCACCTCCGACGCGTCTGTGGCCGCGACGGAGCGCTATCAGGAGCTGGCGCAGTACGCGGCTGACGGCTCGCTCGGCTGGGCGCACGAGGGCGTGTTCCAGGCGCTGCAGTCCGGGGCCTCCTCTCTGGGCCTGATGATGTCCGGCAACTGCTCCAACCTGCACGACGAGAGCGCCTCGCTGATCGCGGACACGGTGGGATACTTCCCCTTCTACGGCTATGAGGATACGGCTGCGGCCAACCAGACCTACTGGGTGTGGGCCATTCCGGCCAACTGCGACAATCCCCAGGCGGCCTTCGACTTTATCAGCTGGCTGTGCAGCTACGAGGTGGAGAAGCAGTCCTCCCTGGACATGTACACCATCAGCGCCATCACGGCCCTGGCGGAGGACGAGGAGCTGCTGGAGACGGTTCCCTTTGCCGCCATCGTCATGGATGAGTTCGCCGATGGCCAACCAGATCCGCAGAACGCGAACTTTGACGCACTGAAGACGGATTTGAGCGTGGCGCTCTCTGAGGTGGCGCTGAACGCGGCCTCCGGAGGGTCCGACATTGCCGGGCTGCTGGGCGGCCTGCAGGAACAATACGGCGGCTTGGACTGGAGCTGATAGCGGCACACACTGAGCCGGACGAAACCAGAGGTGATGGCAGGTGTCCGCGCGGCATCTGCCATCTTTTACTACTTGCAAATGAGGGGGATGACTATGAAACGATCGCTCAGTCATCGGCTGGAAAAAGGGGACCTGCTGCCCGCGCTGCTGATCCTTCCGGCGTTGCTGCTGGTATTTTGCATCATCATTATTCCCATGTGCTACGGACTGATCGTCAGCCTGTTTGATTACAATTTGGGAGATACGCTCAGCGCGGAAAACTTTGTCGGGCTTGGCAACTATATCCGCGCCTTTCAGGACAGGACTGTCTGGAAAGCTCTTTTGAACACGCTCCTCTTTGCCGTCGGCTGCATTGCCGGAGACCTGTTTTTCGGCACGGTGATCGCCATCCTGCTCTACCGGCTGCGCGAGAGCGTCTCGCGGATTCTCCGCCCGTTTGTCATCATGCCGCTGCTGGTCGCGCCGGTGGTGGCCAGCCTGATGTGGTCGTATTTCTTTGACGCCAACGGAATTATCTACTGGCTGCTGGAATTTGTCGGCGTCACCTATGCTGACTTTCCCGGCATCTCCGGCACGGGCACGGCGCTGCTGTGCTGCATCATCGTCCACTGGTGGCAGAGCGTGCCCTTCGTGGTCATCGTGCTGACGGCCGGACTGCTGTCCATCTCAAACGATCTATATGAGGCCGCCCAATGTGACGGCATCAATCTGATACAGACGCTGTGGCACATCACGCTCCCGCTGCTCAAGAGCGTCTATATCACTATCTTTTTGATTACCGGCGTGGACACCATCAAATCGCTGGATATCATCTATGCCCTGACCAAGGGAGGGCCGAACAACGCGTCCATGACGCTCAACCTCTATGCCTATCAGCAGGCGTTCAGCTATGTGGATATGAGCTATTCCATGGCGCTGGCGATCATCACCATGGTGGTTGCCCTGGTCTGCTGCGGCCTGCCCTATGTCCGATACACCATGCGCAAGAGTGAGGAGGGTTCCGTATGAGACAAAAGGTGGCCTGGTATTGGACGGTCCTGGAGCGGGTGCTGCTGATTTTGGCCCTGATCTTTGCGGTTGCCCCGGTCCTGATTATCCTGACCAATTCCCTGAAGACGGGCGTGGAGGCCTTTCAGATTCCGCCGTCTCTCATCTTTACGCCCACGCTGGAGAACTATCAGTACCTGCTGGAAAATGACAACTTCGGCCGGTATTTCATCAACTCTGCCATCATCGCAATTTCCTCGACCGCCATTGTCATCACCTTTGGCACGCTGGCGGCGTATGGACTGCGTCTGTTCCGCTCCCGGATGGGGCGGCGGATCTCCAATCTGCTGCTGGTAGGGCGCACGGTGCCCACGATCACCATCCTGATCCCGATGTATGTTCTCTTCAACCGCGCCGGGCTGACTGGCTCGCACATCGCGGTCATCCTGGCCCATGCGGCCTCGACGATGCCCTTTATCACCTGGCTGATTGCCGGCTTCATGCAGGACCTGCCGGAGGAGCTGATCGACGCGGCCACAGTGGACGGCTGCGGCCGGATGCAGACGCTCTGGCACATCCTCTTCCCCATCCTGAAGCCGGCCATCGTCTCGGCGCTCATCCTGGCCATGCAGTATTCCTGGAATGAGTTCCTGTTCTCGCAGTCGCTGACGAACATGTCCACCTACACCATCACGGTCGGGGTGGCCCGCTACACCGGCGGCATGGTGGTCAACTACGGCCGGGTCGGCGCGGTGGCGTGCATCTCGTTTGTCCCGATCATGCTGGTGGGCTTCTTCACCCAGAAATACCTGGTCTCCGGCATGACGGCCGGCGCCGTGAAGGGATGAGCGGAGATGGGAGAGAAGAGACCTTTTCGCTGGGGGATGCTGGGAACCGGGCGGCATGCCCAGCGCATCGCCGACGGCATCCGTCTGACGGAGAACGCCGTCCTGTACGCCGCCGCCTCACACACCCCGGGGAAGGGCGAGCGGTTCTGCGCGGCAAACGGGGTGCCCCGCTGCTATGCCTCTTATGAGCAGCTGCTGCGCGATCCCGAGGTGGACGGGGTGTTTGTCGCCTCCACCAATCAGCTGCACTGTGAGCACACGAAGCTGGCGCTGCGGTGCGGCAAGCCGGTGGTCTGCGAAAAGCCGCTGGCCATCAACCATCGCGAGGCGGAGGAGATGGCGGCCGCCGCACGGGAGAGCGGCGTGTTCCTCATGGAGGCGATGTGGAGCCGCTTCTTCCCCGCGGCAGTCCGGCTGCGGGAGCTGCTGGAGGCCGGCGTGATCGGCCGGGTGCAGATGGTTTCGGCCAACTACGGCTACCGCATCCCCGGCTATGACCTGAGTGACCCCACGTCGCGCATTTTTGACCCGCAGCGCGGCGGGGGCAGCCTGCTGGACGTGGGGGTCTATCCGCTCTATTTTGCCAGCATGGTTCTGGACGGAGCGCCCACCGGCGCGGCCGGCGCGATGTCCCCCACGCCGCTGGGAGTGGACGGCCACTGTGCCGCGGTGATCTCGTTTGAGCGCGGGGCGATCGCGGCGATCCTCTGCGGGATTGACGGGAACACCGATACCGACGCCTGCGTGTACGGCAGTGAGGGCTATATCCGCGTGCCGCGTTTTTATCACCCGGACACCCTGGAGATTCACGCCGACGGAAGACCGGTTGAGACCGTCCGCCTGCCGTTTGAGGGGGCCGGCTATCAGTTTGAACTGATGCGCGCGCAGGCGTGCATCGAGCAGGGATGGACCGAGTGCCCCGAGATGCCGCTGGAGGAGTCGCTGCGGCTGATCTCGGTCCTGGATGAGCTGAGAGGGGCATGGAACCTGCGGTATCCATTTGAGACGCAAGAGACAGGAGTATCTGACACGGAAGGGAGAGAAAACGGTGGACCGGACGAAAATTGTCATTCAGGGGCGTGAGCCCATCGAGATCAACCGGCTGATTCACGGCACACTGGCCTGTGACAGCGACCGGCAGGCGGAGGCGGACGCCCTGCTGGACGGGGTGCTGGCGCAGGGGTGCTATACCTTTGATACGGCGCATGGCTACAGCGGCGGCCGGGGAGAAAAGGCGCTCGGCAATTGGATGAAAAAGCGCGGCAACCGCGGCGAGGTCTTTATTATCTCCAAGTGCTGCCACTACAACGAGTATCGGCGGCGCCTGACGCCATATGATATCGGCAGCGACCTGCTCAATACGCTGGCCAAGCTGCAGAGCCCCTATGTGGACCTCTATATGCTGCATCAGGATGATCCCGACGCGCCGGTCGGGCCGCTGGTGGAGGCTTTCTACGAGCATATCACAGCGGGCCGGATGCGCGCCTGGGGCGTGAGCAACTGGACCTGGCAGCGCGTGGAGGAGGCGATGAACTACGCCGCGCAGCATGACCTCATCCCCTGCGCTGCGGCGAGCTCCCACTACAGCCTGGCCGTGCAGTATGAAAAGGCGTGGGGCGGCTGCCCGTTTGGAGATGAGGGCGTGAGCGAGACGATCACAGGGGAGGATATGGCCGAGGCCCGGCGCTTTTTTGCGCAGACGCAGCTGCCGTTTTTCGCCTACTCCTCCCTGGGGCGCGGACTGCTCTCCGGCGCCTTTACGGCCGAGAAGCTGCGCGAACACCCGGAGTGCCTGGACCCCGCCGGGCGAAAGGCGTACTGTCACCCGCAGAATCTGGAGCGCCTGGAGCGCTGCGAGCGGCTGAGCCGGGAGAAGGGGTGCAGCGTCTCGCAGTTGGCGCTGGCCTGGATGCTGGCGCAGCCGATGAACCTGGCGCTGCTGGTGGGCGTGCGCACGCCGGAGGAGTACGCGGACGACGCGCGGGCCTTCTCCGTCTCGCTCACGCAGGCGGAGTGTGCCTGGCTGAACTTGGAATGTGACACGCTGTGACGGCCAGCGGAAAGGGGGATACATCTGATGAACCAATACAAAGTGAAGCACCCGCGGGGGGACCTGTCATTTGAGATCGCCTTTACCAAGGCGCACCGCGATGCCGTGCGGCAGTATGACCGGATTGAGCAGATCGAGGTGGCCTGCCGTCGGGCGCAGTACCCGGCCATCCTGCATCCGGTACAGGAGGAGGACGTCCTGGCCGGCCGGGTGGAGATGGGCTATGTCGGCTTCGGCATGGAGCACCAGACCGGCGGATTTGGATTTTACTGCAACGAGAAAAAGCTGGTGGAGCTGCTGGAGACGCAGGCGGGGGATGCGAAGTATCGGGAGGATGTGCACGACCTGATCACCTATTGGAAGGGGCGAACCAGCAACCATATCCTCCTGTACAATACGCCGCCGGAGATCAAGCCGGCGCTGTTTTCCGACAACTGGCGCGAACTACCGCTGCCGGCCTCTCCCATTGTCCGCATCTCGGGCACCTATGTGAACTACGACAAGCTCTGCCGGATCGGGCTCAACGGCCTGGCGGAGGAGATCCGCGGCCATCTGCAGGCGGCGCAGCAGGAGGGCCGGGACACGGTGCTCTATCAGTGCATGCTCGACGAGCTGGAGCATATCTCGGAGGTCTGCCTGTGGTATGCCCGGCAGGTGGAGGAGCAGGCGCGGCAGGAGGGTGACCCCGTGCGCCGGAAAAAGCTGCAGCGGATGTGCGATGCCCTGAACGCCATCGCCTCCCGCGCGCCGCAGTCACTGCAGGAGGCGGCGCAGCTGGCGTGGATCTATACGATCATGACGCCGGCGACAGAATTTGGCCGGCTGGACGTGTATCTGGGCGACTTCTACTGCCACGACGTGGACAACGGGATTTTGACGGAGGAGGAGGCCCTGGAGATCATCCAGTCGCTCTTCCGCCTGATGGACTCGCTGGACTGCGACACCACCGGGCGCCTGTTTGTCGGCGGCTACGGACGGCGCAATCCGGAAAACGCGGACCGGTTCTGCCTGACGGCGATCGAGGCCTGCCGGACGGTGCGCGAGATTCTGCCGCAGTTCAGCATCCGCTTCAACCGTCAGACGCCCAAGGAGGTCTGGGACGCCTGCCTCAACTGCATCGAGGAGGGGCGGACCTACCCCATCCTGTACAACGACGACGTGTTGGTGGGCGATATGCAGAAGGCCTTCGGCGTGGACCGCGCGCTGGCGGAGCAGTACATGCCGCTGGGCTGCGGGGAGATTGAGTTTGACCACTACAGCTACGGCACGCCGAGCGGGTCGCTCAACTGCCTGAAGATTCTGGAGCTGGCCATCCGGGGCGGCTATGAGCCGATGACCGGCTGGACACTCGGCGGAGACACGCCGCTGACCAAGCTGGTGGACTGCGCGAGCTTTGAGGAGTTTTATGACAGCTATAAGCGGCTGCTGACCTATTACATCCGCGCCCAGGCCAAATATCAGAAATACCAGTATGAGAAGATCGGCACGATGCACCCCTTCCTGGAGGCCAGCATGCTCTATGACGGCTGCCTGGAGCGCGGCCGGGCGGTGTTTGACGGCGGGTGCTATCACTACGGCGGGACGCTGGAGAATTACGGCAACGTCAACGCGGCCAATTCCCTGGCGGCCATCAAGAAGGCGGTCTTTGAGGACCACAGCGTCACCGCACAGGAGCTGGTAGAGGCGATGGACGCCAACTTCTATGGCTATGAGCGCGTGCGCAAGCGCCTGATGGACTGCCCGAAGTACGGCAACGACGATGACTATGTGGACGCCATCTTTGTGGACCTCCACCTCTTTATCAGCCAGACCATCCGGGCGCAGGCCCCGCTGGTGGGACTGGACAGCTATCTGGGCGTGACCATCAACAACGCCCAGAACACCACGCTGGGCCGCTGGGTGGGCGCCACGCCGGACGGGCGCAAGGCGGGGATGCCGATGGCCAACGCCAACAACCCCGCGCCGGGCACCGACCAGAACGGCCTGCCCGCCATGCTCAACTCCCTGCTGAAGCCGCCGCACGACGTGCACGCCGGGATGGTGCAGAACCTGCGCCTCTCCCGTGAGACCTTCTCGGAAAACCGGGAGAAGATTCACGGTCTGATTCAGAGCTACTTTGACCGCGGCGGGGCGCAGCTGATGATCTCCGTCGTCGGCCGGGAGGACCTGAAGCGGGCAATGGAGCACCCGGAGGACTACAAGGACCTGATTGTGCGCATCGGCGGGCTCTCCCAGCGGTTTGTCGCGCTGAACAAGGATGTGCAGCAGGAGATCTATGACCGGACAACCTACTGAGACGGCGCGTGTGCGCGCGGGGATGATCTTTGACATCCAGCACCTTGCCGTGCGCGACGGTCCGGGCATCCGGACGTCCATCTTTTTCAAGGGCTGCCCGCTGCGCTGCATCTGGTGCCACAATCCGGAGAGCTACCTGTCCCGGCCGCAGCTGTCGGTGGACGCGTCCCTCTGCACCGGATGCCTGGCCTGCACGCAGGTGTGTCCGACAGGCGCCCATACCGCCGCGCCGGACGCAGACGGGCGGATGGCGCACGTGGTCTGCCATGACAAGTGCATCGCCTGTGGGCGCTGCCTGGACGTCTGCTGCTATGACGCGCTCCATCTGATCGGCCGGCGGCGCACGGTGGACGACCTGCTCGAGGCGATCCGCCCGGACCTGCCCTACTATGCGATTCCGGACCGCGACGGGGAGCGGGGCGGCGTGACGGTCTCGGGCGGCGAGCCGATGGCGCAGTTCTTGTTCCTGAAAGAGCTGCTCACTGCACTGCATGAGCGGGGGATCCATACGGCTCTGGAGACCTGCGGCTATGCCCCGACCGGGGATTATCAGGAGATCGCGCCGCTGGTGGACCTCTTTCTGTTTGACTACAAAGCCACCGACCCGGAGGAGCACCGCCGTTTTACCGGCGTGGACAACCGTCTGATCGGGGAGAACCTGCGCATGCTCTCCGAGGCCGGCGCGCGGATTGTGCTGCGCCTGCCGCTGATACCGGGGGTCAATGACAGCGAGGAGCATCTCGCCGGCATCGCCTCGGTGCTCAACCGCCATGCGGGCATCTGCCGCGCGGAGATCATGGGATATCACACCCTCGGCCTGTCCAAATGCGAATCCATCGGCGTACAGGCGGCGCTGACCGGCATCGAGCCGGCCAGCGCGGAGCAAAAGCAACTCTGGCAGGAGAAGATTACGCACTACGGCGCCCAAAAGCCGGTGCGGATCGGCTGACCCTGCTGCAATTGAAACGTGGGAGGAATCAGAGATGATGCGATACGGAAGCCAGTATTTTCGCCCGCCGCACCCGAAGCGTGAGGACTGGCGCGGCGATCTGGAGCATATGCGCGCCCTGGGGTTCAATACCGTCAAGCTCTGGGCCGTTTGGAATACGATTGAGCGGGAACCGGGGCGCTTTGACTTCTCCGATCTGGATGAGCTGGTCTCTCTGGCCGGGGAACAGGGACTGCAGGTGGTCATCAATCTCATCCCGGAGGGCGCGCCCTACTGGCTGGAGGCCGGGCAGGAGGACGCGATGTACACCACGGCCCGCGGGGAGAAGGTCACGTTTACCGGGGCGGAAAACATGCCCACAGCCGGCTGGCCCGGGCTGTGCATGGATAAGCCGGAGGTACAGCGCTATATCGAGCGGTTTATCCAGACCCTGACGGCGCACTACGCTCAGAACGAGACGGTGGCGGTCTTTGACGTCTGGAATGAACCCCACCTGGAGCCGATGTTTGCCTACCGGAGTGAGATTCTCTGCTACTGTGAGCACTCCGTCCGCACCTTCCGCCGGTGGCTGCGGGAGAAGTACGGCACGCTGGAGGAGCTGAACCGCCAGTGGTACCGCTGCTATACCGACTGGGAGCAGGTCAAGCCTCCGGTCCGGATGAGTACCTGCACGGACATGATGGACTGGCGGCTGTTCTGGCTGAGCAATCTGCGCCGCTGGCTGCGGATCCGAGTGGCGGCGGCCAAGCGCGGGGCGCCGGATAAACCGGTGCAGACACACGTGGCCTACAGCGCCATTGTGGGCAACCGCATTCAGGGCGGACTGTCCAACGAGGTGGTGGACGAGTTCCAGTTTGCACGGGAGGTGGATATCTTCGGCACGTCCGGGTTCCCCAAATGGCTGATGGGGGACCGCCATGTGCTCTACCACCTGATGCAGACGGAGATCATCGCCGAGGCCGCGCGGGAGAAGCCGTTTTACCAGGTAGAGCTCCAGGGCGGCGGCGGGCGCAACGGCCTGCTGGGCACGGAGGTTCCCACGCGGCGGGACATCACGCTCTGGAACTGGAACACGCTGGCGGCCGGTGGAAAGGGCGTGCTCTACTGGCAGTACCGGGCGGAGCCGGCCGGCCTGGAGTCGCCCGGCTTTGGACTGGTGGGCTTGGCCGGGGAGGACACCGAGCGCTCCCTGGCGGCGGGCGCGTGCGCGCGGTCGCTGAGCGGCCCCGTGCTGGAGCGCGCGGTCCGCACCCTGCCGGTCAACGGCATCTATCTCTCCCGCACGTCGGAGGTGCTGTGCTACTGCAACGAGCGCCGGGAGGAGCTCTATGCGCAGAGTGTGACGGGGATCTATGAGGCGGCGTACCGGAGACGGATTCCGGTCCGCTTTGTCCATGCCGACTACGCGGACCGTCTGTGGGAGGAGGGCCTGCGGACCCTCTATCTGCCCATGCCGCTCTCGCTGAGCGAGCGCGAGGTGGACGCGCTGCTGCGCTTTGTCCAGGCGGGCGGCACGCTGGTCTCCGAGGCGTTCCCGGGCCTGTATGACGAGGGCGGACGCCTGGAGACGCGGAATGAGGCGCTGCGCGCGCTCTTTGGCCTGCGCCATATTGAGGTGCAAAACAGCCTGCACAGCGGGCCGATCGCCATCTATCCGTCGGACGGCTCGCCGGTCTGCCACGGACGGATGTACCGCCAGGCGGCGGCGCCGTGCGCGGCGGTGGAGACGCTGGCCAGCTTTGCCGACGGGCTGCCCGCAGTCACGGAGTACCGCAACGGGGCCGGCCGGGCAATCTGGATCGGCAGCTTCCTGTCCGGGCAGTATCATGACACGGAAGAGGCGGCGGCCGGAATGCTGCTGACCCGGTGGATGCGGCCGGAGGGCTATGCCTGCCTGGAGGAGATCTCGTGCCTCGGGCCGCAGGAGGCGTCCTGTTTCCAGCCGCTCGTGCGATTGCTGGAGACGCCGGAGCAGTGGGTGCTCATCGCGCTCAACCACACCCAGCGGGAGACCTGCCTCCGGGTTCGCTTCCGGGCGGGGAAGACCGCGCAGGGCGAGGCGTGCCACGAACTGCACCTGCCGCCCTCGGACGGCCGGTACGTACTGGTGAACAGACGCGCGGCCTGCCGCGCAGACGGAGAGAGGGGAGAGAAGTCCGATGAGGAGAAGTGAGATCAACCGGGCGCTGCGGGAGCTGGAGGCGATGTGCGAGAAGCACTCCTTCTATCTGCCCCCCTTCTGCCACATGACGCCGGAGGAGTGGCGCAAGGCCGGGCACGAGTATGACGAGGTGCGCGATTGCATGCTGGGATGGGATATCACCGATTTTGGCATGGGGGATTTTGACCACCTGGGCTTCTCGCTCATCACGCTGCGCAACGGGTGCCGGGCGATGCCGGAACGCTATCCCAAGGTATACGCGGAAAAGATTCTGTACCTGAAGGAGGGGCAGCGTGCGGCCAACCATTTTCACTGGTTCAAGACGGAGGACATCATCAACCGCGGGGGCGGAAATGTCCTCATCCGCGTCTATGCCTCCCGGGAGGACGAGTCGATCGACGAGGAGCGCGCGGTAGAGGTGCACCTGGACGGCCGCCGTATGGTGGTCCCGGCCGGCACCCAGATCCGCCTGCGCCCCGGCGAGAGCCTCTGGGTGACCCGGAGACTGTACCATGACTTCGCGGTGGAGCCGGGCACCGGCCCCGTCCTGCTCGGGGAGGTCAGCCAGTGCAACGACGATCAGACGGACAACCGTTTCCTGCCGCCGGTGGGCCGCTTTCCCGAGATTGAGGAGGACGAGGCGCCATACCGCCTCCTGTGCAATGAGTATCCGCCGGCCCCGTGACGCGGCGCGCCGGCCGCTCGGAGCGGCCTGGCAGGCGCCGCCGGCAGACGCCGGAGGGACGTGACATGGGAGGGAAGATCATCGCGGCGGGACATATCTGCCTGGATATCACCCCCGTGTTTTCCGAGCGGGACCGGTGCGGCGCGGTGGATGAGCTGCTGCGCCCCGGCAAGCTGATCTCCGTCCAGCCGGCGGAGATCCACGCCGGGGGCAGCGTGGCCAATACGGGGCTCGCCCTGAAGCTTTTGGGGGCGGACGTCCGGCTGATGGGGAAGATCGGGGACGATCTGTTTGGCGCGCTCGTGCGGGACTGCCTGCGCCGCCATGGCGGCGCAGATGACCTGATCGTCGACCCGGGCAGCTCCACCTCCTATTCCATTGTGCTGGCGCCGCCCGGCATCGACCGGATTTTTCTGCACAATCCCGGCGCAAACGACACCTTTTCCGGCGGCGATATTCCGGACGAGGCGCTCACGGACGCGGTCTGGTTTCACTTTGGCTACCCGCCGCTGATGCGCGGCATGTATGAAGACGGCGGGGCGGAGCTTGCCGCCCTGCTGCGGCGGGTCAGGGGACGCGGGATTGTCACCAGCCTGGACCTGGCCGCCGTGGACCCCGACTCGGCGGCGGGACAGGCGGACTGGGCGGAGATCCTCGCGCGCGTCCTTCCTCAGACCGATTTCTTCGTTCCGAGCTTTGAAGAGCTGAGCTTTATGCTGGACCGGCCGCGTCACGACGCGTTGGCGGCGCTGGGCGGAGATATGACCCGGCATCTGAGCATGGAGCGGGACGTGAGACCGCTGGGACAAAAATGCCTGCGGCTTGGCTGCCGGGCCGTACTGATCAAATGCGGGCTCAGCGGCCTGTATTACTGCACCGCGGAGCGGACGTCTGTGGAGAAGATCGGTGGGCGGCTGACGCTGGATGCGGACCTCTGGGCGGGGAGAGAGGGCGTGCAGCCCTGCTTCCGGGCGGACGCGGTGCGCTCCGGCACCGGCGCCGGGGATGCCAGCATTGCCGCATTCCTGGCAGCGGTCATGCAGGGGAGAGCGCCAGAGACCTGCGCCGCTCTGGCGGCGGCGGAAGGTGCCTGCGCGGTCACGGCCTATGACGCGCTCGGCGGGCTCCGGCCATTGGACCAGCTGGAGGAGAGAATCGCCTCCGGCTGGGCGATATTGCGAGGTGAGAGAGATGCTTGTCAACCTGAATGAGATGCTGAGAAAAGCGCAGCAGGACCACTATGCCGTCGGCCTCTTCAACGCGGTGAATGTGGAGATGGCGAGGGCGGTCCTGGAGACCGCCGAAGAGATGAGAGCGCCCGTGATCGTGGGCACCGCCGAGATTCTGCTCCCGGCCATGGGTCTGGAGCGGGTGGCGGAATACCTGCTGCCGATGGCGGACAAGGCGTCAGTCCCCGTCTGCGTCCATTATGACCACGGCCTGTCCTTTGCCAGCTGCATGCAGGCCCTGCGGCTGGGCTTCACCTCCATCATGTACGACTGCTCCACCGACCGCTATGAGGACAACGTCGCCAAGGTGGCGCGGATGACAGAGATCTGCCACGCGATGGGCGTCACCGTGGAGGGTGAACTGGGACACGTCGGAAACAATACGCCTCCGGGGCAGGACGGCGGGCGCACGGACGATCCCAGCGCCTTTTATACCGACCCGGCGCTGGCGGAAGATTATGGAAAGCGAACCGGCGTGGACGCCCTGGCCATCGCAGTGGGGAACGCGCATGGGGACTATCCGTTCCCACCCAAGCTGGATTTTCAGCGGATTGCGGAAATTGCCGGCCGCACTGCCGTGCCTCTGGTGCTCCACGGCGGCAGCGGCCTCTCAGAGAATGACTTCCGCACGGCCATAGGCAGCGGTATCTGCAAGGTGAACATCTTTACGGAACTGGATAAGGCCGGAAAGGCCGGCGTGGAGGAGGGACTCGCGAAGGGCGCCAGGACCATGATGGAGCTCATTCCCTACGAGATCGCGGCGATGAAGGCGGTGGTGCGGGATAAGATCTCCCTGTTTGGCTCAGCAGGCCGCGCGTGACCGGGACCATTCTCAGCCGGCAGGATCTCCCCCGACGCTATCTTGCGCCCCCGGCGAAGCCGGCGGGACCTTTTGACATGCAGACGCCCCCAGAGAACAGACCTGTGTTCTCCGGGGGCGTCCCATTGCTATGCGGCAGAAGATAAAATGTCAAAAACTCTTGACAACGAAGCCTGCACCGTGTATGCTATAGATGTCAAAAGAATTTGACATCAGGGCACTGACGGCCTTGAATGTCAAAAAGTTTTGACACCAATGAGCGCTCAGAAGACACAGAGACAGAACGATGTATGTGAGGAGTGATGAAAATGTCAGATGGTATGCCGGTGGGCGCCATGATTTTCCTGGTCGCCGTCTTGGTCGTATTCGTCATACTGGACTTGGTCATGTTGCTCTCCCTGCTCCTGCCGGGGGACGAGCGCAATCAGGTCATCGTCTGGAAGGCCAGTTCCTTTACCCTGTTGGCGACCGTCGGCAAGACGGTGCTCGACGTGATTGAAAATTTCGTCCGGGCGCAGCCGATGAGCGTAAATCCTTTTATCAGCCTGGAAGTCACCGCAATCGTCTATTTTGCCGCCCTAATGTACTACAAAATGCGGCACGGAGGCTGAGATGGAGAACCGGATCCGAATCAGGCGCAAAGAGCTCGGCCTGTCCCAGGAGGAGCTGGCCAAGCGGTGCGGCGTCTCCCGCCAGACGGTCAACGCGATTGAGAACAACAAGTACGACCCGACGCTGTCGCTGGCCTTCCGTCTGGCCGCGGAGCTGGGCCTCACGGTGGACGCGCTGTTTACGCCCTCCTGACGGCGGGGACTATTTGTCCCCGCGCGGGCGGGCCGGGCGGTAGGGCTCCGGCTGATCGGTCAGGCCGAGCAGGTAGTCCGTGGAGGTGTGAAAGCGCCGGGCCAGCGCGATGAGCACGTCGGTGGGGATATCCCGCAGCCCGCGCTCGTAGCGGTTGTACTGGGACTGCGGCATATGCAGGTATTCCGCCACCTGCCGCTGGGTCAGATCGTGGTCCTCCCGCAGGTCGCGGATGCGCGGATAACAGGCCATGTGATCCCTCCTGATAGCTGTTTGGCTATCTTGACAATACACCAAGCCTGTGCTATCTTTACCGTATGATATCCAAATGGATATCAAATGATGAGGGAGAGGATCACATGGCGGCGACAGACAGAGAGACGCAGCGGTGCGGCCGGACGGGGCGCGTGCGCGGTGTACTGCTGCGCCTCGGGCTGGGCGGCGCGGTGCTGCTGGCGCTCTGGGCGGCCTGCATGACCGGCAGCCTGCTCTCGGCCGGCGTGGCGGGACTGCCCGGGGCGGCGGGCCTGGCGCTCGTCTGCCTGGGCGCGAGCGCCGCCGCGCGCTGGTGCTGCGGGCGCCTCTGGGATCTGCCGGGCGGCGGCAAATCCCCGTGAGGGGCGGAATCTGCGCCGAAATTTCCGCCCCCTCCCCGCTTTCGTCAGACTTTTTGGCGCTGCTGCGCTACAATCACCCTGTAACCCCGGACCGCCTGGCGGCCGGGCGCGCGGGGTGATTTTTTGTTTGGGCAGGAGGGACCGGAGATGCCGACGACATGCCAGATGGAGGGACGCAGGATGCGCTGGACCCTGTGCGGAGAGATTGACCACCACAGCGCGGGCGAGTGGACCGCCCGGCTGGAGCGGGAGCTGGCGCTGCGCCTGCCGCAGGAGCTGGAGCTGGACTTCTCCGGCGTGACCTTTCTGGACTCCTCCGGCATTGCGCTGGTATTGCGGGCCTACCGCGCGATGTCAGAGCTGGGCGGGGCGCTGAGCCTCACCGCTGTGCCCGCGCAGGCGGCCCGGGTGCTGCGCATGGCGGGCATTCACCGGCTGGTCACCATGCAGACCCGTTCGTGAGAGAGGATGGTACATACCGATGAGAGCGATCAACAGCGCAAAAATTGAATTTCTCAGCCGGAGCGCGAACGAGGCGTTTGCCCGCGCCGGCGCGGCCTGCTTTGCCGCCCAGCTCGACCCCACCCTGGAGGAGCTGGGGGATATCAAGACGGCGGTGTCCGAGGCGGTGACCAACGCCATCGTGCACGGCTACCCCGACCGGCTGGGCCGGGTGGTGCTCAAGCTGCGCATCTACCCGGAGCACTGGCTGGAGGTGGTGGTGCAGGACTGGGGCGCGGGCATTCCGGATATCGACAAGGCCCGCCAGCCGATGTACACCACCGGCGGCGAGGAGCGCAGCGGGATGGGCTTTACCATTATGGAGAGCTTTATGGACACCGTCAAAATCCGCTCCGCACCGGGCAAGGGGACGACGGTCGCCATGCGCAAGAAGATCTCGGTGCGCACCCGGCCATGACGCTGCGGCAGGGCCAGCTGCTCGAGGCCGCGCAGCGGGGGGACGAGGCGGCGCGGGAGACCCTGCTGGCGGAAAACGACAAGCTGATCTGGAGCATCGTGCGCCGCTATCTCGGTCGTGGAGCGGAGGCGGAGGATCTCTTCCAGCTCGGCTGCATCGGCTTTCTCAAGGCGCTGGAGAGCTTTGACCCGGACTACGGCACCCAGTTCTCCACCTATGCCGTCCCCAAGATCGCCGGGGAGATTCGCCGCTTCCTGCGCGACGACGGGCCGGTCAAGGTCAGCCGCACCCTGAAGGAGCAGGCGGTCCAGCTCCACACGGCCCGGGGACGGCTGACCGCCTCCCTCGGCCGGGAGCCGACGCTCTCTGAGCTGGCCGCGGAGACCGGCCTGGCCCCGGAGGAGATCGCCGCAGCGGAGACGGCCACCGGCGCGGTCGCCTCCCTCCAGAGCGAGACAGTGGAGGGGCTCACCCTGGAGTCCGCGCTGGGGGACGAGGGGATCGAGGGGGAGATTGTCGAGTCGGTCTCCCTGCGCCAGGCGGTGGCGGAGCTGCCGGAGCGGGAGCGCACCGTGATCGCCCTGCGCTACTTTCGCGGCCTGACCCAGGAGAAGACCGCGCGCATTGTCGGCGTCAGCCAGGTGCAGATCTCCCGCATCGAGCGCCGCGCGGTGGAACACCTGCGGAAAAAGCTGGAATAGCGGCGGCGGACATGGTACAATACTCCTGCCCCGAAACGGGGCGAAGGAGGGTGATATCATGGCCTACAATACTGTGATCTTCGATATGGACGGCACCGTTCTCAACACGCTCGACGACCTCGCCGCCGCGGTGAACGCCGCGCTGGCCCACGCGGGCCTCCCGCCGGTGACGCTGGAGAAGGTGCGCGCCAGCGTCGGCAACGGCGTCCTCGTGCTGATGGACCAGATGCTCCCCTGGCCGCGGGAGGACGCGCGCTATCAGGAGGTGGCCGCCTGGTACCGCCGCTATTACGCCGCGCATAACCTGATTGAGACCAAGCCCTATCCCGGCATCCTCGACCTGCTCGAGCAGCTTCGCCGCCGGGGGGTCACGATGGCGGTGGTCTCCAACAAGCCGGACGAGGCGGTGGGACCCCTCAGTCGACACTTCTTCGGAGACTACATGGCCGTCTCCATGGGGGAGCACGCCGGCCTGCGGCGCAAGCCCTACCCCGACATGGTTCAGGAGGTCCTGCGCCGGCTCGGGAAGACCCCAGCGGAGTGTCTCTACGTCGGAGACTCCGAGGTGGACCGCGCCACCGCCGAAAACGCCGGGCTGGACTGCGCCAGCGTGACCTGGGGCTTCCGGGACCGGGCGCAGCTCGCCGCGCTGGGGCCGAAGTTCCTCCTCGACCGGCCGGAAGAGCTGCTGGCTGTTTTTGACAGGGACTGATAGGAAAGACAGGACGCATTTCCCGAGTCGTTTCCCGGGAAATGCGTCCTGTTTGTCTGAAGGGGCGGGAATCACCTGCGCACCAGCTTGTCCAGCAGGTCGGTGATCTCCTGCAATTTCTCCTCTGCCTCGGCGTCGCCGGCCTGCATCGCCTCGCGCACGCAGTGGGACATGTGGGCCTTGAGCACCTCGGCGTTCACCCGCGAGAGGATGGACTGCGTGGCCATCAGCTGGTTGGAGATGTCCACGCAGTACCGGTCCTCCTCCACCATGCGCAGAATGCCGTCGATCTGTCCGCGCGCGGTCTTGAGCAGGCGGGTGACTTTGCTCTGGTCCGCCTTCACCGGACGGAGACCACTTCGTAGCCCGCGCCGGTGACGGCGTCGGAGAGCACCTGGTCGTCCACCGGGGCGGACAGAGTACAGGTGGCGG
Organism: Candidatus Onthomonas avicola; assembly: GCA_018710845.1. Taxonomy (GTDB): domain Bacteria; phylum Bacillota; class Clostridia; order Oscillospirales; family Oscillospiraceae; genus Onthomonas; species Onthomonas avicola. The sequence continues at coordinate 42,662 of DVJB01000016.1, forward strand.
TCTTGGCGTCCAGGTCGACGGTGCAGGCGCTCACGCCCTCGAGGGCGGAGAGGGCCTTCTCCACGGTGGCCTTGCAGTGCTGGCACATCATGCCGTTGACAGTGAGTGTTTTGGTCATGGTGACATCTTCTCCTTTTGCTTGGTTTGGAATGGGGCAGGCTTGGCTGAGCACCTCCGGCTCGACGGGCGCGGAGACGCCTTCGGGATATTTGGGGCGGAAGAGGCGCAGGCGCAGGGCGTTGGAGACCACGCAGACCGAGCTGAGGCTCATCGCCGCGGCGCCGAACATCGGGCTGAGCTGCCAGTCGAGCAGGGGATAGAACACGCCGGCGGCCAGCGGGATGCCGAGGCAGTTGTAGCAGAAGGCCCAGAACAGGTTCTGCCGGATGTTCCGGATCACCTTGCGCGAGAGCTGCACCGCGCCCGCCGCATCGGTGAGGTCGGATTTGACCAGCACCACGTCCGCCGACTCGATCGCCACGTCGGTGCCTGCGCCGATGGCGATGCCCACGTCCGCCCGGGCGAGGGCGGGGGCGTCGTTGATGCCGTCGCCCACCATGGCGACCGTCTTGCCCTCGGCCTGCAGGCGGGCGATCTGCCGCTCCTTGTCCTGCGGGAGCACCTCGGCGACCACCTGGCGGATGCCGAGCGGGGCGGCGACGGCGCGGGCGGTGCGGGCGTTGTCTCCGGTGAGCATGACCACCTCGATCCCCTCGCTCTGCAACGCGTGGATGGCGCGCGCGCTCGTCTCCTTCGCCAGGTCCGCCACGGCGATGGTGCCGAGATAGCGCCCGTCCTCACTGAAGTAGAGCGGGGTCTTGCCGCTGTCGGCGAGGGCTTCCGCCTGCGCCGCGTCGATCTGCACGCCCAGCTCCGCCATCAGGCGGCGGTTGCCGGCGGCATAGGCGTGCTGTCCGATGCGGGCGGTGAGTCCGAGGCCGGGCTTGGCCTGGAAGTCCCGCACCGGCCGGGTCTCGGTCCCGCGCGCCTGGGCGAGGGTGACGATTGCCTCCGCCAGCGGGTGCTCCGAGGCGGCCTCCAGCGAGGCGGCCAGGCCGAGCAGCTCCTCCTCGCCGCGCCCGGCGGCGGGCAGCAGGTCGGTCACCTGGGGCTTGCCGCGGGTGATGGTGCCGGTCTTGTCCAGCACAATGGTGTTCACCTTGTGCAGCGTCTCCAGGCTCTCGGCGGACTTGAAGAGGATGCCCAGCTCCGCGCCCTTGCCGGTGCCCACCATGATGGCCACCGGCGTGGCCAGTCCGAGCGCGCAGGGGCAGGAGATCACCACCACTGACATCGCGGCGGTGAGGGCGGAGGTGACCGAGCTGGTCACCAGCATCCAGACGACGGCGGTCACCAGCGCGATGCCGAGCACGACGGGGACAAAGATGCCCGCCACCCGGTCAGCCAGCTTGGCGATGGGCGCCTTGGAGGCGGAGGCCTCCTCCACCAGGTGGATGATCTGCGCGAGCGTCGTGTCCTCCCCGACGCGGGAGGCGGTGAAGGTGAAGGTGCCGTTGCCGTTGATCGTGCCGCCGGAGACCTTGTCGCCCGGGTGTTTCTCCGCCGGGATGGGCTCGCCGGTCAGAGCGGACTCGTCGACAGAGGTGGAGCCCTCCTCCACGACGCCGTCCACCGGGATGGATTGGCCCGGCCGGACCACGATGCGGTCGCCCACCTGCACCTCTTCGATGGGCACCTCCGTCTCCGCGCCGCCGCGCAGGACGCGAGCCGTCTTGGGCTGAAGCCCGATCAGGTGGCGGATGGCGTCCGAGGTCTTGCCCTTGCTGCGCGTCTCCAGATACTTGCCGACGTCGATCAGGGTGAGAATCATGCCGGCGGACTCGATATAGAGGTGGTTCATCTGGTACTCGTGCGCCGTCTCCAGATCGCCCCGCCCGAGGGCGGCGGCAATGACAAAGAGGGCGTAGACGGAGTAGATCATGCCGGCCGCCGCGCCGATGGCGATCAGCGAGTCCATGTTGGGCGCGCGCCGCGCGAGGGAGCGGAAACCGTTGGTGAAGTACTTGTCGTTCAGATAGAGGATGGGGAGGACCAGGATGAGCTGGGCGAGGGCATAGACCATCGCGTTTTCCGCTCCGGTCAGAAAGCCGGGCAGCGGCAGGCCCATCATGTGCCCCATGCCGAGGTAGAACAGGGGGACCAGAAAGACGACGGACCAGATCAGCCGGTGGCGCATCGCGCGGATCTCCTGGTCTACGAGCACCTGCGGGTCGGCCTGGGCAGCCTGCTTCCGGGCGCTGCCCCCGGTGGGGGAGGCGCCATAGCCGGCCTGCTCCACCGCCTGGCAGATCTGCTCGACGGAGAGGACGGACTCGTCAAACTCCGCCGTCATGCTGTTGGCCAGCAGGTTGACGCTGGCGGACCGGATGCCCGGCAGGGCGTTTACCGCGCGCTCCACATGGGCGCTGCAGGCGGCGCAGCTCATGCCGGTGATGGCAAAGGACTGTTTCATATGCGGGATCGACCTCCATTTTCTGCGGCAGCCGAAAACCTGGGGAGAATTACCCCACCCCAGGGGGGTGTCTGTGAGAGTAATATAACACCGCCGGCGGCGTCTGTCAAGACCTCTTTTCCGGCGGTGCGCTCTCTGCCTCCGCCTCCTGGCCGCTGGGCGTTGAAAGCTGGTAGCAAAACTCGGCAGAGTGGCGGAGATAGTCGTCCATGATGGCGGAAGCCTGCTCGCGCTCGTGCTTGCGCAGGGCGAGCAGCAGGAGATCGAAGTAGTACAGCAGCCCATGATAGACGAGATTCCAATTGTCCACGCAGGGATAGCTGGCCAGCTCCCGCAGGAAGTTTTCCGCCAGTTCGGTCAGGATTGGGTTGTGGAATGGGGTGGCGAGGGCGTAGTGAAATTCCATCGCCAGGTGAATCAGGCGTTTCCACGCGCCGGGCTCCAGTGTGTGCAGTTCCCTGGCGGTCTGCTCCAGTGCCAGCAGGCTGCCCTCTTCAATCCCGCAGGCGAGGTTACCGCACAGCGAGGGCCAGACCAGACGGGCAAATTCCATCAGATGGCGCAGGCGCTCCGGCGACTGCATCGGAACCGCCGCCTCCAGCGCGGACAGGTCGAGGGAGCGCAGATAGGTCCCCTTGCCGCGTACGCTCTCCACGATGCCGAGCGCGCCGAGCTGCTGCAGGGCGCTGCGCACGCTGGTACGGCTGACGCCCAGCGTCTGGCAGAGCTGATGCTCCGAGGGGAGCCGGCTGCCCAGCGGCCATGAGCCGTCGCGAATGTTCTGACACAGATAGGAGATAATTTGATTGGTTACGTTGGATACCACGGCCATGCCTGCCCTCCAAGCCCGTGCCGAATCTCCTGCGCAGGCTGGGAGGATCAGCAAAAAAATTTACCTTTCTCCTGACGTCTACACGGCAGGCTGCCGTGCAGATAGAACGTTTAAGACTGGTTTCTGGCCCATATTATAGCGAGAGCTGTCCGAAAAGGCAAGCAATATTTTATGCCGCTCCAGGGGAGAGGAGGCGCTGCGCGCGGCAAAAACAGGGCGGCCAGAGCTCCCGGAGAACCCTGGCCGCCGGACCTGCCCGGCGAACGCGCCGGATGAGCAGGGGGTTAATGCGCAGCTTCCGTGCGCGCGGTGTCCGTGTTGCGAAACAGTAGCGAGATGCACCAGATCGCGCACAGGCCGACAACGGTGTAGACGATCCGGCTGATCAGGCTGTCCGAGCCGCCGAACAGAAACGCGACCAGGTCGAAGCGAAACAGGCCGATCAGGCCCCAGTTCAGACCTCCGATGATGGTCAGGATCAGAGTGATCTTGTCGAGCATAGTAGTTCTCCCTCCTCCGCTGGGAAGCTCATGGCGTCCACGACGTTACTATGGCCGCTGCGGGGGAGAAATATGCGCTGGAAAAAATTTCCGCACGCGCCGCTCAACGCTCCTCCTCCGGACCGGTGAGGGAGAAGTCCTCCGCGCGCAGGCGGCTGAAGTCGGGCGCGAGCTGGGCGGGCGGTGTACGGCGGAAGGGGTCATAGGAAAAGCTGCGGCAGTGGCTGCCGCCGTCCACCACGCCCTTTTTCGGGCAGAGCACCGACTGCCCATCCAACGCCTCGCCGTGCTGACAGTAGGCACAGCGCGGCTCAATCTCGCTTCGAAACAGCATAGGAAGTCCCTCCTCTCCGGCCGGGCCGGAAAATCTCTTTGCCATGATTATAACCGCTCTGCCTGTCTTTTTCCAGCTCTTTTTGACAGCAGAAGGACTGCAACCAGGGCCAGCGCGCCGGCGATGAGCGAGAGGGGAGGCTGCGTCTCCACCCGGCCGGCGCCCGTAGAGACCGGCATCCACGCCGGGAACAGCCCCAGCACCAGCCAGACCAGCCCGGCGGAGATCGCCCCCTGCAGCGCCTTGGCGCGCAGGTAGGGGGCGAGCGGCAGGCCGCTGCCCTCCAGCAGAGCGGCGGTCTGGCAGTGGACGCACAGGCCGCCCCAGCCGAGCAGAAAGGCGGCGATCGCCATGGCGGCTCTCCGGTCACCTAGCCCCTCCAGCGAGCAGATGCCGTTGGAGAGCTCGCAGATCCCCCGCAGCAGCGCGCGCAGCCAGTCCGGCAGGGACAGGCCGGCCGTGACGGCCTCCGCCAGGCCGAGAAAGACGCCGAAGAGCACGATGTACGCGCACACCTGGAGGGTGGACTCCAGCGCCCGGCGCACGCTGCGCGGCAGGAGCGCGCCCTCCCGGCGTGTCCGCGGGGCGGGGGAGGCTGTCCGGACGGGGGAGGCATCCTCGCGCGGCCCGCGCAGGAGGACGCCCACCAGCAGCGCGGCCGTCAGATGCGCCGCCAGCAGCAGCGCCCCGGCCGCGAGGCTCCCGAAGACGGAGACCCCCGCCACCGAGAGGACGAACGCGGGTCCGGCGTTGTTACAAAAGCGCAGCAGGCGCTCGCTCTCGGCCCGGGAGCAGGCGCCCTCTTCCAGCAGTGTGCGCGCCGTGCCCGCCCCGACCGGATAGCCGCCCACCATGCCGAGGGCCAGGGCCGCACCGCCCGCACCGCCGACGTGAAAGAGCGGCCGCATCATCGGCGCAAGTCTGCGGCCCAGCCACTGGGCCAGCCCCAGCCCGATGGCCAGCTCCGAGAGGACAAAATAGGGAAACAGAGACGGGATAATCACCCGCGCGCACAGCGCCAGCCCCTCCTGTGCCGCCTCCGCTCCGGCCTGTGGAAAGCACAGCAGCGCGGCCGCGTAGACGGCGGCAGCCGCCACGGCAAACAGATGCATGTCGTCCAACACCCCTTTCCGGCACCTGATAAAGTATGGTATGGCGCGCGGGCGGGGGATAGACCGGAGTGGCCGCCTGTGCTATACTGAAAGCGCCGCGCCCGCGCGGCGGCGAAAGGGGAGAGATTGCATGGAACAACCGTCCCGATACCATCTCATCGACGGCCTGCGCGGCCTGGCGGTGGTGAATATGGTGGCCTATCACTTCCTGTTTGACGTATACATTCTCTACGGTCTGCTGCCCGGCTGGCGGGAGATCGGCGCAGTCCGTCTCTGGCAGCAGGGGATCTGCTGGACCTTTATCCTGATCTCCGGCCTGAGCTGGCATCTCAGCCGACACCGGGTGCGAAACGGGCTGTTGGTGAACGCCTGCGGGCTGATCGTGACGGCGGTCACCGTGCTGGTCACGCCGGGACAGGCGATCTGGTTCGGCGTGCTCAACCTGCTCGGGTGCAGCCTGCTGCTGGCCACATGGGCCGCGCCGCTGCTGCGGCGGATCCCGCCGGCGGCCGGACTGATTGCCAGCTTTCTGATCTTTCTGCTCACGCGGGAAGTCTCACGCGGGGTGATCTCGCTGGGCGGCACGGTGCTGGCAGAGCTGCCGGAATGGCTCTACACCTCCGGCTGGCTCACCGTCTTTGGCTTTCCGGCGCCGGGTTTTACCTCCAGCGACTATTTCCCGCTCCTGCCGTGGCTGTTTCTCTATCTGGCCGGCTGGTTTGCCGGCCGTCTGCTGCTGCGACGGCCGCCGCGCGTCCTGTCTGTCCGGGTGCCCCTGCTCGGCTGGGTCGGACGGCACAGCCTGCTGATCTATATGATTCATCAGCCGGTGGCGGTGGTGGCCGCCATGGCGGTATCTCAGCTGATGCAGCAGGGCGTCTGACAGGGACTATTCAAAAAATGAGAGAATGGTCCGGCCGCCACGACGGCGGCCGGACCATTCAGACTATCAAAAAAGGTCTCACCGAGTTTGGCTCGAAGAGCCAAATGGAGTCCAATTCATTTTTGGCACGGGCATGTACCGGGCCAAAAATACTAATAGTCCGGCAAGTGTGCGGATTTTTGGAACAAAAATCCGTGCGCGCAGTCGGACTGCAGACTCGCGCAAATGCTTGCATTTGCGCGAAAGGCTGTCAAAAACACTTTTTTGACAGCCTC
>DVJB01000002.1 GCA_018710845.1 Candidatus Onthomonas avicola
TGATCACCGTCGCTGCTCAGATGGACGGCGCGATTCTGGTCATCGCCGCCACCGACGGCCCGATGGCTCAGACCAAGGAGCACCTGCTGCTGGCCCGTCAGGTCGGCGTGCCCTATATCGTGGTCTTCCTGAACAAGTGCGATCAGGTGGACGACGAGGAGCTGCTCGAGCTGGTTGAGATGGAGGTCCGTGAGACTCTGGACTTCTATGAGTTCCCCGGCGACGACACCCCGATCATCAAGGGCTCCGCGCTCAACGCGCTGACCTGCGAGTCCACTGACCCGAACCATCCGGACTATGCCTGCATCAAGGAGCTGATGGACGCGGTGGACGAGTATATCCCCACTCCGGACCGCAAGGCTGACCTGCCCTTCCTGATGCCGGTTGAGGACGTGTTCACCATCACCGGCCGCGGCACCGTCGCCACCGGCCGTGTGGAGCGCGGCACCCTGAAGATGGGCGAGGCCGTCGAGATCGTCGGCCTGAAGGAGGAGAAGCAGTCCTCCGTCGTCACCGGCATCGAGATGTTCCGCAAGCTGCTGGACTACGCTGAGGCCGGCGACAACATCGGTGTTCTGCTGCGCGGTATTGCCCGTACCGACATCGAGCGCGGCCAGGTCATCTGCAAGCCCAACTCCATCCATCCCCACACCAAGTTCAAGGGCCAGGTCTACGTCCTGAAGAAGGACGAAGGCGGCCGTCACACTCCGTTCTTCAACAACTATCGTCCTCAGTTCTATTTCCGTACCACCGACGTGACCGGCATCATCAGCCTGCCTCAGGGCGTTGAGATGTGCATGCCCGGCGACAACGTCGACATGGACGTGGAGCTGATCACCCCGATCGCCATTGAGAACGGCCTGCGTTTCGCCATCCGTGAGGGCGGCCGTACCGTGGGCTCCGGCGTCGTCATCGCGATCAACGAGGACTAATTTCGTCTGACTCCCGCAACGCAGAGGGGCCGGCAATTTGCCGGCCCCGTTTGCTTTTTCGCAGAAAGGAGATGAATGAAATGACCCGTGTTTTGACTGTCACGACGGAAGAGGTTCCGAGCGTCGAGGAGGCCGTTTCCCAGCTCATCGGAACGGAGAATACGGTTGACAGCTTTTTTGACTTTCTTCAGGTCCCGCTGGTGAGAGGGTTGATCACCCTGTTCCTCTGTCTGCTGCTGGCCAAGGTGCTGCTTACCGTGCTGCGGCGTATGCTCGTTCGGACGCACATGGAGGAGACGATGCGCAAGTTTGTGCGCTCCATCCTGACCGTTCTGGTGTATGCGGTGGCGCTGCTGATCGCGGCGGACTCCTTTGGCATCAATGTCAGCTCGCTGGTGGCAGTGCTGAGTATTTTCGGCGCGGCGATGGCGCTGGCCGCACAGAATTCACTGGCCAATTTCTTCGGCGGCGTGCTGATTATGATGACCAAGCCCTTCCTGGTGGGCGACTACATCTCCTGTTCTCTGGGAGAGGGGACGGTGCAGGAGGTGGGCCTGATCAACACCAAACTCCAGATGGTGGACAACCGCATCGTCACCATCCCGAATGACACCCTCTCCACTGCCACCGTCATCAACTTTTCCCGCGGCGGTACGCGTCGGGTGGAGCTGGACTTCTCCGTCAGCTACGATGCGCCCATCGACCGTGTCCGGGAGATTATGCTCTCCATCATTGAGGCACAGCCCGCAATTTTACATGAGCCGGAGGAGCCGTTTGCGCGGATCACTGCCTTTGCGCAGAGCAGCGTGACCTACTCCGCGCGCGTCTGGTGTAAGAGCGAGGACTACTGGAATCTCCGCTTCGACCTGCTCGAGCAGATTAAGAAGGCGTTTGACCGTGAGGGCATCGCAATGCCATACAACCAGATGGATATCCATGTCATCTCCGACAAAGCGGTGAATAGAGGCAGACAGTGACCCTCAACCTCCGGGAAGTTCCCGGAGGTTTTTTCTTGTCAGGAGCCGTGGCCTCACGCGTCCCGAGCGGTCAGGGCGGTCATGAAGCCGTTCAGGCTGGCGGAACGGATCTCGCCTCCGATGATCTGTCCGTCCAGGACCAGCAGATCGGCCATGACGCCCTCCTCACCGGAGGGGTAATTGGAGATGGGGTAGCTGTACCGGGTCACCGACTGTCCGGCGTAGGCGGCCAGGTCAAAGCCACCCTCCTCCTGCAGGGCGAGATACTCCTGGTACTCCGAGCCGAAGGTCTCCGGCAGCGCTACCAGCTCCAGCGTCGGCGCCCCCGAGATCTCCCAACCCAGTTCCTCCAGATAGACAATCAGCTCGCTTTGTGTCTGCTCTGTCCCCGCAGTGGGAATGGCCTGCGTCTCCATCTGTCCGCCGATGAGGCACAGCGCGAATGCCGCGGCCAGCGACAGAACGGCCGACAGATTTTTCCACCGGATCTTCACCGTATAGATACCCATGGCCTCGATGCTCCTTCCTCTCCCGGGATGAAAACGCGCCGTCTCCGCGCGCCGGACAGACGGCTGCCTGACAGTCCGCGCAGGTTTGCCGGCGCGTTCGGATGGAGAACCCTATGTTGCGGCGGGGAAAAATATGCTACAATACCGGTACAGAGTTGATCGGTTGGGAGGGAAGCGCATGCAGCTGCGCCTGGATAAGATACTCACAGACACCGGCCGCTGGTCGCGAAAGGAGAGCCGGGAGGTGATCCGCGCCGGCCGCGTGACGGTGGGCGGCACGGTGGTGCGCCGCCCGGAGCAAAAGGCGGACCCGCAGGCGGAGGAGATCGCGGTGGACGGCGCGCCCCTCGGCTGGAGCGCGCACAGTTACCTGATGCTCCATAAGCCGGCGGGGGTCCTGACCGCCACGGAGGACCGCAGCGCGCCGACTGTGCTCGATCTCGTCCCCGCCGGACTGCGGCGGCCGGGCTTGGCCCCGGTGGGCCGGCTGGATAAGGACACCACCGGCCTGCTCCTGCTCACCGACGACGGCGCGCTGGCCCATGCGCTGCTCTCGCCCAGGCGGCATGTGGATAAGGTCTACCTGGCGCGGATCGAGGGGACGGTGCGGGAGGAGGACTGCGCGGCCTTTCGCGCCGGGCTGACGCTGGGCGACGGGACAAAGTGCCTTCCTGCGGAGCTGGAGGGCCTGGGGCCGGGCTGCTGCCGCGTGACGGTGCGGGAGGGGAAGTACCATCAGGTGAGGCGAATGCTTGCCCTGCGCGGCCTTCCGGTGCGCGCCCTCAGCCGGATCTCCTTCGGCCCGCTGCGTCTAGACGGGGCCCTCGCGCCGGGACAGGTGCGCGCGCTCACGGCGGCGGAGATCGACGCGCTGCGCCGGGAGACGTAGCGGTAAGTTTTGCTTTCGTCGTTTTACACAAAAAGATTGGGGAAAAGTATTGAAATTATCTGTGACAGACGCTATAATAGTGCTTGCGGAATCAGTTTGCTTGCGGTGATACGGCGCAGACGTTGCCCAGCGGCCCGAAAAGGGGGGAAATCCGTGGGAGTTTTGCGCATCAGCCGCAGTCGGAATGCGTATTTCCCGCCCGCCGGTTCGGCGTGTGTCGGGGAGACGCATTCTCATTTATCGCGAACCGGACAGAGAACATCCAGCGCGTAGGGCCGGTCTTGCCGTTGTGCGAGGGAAGGGAGAAGGATACCAAATGTCGAATCGAATTTTTCAGAGCGTCGTTCTCCAGATGAAAGAGAGCACCGACCGCGTGATCGGTGTGATTGACGAAGACGGCAGCGTCATCGCCTGCAACGACTTGCCTGTCATCGGGGAAAACTGGTCCAGCGTGGTGGAGGCGATTAATGGCGTGCGCGACGGTGTGGTGGTCGCGGAGGGGAAGACGTTCAAGGCTCTCGGCTCCTGGAGTTCGCAGTTTGACTATGCCGTCTTTGTCCGCGGGGAGGACGAGCAGGCCCGCCTGATCTGTTCCATGGCGGCCGTGGCGCTCAACGGCGCGAAGGCCTATTATGAGGAAAAGCACGACAAGGCCACCTTTGTCAAGAATATCATCTCGGACAATATTATGCTCGGGGACATCTATATCCGCGCCAAGGAGCTCCACTTTGCCACCGAGGCGCCGCGGGCCGTCTTCCTGATCCGCCAGGTAGAACAGACCGATCTGGCGGTGATCGACGCCATTCAGTCCCTCTTCCCCGACCGGCAGAGCGACTTTGTCGTCTCGGTCAACGAGACGGATATCGTGCTGATCAAGCAGGTGCAGGAGGGGATGACCGGCCGGGAGCTGATCCATCTGGCCCAGCAGATCTCCGAAATGATGGAAAATGACCTGAAAGTCCGCGTCGTCATCGGCATCGGCACCGTCGTCACCCATATCCGCGACCTTGCCCGCGCCTATAAAGAGGCGCAGATGGCCATCAACGTCGGCAAGGTCTTTGACACGGAGCGCTCCATCGTCAACTACGACAACCTGGGCATCGGCCGGCTCATTTATCAGCTGCCCACCACCCTGTGCGAGATGTTCTTGCAGGAGGTGTTCAAAAAGAACCCCATTGACGCGCTCGACCAGGAGACGCTGTTTACCATCAACAAGTTTTTTGAGAACAACCTGAACGTCTCCGAGACGGCGCGCAAGCTGTTTGTCCACCGGAACACGCTGGTCTACCGCCTGGAAAAGATTAAGAAACTCACCGGGCTGGACCTGCGGGAGTTTGACGACGCGATTACCTTCAAGGTTGCGCTGATGGTCAAGCAGTACCTGCGCTCGCGGGGGATCAAGTCATAAGCTGTAACTATTTGTTATCGGAAAAATGCTTCAAAAGTCTCCGTTTCTTCCATGAGACGGAGACTTTTCGTCGGATTTTTGAATTTTGTGTGAATATGGATTGACAGAAGTTACAAAAAAAGCTATAATGCTCATGTATATCGAAACGCAGTGGATAGAAACGACGGGAGAGACTATGATTCAATTCAACAACGTCAAGAAGATATACGACAGCAACCTGACCGAGGCGCTCTACGACGTGTCGTTTGTCATTGAGGACGGCGAGTTCGTCTTTCTGGTCGGCCCCTCCGGCTCGGGCAAGTCCACCATTTTGAAGCTGATCACCGCCGAGGAGCGCATTACCTCCGGCGGGATTCTGGTGGGGGACTTTGACCTGGCCCGGCTCAAGCGCCGCCAGATCCCCTACCTGCGCCGCACGCTGGGCGTCGTCTTTCAGGACTTCCGCCTGATTGACAACCGGACCGTCCGTGGGAACCTGGAGTTCGCCATGCGGGTGGTCAACAGCAGCGGCAAGCTCATCCGGGAGCGCATCCCCTACGTGCTCGATCTGGTCGGTCTGTCGGACAAGTCCGAGTGCTACCCCAATGAGCTCTCCGGCGGCGAGCAGCAGCGTGTGGCCATTGCCCGCGCGCTGGTCAACAATCCGAAAACCATCATCGCCGACGAGCCGACCGGCAACCTGGACCCGGAGCGCTCCTACGAGCTCATGTGCCTGCTCGAAAAGATCAACCAGCTGGGCACCACCATGCTGGTGGTCACCCACGAGAGAGACCTGGTCAACTGCTTTAACAAGCGCGTCATCAGCATCGACGAGGGCCGGGTCATCAGCGACATGGAGAACGGACTGTACGACTATGAGACGATTTAATCTGGGATATCACATCCGGCAGGGCCTGCACGGGGTGGCCAGCCATGGCTTTATGACGGTCGCCTCCATCGGCATCATGGCCTCCTGCCTGCTGATTATGGGCACCTTTGCCCTGCTGGCGATCAATCTGGAATATAATCTGGATGCGCTGATGCAGGAAAATGAGTTCCTCGCCTATGTGGACGACACCTATACCGATGAGCAGGCCGAGGCGCTCGGCAGCCAGATCGAGGCGATCGACAACGTCGCCTCCTGCGACTACATCACCCGGGACGAGGCGTGGGAGAGCTACACGGAGGGTCTGAACGACTCCTCCCTCTACGAGGACCTGCCCTCCTCCGTCCTGCGCGGACGCTTCAGCATCACGGTGAATGACATTGAACAGCTTCAGGACACGATTGACCAGGTCCGGGGGATTGAGGGGATCGCCGATATCTCCGCCGCCCTGGAGGTGGCAAACGGATTTATCACGCTGCGCAATGTGACCATTATTATCGCGCTGGTGATGGTGGTCGTGCTGGTGATCGTCTCCTTCTTTATCATCTCCAATGCCATCAAGCTGGCCACCTCCGCCCGCGAGGGCGAGATCGCCATTATGAAGATGGTGGGCGCCACGAACACCTTTGTCCGGCTGCCTTTCGTGGTCGAGGGCATTATCCTCGGCGTCGGCAGCGCTGTGGTGGCCTATCTGGCTGAGTGGGGACTTTACGAGCTGTTGACGCAGGCGATCAACGTCTACAGCCACATTCAGCTGGTCAATATTATTCCGTTTGAGGAGCTGCGCATTCCCCTGATGATTATCTTCGGAGGCATCGGGCTGATCGTCGGTGTGGTCGGCAGCGTATTTACCATCCGCAAGTTCCTGCGAGTCTGAGGAGGGCATGAGATGACGACAACAAACAGAGACAAGAAGCACAGCTGGGATGCGCGCCGGATCGCCGTTGCCGCGATGGCGCTGCTGATGGCGGGACTGATGATTATTCCGCTGGTGGCGGACATTGTGGTTTACGGACATGCCACCGACGTCACGCGGGAGGATCTCAGCGCGATGCGGGACGATATCGACGCACTGCGCGAGCAGAAGGATAACCTCGCGACTCAGCAGGCGGAGGCGGAGGCGACGCTGGCCGACCTGGCGGAGCAGGAGAACTCTGCGGTGGAGCGCCTGAACGCGCTGGAGGATCAGATCGGCCTGCTGTCCGACCAGATCAACACCACGCAGGAGATCATTGACGAATACGACGTCATGATTGAGCAGACCCAGACCGATCTGGCCGAGGCCCAGGCGAATCTGGACAGCTATACCGAGCTGTTCCTGGAGCGCGTGCGCTCCATGGAGGAGCAAGGGACGGTATCCTATTGGGAGATCCTCTTCCAGTCGGCCAGCTTCTCCGATCTGCTGGACCGGTTCAGCTTTGTCAACGACGTCATGACCTATGATAACGACGTGATTGACAACCTCTCCGCCGCCCGCGAGGCAGTGGAGACCCTGGAGGTCCAGCTGGAGAGCGAGCAGTCCGCTCAGCAGGAGGCGATGACGGAGCTGGAGAGCGAGCGGGACGAGCTGGAGGACGCCGCCCTGGAGCAGGAAGCTGTCGTCGCCGAGATCCTCGCCAACCAGGATCTCTACGCCGCTCAGATTGAGGAACTCTCCACCCAGCAGGAGGCGCTGGTCGGCGAGATCAGCGAGGCGGAGCAGGAGCTGGCCGCGCAGGAGGCCGCCGTCGCCCTGGAGGAGCAGCGCCAGCGCGAGGAGGCGGAGCGCGCCGCCGAGGAGGCCCGCCGCCAGCAGGAGCTCCTGGAGCAGCAGCAACAGCAGGAGCAGGAGCAGCAGGAACAGGAGAATCAGAATCCGGCGGAAAACGAGCCGGAGGAGCCCTCTGAGCCCGAGACGCCGGCTGAGGAGCCGGAAGAGCCGGCCGAGGAACCTGATTCGGAGCCGGAGGAGCCGGCCGAGGAGCCCGATCCGGAGCCGGAGGAGCCCTCTGGAGGCTCCAGCAGCGGCTCGGCGACCGGCTCGGCGATCATCAGCTACGCGGCGCAGTTCGTCGGGAACCCCTATGTCTGGGGCGGCAACAGCCTGACCAACGGCATCGACTGCTCCGGCTATGTCCATCAGGTGCTGCTGCACTTCGGCATTAGCTCCCCCCGCCAGTCCGCCGCCTTCCGCAGCTTTGGCCGGTCGGTGAGCGTGTCCGACATGCAGGTGGGCGATATCGTCTGCTACTCCGGCCACGTCGGCTTCTATGCGGGCAACGGACAGCTGCTCAGCGCCCTGGGCAAGAACTACGGCATTACATACTGCAGTGTCAACTATAAGCCCATCCTCGCGGTGCGCCGCGCCTGGTAATGCGCTGACTGAGAGAGACATAAAGGCCAAAGGCCCGGAATCAAATGATTCCGGGCTTTTTGCTTGCCTATCTGCAAAGGCGGGCGGGGCTGTCAACGGCGGCGCGTATGCGCCGTTCATCTTGACCGTTGACTGGCTCGGCTGGCTTTGCTATATTTTTCGATAAAATTAGTTCAATACGGCTTTATATCCATTGGTCTTATCACCGGTGATGGTAATAAGATAGGATTCACCAAAGTGTGCTTCCCACGAGATAGGCTCCATATACTTTGTGATATCATCCGGATATACATTTTCATAGTTGGGAGCCACATATTCGGTTATGATTCGGAATTGCATGGACAACTCGAAAGTATCAGAAAGGTTATCTAGCTCCTCGCTATTCCACACCAC
>DVJB01000017.1 GCA_018710845.1 Candidatus Onthomonas avicola
GGCGGCGGCGCCGGTGCAGGTGATCGGACGGAAGTTCGTCCTCTACCGGCCCAGCCATAAAAAGGACAAGCGGGATAAGATCGTCCTCGTGAAGGCGGACAGGGGCGCAAAGGGATGAAGATCGGCGTCTACGGCGGGACCTTTGACCCGCCCCACCTGGGCCACATGGCGGCCGCGCGCGCCGCGCAGCTGGCCGGGCTGGATCGGCTGGTGCTGATCCCGGACGGCCAGCCGCCGCACAAGGACCTCTCCGCGGCCTCCGCCGCGCCGGAGCAGCGGCTGGAGATGACCAGGATCATGGCCGACCGCCTGCACCTGGACATCCCGGTGGAGGTGAGCGACCTGGAGGTGCGCCGGGCGGGCAAGAGCTACACGAGCGATACCCTCACAGCGCTGCACCGGCAGCATCCGAAAGACGAGCTGTGGCTGCTCATGGGGACGGACATGTTCCTCACCCTTCAGTACTGGCATGACCCGGAGACCATCACCCGCCTGGCCGGCATCTGCGCCTTCGGCCGCACGGAGGGGGACGGGGAGGACCTCTTCGCCCCGCAGCGGGACTACCTCGCCCGGCGCTTCGGCGCGCGGGTGGTGACGGTAACGCTGCCCGGGTTGGTGGAGATCTCCTCCACCGCGCTGCGCGCCTTGCTCGCGCGCGGCGGCGGACGGGAATATCTGGACGAGAGCATCTGGGGCTATATTCTGCGCGAGGGGCTCTACGGTACCAAGGCCGACCTGAAGCACCTCTCCCTCGAGGAGCTGCGGGCGGTGAGCGCGTCCATGGTGAAGTCCAAGCGCATCCCCCACATCCGCGGCACAGAGGAGACGGCGGCGCATCTGGCCCGCCGGTGGGGCGCCGACGAGAACGCCGCGCGCCAGGCGGCCATATTGCACGACTGCACCAAGTACTATACGCTCCCCCAGCAGTTGACAACCTGCGCGAAGTATGGCATTCTTTTAGACGATATCGAGCGGAAAACCCTGCCGCTCCTGCACGCCAAGAGCGGCGCGGCGCTGGCCAGGTACGTCTTCGGCATGCCGGAGGCGGTGAGCGAGGCGATCCGCTGGCACACCACCGGCAAGGCGGACATGACGCTGCTGGAGAAGATTCTCTATATCGCGGACTACGCCGAGCCCACCCGAAAGTACAGCTGGGCGGCGGAGCTGCGCGAGCTGATTGAGACAGACCTCGACGCGGCGGTGCTGCGCGGGCTGGAGATCACGATCGAGCACACCGGCCGGGAGGGCGGACCGATCCATTACCGGACGCTGGAGGCCCGGGACTGGCTGCTGGCAGAGAGAGGGGAGAGGAGATAACCATGGCAGAGGCGAGGACATTGGCGGAGGCGATCATCCGCGCGCTCGACAGCAAGCGGGCGCAGAAGATCGAGCTGCTGCAGGTGGGGGACATCACCATTCTGGCGGACTACTTTATCCTCTGTACCGCCACCTCCACCACGCAGATTCGCACGCTCTCCGACATCTGCGAGGAGGCGGCGGAGAAGCTGGGCGAGGAGATTCACCACAAGGAGGGCGAGCGGGAATCCGGCTGGGTGCTGCTCGACTTTTCCACCGTCGTGGTGCACATCTTCCTGCCCGAGCAGCGGGAGTTCTACGGCCTGGAGCACCTGTGGAGTGATGGAGAGATGGTGGACATCTCCGGACTGCTGGAGACCGACCGCGCCGAGCGCCGCGAGGCCCTGCGCAACGGACATGCGCTGGACTGACGGCGCGCCCGATCGGTTGGAACGGAAACTGGGAAAGAAAGTGTGATAACAGTGAAGTACGATTTTGCAGCGATTGAAAAGAAGTGGCAGGACCGCTGGAACGAGACCAAGGCCTTCCGCGCCGTCACCGGCGACACCACCCGGCCCAAGTTTTACGGCCTGGTGGAGTTTCCCTATCCCTCCGCGGCCGGACTGCACGTCGGACATCCCCGGCCCTACACCGCGATGGACGCGGTGGCCCGGAAAAAGCGGATGGACGGCTATAACGTCCTCTTCCCGATCGGATTTGACGCCTTTGGCCTGCCAACGGAGAACTTTGCCATCAAGAACCACGTCCATCCCGCCGCGGTCACCCGCCGCAACATCGAGAGCTTTACCCGGCAGCTGCATATGCTGGGCTATTCCTTCGACTGGGACCGCGTGATTGACACCACCGACCCGAACTACTACAAGTGGACCCAGTGGATTTTCCTCCAGCTCTTCAAGCATGGCCTGGCCTACAAGACCACCATGCCGGTCAACTGGTGCACCAGCTGCAAGTGTGTCCTGGCCAACGAAGAGGTGGTCGAGGGCGTGTGCGAGCGCTGCGGCGCGCCCGTCGTGCGCAAGGAGAAGAGCCAGTGGATGCTCAAGATCACGGAGTACGCCCAGAAGCTGCTTGACGGACTGGACCATGTGGACTTCATCGAGCGGGTCAAGACCCAGCAGCGCAACTGGATCGGCCGCTCCACCGGCGCGGAGGTGAACTTCGCCACCACCGAGGGCGACGTGCTCACCGTCTACACCACCCGGTGCGACACCCTCTTCGGAGCGACTTATATGGTCATCGCCCCGGAGCACGCCTGCGTGGAGAAGTGGAAACACGAGCTCGCCAACTACGACGAGGTGGAGGCCTACGTCCGCAAGGCGGCCGCCAAGAGCGACTTTGAGCGCACGGAGCTGGCCAAGGAGAAGACCGGCGTGCGCCTCCAGGGCGTGGAGGCGATCAACCCGGTCAACGGCAAGCATATCCCCATCTTCATCTCCGACTACGTCCTGGCGACCTACGGCACCGGCGCGATCATGGCCGTGCCGGGCCACGACACGCGCGACTGGGAGTTTGCCCAGGTCTTCGGCCTGCCCATCGTGCAGGTGGTCGCCGGCGCCGAGGGCGAGGTGGACGTGACGAAGGCCGCCTTTACCGACGTGGACGACGGCGTGATGGTCAACTCCGGCTTCCTCACCGGCATGTCGGTAAAGGACGCGCAGAAGGCGATGATCGAGCACCTCGAGCGCGAGGGCATTGGCCACGCCAAGGTGAATTACAAGCTGCGCGACTGGGTCTTCTCCCGCCAGCGCTACTGGGGTGAGCCTATCCCCATCGTCTGGTGCGACAAGTGCGGCTATGTGCCCCTCCCGGA
This sequence comes from Candidatus Onthomonas avicola, assembly GCA_018710845.1. Classification (GTDB taxonomy): domain Bacteria; phylum Bacillota; class Clostridia; order Oscillospirales; family Oscillospiraceae; genus Onthomonas; species Onthomonas avicola. The sequence continues at coordinate 3,128 of DVJB01000017.1, forward strand.
GAGCGAGCTGCCGCTGCTGCTGCCCGAGGTGGAGAGCTATGAGACGACGGATGACGGGGAGAGCCCGCTGTCGGCGATGACCGACTGGGTGAACACCACCTGCCCCTGCTGCGGCGGCCCCGCCCGGCGGGAGACGGACACCATGCCCCAGTGGGCCGGCTCGAGCTGGTACTTCCTGCGCTATATGGACCCGGACAACAGCGAGGCCCTCGCCTCCAAGGAGGCGCTGGACTACTGGGGCCAGGTGGACTGGTACAACGGAGGCATGGAGCACACCACGCTCCACCTGCTCTACAGCCGGTTCTGGAACAATTTCCTGCACGACATCGGCGTGGTACCCTATGCCGAGCCGTACGCCAAGCGCACCAGCCACGGCATGATCCTAGGCAAGAACCCGCACTATGTCGGCAACGTGGAGACCCAGGCGGAGAAGGACGCGCTGGTGCACAAGTACGGCAACCAGGCCCTGCGCCCCGCCGTCAAGATGTCCAAGAGTCTGGGCAACGTCGTCAACCCGGACGACGTCATCCGTGAGTACGGCGCGGACACGATGCGCCTGTATATCCTCTTCATCGGCGACTTTGAGAAGACCGCCACCTGGTCGGACGAGGCGGTGCGCGGCTGTAAGCGCTTCCTCGACCGCGTCTGGAACCTGCAGGAGAAGGCGGATGCCAGCGAGGACTACAGCCCGGACAATGAGGCGGCGATCCATAAGGCGATCTTGAAGGTCAGCGAGGACATCGAGGCGATGAAGTTCAATACCGCCATCGCCGCCCTGATGGCGCTGACGAACGACTTCTACGCCAAGGGCTGCACGAAGGGCGACCTGAAGGCGCTCATCCTGCTGCTCTCCCCGTTTGCCCCGCACATCTGCGAGCAGCTCTGGGAGAACCTGGGCTGGTCCGCCGAGGGCATGGTCTGCCAGCAGCGCTGGCCGGCCTACGATGAGAGCAAGACGGTGGCCGCGACGGTGGAGGTGGCCGTGCAGGTCGCCGGCAAGCTGCGTGCGAGCATCCGCGTGCCCGCCGACAGCGGCGACCAGGCGGTGGTGGACGCCGCGCTGGCCGAGAGCAAGGTGCAGAAGCAGGCCGAGGGCAAGGAGCTGGTCAAGCAGATCGTCGTGCGCGGCAAGGACGGCAAGGTCAAGCTGGTCAACCTGATCTTCCGGCCGGCCCGGTGACGCCTTGCCCTGTTAGTTAAAAAATGCACAACTGCCCTTGACAAGCGGGGCGGGATGGTGTAGGCTATTGCTAACAGGCACCGCATTTTTGCGGGCTGCTATGCCCTTGCACACAGACTCCCTGGGCATGTATCGGAGGGAGGGAAAATAGAATGGCTGAAATCCGCGTCAGAGAGAACGAGTCGCTCGACAGCGCTCTGAAGCGTTTTAAGCGCAGCTGCGCCAAGTCCGGCGTGCTGGCCGAGGTCCGTCGCCGCGAGCATTACGAGAGCCCGAGCGTCAAGCGCCGCAAGAAATCGGAAGCTGCGCGCAAAAACCGCAAAAAGTTCTACTAAGCGACCAAGCACCCCGTTCCGACCGGAGCGGGGTGCTTTTTTGCCCCGGAGCCGGTCACCCCTGCCCGAACCAGACCGGGGCGCACGCGGCAATCTCGTCCCAAGCGCACATCGCCTGCTGGATGCCGAGGCGGTGCGCGAGCTCCAGCTTTTGGCGCAGGCAGGCCCCGTCGTCAAAGAGGACGAAGTGGACCCGCTGCCCCTCGGCGTAGGTGAAGTAGCGCGCGCACAGTTCCCCGGACCAGAACACGCTGGCCCCGGTCCGGCGGCGCAGGCGGTCGAGCGCCTCAGGCGAGAGCGGCGTCCCGCAGCCGGAGGGGGAGGGCAGGTCAAAGTCCTCTGCCATCCGCTCCAGCGCCAGAACGGTCCGTTCCGGCCCGTAGCGCTCCAGACCCTCGCGCAGCCGCAGCTCCAGGCTGCCGCCGGAGAGCGCGGAGGAGAGGAGTACCTTTGCCCCGGGGGCCGCGCCGGCGTACCGCTCCGGCACGTAGAGCGACAGGCCGACGCGCGCGAGGCTCTCCCCCAGCGCGTGGGTGAGCTGCCACAGACCGCGCTGGAACTGCCCCCAGTTGACAAACACGCCGCGGGCGCCCCGCGCCTGGCACTCGCGCACGGCCTGGCGGCAGAAAAAGGCGAAGTCGCCCGAGACAGGCTCCTCTCCCTCCCGCACGGCGAGCAGGCCGCCGCCCAGCGGCGTGGGCGGCGCGGCGCGCAGCAGACGGGGCCCCGGCCCGAGCTGATAGGCCAGCAGGGCGGGCGTGAGCGGATAGGGCCGCAGCCGGCCGAGCGACTCGGGCGCGACGGCGCACAGCAGCGCGGGAAAAGGAATCATGACGCAGGCCTCCCACTTGTAGCGGCGGTGAAAAAATGGTACACTGAAAACCAAAAGATTGGACCGGATCACAGGATCAGGACACAGAAATCTATGCGCGATGGCAGGAGGAAATGACATGGCAGTCCCCCTTGTTCCCGACTATCTGATCGGCAGCGTCTTCGAGCTCACGCCGGAGACGCTGCGGCCGCTGGGCGTCCGGGTGGTGCTGGCGGACCTGGACAACACCCTCGCCCGCTACCGCGAGATGGACCCCTCCGAGGCGGTCTGCCAATGGCGCGCGGCGCTGGCGGCGGCGGGCATCGCGGTCTTTATCGTCTCCAACGGGCGGCGGCCCGGCCGGTCCCGGCGCTTTGCCGAGGGGCTGGGGACGGAGTTCGTCCACCACGCGGGCAAACCCCGGCCCGGGGCCTTCCGCCGCGCGCTGGAGCGGACCGGCTGCCGGGCGGAGGAGGCGCTGATGGTGGGAGATCAGATCTTTACCGACATCTGGGGCGCGCACAACGCCGGGATCCGGGCCGCGCTCGTGCGCCCGGTTGCCCTGGACAGCGCCTTTCGCCGTCTGCGCTACTGGGTGGAGACCCCCTTTCGCGCGCGCTGCCCCCACCCGGAGGGGCTGGCATGAGCGCGCGGTTCGGCGTGGCGGGGAATTCCGACACCTTCACCCGCACCGTGAGCCGCGCGAGCGCGGACGCGCCCGCCTGGCTGCGTTCGATCGGCCTGGACTGCTATGAGTACCAGTGCGGGCAGGGCGTCCGCGTTGGAGAGGCGACCGCCCGGACGATCGGGGCCAACGCCGCGCGCGCCGGCATCGCCCTCTCGCTGCACGCGCCGTACTTCATCAATCTCTCCAACCCCGCGCCCGAGGCGCTCGCGCGCAACACCGGGCATGTCCTCGCCGCCTGCCGCGCGGCGCAGTGGATGGGCGCGGCGCGGGTGGTGGTCCACGCCGGCGCGCTCATGGGCCGGGGGCGAGCGGAGGCGCTGGAGACCGCGAAGGCCTCCCTGCGGGAGATTTTGCGCGCGGTGCGCGCGGCGGGCTACGGAGAGATCGCCCTCTGCCCGGAGACGATGGGCAAGATCAACCAGCTCGGCGACTTGGAGGAGGTGCTCGCCCTGTGCCGCATGGACGAGGCGCTGATCCCCTGCGTGGACTTTGGCCACCTCTACGCGCGCAGCCTGGGCGCGCTGGATGGGGCGGAGGCATTTTCCGCCATGCTCGACCGGATGGAGGATGTGCTGGGCGCGGCGCGCGCCCGGCGCTTTCACAGCCATTTTTCCAAGATTGAGTTCACCCCCCGCGGCGGGGAGAAGCGCCACCTTCGCTTTGCCGACCCCGGCTGGGGACCGGACTTCCGCCCGCTGGCGGCGGAGGTGGTCCGGCGCGGCTGGGAGCCGGTCTTCATCTGCGAGTCCGCCGGGACGCAGAGCGAGGATGCGCTGGAGATGAGACGGATTTACGACAGCTGTAAGGGGGAAGAATAGATGAACCGATTGGAACGGATACGACGCCAGCTTCCGGTCTATGGGCTGGACGCCCTGCTCATCACCGGAGAGACCGCCGAGGCCTACGCGCTGGATTTCCGTGGGGAGGGGGTCGTCCTCCTCTCCGGCGGCGCCTGCCACTACTATACCGACAGCCGCTACCTCGAGAGCGCGGTCAAACAGCGCTCCGATTGCTGCGAGATTCACTGCGTGGGCGGCGGCAGGACCCATGTGGACCTCGCATCCGCCGAGATCAGGCGGCAGGGACTGCGGCGTGTCGGCTTTCAGGACGAATGCATGACCCTGCGCGCCTTCCGCCGCTGGCGCGAGGCGCTGGGGGAACGGGTCGAGCTGGTCCCCGCCGGGGAGATCGTGCTCTCCCTGCGCGCGTCCAAGGACGCCGAGGAGCTGGCGCGGATGCGCCGGGCCCAGGCGATTACCGACCAGGTCTTCCAGGAGATTCTGAACGACCTGCGCCCCGGCGTGACCGAGCGGGAGATCGCCGCGCGGCTGACCTTTTACCAGATGCGGCTCGGCGCGCAGCGCAACTCCTTTGACCCGGTCGTGGTCTCCGGGCCAAACGGCAGCCTGCCGCACGGCATTCCGGGCGGGCGCGCGCTGCGGGAAGGCGAGTTTGTCACGATGGACTTCGGCTGCGTGGTGGACGGCTACTGCTCGGACATGACGCGCACCGTCGCCATCGGCCGGCCCACCGAGGAGATGGAGCGGGTCTATCACACTGTACTCGAGGCCCAGCGCGCAGGCATTGCCGCCGCCCGGGCGGGCGTGCGCGGCTGCGAGGTGGACGCCGCGGCGCGCGCCGTGATTGAGGCGGCGGGCTGCGGGCCGTACTTCGGCCACAGCTTCGGCCACAGCCTGGGGCTGGAGATCCACGAGAGTCCGAACTTCAGCCCGAGCTGCCGGGATACCATCCCCGCCGGGGCGGTGCTCTCCGCCGAGCCGGGTATCTACCTGCCCGGACGGTTCGGCGTGCGGATCGAGGACGTGCTGTATCTGACACCGGACGGCTGTGAGGACATCACCGCCGCGCCGAAGGAGCTCATCGTCCTCTGAGGGCGCCCGCGCGCCCCTGTGGGCAAAATGGTGCGGACAAATCGCGGAAAACGGCCGCTTTCGTGCAAAAATTTTCTTGACGGGGTTGCGCGGGAATGATATAATTTCCAATTGCGTAGGTCTGCGTATGACGCTGACAGGGAGGAATCGACGTGCCGGACCGGGAGGAGAAGGCCGGATATGTGGCCGGATGCAAACAGACGGGCAAGGCGATTCACTCCGGTGCGGCCCGGACCGTCCTGCTCGCGCGGGACGCCGATCCCGCCGTGACCGGCCCGCTGCTGACGCTGTGCCGGCAGCGCGGCGTCCCGGTGCGCTGGGTGGAGACCATGCAGTCGCTCGGACACACCTGCGCCCTGCCGGTGGGAGCCGCGGCCGCGGCCCTGCTGCGCGGACCTGAGGACGGTTTTAGCGACCGCCATGCGGCGGCGTTAAAATAAATCTATTTATTTCCCAGAAGAAAGGAGGAAATCAGTCAATGCCTACTTTTAACCAGCTGGTTCGGAAGGGCCGCAAGACTTCCCTCTACAAGTCCAACAGCCCCGCTCTGCAGAAGGGCCGGGACACCCTGAAGGACAAGGAGACCGACCTGCCCTCGCCCCAGAAGCGCGGCGTGTGCACCGCGGTGCGTACCGCCACCCCGAAGAAGCCGAACTCCGCGCTGCGGAAGATTGCCCGTGTGCGCCTGTCCAACGGCTACGAGGTGACCGCCTATATCCCCGGTGTGGGCCACAACCTGCAGGAGCACTCCGTGGTCATGATCCGCGGCGGCCGTGTCAGGGACCTGCCCGGCGTGCGTTACCACATCATCCGCGGCACCCTCGACACCCAGGGCGTCAATGGCCGGATGCAGGCCCGCAGCAAGTACGGCGCCAAGCGCCCGAAGGCGGCCAAGAAGAAGTAATCTGCCCGAACCAACAACATTAATGCACTTTTGCGCTCAAGCGCAAGGCACTCTGCCTTGCTCGAAGACGCTTATTCATAGATTTGGGTAAGAATCTTCGGCAGGCACTGGACAGGCTCCCCCGCCTGTCCGACACGGGGGCCGCAGGGCGGCTCTCGAGTACCTGTGAAATCAGATTATGAAGGAGGGAAGTAAAGTGCCCAGAAGAGGAAATGTACCCAAGCGGGAGATTCTCCCCGATCCGGTCTATCATTCCGTGCTGGTGACCAAGCTGGTCAACAGCATCATGCTCGACGGCAAGAAGGGCGTGGCCCAGAAGGTCGTCTATGGCGCTTTTGATATCGTCCAGGAGAAGACCGGCAAAGAGCCCCTCGAGGTTTTCCAGACCGCGATGGAGAATATCATGCCCAGCCTGGAAGTCAAGGCCCGCCGCGTCGGCGGCGCGACCTATCAGGTGCCCATCGAGGTGCGTCCCGCCCGCCGTCAGACCCTGGGTCTGCGCTGGCTGACCACCTATTCCCGCAACCGCAGTGAGCGCACCATGAAGGAGCGCCTGGCCGGTGAGCTGATGGACGCCGCCAACAACACCGGCAACGCCGTCAAGAAGCGTGAGGATACGCACAAGATGGCCGAGTCCAACAAGGCCTTCGCCCACTTCCGCTGGTAAGCAGCGCGACAGACCGAATCCGCTACAGACACAAAGGAGCATATAGACATGCCTAGAAAAGTTTCTCTGGAGAAAACCAGAAATATTGGCATCATGGCTCACATCGACGCAGGCAAGACCACCACGACCGAGCGTATCCTGTACTACACCGGCGTCAACCACAAGATCGGTGAGACACATGAGGGCTCGGCCACCATGGACTGGATGGTGCAGGAGCAGGAGCGCGGCATCACCATCACCTCCGCCGCCACCACCTGCTTCTGGCGCGACCACCGGATCAACATCATCGACACCCCGGGCCACGTGGACTTCACCGTGGAGGTGGAGCGTTCCCTGCGCGTGCTCGACGGCTCTGTGACCGTCATGTGCGCCAAGGGCGGCGTCGAGCCCCAGTCGGAGACGGTGTGGCGTCAGGCCGACCACTATCGCGTTCCCCGCATGGTCTACGTCAACAAGATGGACATCATGGGCGCCGATTTCTACCACGTTCTGGACATGATCCATGAGCGCCTGAAGGCCAATGCGGTGCCCATCCAGCTGCCGATCGGCG
>DVJB01000018.1 GCA_018710845.1 Candidatus Onthomonas avicola
TGAAAGTTCATGTAGATTTGATCAGTGTGGTGTTGCGATGTATCTGGATAGCGACAACTGGTTTAAGGCATCAATCGAATATGAAAACGAAACCGTACAGCGCCTGGGAAGCGTTGTTACAAATCATGGGTATTCTGATTGGGCTACTACGGATATATCTTCCAATATTAAAAGCATGTGGTACCGCTTTTCACGCAGAGAAAGTGATTTTTGTGTAGAATGTAGTGAAGATGGAGTAAATTATCGGCAGATGCGAATTTTCCATATGTGGGAAGGAGCAGGGATGATTACATATGGAATATATGCCTGTAGTCCTACAGAAGGCTCTTTTAGAGCTACATTTTCTGAAATGTTGGTTACGGAATGCCAATGGAATTCAGACAACGAATGGAGAGTGTGAATGAAATATTTTGTATATAGCTAAATAAAAGTAAATTGCGTCAGACTTATAAAATAGATAAGGTTGCTATTTGTGTGGCCAATTGAAAGTCGGTGCGTTTGATTTTGATCGGGCGAAATCAAAGCCCAAAATGTAGCTGAAAGGTTAAGAACGGTATAGCCATTTGACTATACCGTTCTTAACTTCAACGTTTTCTTAATTCACAGCCCCATTTGCCAGGGATTATGATTGCCCTGTGAAGACGCTCAGACCAGGTGCATTCCGCTCTTCTCCAGCGCGCGGTCGAGCGCGATGGCCAGCGGCGGCGCGGCGAGCATGGCGATCGCGGCGTTGAAGATGCTGGCGGGGAAGCGCAGCGGCAGCGTCGCGGCGGCTACCACCGGCGCCAGGCCCTCGATCAGCAGTCCGTCGTAGAGAAAGCACTTGGTGAAATAGAGCAGATAGTAGGCCGCGCAGCCGAGCACCGTAGCGGCCAGACAGCGGACGTACCGGCTCTCCAGCCGGGCAAAGAGCGGCAGGGCCGCCAGCCCGGCCACCAGCCCCATCACGCCCTTGGTGAGAAAGGTGATCCAGCACTCGGCGGCATAGAGGGGGTTGGTCAGGTCATAGAGTGCGGACCCCAACCCGGAAGCCAGCCCGCCGACCGGTCCGAGCAGCAGCCCGCACAGGCAGCAGACGATATTGGCCAGCGTGAATGAGGTCTGCCCGCCCAAGGCGATGGGCAGCGTGATGCGCGCGTAATTGCTGGCAAAGACCAGCGCGGCCATCAGGCCGAGATAGGCCAGGCGGCGGGTGGCGTCATGTTCTCTCATCAAAATCCCTTCCAATCTTTCGCGGAGACGAAGCTCCCTTGGTTTCTGACCCTATTCTAGCAGGAACTGACCATAGTTCAAATGCCAGTTTTGCTCTTTTTTATCAGGTCAGATGGAAAGGAGGGAGAAATCGCCGCGCCGCTAGATCACCATCCCGCCGTTCACGCCGAGCACCTGCCCGGTGACAAAGCGGCTCTCCGGCCCGGCGAGGAAGCAGATCGTCTCCGCCACCTCCTCCGGCGTGCCCAGCCGCTCCAGCGGTGTCTCCAGACGCAGGGCCTCCCGGTCGGCGGGGGAGAGGTGGGCGTTCATCTCCGTGTCGATCACGCCGGGGCAGACGCAGTTGACCCGCACGCCGGAGGGCCCCACCTCCTTGGCCAGTGCTTTGGAGAAGGCGATCACAGCCCCCTTGGCGGCGGAGTAAGCCACCTCGCACGAGGCGCCCACCTGCCCCCACATGGAGGAGACGGTGACGATGGCCCCCGATTTCTGCCGGACCATCTGGCCAAGCGCCGCCCGGACGGGGTAAAACACCCCGTCCACGTCCACGGCAAACAGCCGGCGCCACTGCTCGTCCGTCACGTCGGTGAGCAGCATCTGTCCCAGAGCAATGCCCGCGCAGCAGACCAGCGCGTCTATCCGCCGGAAGGAGGAGAGGAACTGCTCTGTCACGGCGCGCGCCTGCGCCGGGTCGGAGACGTCGCCCCCCAGCGGGAGGGCATCTGCGCCGGTGGCGCGCAGCGCGCGGCAGAGGTCCTCCGCCGCGGCGCGGGAGCGGCAGTAGTTGACGCCGACTCGCCAGCCGCGCGCGCCGAAGGCCCGGGCGGCCGCCGCGCCGATCCCGCGCGAGGCGCCGGTGATGAGTACGGTGGGCTGCATGTCCATCTTCCTTTCTAGCGGGATTTTCTCTTCCTGCGGCGGGGGACTGGGTCGGACAGCTCGGGCCACATGTCGGCCACCATCGCGCAAAGCGCCTCGGCGTCATCCAGAATGGTCACCGGGAGCATGGGCGCGCCGCCCGGCCCGTTGCACGGCTCGGGGACACTGTCCGGCATGTGCCGCTGCGCCGCCGGGGTAAGCTTGACCAGAAAGCCGTTGGCGTAGATGCCGCCGAACAGCCGGCCGCGGTAGTAAAACAGCCAGCCGCCCATCATCGGACGGCGGCGCACGCCGTCCAGCCCGGCGAGCTGCTCCATAATATAGTCTGCCAGCGAGCGGTCTGCCATATGTGGATTCCTCCTTGGAGAGAAAGCACGCCCGGCCCGAATCCGGGCCGGGCGTTCGGCTGCGCTATAGGGTTATGCGGCGGGGTCCTCACTTGACCTTGACCACCCAGCCAAAGGGATCGGGGAGCTTGCCCCACTGGATGCCGGTGAGGGTGTCATAGAGCTTCTGGACGGTGGGGCCGATCTCGCCGTGGTTGACGACGCAGTGCTTGTCCTTCCACGCCATCTCGCCCACGGGGGAGACGACGGCGGCGGTGCCGGTGCCCCAGGCCTCTTCCAGGCGGCCGCTCTCGGCGGCGTCGAAGAGCTCCTCGGCGGACAGCAGGCGCTCCTCCACCTCAAAGCCCCAGCTCTTGAGCAGCTCGATGCAGCTCTTGCGGGTGATGCCGGGGAGGACGGAGCCGGTGAGGGCGGGGGTGACGATCTTGCCGTCGATCTTGAACATGACGTTCATCGAGCCGACCTCTTCGATATACTTCTGCTCCACGCCGTCGAGCCAGAGGACCTGGGAATAGCCCTTCTCCTCGGCGACCTCACCGGCGCGGATGGAGGCGGCGTAGTTGCCGCCGCACTTGGTGTAGCCGGTGCCGCCGCGCACGGCGCGCACGTCCTTGGACTCGACATAGATGCGCACCGGGTTGATCCCCTCGGGATAGTAGCAGCCGGAGGGGGAGGCGATGATGGCGAACTGATAGGTGTGCGAGGCGTGCACGCCCAGCGACGGGTCGGTGGCGAACACGAACGGGCGGAGGTACAGCGAGGTCTCCGGGGAGTGGGGGACCCACGCCTCGTCCACCTCCACCAACTTTTTCACGGCGGAGACGAAGAGCTCCTCGTCGATGGCGGGGATGCACAGGCGCTCGCAGGAGCTGTTCATCCGGCGGGCGTTCTCATAGGGGCGGAAGAGCTGCACCGAGCCGTCGGCCGTGCGGTAGGCCTTCATGCCCTCAAAGACCTCCTGCGCATAGTGGAAGACCATGCTCGACGGGTCGAGGGAGAAGGGGCCGTAGGGCACGATGCGGGGGTCCTGCCAGCCCTCGCCGGCGGTGTAGTTCATCAGGAACATGTGATCGGTAAAGATCTTGCCAAAGCCCAGCTTGCTCTCATCGGCGGGCTTTTCCTTGGGCTGCTTGGTCCATTCAATGCGAATTTCCTGCATATTGACTGCCTCCAATCGCGCGCGAACTGTCGCAGCGGCGTGCTCTCTCTTCCGTCCGGCGGCCATGATCGGCGCTAAGTTCTGGCCCATATTATAACAGTGTCCCTTCGTTCTGACAAGGCGTGCGGGCGGGGAAAACGGAAATTTTTTCTGCAAAATGCAAGTTTGTGGCGGCCCGCTTGCGAAAACGGGCCGCCGCAGAGAGAAGCGTTTAATTGAGGTTCAGCTTTTTGGTGAGCAGGAGCTGAGTCCCCGCCCAGTAGACTGCCGCCCAGAGGATCTCAAACAGGCAGGCGCGTGCGAGCAGGCCGTAGGTGAGCATGCTGTTCTCGCCTAGTCCGGCGACCATGGTCCCCAGTCCGGCAGCGTTGCCGCTCATATCGGCCAGGAAGGTCTGGAACCACGACATCGCCACATTGATGCCGAAGTAAAACAGCACGGACCAGGCGGCGTGGTGCCGGCTCGTCAGATGTCCCAGCCCGATGCAGAGGTAGATCTGGAGCAGCGCTCCGGCCAGGAAGAGCAGCCAGAGCAGGCAGAACATCGCCAGCAGTCCAATCGTGTTCCAGTCGCTCGCGCTCAGATGAATCTGCATGAGAGCCTGGAAAAACCGGCCGACGCCCTCCCAGAAGCCGGGACGGAACAGTTCCGAGCCGAGAATCATCACCAGCAGCGACACCAGCGCAACCGCCAGGGTGGCGATCGTCCAGACGATGGAGGTGATCAGCTTGGAGGCGATCAGCTGCCAGGGGGAGACGGGGAGGGTGTGCATCAGATAGCCCTCGTCGCCGTACAGCCCGCGGCCGTAGCGGGTGAGGTTCAGGACGACAGTGACGACAAAAATGACAAAGACCATAATGGTGAAGCCGGCGCTGGTCAGATTAAAAATCAGGTCAATGATGTTGGAGAGGCTCTCCAGATGGCTGAGCAGTCCAGTGGCTACCGCGAGCAGCACTGTGACCAGATAGATCAGTCCATAGGTCCGGCCGGTGGACCGGAACTCATATTTCAGCAGTTTTCTCAGCATTTGAATACCTCCCGGAACAGTTCGTCCACGCTCTTACCCTTGCTCTGGCGGATGCTGTCCACCGTGTCATGCAGGACGATCTGGCCGTCCTTCAAAAAGACCGCCTCGTCGAGCACCGACTCGATGTCTGCGATCAGATGGGTGGAGATGAGCAGGGTGCTGTCCTCCGCGTAGTTGGTCAGAATGGTGGAGAGGATGAACTCGCGCGCCGCCGGGTCCACGCCCCCGATCGGCTCGTCGAGCACATACAGCTTGGCTCTGCGGCTCATCACCAGCACGAGCTGCACCTTCTCCCGCGTGCCCTTGGAGAGGGTCTTGAAGGCGGCGGTCGGGTCCACGTTCAGCCGGGCGAGCATATCCATCGCGCGGTCATAGTCAAAGTCGGCGTAGAAGTCACGAAAGAGCCGGAGGGCGTCGCGTACCTTCATCCAGTCGCCCAGGTAGGTCCGCTCGGGCAGATAGCTCACCAGCGCCTTGGTCTCGGCGCAGGGGGCCTTGCCGTTCACCAGCACCTCGCCGCCGTTGCAGGTCAGCAGCCCGCAGATGATTTTAATGAGGGTGGTCTTGCCCGCGCCGTTCGGGCCGAGCAGGCCGACGATCTTGCCGCCGTTCAGCGTCAGGTCCAGCCCGCGCAGGACCTCGGTCTTCCCGTAGCGCTTGTGTACGCCGCGGCAGTCCAGGATCGGGCAGGAAACAGTGGATTCACTCATGTCTGTCACTCCTTTTCACTTGCACTCATCATGGTTTGAATCTCCTCCTCGGAAAAGCCGAGGGCTTTGAGATTCTGCTTGCAGGTTTCAATGTGGCTGTGTGCCATGTCCAGGCGCAGGCAGCGGATCAGCTCCGCGCTCTCGGTCACGCGGCGTCCCGTCGTCCGGTGCGTGATGAGCAGCCCCTGCGATTCCAGCAGGGCGAGCGCCTTCTGCATCGTGTTGGGGTTGACCGCCGCCTCCTGCGCCAGCTCGCGCACAGAGGGGATATAGCTGCCGGGGGGGTACTGTCCCGTCAAAATCCGCAGCTTGATCCGGTCTGCCGCCTGCAAATAGATGGGGGTGTCTGACGATAGATTCCAGGGCATTGCGTCGCTCCTTTCCGCACAACAGTTCCTGTTCCGCCTCGCTGTCAGCAACCGTCAGACGAAGCGGGAGAGGCATCTGTGTGATTGTATTAGTTGGTTGCTGTACTAGTAATATAATACAATCACACAGAGAAGTCAACCCGTCTTTTCCGTTTTTAATCCTTTTTTAAGAGAGCGTCCGGGAAGGGAAAAAGAGGATTGTGAAAAAATAGTCAAAAAGCTGCAATCTTTCTTGCGTCCGGTTGGCACATACGGTATAATGGAGTTGCCCCAAACGCCTGCCGCGCGCAGGCGCATCAATCGGAGAGAAATACGAAAGGTGGATTCAAGCAATATGAGAGGAGTCTATACGTCTATCACCAAGATCCGACGCGACATTTTCACCGAAATCGCCCGGATGGCCTACGGTGACGGAGACTATGCCAAGGAGATCGAGGAGCTCCCCTTTAAGATTCTGCCCGGCGAACACGCGCAGTACCGCGAGAGCATTTTCCTGGAGCGCGCGATTGTCGGCGAACGACTGCGCCTGGCGATGGGCCTGCCGGTGCGCTCCGCGGCGGAGTCGGCCCCCATCTCCAAGGGCATTGAGGAGTGCACCAAGCCGGAGATCTACTACGAGCCGCCGCTGATCAACGTCATCAAGTTCGCCTGCCACGCCTGCCCGGAGAAGCGCGTGGTCTCGACAGAGGGCTGCCAGGGCTGCCTGGGCCATCCCTGCACGGAGGTCTGCCCGAAAAATGCCATCTCCATCGTCAACGGCCGCTCCGTCATCGACCAGGACAAGTGCATCAAGTGCGGCCGCTGCGTCTCCGCCTGCCCGTACAACGCCATCATCAAGCAGGAGCGCCCCTGCATGGCCGCCTGCGGCGTGAAGGCGATCCACTCCGACGAGTTTGGCCGCGCGGAGATCGACTATGACAAGTGCGTCTCCTGCGGGATGTGCCTGGTCAACTGCCCCTTCGGCGCGATTGCGGACAAGAGCCAGATCTTCCAGATGATCCAGTCGATGAAGAAGGGGGATAAGGTCTATGCCGCCGTCGCCCCCGCCTTTGTCGATCAGTTTGGCCCCAAGGTCACCCCGGAGAAGCTGCGCGCGGCGATGAAGGAGCTCGGCTTCACCGATGTCATCGAGGTCGCCGTCGGCGCCGATCTGTGCGCGGCGGAAGAGGCGGAGGACTTCCTGAAGAACGTGCCGGAGAACCTCCCGTTCATGGCGACCTCCTGCTGCCCGGCTTGGTCGGTCATGGCGAAGAAGCAATTCCCCGACTATGCCAAGTGCGTCTCCATGGCCCTGACCCCGATGGTGCTCACCGGCCGCCTGATCAAGATGCAGCATCCGGACTGCAAGGTCGCCTTCATCGGCCCGTGCGCGGCCAAGAAGCTGGAGGCCCAGCGCCGCAGCATTCGCAGCGACATCGACTTTGTCCTCACCTTTGAGGAGATGATGGGTCTGTTTAACGCCAAGGAGATCGACATCGCCAGCATCCCCGCCGACGCCACCCTCTCCGAGGCGAGCACCGACGGCCGCAACTTCGCCGTCAGCGGCGGCGTGGCCCAGGCGGTGGTCAACTGCATCCACGAGACCCATCCCGGCGTCGAGGTCAAGGTGGCTGCCGCGCAGGGCCTGGAGGACTGCCGCAAGCTGATGATGGCTGCCAAGGCGGGCCGCTACAACGGCTATCTGCTCGAGGGCATGGCCTGCCCGGGCGGCTGCGTGGCCGGCGCGGGCACGCTGCAGCCCATTGAGAAGTCCACCGCCGCCGTGCGCCGCTATGCCGCCAAGGCGGAGAAGAAGCACTGCAACGAGACGGACTATCTGAAGGACCTGGCCCGGCTGGAGGAGTAATTCTTCGCCGCCGGTCTCTCGGAACAACCGCGAGGGCCTGCCGGACGGCAGGCCCTTGTTCCTTCTATTGAAGACTGAATAGCCTTCCCCCTCTGGGGGAAGGTGCCCCCGGAGGGGGCGGATGAGGGCGAAAGGCTGCCAATCTCCTGAATCAATCGGTAAGCTGGCCGAGTACGGCAACAGGAAGGTGTCAGTATGAAAAGCCGCACATCGCTCCGGACCATTGCACAGGAACTGCGTAAAAACGCGACACGGGAAGAACGGCATCTCTGGTATGATTTTCTCAAAACCTATCCTGTCCAGTTCAAGCGGCAAAAGGTGATTGGCCGGTTTGTTGTGGATTTCTACTGTGCACGGGCCAAGCTGGCAATTGAGCTGGATGGCGCACAGCACTTTGAAGAACAGGGCATTGCCCGTGACCGAGAGCGCAGCGCTTGGCTGATGGGACAAGGGCTGTATGTCCTGCGGTTTTCCAATCGTGATATTTGGGAGAATTTTCCAGGTGTTTGCGAGGCGATCCACCGTCAGGTGCAATGCCGCATCGCGGCGAAAAATTCTCTGGCAGAAGGAGAATAGTGTGCTGTTCTGCGCCCCTTCTGGGTCGGATGAGGTGTGTATCCCCTCATCCGTCACGGCTTCGCCGCGCCACCTTCCCCCGGCGGGGGAAGGCATAGGTAGACGGAATTTGCCCTTGGCAATGGCTTTTATTTCCAATTATCTCAATTTTTAGGAGGACCCAACATGAATCTCACCGCTCAGCGCATCGAACAGCTGCGCAACCAGGCCGGGCTGAGCCGCCCGGCCCTCTCGTCCGCCCTCGGCTTTCCGAAGACAGCCATTGAAAAATTTGAGACCGGACGCCAGACTCCCACGCGTGAGCAGCTCCAAAAGCTGGCGGACCACTTCCATGTCTCGCTGGGCTACCTGCGCGGCGACAGCGGCGAGAACAGCCTGCTCGACGCCTGGCGCGACGGCCCGGAGGAGGAACAGGGCTATCGTCCCATCGCCCCGCGCAAGCAGCCGAAAACCGCCGCGCCCGCACCTTCCGCGCCGGAGGGGAAGGCCGGCTCCGGCACCCTGCTCGAGGCGATTCTGTCCGACCGGAAGTTCCAACAGGGCGTACAGGAGGCGGTGCGCGCCGCCCTGCGCACCCCGGAGGTGCAGGAGGCCATCGCCAAGGCGGTCCGGCGCGAGCTGGAGCGTCAGCGGTAAGGGAGGGGCGCGATGTCCTATATCTGTCTGATGGCGAATGAAAACGGCGCGGTTGTCGCCGCCGACAGCCGGGAGACCTTCCCGGCCAAGGTTCACCTGGACTGGCGGCGCAAATGCTTTGTCCTGCCCGAGCGGCAGCTCGTCTGGGCCTGCTGCGGCCCGACGCTGCGGCTGGGGGTGGACTTCTTCCGGGCCGCGCGGCTGTTGCTCGCGCGTGCGAAGCGGGTGGAGGACGGCCTGCGCCGGGTGGGGGCGCTCGTCTCCCGCGTGACCGCCGTGCCGCTGCCGGGGCAGAGGAGCAGCGGCGCGTTCTGGCTGCTCGCCGCCCAGTGGACAGGGGACCGCTTTGCCATCTGGACGATGTGTGTCCGCCCGGGTGAGGCCCCGCAGCTCCACTGCCGCCGCCTGATGCCGGGCGAGGCGGTCAGCCTGCACGCCGGGGCGTGGCACCGCGCGATGCCGCCGCTGGCTGCCCGGAGCCTGTGCGGCCTCTCCTATGACCAGCTGCGCGCCGCCGCGCGGGAGCGGGTCGCCCTCGCCATCCGGATGGACGAGGCGCGCCGGGCGCGCAATCCGGGGCATAACCAGACCATCGGCGGCGCCGTGCGCTCAGAGGGCATCCGCTGCCGCCGCGCCTGAACCCTCCAGCAGGCCGAGCAGCGCCGGCAGTGAGAGCGCGGGCGCAAACAAAAACGCCTCCCGCAGCAGCTCCAAATTGTCCTCGGAGTACTCCACCTCTTTGGAGTACTGCCGGGCGATCTCCCAGCGTTCGGCGGCGGAGAGGGAACCTCCGCCCTCCTGCCAGGCGAGCGCGCCGAGCGCGGCGATGGCGAGCACCATCCCAACGACCTGTTCGGCCGCGAGCAGGGGGCTCTCATCCCAGACGGCGGGGAGAAAGTAGCGGAAGAGGAGATAGACAGTCAGGTGCTCATATTCCCATGCCCACGCCTCCGCGGCGGCCCGGAAGCCGCGCCAGTCCAGGGCGTCCAGCTGCGCGGACAGGCGGGAGAGCGCCTCGCCCCAGGGGGCTTCCAGCACTTCCATCTCCCGGTGCGCGTCTGCCAGCGCGCGCAGGACGTCCCGCCCGTCTCCGGAGCGGGCGGAGAGGGGAGAGGGCGGCACCTGTGCGTCCGGCAGCTCGCCGCGGTTGACCGCCTCCTGTGCCGTGTGTGACAGTCGAAGGATCTCCGCCAGGCGGAGCCGCAGCGGCCGTGAACGGTCCTGCGCTGCGGTGAAGAGCCGCTCACGCAGGTCGAGCAGGGCGGGGTAGAGCGGGACATCCTCTCCCTCCTCATCCGCCTGGTCGGTGAGATAGGTGTAAAATTCCGCCGGGGCGCTGTCAGAGAGGATGAGCCGGGCGGCCTCCTCGCAGCACAGGCCGACCCCCATCTCCAGCCGGCCGGGGTACCAGGCGCGGTAGCGCGGATGGAGCGCGCAGATCTCCCCGATGTGCTCCTCTCCCAGCTCGAGCACCAGGCCGCACAGCCGCTCCCCGGTCAGGAAGGGGCACCGTCCGTCCCTGGGGCGGATGATGGTCTCCCCCTCCTCGTTTTCCGTGAGGCCGGCGAGGATTCGGCCGCGCTGTGGTTCGGGCAGGTGTCTGTAATATCCCAATGTGTCCGGGTCGATGACGATCTGCCAGCCGGTGCAGCAACAGTTGTCGCGGCACTGCCCGGCCAGACAGTGAAAGCGCTCGTAATAGCTCGGGATGGTGATCTCCATCCTTGCCCCTCCTCTCATGTACTGCCCTGATTGTACCAGAAAAAACGGCGGAGGGAAAGGGAGCAGACCGGTCTGACGCCGTGCGGCGCATAAACTGGACGGAAAATGCACCTTTCCGCTCAGAATGAATCTTGCATATTTTGCCGGATGTTGCTATAATCATTTCATATCATGGAAAGACAGGCGGCCGGACTGCCCGGCTGCCCCAATGCTATGTCAGAAGGAGTGCCTTTCAATGGATTCGCTGCAGCAATTAGAACAACACCGCCGCGACCTGCTCTCAAGCGGTGACCCCACCCGTCAGCATGACAAGGGCAAGCTGACGGCCGACGAGCGGCTGGACCTGCTGTTTGACCGGGACACGTTTGTCGAGTTCAACGTTTTCCAGAACCGGAGCCGCGGCCTGGAGAAGCCCTGCGCCCGCGACGGCGTCATCGCCGGCTGCGGCAAGATCAACGGCCGCTTTGCCTTCGCCTACGCGCAGGATTTTACCATCTCCGGCGGCTCCCTCTCCGCGTCCAACGCGCGCAAGATCACCGAGGTGCAGAAGGCCGCGCTCAAGGCCAAGGTGCCCATCATCGCCCTGATGGACTCGGGCGGCGCGCGCATTCAGGAGGGCATCCAAGCCCTGGCCCAGTACGGCAGCATCTTCTATAACAATGTGGAGGCCTCCGGCGTGATTCCGCAGATCACCGCCATCATGGGTCCCTGCGCCGGCGGCGCGAGCTATTCCCCAGCCCTGCAGGACTTCATCTTCTTTGTCGAGGGCACCGGCGAGATGTTCGTCACCGGTCCGGCCGTGGTCAAGGAGGTCATCGGCGAGGACATCAGCATGCAGGAGCTCGGCGGCGCGGACGTACACATGCGCAAGAACGGCGTAGCTCACGTGCGCGCGAAAAATGACCGCGACTGTCTGGAGAAGATCCGCGCCTTGCTGACCTATCTGCCGCAGAACT
Organism: Candidatus Onthomonas avicola; assembly: GCA_018710845.1. Lineage (GTDB taxonomy): Bacteria > Bacillota > Clostridia > Oscillospirales > Oscillospiraceae > Onthomonas > Onthomonas avicola. The sequence continues at coordinate 11,439 of DVJB01000018.1, forward strand.
GCGATCAGCTGCCCGATATCCAGCCCAAGTTCAAGGTCCGCTGGCAGCGCGGCATCCAGGACGTGGTGCCGGAGAACAAGCGCAAGATCTATGACGTCAAGCGCGTGATCGACTATCTGGCCGACACCGATTCCATCTACGAGATCGAGCCGGAGTTTGCCGCCAACATGGTCACCTGCTTTGCCCGGATCAACGGCGCGACCGTTGGCTTTGTGGCCAACCAGCCCGCTGTGCTCAGCGGCTGCATGGACGTGAACGCCTCCTGCAAGGCCGCGCGCTTTATCCGCACCTGTGACTGCTACAATATCCCGCTCATCACGCTGGTAGACGTGCCCGGCTTCTTCCCCGGCCGCGAGCAGGAGAGCTCCGGCATTATCCGCCACGGCGCGAAGGTGCTCTATGCCTACTCTGAGGCGAAGGTGCCCAAGATCACCATCATCCTGCGCAAGGCCTACGGCGGCGCGTATATCGCCATGTGCTGCAAGGAGCTGGGCGCGGACGTGGTCTGGGCCTGGCCGTACGCCGAGGTGGCCGTCATGGGCCCGGAGGGCGCGGTGAAGATCCTCAACAAGCGCGAGCTCAAGGCCGCCGGGGACAAGTACCAGCAGGTGCTCGACGAGAAGGTGCAGGCCTACAAGGACACCTATCTCAACCCCTATATCGGCGCCAAGCTCGGCTATATCGACGACGTCATCCAGCCGCAGGACACCCGCCGGCTGCTGGAGAAGGTGCTGGAGGCCCAGCTCACCTTCCAGACCGGCCAGAAAAAGCACCGCCACGGCAACATTCCCCTGTAATCGAAGCGTATCATATTGTATCAAATCAAGTGGCCCGGCCTCGAGAGAGGCCGGGCCTCAGACTGTCAAAAAGGTCTCACCGAGTTTGGCTCGAAGAGCCAAATAGAGTGTAATTCATTTTTGGCACGGGCATGTACCGGGTCAAAAATACTGATAGTCCGGCAAGTGTGCGGATTTTTGGAACAAAAATCCGTGCGCGAAGTCGGACTGCAAACTCGCGCAAATGCTTGCATTTGCGCGAAAGGCTGTCAAAAATACTTTTTTGACAGCCTCTGGCCCGGCCTCGAAAGAGGCCGGGCCTTTGTGTTATCTTCCGATCAAGGTGATGTGTAGAAATAGCGGAGTGTGTCACCGCCCCAACAGCTCCTCCAGCACGTCCTCCACCCGCTCACAGCGGCGCCAATAGGCGGGGACTTCCCGCAGGGGGGAGCGGTTCACGAGGTAGGGCGTCCCGACCAGCTCCAGCATCGGCAGGTCGTTGGCGTTGTCGCCAAAGGCCATCACCTCTGCCGGGTCAATGGAGAGGACCTCCAGCAGCGCGCGCAGGCCGGTCCCCTTGTCCGCCAGGGCGAAGTCGAGCCAGAGAGGACCGCCCACCGCCATCGGGAACTCCTTCGCCCAGACGGGACCGAGGAGCGGGGCGTACCGCGCCGCCCCGTCCCGGCAGTAGGCGGAGACCTTCACAATCTCCTCCGGCATCTCCTCCGGGGCACCCAGAACGGTGACGCGGTTGCCGGTGAAGTGGCGCAGCCGCTCGTCCAGGCCGGGCTGCTTCAGGCAGACGTAGCTCATATTCGCCCCGGAGAGCAGCAGCTCGCACCCGGGCTGAGCTAGGATATCACGCGCCAGGGCGAGGGCCCGCGCGCGCTCCATCACCGTGCGGCCGAGCACCTCGCCGCCGCGCCCGTAGAGGATGCCGCCGTTTTCGCACAGATAGACCAGCCGGTCCGCCACCGGCGCGAACAGGCGGCGCAGGCTGGCATACTGCCGCCCGCTGGCGGGGCAGAAGAGGACGCCGCGCTCTTCCAGCGCCCGGATGAGCGGAAAGAGCCGCGGGGAGAGCGTGCTCTCGTCATAGGCCATCAAGGTCCCGTCGATGTCACAGGCGATCAGCCGCGGCAGCGTAGCTTGCATGCTATCTCCTCCCTTTCCCGGAGCGGCAGAAAACCCGCTCCGCCGGTCATGCCTCGTGCCAAAAGAGGCGAAACAGCGGCCGTTTCCAACCCGGCAGCGCGTGCTCCGTCCGGTGCCGCTCCTCCCGGAAGAGGCGGCGCATCTCGGCGATCTCTTCCTCCGTGATCCGGTGCTGGCTAAAGCGCGCCTTCTGGGCCAGCGCCCTGGCATCCTCCGGCATCTGTCCGCCCCAGCGGGCGAGGTCCTCCAACAGCCCATAGAGGTCCAGGACGCACGCGTTCGTATTGCCCTGGTGCAGCGGGGCAAACCGCCGGCGCAGCAGGGTCTGGCGCAGCCAACGTCCGCCGGCCAGTACTGCTGCGGCCGCAGCCAACCCGGCGGCCACCCGTCCCAGCGTGCCGAGCAGGGGCAACAGGTTGGCCAGCCCTTCGCCCGTCCCGGACGTGCTGCCGCCGCCCTCCGTGCCGGCGGAGGAGGACTCCTCCATCGTCTCTTCCGGTGTCTCCGGCGCCTCGGGGGTGGGGGTCTCCGGCTCGGGTTCCGCCTCCTGCTCCGGCTGGGTCTCCTGGGGATCCTCCGTCTCCCCATTGGCGGAGAGGACCGGGAGGCCCTGAGAGGGCGTCATCTCCACCGGATACCAGCCGTAGCCCTCCAGATAGATCTCCACCCAGGCGTGGGCGGCGGAGTCGGGGACCTGCGTCGTCCCGGCCGCCGTCACCGGGACGGCATAGCCGGCCACATAGCGGGCCGGAATCCCCATCGCGCGCAGCAGGACCGCCCCCGTGGTGGCAAAGTGCATGCAGTAGCCCCGTCCGCTCTCCTGCAAAAACCAGACCGCGGCGTCCTCTCCCTCCGGCAGGGCGGGCGCATCGAGGTCGTAGACGGCGCTCTCCTCCAACAGCCGAGCCACGGCGAGCGCGGCGGAGATGCTGTCCTGATAGCGCCGGGGCAGGCCGGCGGCTGCCTCCTCCCCTTCAGCCAGGTAGACGGTCTCCACCGCGTCCACCCAGGGGGCGAGCGCGTCCGCCAGACCGTCCGGGAGGGAGAGATAGTGCTCGTTCACAAAGACCTGGTAGAGCTGCTCTGCCTGTGCAATCTCACCGGAGAGGGCGGTCAGGCCGTCCAGGCCGGGCGTCTGGCAGAAAAAGCGGTGCTGCCACTGACTGCCGTCGCGCGCCAGATGGGTGTCCGCGCGCGCGAGGGCAGCGCTGGTCTCGGTGAGTTGATAGGGGGTGTAGACCCACTGCGTGGGGGAGGCGAGGTCACGCACGGTGAGGGCCTCCGTCTCTCCCTCCGGGCGCGCCGCGGCGGGGTAGAGGGCGGGGGGATAGGCCGCCAGCAGGTCGAGCCAGCTCGCCCCCTCGCCCAGCTCCCCCGGGCCGGCCCAGGGGAGAGCCTCGGAATAGGCGTCCTCCTCCAGCGCCGTCCAGCCCTGTCCGGTATAGACCGCCATGGAGTAGCCGCGCAGATAGACCAGCCCGGTGCGCTCGCTGTCGAGCTCCAGCACCGCCGCGCCGGAGTAGACGGGGGAGCCTGCCTGGGTGAGGTCCACCGTCTCGGACAGCTGTGCCGGCCGCGCCGTCCCCACGCCGTCTCCCTCCGCGAAGGGGTTGGGGAGCGAGGCGGCCCAGTCGAGCAGGCGCACCTGCGCCGCGGCGGCCCAGTCCGGGAACTGGTAGCTCCCCTCCGGGGAGAGCGCCGTCAGCCCGGCCAGGGCCAGCGCGACGAGGGGCAGGAGCAGCAGTGTCAGTTTCGCCCCGCCCACCACGTCTGCCCGTCCGGGGCGGGAGGCGCAGAGGAAGGCCAGGTGGGCCGTCAGCAGGGCGATCAGCGCTGCCCAGTTCAGCGGCGCGTTGAGCACAAATGCAGGAAACAGCAGCGGCCAGGTCAGCAGCAGCGCGAGCACCGGTGAGCGGCCCCGCAGGACGCACCAGCCCAGCAGAGCCGCCCAGGGGAAGGCGAGCAGGCCGAGGACGGCCGCGATGGCCGTGCCGTCCGCCGCCCCGGTCGGGAGGAGAGAGAGGTCGAAGGACAGGGAGAGCTGCGCGCCCAGCGCCTCGAGCAGCGTCCGCAGCGCGGGGAGCAGCGTCTCCCGCCCGGTCCAGAGCAGCGCTGCCCAGACCAGAGCGAGCGCGCCAAAGGCCGCCCAGCGCAGCCGCGGCAGCGAGTAGGCCAGCAGGAGCACCAGGCCGAGCGCCGCCCCGACGAGGGCCAGCGCGGCGCCGTCCACCGGCAGGGCGTACCCGGCGGAGAAGGAGAAGAGAAAGCCGAGCAGCATCAGCTCCAGCACCAGCCCGCCCGCGAGCGCGGGCAGCAGCCAGCGTGCCCAACGTGCCGTGGGTTTATCACGCATCTCCGACACCTCCCTCCGCGCCCAGGTGGAGCAGACGGATAGGGCCGGCCACCTCGCTCAGGCGGACCGACAGCTCGAGCACCGACCGGCCGCGCTCCGGCGCGGGGTCAGACAGCAGGCGGGACAGGCACCGGTCATAGCCGCGCCGGTCCTCCACCAGATCGCGCCGCAGCTCCCCGCTGACCGGGTGGAGCCACTGGAGGTAGAACGCCTTTCCCTCCGCTAGCAGGGCGAGGGCGGCGGTGTGCAGAGTGTCCAGCCGCCGGTCCAGCTCATCCGGCGCGCCGAAGTGGTCCAGCGAGAGCAGGGCGGTGGGCTCAGGCGGCAGCAGGGCCTCGCGCACGACGAGGTCCTCCTGCTTGGAGGAGAGTTTCCAGTGGACCGCGCGCATCGCGTCGCCCGGCCGGTAGGCGCGCAGGTCGTAGTCGCTGCCCACGCCGCTGAGGGTGGGGCGCAGTGAGCCGGCGTCCGGGGCAATCTCCTGCCACGGCGGCAGGGGACGGTCGGTCGGCCGGGGAAGAACCTCGGCGGCGGCCTCCCCGCCGGGACACGGGCGGCGCAGGGAGAACAGGCCCAGCATGTCCCACACCCGCAGCCGCTCCAGACGGCAGGCCCAGGCGCCGCAGTGGGCGGTGTCCATCGCGAGATAGAGCCTGGTGCGGCCGGAGGCGCCGGAAAAACGCAGGGTGTGCCGCTCCTCCCGCGCGGAAAAGGTGCCGGTCACGCGGCAGCGTATCCGTCCGCGCGAGAGGGGCAGGCCGCTGCGGTTGCGCACCTCCAGTACCCAGCTCCCGCTGCTCCCGCGCTCCAGCTCGGCGCGGGAGGGGGTGAGGCGGACCTCCACGCCCAGCATGGCCGGCAGGCTCACCAGCAGCGAGAAGACGGGCAGCAGCAGGATGACCAGGAAGAAAAAGTGGATGAGATACCCGTCATAGAGGATTTGAAAGACCGTCGCCGCCGTGAGGGCGGCGAGGTAGCACAGCCAGCTTCGCACCATGGCTCAGCGGATGCGCGGCGGGGTGACCTGGGCCAAAATCTCCTGCGTGACCGCCCTTGCCCCGTTCGGCCGGCTCTCCGCCGCCGGGGTGAGCAGCAGCCGGTGGTCGATCACGTCGCCAAAGACGGACTGCACCTCCTCCGGCAGCACATAGTCCCGCCCGCGCAGGAGGGCGAGGGCGCGGGAGGCTGCCGTGACCGCCAGCGTCGCGCGCGGGCTGGCCCCCTGGACCACCTGCGCGTGGCTGCGCGTGGCCGCGCACAGGCGCACGATGTACGTCAGCACTGCCTCGCCCACATAGACCCGGTCCACCGCTTCGCGCAGTCCCTCCAGCGCGCTGCGGTCCACCACGCGGCGCACCGATGCGAGCGGGTCGCCCTCCTGGCGGCGGCGCACCATCTCCAGCTCATCCGCCTCCTCCGGATAACCAATGCGCAGGCGGAGCATAAAGCGGTCGAGCTGGCTGTCCGGCAGCGGCTGCGTGCCTGCCACGCCGGTGGGGTTCTGGGTCGCGATGACGAGAAAGGGCTGAGGGATACGGTGCGTTTTGCCGTCCACCGTGACCTGGCCCTCCTCCATCGCCTCGAGCAGGGCGGACTGGGTGCGGCTGTTGGCCCGGTTGAGCTCGTCAGCCAGGAAGAGATTGGTGAGCAGCGCCCCCGGCTGGTACTCCATCTGGCCGGTGCTGCGGTTGTAGAGGGTGAAGCCGGTCAGGTCGGACGGCATCACGTCCGGGTTGAACTGTACGCGGCTATAGTTCAGGTCGAGCGCGCGGGAGAAGGCCAGGGCCATCGTCGTCTTGCCCACGCCGGGCACGTCCTCGAGCAGGATGTGCCCGCGCGCGAGGATGGCCAGCAGCATCCGCGCGAGCACCTGGTCCTTGCCCACCACGACCTTCTTCACTTCCGCCAGAATTTCAGCGGCCAATTTGCGAGGTTCCATCGTCTGATTCGCTCCTGTCAGAGAGATTCGGATTTTTTGCTACGCTACCATGATAGTGGACACGGGGGCCGCTGTCAATGCGGGATTTTGATGCGCTGCGGCAGAGAGGGGCGGACCGGACCGTCTCCTGCGGAGAGGAGGAACGGTCTTCGGATTGATACAGCAGCTCCTCTCCGGCTCTCCACGCTGCTCTGCGGACAAATTCCTCCGGAGTTGGACAGCAGTCTGACCCGCTCAGTTCCCTCCATCGCTCCGAAGCCTCTGCGCAGTCCAACCGGTGCCGGAACGCAGTTTCGATTGCCCATTGCATCTCCTGATAAACTTCCTCCGGCGTCGTGTGGTTTCGTTGTGCGATCTGGGTCAATATAGCCTGAAAATTCACCGCTTAAACCTCCTCTATAGAACTGGTTATCATTCTATAGAGCTAGTATATTACATAGTTTATGTCATAAAATGTCTCTTTTTGTCGAAATAACGCTAAAAAACAGGGGGCCTGGCGGCTCCCTGTCAGTCCTGATCCTCTGTCAGCAGCTCCACGACGCGCAGAAGCTTGATTTTCTCCCGCTGCGGTAACTTGGCGATTCGGCCGGACAGCGCACAGGCTGTGCTCTCCGCGGCGCGGTCCACCACGTCGATCAGCAGCGTGTCCGCGCTCACCCCCAGCGCGTTTGCAATCGCGACGAAGGAGTCCAGGTTCGGCACCTTCAAACCCCGCTCAATCACACTGACATGGGTAGCGCTGAGCTCGGCCCGTGCCGCCAGTTCCTCCTGCGTCAGCCCTCTCGCCTCACGGGCCGCCTTGATGCGTTGTCCAACCGCCTGCGCGTCCATCGTGCCGCCTCCCTCTTTAGAACAAGTTTTCGTTCTTTTTTCAGTATATCTGGCGTTTTGCACATGATACAGAATTTAAAGAACGAATAGTTATTCTATAGAATGAGAAAGCGCATAAAAGTGATAACAGGACGGGACGGTGTCCTGGCTCTACAGGGCAATGGGATGTATCCAGACAAAAAACGCGCCGCAGGAGAAAGTAACCCCTGCGGCGCGCCGGCCGTTTCAGCGGAACTGGTTCAACCCCGCGTCATAGTGGTAGTCGATGGCGGCCAGCTTGGCCTCCAGCCAAGCCCGGTCCACCTCCATCTTACGGCAGAGGGTGTCCAGGTCTGGGTATTGGTCGCGCAGCCGGGCGTTCACCAGGCTGAGCAGGATGACGGGGTCCTGGGGCAGCGTCATAGAGATCTCCTCCTTTGATCTATCGTCACCGCTCACCGCTCTCCCGGCAGGGTGACCGTCTGGCTGCCGGCGACGGTGAGAGCGCCGCGCTCGTCCAGGCGGATGGCGGTGTAGTGGCTCTGGCTGTTGTAATCGCGGCTCTCGCCGTCGTCGTCATAGAGCAGGTACTCCGCTCCGGTCTTCACGAAGGAGAGCAGGGAGAGCTGCGTAAAATCCTCCCGCATCACGCAATCCGCGTCCCCGGCGGCGATGGGGACCAGCCGGTCCGGCCGCAGGAAGAGGGGCACCTCGTCCAGCGCGACGGGGATGTAGTGATCTCCGGCGGGGAGTATCTCCTCCGTCCATTCGCCTGCCCGCTTCAGACGCAGCAGCTTCATCTCCTCCGGGAGATAGACGTGCCGCCCGGTGGCGTTCTGCCGGCAGACCGGGGCGAGCATGACGCTCTCGCCGAGGAGGAGCTGGTCCTCCACCTCGCGGGCGCGCGCGTCCTTGCGGTAGTCAAACGCGAGCGGGCGGAAGAGCAGGCCGTCGGTGAGCGCGGCCTTCATATACTCGCTGTAGAGATAGGGGAGAAGCATATACCGCAGGCTCAGCAGATCGCGGAAGGTCTCCCAGCGGGGATAGCGGTAGAGCTCCTGCTCCCGGGTGCCGAGGGCGGAGTGGTTGCGCATGAGCGGGGTGAAGATGCCAAAGGCGATCCACCGCAGCAGCAGGTCCTCCGTCGCGTCACAGCCAAAGCCGCCGAGGTCCGCGCCGGTATAGAGGAAGCCGAGGAGGTTGAGCGACGGCATCATCTGCACGTTCATCTGCAGATGGGACCACCACGACTTGTTATCCCCCTGCCAGATGCCGCCGTAGCGGTGCGCCCCGACGTAGGATGCACGGGAGAAAAGAAGCAGGCGCTTTCCCGGGGCGAGCTCGTCAAAGGCCTCCGACGCGGCGCGGGTCATGTTCATGCCGTAAAGGTTGTGCACCCGGTCGTGGCGCACACGCACCAGCTTCCCGTCCTGCTCCATCTGGTGGAAGAACTGGTGATAGCTGTTTGCCGCGTCTCCCAGATGGTTGAACAGGCCCTGAAGCTCCCCATAGCGGTTGAGATCGAGGTTCTTCCCCTTGAAATCCTCCACCCGGGCGAAGGCGGCGTCCAGGTTCTTCTGGGTGTAGAAGATGGCCGGCTCGTTCATGTCGTTCCAGAAGCCCTCGATGCCCTGCTCCGTCAGGCGGCCGTAGAGCCGGCCGAACCAGCGGCGGACTGCCGGATTGAGCACATCGGGGAAGTGGACCTGTCCCGGCCAGACGGCGGCGATAAAGTTCTCCCCCCGCTCGTCGGTGCAGAAGCAGCCCTTCTCCACGCCTTCCTCGTAGACATCATACCCCGTCTCAGTTTTCACCCCCGCGTCGATGATGGGGACCAGGCGAATGCCATCCCGTTTGAGATCCGCGGCGAGAGCTTTGAGGTCCGGGAAGGCGTCCTGATTCACCGTAAAATCCTTCAGGCGCTCCATATAGTCGATGTCCAGATAGATCATATCCAGCGCCATGCCGTGCGAGCGGTAGCCCTCCGCCACGGCGCGGATGTCCTCCTCTGAGCGGTAGCCCCAGCGGCTCTGCCCGTAGCCGAAGGCCCACTTGGGTGGGATGTAGCTGCGCCCGACCAGCGCGCGAAACTGCCGGGCCACGTCAATCTCGGTCTCGCCGCGGATGAGATAGACCCACGCGTCGCCGCTCTGGACAGTGATGGTGAGCAGGTCGGAGCGGGTGTAGCCCACGTCAAAGCGGACCACGCCCGGGTCGTCCACAAAGAGGCCAAAGACCTCCTCCGGCCCGCTGACAATCAGGAAATTGTGCGCGCCATAGAGGGAGAGCTTGTCCTCGGAGTGGTGCGGGCAGTCGGTACACTGGCTCTCATAGTGCCAGCCGCGCTTGTTGATGCCGCGCACATTTTCCCCCAGGCCGTAGACGGCGGCTCCCTCCACCAGCGGGCAGGAGAGCGTGAGCGGATCGCTTGTGACGGTAAAGCAATCCATCGGCAGCGGGCTCTCCGGCAGCGGCGTGACCACCGCGCCCGTCTCCAACGGCGTGCCGAAGCGGTATTTTGCAATCATGGGATGTCAGTCCACCTTTCGTTCCCCTGGCATAGCCGAGGTGAGTTCACAGCCGGGCTGCGTGTGCCCTTCTGTTCTTCCATCTTATCATAGGATGAGGTAAAACGCCACACCTTTTCTATGTCGGGAGAGAAAGAAGTGCGCCGCACGGCCTGCGGTGGACAAAAAAATTTTCCGAAACAGAAAAAGCCTCTTGACGCGGCGAGAATATCTGGTATAATAGAGAAGCTCGGTTGCCGACCGGCCTGCCGGGTACCTCTCAATTTGTGGAGAAGTCGCGTAGTTGGTCGAGCGCGCACGATTGGAAATCGTGTAACCGTCAAAAGCGGTTCGAGGGTTCGAATCCCTCCTTCTCCGCTCTCAAACCCCCGTCTCACGTTCGGATGAGACGGGGGTTTGCTCTTGTTTCAGACAGGTTTGACACCCATATGTTCGGGCGGGCTTTCTGCTGACCCCACAAAATACCCCAATCACGCAATCGGTGAGTTTGACGGCGTGCGAAGGGGGAGCTGGCCGCCCCTACAGAGGTTCCTCTGCCAGACAGGCGAGGATGCGTCGTACCGCCTCCTCCGGCGTGCCGGTGTTGTCGATGGCATAGTGCGCCGCCGCGCGGTAGACCGGCTCGCGCTCCCGGTAACGGCGCAGGAAGTCCTCCCGCCCCTGCCGGGCGAGCGGACGGCCAGCCAGGTCGGTGGCGTCAAAAATCACCTCCGGCGGCCGGCGCAGGAAAAAGACGATCCCGCTCCCGCGCAGCAGCGTCCGGTTCTCCTCCCGGAGGGGGAGTCCCCCGCCGGTGGCGAGGATCAGTCCCTCCCGGCGGGAGAGCTCGCGCACGAGCGCCGTCTCCCGGTCGCGGAAGTATGCCTCCCCGTGCCGGGCGAAGAGCTCGGAGATGCTGCATCCCTCGGCCTGCTCAATGGTGCGGTCGGTGTCCACCAAGGGCCGCCCCAGCCGGGCGGACAGCAGCTTGCCGCAGGTGGTCTTCCCGCAGCCCATCATGCCGATCAAGACAATGTGCCGCATCGCGCCGCCCTCAGACCGCGTCTCGAGTGCCGAGGTTGGCGACGTAGTTGCCCAACACCCACAGCGAGTCGCTCGCCTGCGCCAGTTCGCGCAGGACGGTGTCCATCCCGGCCGCGCGCAGGTTCCCGGTGAATTCGACAAAGAAGGAGTACTCCCACTTCCGCCCCGGAATGGGCCGCGACTCCAGTTTGACCAGGTTCATCCCTCCGGCGGCGAAGATGGTCAGAATCTCGTGCAGCGCGCCGCTCTGGTGCGGCAGATGGAAGGCGGCGGTGATCTTGTCGCTCCCCTCCCGCAGCTCGGGCAGGGGACGCACGACGGCAAAGCGGGTGTAGTTCTCCTGATTGTGGTTCACGCCGGCGACGAGGACGTTCAGGCCGTAGATCTCCGCCGCGCGGCGGCTGCAGATGGCGGCCTTGGTCCGGTCGCCCGCCTCGCGGACGTATTTTGCGCTCCCCGCCGTGTCCAGCAGGGGCACCTGCTGCCAGTCCGGGTGCTTGGAGAGGAAGCGGTCGGACTGGAACAGCCCCTGCTCGTGGGAGTAGACGTGGGTGATCTCCTCCATCTTCACCCCAGGCAGGGCCATCAGGCAGTGCTCCACCTTGACGGTGGTCTCCCCGACGATGTAGTAGCGGTACTGCAGCATCAGGTCCCAGACCTGGCGGATGGAGCCGGTGGTGGAGTTCTCGATGGGCAGCACGCCGTAGTCCGCCTCGCCGCGCGCGAGGGCGTCAAAGACGTCCTCAAAGCGGCCCAGGCCCTCGCTCGCGACCCCTTCCCCGAAGAAGGAGGCGGCCGCCTCCTCGCTGTAGGCGCCCGGGATGCCCTGATAGACCACGCGCGGCCGCTCAATGGGCGGATAGAATTGGGAGCGCGCGCTCAGGCAGTCCGGCTCGCCGGGCTCCGCCTCTCCCATGAGCCGGTGCTGGCAGTCCCGGCTCATGGACATAATCAGCTCATAGAGCCGGGTGACGTCCATCTTGAGCGCCGGGTCATCCACCAGCGCGGCCTTGCGCTCGAGCACCTCGCGCTCGCGCTTGAGGTCGAGCACGGGGATGTCGTTGGCCAGTTTATAGCGCGCCACCGCCTCGGACAGCGCCATCCGCTCCTGAAACAGGGCGACGAGCTGCCGGTCCACGCCGTCGATTCGGCCGCGCAGAGATTGCAGGTCTTCCATTATGGGTTGCCTCCTCCTGTCAATTGGCGGTGATAGACGCGCAGGCTGTCCCCAGCGTTGTCCGTCACCGTGCAGAGATAGGACCAGCCGCACCGCTCGTAAAACGCCGTGTGGTCGGTCAGCAGATAGAGATCAGACACGCCCCGCGCGGCCAGGTCGCGGCAGGCGTGCTCCAGCAGCGCCCTGGCCAATCCCCGCCCGCGCCAGTCCGGCGCGACGTAGAGGGCGCAGAGGTTGGGGCTCAAATCCCGGCGGGGGTGAAAGTCGTTTTCAATGCAGCCGAGGCCGGCGGCGATCCTGCCCGCCCCGCCCGGAATGAGATACCACTGCACGACGCCACCCGGCTCGGCCTGACACCGGGCGATGCTCTCCCGATAGGCTGTCTCCGGCACACTCCATTGGCGGTGAAACCATGACGCGGCCGGTTCGGTCCACTCGGGGTGCTCTCGCAGGCTGAGAATCTCCGGCATCACGGTCAGATTCCCAGCAGCTCGCACACCGCCAGCGCCGCCGCCGCCTCAACGACGGGCACCGCCCGGTGGACGATGCAGGGGTCGTGCCGGCCGGTGATGGTGAGCTTGGCGTCCGTCCAGGTGTCCAGGTTGACCGTGTCCTGCGCCTGGGCGATGCTCGCCGTGGGGCGCATCGCCGCGCTGAAGAGCAGGGGCAGGCCGTTGGTGATGCCGCCGTTCACCCCGCCGGAGTGGTTCGTGCGGGAGGTGACCGTCCCATCTTGCATATGGAGCGCGTCGTTGGCCTCGCTGCCGCGCAGGCCGGCAAAGCCGAAGCCCTCGCCAAAGCCGACCGCCTTCACGCCGGGGATGGCGAACAGGTGCTGGGAGAGGATGCCCTCCACGTTGCGCCCGAGGTCCGGGCTGCCCAGGCCGGGCGCGAGACCGAGCACGGCGCATTCAATGACCCCGCCGACGCTGTCGCACGCCGCGCGCGCGGCGAGGATCTCCGCCTGCATCGCGGCGCCCCGCTCGTCCGAGAGGGTGGGGAAGTCCTTTTCCGCCACTGCGCGCAGCAGGGCGGGGGAGAGGGGCTCGTCCCACTCGGCAAAGGAGGGCTCGGCCGCCTGCCCGACGGAGCGGATGTGCGCACCGGTCACAATGCCGCGCCCGGCGAGCACCTGCCGCGCCACCGCCCCGGCGAAGACGAGCGGGGCGGTCAGCCGGCCGGAAAAGTGGCCTCCGCCGCGGTAGTCCTCAAAGCCGCGATAGCGGATGTGGGCGGGATAGTCGGCGTGGCCCGGCCGGGCAAGGGCCCGGGTGGCGGCGTAGTCATGGCTTCTCGTGTCTGTGTTGCGGATGACGGCGGCCAGGGGGGTGCCGGTGGTATGCCCCTGGAAGTAACCGGAGAGGATCTCCGGCTCGTCCGCCTCCCGGCGGGCGGTGGACAGGGCGTTTTTCCCCGGGGCGCGCCGGGCGAGCTGAAAGGCGATCTCGTCCAGGTCGAGCGCCAGACCGGGCGGCACGTCCGCCAGGACGACGCCGATCGCCGGGCCGTGGGACTCCCCGAAGATGGTGTATCTCATAATCTGGTCTCCTCTTCCATGAGAATCTGTCCGCCGAGGGCGGCATAGTCCGCCCAGAAGCGGGGATAGGACTTGGTTACGCACTGCGCGCCGCGGATGACGACCGGCGTGACCGCGCGCGTGGCGGCGACGGCGAGCATCATGGCGATGCGGTGGTCGTGATAGCTGTCCGCCTCACCGCCGGCGAGGGAGGAGACCCCGTGCAGCTCGAGCCAGTCCGGCCCGGTTGTCACCCGCGCACCCAGCGCGCCCAGGGCCCCGGCGATGGAGTCAATCCGGTCGCTCTCCTTCATCCGCAGCCGCCCGGCCCCGACGAGACGGGTGACCTCCCCGGCGCGCAGCGCGGCGCGCACGGCGAGAGCGGGGGCGAGATCGGGGCACTGACTCACGTCCAGCTCCACCCGGCCCGGGCGGGCCAGCCGGTCGCAGTAGTCCACAATCACGCGGTCCCCCTGGGCGGTGTGCACGTTCATCCCCTCGATCTGAATCTCACTGCCCAGGCCGTTGGCGGCCCAGAAGAAGGCGGCCTGTGACCAGTCGCCCTCCACGGTGAGCTGCTGCGGGCGGTAATGCTGCTTGCCGTCGATGAGGTAGCCGTCCGGCGCGCGCAGGATGCGCACGCCAAACTGCCGCAGCGTGTGCAGCGTCATCTCCACGTAACCCGCCGACTCCAGCGGCGTGGTCAGCGTCAGGCGGCTCGGGCCGTCCAGCAGCGGCAGGGCAAAGAGCAGGCCGGTGAGAAACTGGCTGGACACATTGCCCGGCAGACAGTACTCCCCCGGATACAGCGTGCCGGATACCCGCAGCTGCCCCGCCGACTGCTGAAAGAGGATACCCTTGTCCAGAAAGAGGGCGCGGTAGGGGGCGAGCGGCCGCTCCAGCAGCCGCCCGTGCCCGGTAAAGAAGCCGCCTCCCGCCACGGCGAGGGCGACCGGGATGAGAAAGCGCAGCGTCGAGCCGGACTCGCCGCAGTCCATCCGGGGCGGCAGCTCGTCCCGCCGGCGGAGGGCGGCGATGCCGTGCACCGTCTCGCCGTCAATGCGCGCGCCCAGCGTGGTGAGACAGGCGGCGGTGGCGGCGATATCCTCGCTCTCCGACAGACGCTCCAGACGGCTGGTCCCGCCGGCGAGGGCGGCGGCGATCAGCATCCGGTGGCTCTCGCTCTTAGAGGCGGGGGGCGTGATGGTCCCGGCGAGGGGACCGGGGGTGATGGTCACATTCATAACAGCTTCAGCAGCTCCCTTTTATCCATTTTCGTCGGCAGCGCCTCGCCGAGCGCGCACAGGAAGATGACGGTGATCTCCTCTCCCGTGCCCTTCTTGTCCAGCCCGACGGCGAGGGCGTAGTCCTCCCGTGAGCAGGCAATGGCCACCGGAAGGTGAAAGGCGGTGCAGAGGGCGGCGATCTGATCCGCCGTGCCCGGCTCGGTCAGGCCGAGCTGCTCGCCCAGCCGGGCGGCCAGGCACATCCCGGCGGCGACCGCCTGGCCGTGGGTGTAGGTCTCGTAGTGATAGGCCCGCTCATAGGCGTGGCCGAGCGTGTGGCCGAAGTTGAGCACCATGCGCGCGCCGGTGTCCCGCTCGTCGGCGCAGACCACCCTGGCCTTGCACGAGCAACAGGTGACCAGTACGTCCTCAATCTCGGCCATCACCCCCGCGCGATCGGCGCAGGCGGCCAGGCGGTCAAAGAACGCGCGGTCAAAGATGCAGCCGTACTTGATGACCTCCGCCATGCCGTCGGAGAATGTCTCGTCCGAGAGGGTGGAGAGCACCTCCGGGTCCATCAGCACCAGCCGCGGTTGCCAGAACGCCCCGGCGAGGTTCTTCCCAGCCGCCAGGTCAATGGCGACTTTCCCGCCCACGGAGGAGTCCACCTGCGCCAGCAGCGTCGTGGGAATCTGTATATAGGCCACCCCGCGCAGAATGGTCGCCGCGGCGAACCCGGCCAGGTCGCCCACCACGCCGCCGCCGAGGGCGATCACCGCGTCCGAGCGCGTCAGGCCAAACTCCATGCACGCGTCCCACACCGCCTCGAGCTGCCGGGCGCACTTGGAGGGCTCCCCGGCGGGGATGGTGAACAGCCGCGTCTGCCACCCGGCCGCCGCGAGGCTCTCGAGCACGGTGGCGGCATAGAGCGGGGCGACGTTGCTGTCCGTCACCACCAGGGCGCGCGCGGCCCGCGGGAGCACCGCCCGGCAACGCGCCCCCGCCTCGGCCAGCAGGCCGGGCTGGATCAGGATATCGTATGCCCGTCCGGGCAGCTCGACGGTCAATTTGCGCATGGAGGACCGCATCCTTTCTGTCTGGGAAATTTCATCTTCTCTATTCTACAATGCCGCGCCCGCTCCCGTCAACGCATTTCCGGCGGCCGCAGATTTGTACTCATTTTGGCAAAAGAGGAAGAGGTTTAGCGGACAAGGTGAGAAAAAGCGAGAGCGA
>DVJB01000019.1 GCA_018710845.1 Candidatus Onthomonas avicola
GCCTGGCCGACAAGCCGGGCATCGCCTTTAAGATCTTCTCTCTCCTGGCCCGTGAGAAGATCAACGTGGACATCATCCTTCAGTCCATCGGGCGCGGAGAGAGCAAGGACATCAGCTTCACCGTCGCCCGCTCCGACCTGGAGCGCGCGACCGAGATTCTGGACCGCCACCGCGAGAGCCTCGGCTTTGAGCGCATCGAGGTCAACGCCAAGAGCGCGAAGGTCTCTATCGTCGGCGCCGGTATGATCAACAGCCCCGGCGTGGCTGCCAAGATGTTTGAGGCGCTCTACGACGCCGGCATCAACATCAACATGATCTCCACCAGCGAGATCAAGGTCTCCGTCCTGGTGGACGAGAGCGATGCGGACCGCGCGGTGCAGGTGATTCACAACCGCTTTTTCCGCGAGTTCGGAGGGCGAAACTGAGCCAATCGGCGACGGCCGGACCGGGAGAATACCTCGGTCCGGCCGTTTTTGTCTGAGCGGACGCTCGGACGGGCATCCTGTATGCAGGAAGAAGACGGGAGGGAAGCGAATGAAAAAGATTGCCATTGTGACCGGAGCCTCCTCCGGGCTGGGACAGGCTTTCGCGCGCGAGCTGGACCGCCAGGGAGGGCTGGACGAGATCTGGCTCGTCGCCCGGCGGGAGGAGCGGCTGCTCCGGCTGGGGCGCGAGCTGGTCACGCCGTCTCGCCCGTTCGCCCTCGACCTGACGCGCCAGGAGAGCGTACTGCGCCTGCGCGGCCGGCTGGAGGAGGAGCGGGCGGACGTGCGCGTCCTGATCAACGCGGCAGGCTTTGGCAAATTCGGCACCTACGCGGATATGACGCTGGAGGAGACGCGGGCGATGATCGACCTGAACTGCCGCGCGGCGGTGGAGCTGACGGCAGTTACGCTGCCGCACATGGGGCGCGGCGGCCGGGTGCTGGAGATCTGCTCCTCCGCCGCCTTTCAGCCGCTGCCTGGCTTCAACGTCTATGCGGCGGGCAAGGCGTTTCTGATGCGCTACAGCCGGGCGCTGCGCTGGGAGGTTGCCCCGCGCGGCATCCGGGTGGTGGCGGTCTGCCCCGGCTGGATCCGCACAGAGTTTATGGCCATCGCCCGCGACACAAAGAACGGCCAGACCGTCCGCCATTTTCCCTTTGCCCTGGACGCAGAGACGGTGGCGCGGCGCGCCCTGCGCGCGGGCCGGTTTTGCGCTGTGACCACCTGCGGCCTGCCGGCGGCGGTGCAGCGCCTGGCGAGCAAGCTGCTGCCGCACTGGCTCATTATGGCCTGCTGGGAAGTACTGCGAAAAATTTGACGGAAAGACAAAAAATGTCCCGGAGGAGCGGTTCCTTCGGGACATTGTCATGCAAAGGGTCAGTCCAGATCGCACAGGATCTGATAGCCGCCCTTTTCCATATAGCCGTTGAGGGGATAGACCACCTCGTCCTCAGCGTAGTACCAGAAGAGATAGCGCGCCTTGGACACGTCGTAGTCCCCGTGGTGATAGGGCAGGTTGGGCTTCTGGCAGAGGAAGGAGAGCTTCCAGTTGCCTGCCTCCGGCCGGGGCGTCAGATCGGGGACGGTGCCGTCCATCAGGTGGGTAAACGCCGCGTCGAGCAGGTTGACGTGGCAGTAGTGGTAGATCAGATTCCACATGTGGCAGCCGTCCAGCCGGGGCGTGACCTCCAGGATGACGGGGCGCACACCGCCGTCCAGCTTGAGCTGGACATAGACCGGCCCGTCGGCGATATGCAGACGCTCCATCGCCGCGCGGGTGATCTCCACCGCCGCACGCTGCACTTCGGGCGAGGCGGCGCGGGAGGGGAGCAGATGTTCCTTAATAATGCCGCCCGGCAGATCCTCATAGACAATCCGGTCAGAGACGATGGCGAATTTCAGCTCGCCGCCGGCCAGATAGGCGTTGACCGAGATCTCCGGCCCATCCACAAACTGTTCCAGAATGACCTTTCCTTCGACAGAATAGCCCAGCGACTGGGCAAAGTGAGCGCGGATATCCTCCGTGCTGTCCACGCGGAAGCAGCCGCGCTGCCCCTGCGAGTCCACCGGCTTCATCATGGCCGGGAAGGCGGTGTGCTCCAGCGCCTCTTCCAGACAAGAGCAGACGGAAAAGGGGATGTTGCCGGTAAAGTCTGTGCCCAGCGCCTGGCGCATCCGGTACTTGGACTGACAGACGGCGGCCGCCTCGGAAGAGAGAAAATGCGGCAGACCGAGCTGCTCGCTGGCGGCCATGACCGTCGGCATGGCGAGATCGGAGCCGACGGAGTAAATCGCCTCGACGCCGGCGCGCCTGGCGTACGCGGCGACGGCCGCCTTGTCCTTAATGTCGATCTGGACAAAGCGGTCCAGGTAGCGGATGCCGTGGTCAGCGGTGGTGTAGCTGCACGCGTGGACCTCCCAGCCCCTGGACTTGCAGTATTGAATGGCGTCAATTTGGGCGTTGCCTGCGCCCAGAATCATAATTTTTCTCATTCCGGATGTCCTCTCTCCTCCGTCAAAATAAACCGGATATACGGCGATGGGCAGCTGCCCAAAGGTCACACACCGCTGATTATAACACAGAAGGCAGAAAAAGCAATGGAAAAGACCTGAAGAAATCTGAAAGACGGGGCGGACAGAGATTTTCTTGTCCCGATTTAGTCAGCTGTCCGGCTGCGGCCGCCCCGACCGGGCAGGCGGCGGATTGACCCGCTCGCCGCGCTCACCAGCACCAGCAGCGGAATGACCTCCAGCCGCCCGAGCAGCATGTCGGCCGTGAACACCAGCTTGGACAGGGAGCTGTAAAAGCTAAAGTTGAGCGTCGGTCCGACCAGGTTCAGCCCAGGCCCCACATTGTTGTAGCAGGTGGCCAGGGCGGAAAAATTGGTGACCAGGTCATATCCCTCCAGGCTGACCACCATCAGCGAGAGCACGAAGGTGAGGAAATAGGCCACCAGATACAGCAGCATGGAGCGGATTATCTCCTCTCCCACCACAGCGCCGTTGAGGCGGAAGCGGGAGATCATCCGCGGATGCATCAGCCGCCGGAGCTCGGTGCGCAGATATTTGAACAGGATAATCCAGCGGGAGACCTTGATGCCGCCGCCCGTGCTGCCGGCGCAGGCGCCAATGAACATCAGCAGGATCAGGACCGTGTGTGACAGCTTGGGCCAGAGGTCAAAGTCCACCGACATAAAGCCGGTGGTTGTAATAATGGAGACCACCTGGAAGGCGCTGTGCCGGAACACCTCCTCCAACGTGGGGAAGAGGTTGCGGATGTCCCACATAATCAGCGCCGTAGCCGCGGCAATCACGATCAGGTACCACCGCATCTCCTCGTACAGGAGGGCCGTGCGGAATTTGCGCAGCAGGAGCAGGTAGTAGACGTTGAAGTTGATCCCAAAGAGCAGCATGAAGATGGTGACGACATACTGCAGATAGGGGCTGTAGCCGGACATGTTGGAGTTGAGCACGGCAAAGCCGCCGGTGCCTGCCGTGGAGAAGGAGGTGGTGATCGCCTCAAAAAAGGGCATTCCCCCTGCCAGGAGCAGCAGCAGCTCCGCCAGCGTCAGCACGGTATAGATGACGTAGAGCAGGGCGGCGCTCTGCCGGACCTTGGGCACCATCTTTTCCACGGACGGACCGGGGGACTCAGCGCGCATGAGGTGGATATTTCGCCCGCTGCTCAGCGGCAGAATGGCCATCATGAACACCAGGATCCCCATACCCCCCAGCCAGTGGGTAAAGCTGCGCCAGAACAGGCTGGATTTGGACAGCGCTTCCACGTCTGAGAGAATGGTCGCGCCGGTGGTGGTGAAGCCCGAGGCCGTCTCAAAGATGGCGTCGATCGGGTCGGGGATATCCCCGGTGAAGATGAAGGGGAGCGCGCCGAGCACGCTGATCAGGATCCAAGTCAGCGCCACGCAGACGAAGCCATCGCGCGCGTAGAACTGTCCCGAGGCGGGCCGCTTCCGCCCGGCGGCGATGGCATAGCCCAGCGCCAGATACAGTGCGGCCAGCGCGAGGTAGACCATTCCCTCCGACTCCTGGTACACCAAGGCGACCAGGCAGGATGGCAACAGGAACAGCCCCTCAAAACAGGTCACCCAGCCCAGGATATGTACAGTCATCCGGATATTCATCGCGAGGACTCCAGGCGGGACTCCCGGGACGGGCGGGAGGCGGCGCGGCCGCGCAGAATGTCGGTGATATCGCTCAGGCCGCTCCGGCTGGTGACCACCACGACGTTGTCGTGCATCAGCAGCCGGTCGGTGCCGCGGGGGTTAAACACCCGCCCCTTGCGCACGATGGCGCACACGAGGACATCCGGGCGGATGTCGAGATCCTGCAGCGGCGTGTCCAGCACCGGCGAGGGGGATTGGATATGAAATTCCAGCGCCTCCACCCGGCCGCCGAGGATGCGGTAGAGCGTCTCGACGTTGCTGCCGCGGGAATTCTCCATGGCCCGGATGTACTGCAAAATCTGGCTGGCCAGCAGCTCCTTGGGGCAGACGACGCTGCCCAGCTCCATCCGCCGCAGCACCTCCTCAAACGGGGGACGGGAGAGCTTGGTCACCAGCCGGGCCGACGGGTTGTAGATGGAAGTGAGCATGGAGAGCATCATGTTCTCCACGTCCATCCCGGTCGCCGAGACGACGGACTGCGCCTGCGCCAGTCCCTCCTCCAGCAGCAGGTCGCGGTTCAGACTGCTGCCGTGGATGACCATCGCCGACGGCAGGTGCTCGCTGAGATATTCGCACCGCTGCTCGTCCGCCTCCAGGATCTTGACCGACAGGTTCATTGCCGCCAGCTGCGTGGCCAGATAGTGGGAGATGCGACCGCCGCCGATGAGAAAGACGTCGTGCACCTGCCCGGCGGCCATGCCGATCTTCTGGAAAAAGAGAGAGGTCTCCTTGGGCGCGCCGACAATGGAGATGACGTCTCCCGCCTGAAAGACGAAGTCACCCTTCGGGATGTGGACGTCCTGACCGCGCTCCACCGCGCAGACGAGCACCTGCGTGCGCAGCCGCCGGTTCATCTGCGCCAGCGGCATCCCGATGAGCACGGAGCGCGGCCCGGGGGAGAAGGTGAGCAGCTCGGTGCGGCCACCGGCAAAGGTGGAGATCTCGATTGCCTCCGGCGTGCGCAGCAGGCGGGAGATCTCGGTGGCAGCGGTCAGCTCGGGATTGATAATCATCGAGATGCCGAGCCGTGCGCGCAGATAGGCGCTCTCCTTGAAGTAGGTAAAATCCTGCACCCGGGCGATGGTGGCGATGTCACGCCCCGTCTGCTTGGCGATGACGCAGCAGAGGAGGTTGACCTCATCCTGCCCGGTGACGGCGATGAGCACGTCGGCATTGGCAATCCCGGCCTCCTGCAAAAGCTGGAAGCTGGTGCCGTTTCCCGCGCAGCCGATCACGTCACTGTTGTCGATGACGGCCTGCAGCCGCTCCCGGTCCTGGTCGATCACGGTGACGTCGTAGGACTCCCGGCTAAGCTGGTCGGCGAGGGTTGCGCCGATCTTGCCGCAGCCGACGATCATGATGTTCATGCTGCCTTGTCACTCTTTTCTCATTGAGATGGGAACAATATAGCACAAATGCGCTGCCCTGGCAACTGCCACATTGAGCGGGCGATCTCTACCGGGATTCAAGCGCGCGGCGTTGTGGGGTGGGGGTGGATGTGATATAATGCTCTTACAGAAAGGGGGAGAGACATGTGAGACAAACGATCTCCTGGCACTCCGGCTGCCTGGACGAGATAGAGCTGGTCTACGAGCGCGCCGAACGGGAGGAACACCTCGGCGCGGAGCTGGAAGCGCTGGAATGTCAGGCACTGGAGGAGGCGCGGCGTAGCTGCGGCCTGCTCCGGACAGCGGAGGGGCCGCTCACGCCGGAGCAGTTTGACGCCATGCCGGCGAGTGCGCGGGAGCAGGTGCTCTGCCGGCTGGGCCGGGCGGGGGTTGCGGGGATGGACCTCGATCTCCCCGCTGCCGCCGTCCACGTGAAACTCAGCCCGCTCTTCGGACAGGTGATGGCCTGCTCCATTTTTGTGCTGCTCAACTCGTTGGAGAAGCTGGACGGGGGATTTAGCGAGCGCATCTCCGGCCAGGCAACCCTGACGCTGCACGTCCCGCTCGGGGCGCGCCGTGGCCTGATGCGCTGGGAGATGCTCCTCATGGGCCTGTATCCCTGGATCAAGTGCCGGGAGGAGGCTTCCGATCAGGCCGCGGTCTCTGCCCCGCCCGCCGGACCGGCGCAGGCGTCTCCCGCCGTCACTCCGGAGGAGAAGGCCGCCGCAACGCCGCAAAAGCCGGAGAAGAGAGGCTTTCTTGCCCGTCTCTTTGGGAAAAAGTGAACAGAAGGAGGGAGAGAGGATGGGAAATGACTATGCCTTTGGCAACACCCTGACCCGGCTGCGCACGGCGCGCGGCCTCACCCAGGCGGAGCTGGCGGCCAAGCTGGGCGTGACGGACAAGGCGGTCTCCAAGTGGGAGAATGGCAGGGCCAAGCCGGGTCTGGACACCCTGCGCCGCCTGGCGGCTCTTTATGATCTGCCGGTGGGAGAGCTACTGGAGCTGCGTGAGCGCGCCCCGGCCGGAGAGATCACCAAAATTGTGGTCACCGGCGGCCCCTGCGCGGGAAAATCCACCGCGATGAGCTGGATTCAGAACGCCTTTTCCCAGATGGGCTACACCGTCCTCTTTGTCCCGGAGACGGCAACCGAGCTGATCGGCGGCGGCGTTGCCCCCTGGACTTGCCGGAGCAATCTGGACTACCAGCGGTGCCAGATGAAGCTCCAGCTCGAAAAGGAGCGGGTCTTCCGCCAGGCGGCGGAGGGGATGCCGGGCGGACGGATCCTGATCGTCTGCGACCGAGGCGCGCTGGACAACCGCGCCTATATGGACGAGGGGGAGTTTGCCGCGGTGCTCGCAGAGCTCGGGACCAATGAGGTGGAGCTGCGCGACGGCTACGACGCCGTCTTCCACCTGGTCACGGCGGCGAAAGGGGCGGTAGAGTTCTACACGACGGCCAACAACGCCGCACGGACGGAGACGCCGGAGGAGGCGGCCGCCCTCGACGACCGCCTGATCGCGGCTTGGACAGGCCATCCGCACCTCCGGGTGATCGGGAATACCACCGGCTTTGAGGAGAAGATGCGCCGCCTGATCGCTGAGATCGCCGCCTTTCTCGGCGAGCCGGAGCCGGTGGAGCTGGAGCGCAAATATCTCATCGCCTATCCCGACCGCGCCTGGCTGGAGGCGCAGCCCAACTGCCGCCGGGTGGAGATCATCCAGACCTACTTAAACAGCGCTGAGGGCGAGGAGGTCCGCGTTCGCCAGCGGGGGAGCGATGGGCATTATGTATACTATAAGACGGTCAAACGCCGGGTGGACGACCTGCGCCGGGTGGAGGTAGAGCGCCGTCTCACCCAGGAGGAATATCTCCGAGCGCTCATGGAGGCGGACAGCACCCGCCGCCAGATCCGCAAGACCCGCTACTGCCTGACCTATGACGGCCAGTATTTTGAGATCGACCTCTACCCCTTCTGGCAGGATCAGGCCATTTTGGAGATCGAGCTGCGCCGGGCGGATGAGGAGATCCGTTTTCCCCCTCAGATTCGCATCCTGCGCGAGGTGACGGGAGAGGAGGCCTATCAAAACGCCGGCCTGGCCCGCATCTGACATAGAAAAAGCAACCGCCCGGCATCCGTTGAAATGCCGGGCGGCTAGACTGTCAAAAAGCATGTTTTGAGATTTTAAATGCAGACTAAAAGTTTAGAAAGCCCTCCGCAGGAGTTTTGTTGCGTCAGCAACAAAATAAAGTGAAATATCGTTTTTGGGACGGGCATGTACCGGCCCAAAAACACAGGGAGGCCGGGAGTGTGTCCCGAAGGGACGCGCGGGTCGGCCGCACTTTTCGAACAAAATCATAGATTTTGTTCGAGCGTGTCGACCTTTGTCGACACGCTGAGCCGCCCGGCATCCGTTGAGATGCCGGGCGGCTTTGTGTGCTGGAAAAGCGCCCGCTCACAGATTGACGTGCAGCAGGTCCTCCTTGATGTTCCAGAGCTTGTCAGACAGGTCGACATAATACGTGTGCGGGTTGTCAAACCGCTTCACCTCGTCCCAAAGCAGCTCCACCTGGCCCTTGCAGTAGGCCTGGATCTCAGTCAGGCTGGGGGAGTGGTAGACCAGCTCGCCCTGCCGGAAGACGGGCACGAGCAGCTCGCGCGCGGTGAAGTTGCGCACCGTCTTGCGCTTCCAGGTGGCCTCCGGGTCAAACAGGCGGATGGGCTCGCTCTCGTCGATCGTCTCGTCGTAGACGGTGAGCACGTCGGCGATGGCCTTGTCCGTCTCGTTGTCAAACAGGCGGTAGACCCGCTTGAAGTGCGGGTTGATCACCTTCTCCGGGTTTTCGCTTACCTTGATCTTGGGGATGATCTGTCCGTCGTCATCCTCGACGGCGACCAGCTTGTACACCCCGCCGAAGACCGGGCTGCTCTTGGAGGTGATCAGCCGTTCGCCCACGCCGAAGGAGTCGAGCGCGGCGCCCTGGTGGAGCAGGTCGCGGATAAGGTACTCGTCCAGCGAGTTGGACGCGACGATGGAGCACTCGGTCAGCCCCGCCTCGTCGAGCATCTTGCGCGCCTTCTTGGACAGGTAGGTGAGGTCGCCCGAGTCCAGACGGATGCCGCACTTGGTGATGCCCTGCGGCAGCAGGACCTCCTGAAAGGCGCGGATGGCGTTCGGGACGCCCGACTTGAGCACATTGTAGGTGTCCACCAGCAGCGTGGCGTTGTGGGGGTAGAGCTCGCAATAGCGCTTGAACGCCTCGTACTCCGAGGGGAACATCATCACCCAGGAATGGGCCATCGTCCCGGTGGCGGGCACGCCGTAGTCGCGCTCACACTGGGTGCAGGCGGTCGCACCGCACCCGCCGATATAGGCCGCCCGCGCGCCGAGCAGGGCGGCGCTCGCCCCGTGCGCCCGCCGGGAGCCGAACTCCGCCACCGGACGGCCCTTGGCGGCCCGGACAATGCGGTTGGCCTTGGTGGCGATCAGGCACTGGTGGTTGAAGATCAGCAGCAGATAGGTCTCGATAAACTGCGCCTCGATGGCCGGGGCGCGGACGGTGAGGATGGGCTCGCGGGGGAAGATGGGCGTCCCCTCCGGCACAGCCCAGAGGTCGCCGGTGAAGCGAAACGTGCGCAAATAGTCCAGAAACGCCTCGTCAAAACCGCCTTTTTGGCGCAGGAATTCGATGTCCTCCTCCGTGAAGGAGAGGTTTCGGATATACTCGATCGCCTGCTCCAGGCCGGCGGCGATGGCGAAGCCGCCCTGGTCTGGCACGTCGCGGAAGAAGAGGTCAAAGTAGGTGATGCGATCGCGCACCTCTGGGGTCTGAAAATAGCCGTTGGCCATGGTCAGCTCGTAGAAATCACAGAGCATGGTATAGTTGGTCTGGCAGTTCATCGTCACAGCTCCTATCCCGTCCCAGTGGACGCCTCGGTTCGGCCTAGGCCGGCATCTGTCATGACAGCTATTATAGGCGCTCGCGCCGGGATTTGCAAGGGCGGATTCGGGGAAAACGCCGCATTCCGGCCGCTTTTCTGCCGAAACTGTCCGGTCAGGCGACGGTCCCGGCGGCGAGCGCTTTCTTTTTTCGGTCAGATATGGTATACTCAGGCGCAGAAAACCTGTACAGAGAGGTGAGAGAGATGGCATACCGCCCCCTGGCGGACGAGATACGCCCCCAGACGCTGGACGAGGTGGTGGGCCAGCGCCATATCCTGGGGGAGGACGGCGTCCTGCGCCGCATCATCGAGAGTGGGCAGGTCCCCAATATGGTCTTCTACGGCCCGTCCGGGACGGGCAAGACCACGGTGGCCAACATCATCGCCCGGCGGACTGACCGCACGCTCCACCGGCTCAACGCCACCACCGCCACCATCTCGGACATCCGCGAGGTGATCGCGGATGTGGACACCCTGCTCGCCCCCAACGGCGTGCTGCTCTATCTGGACGAGATCCAGTACTTCAACAAGAAGCAGCAGCAGTCCCTGCTCGAGTTCATGGAGAACGGCAAGATCACCCTGATCGCCTCCACGACGGAAAACCCCTATTTCTGCGTCTTCAACGCCGTGCTCTCCCGCGCGACCGTGTTTGAGTTCCGGCCGGTGGAGCCGGAGGAGGTGAAGCCGGCGCTCCGGCGTGCTGTCTCCCTGCTCGAGCAGCGGCGCGGCCTGCGCGCCGAGCTGGAGGAGGGCGTGCTCGATGAGCTGGCGTCCGCCTGCGGCGGGGACGTGCGCAAGGGGATCAGCGGCGTCGAGCTGCTCTTTGCCGCCGCCCGCCCGGCAAACGGGACGGTCCGTCTCACCCGGGAGGACACCCATCTGCTCGCCCAGAAGTCCGCCATGCGCTACGACCGCGACGGGGACGGGCACTACGATATTCTCTCCGCCCTGCAAAAATCCATCCGTGGGTCCGACCCGGATGCCGGACTGCACTACCTGGCCCGGCTGCTGGAGGCGGGCGACCTGGTCTCTGCCTGCCGGCGGCTGATGGTGATCGCCTGCGAGGATGTGGGCCTGGCCTATCCGCAGGCGATCCCCATCGTACGCGCCTGTATCGAGGCGGCCAATATGCTCGGCCTGCCAGAGGCGCGCATCCCACTGGGGGACGCGGTGATCCTGATGGCCACCGCGCCGAAATCCAACTCCGGCATCCGCGGCATCGACGCGGCGCTCTCCGACGTGCGCCGGGGCAATTTTGGCCCTATCCCGGCCTATCTGATGGACGCGCACTATGCCGGCGCGCAGAAGCTGGGCCGTGGGCTGACCTACCGCTTTCCGCACGACTACCCGAACCACTATGTCCCGCAGCAGTACCTGCCCGACCGCCTGGCGGACGCGCGCTACTACGAGTACGGGGACAACAAGACCGAGCAGGCGGCCCGCCTCTACTGGGAGCGGATAAAAGGGAGCGCAGAGGGCGGAAACCGGGAAGAAACTTGACAAGCCGACGGGAAGATGATAGCGTAATAGTGTGTAAAAGCGCGCGCCCTGCGGGCGCGGAGAGGGGGAGAACACATGGACGTGCAGGTCGGCGACCGGCTGATGATGAAGAAACCGCACCCCTGCGGCGGCAGGGAGTGGGCCGTGCTGCGCGTGGGCATGGACTTTCGCCTGCGCTGCTGCACCTGCGGCCGGGAGATGATGATTCCCCGCGCCAAGGCGGAGAAGGCCATCCGCAAAATCCTGCGAGAGGATGAGACAAAGGCATGAGTGGGACAAAACGCTACTGGTCCAGCCGCATCCGCGACCTGACGCCCTACACCCCGGGCGAGCAGCCGAAGGACCGCCAGTTCATCAAGCTCAACACGAACGAGAATCCCTATCCCCCCTCGCCCCGCGTGACCGAGGCGATCCGCGCCGCGGCGGGGGCGGACCTGCGCCGCTATCCCGACCCGGACGCCACGCCGCTGCTCGAGGCGCTCTCGCGCGCCTACGGCGTGCCGCAGGACCGGATCTTTGCCGGCAACGGCTCGGACGAGGTGCTCTCCTTTGCCTTTCAGGCGTTCTTTGACCCGGGCAGCACGATCGTCTTTCCCGACATCACCTATTCCTTTTACCCGGTGTACGCCAATCTCTACCAGATCCGCTGCCGGCGGATTCCCCTCGGCGCCGACTTCACCCTTCCGGTTCCCGCCTTCTTCGGCGGCAGCGACGGCGTGGTGATCGCCAACCCCAACGCGCCGACCGGCATGGCGGTGGGCCCCAACGCCCTGCGCGCGATCCTGGAGGCCAACCCCCGTGCGGTGGTCATCGTGGACGAGGCGTACGTCGACTTTGGCGCCGAGAGCGCCCTGCCGCTGATCGGGGACTACCCCAACCTCCTCGTCGTGCAGACCATGAGCAAGTCGCGCGCGCTGGCCGGCCTGCGCGTGGGATTTGCCTTTGGCCAGCCGGGGCTGATCGCGGCGCTCAACTGCGTGAAGAACTCCATCAACTCCTATACCCTCGACCGGCTGGCCATCGCCGGCGGTGTCGCGGCGCTGGAGGACCGGGACTATTTTGACCTGCGCCGCCGTCAGGTGATGGAAACGCGGGAACGCGCGGCCGCGGCGCTCCGGGATCTGGGCTTTGAAGTCCTGCCCTCGCAGGCCAACTTCCTCTTTGCCTCCCATCCCGCTGTCCCGGCGCGCGCGCTCTTTGACGGGCTGCGCGAGGCGGGGATTCTGGTGCGTTACTTCAGCCAGCCGCGCATTGACCGCTTCCTGCGCATCACGGTGGGGACAGACGAGGAGATGGATGCGCTCTGCCGGGCGCTGGCGGCGCTGCTGCAGGCGCAGAAGTGACAGATTGCCCCGCAAAAGGAGGTCACGCGATTGGTTCGGATTAAGGATATTGCAGAGCGGGCGGGCGTGAGCGCGACCACCGTCTCCAACGTCATCCACCACAAGGCGGGCAAGGTCTCTCCCGAGCTGGTGGAGAAGATCGAGCGGATCATCCGCGAGATGAACTACGTCCCCAGCCTGAGCGCGCGCATGCTGGCCAATGAGAGCTCAGGGATCCTGGGCGTGGCGGTGGGCTACCCGGAGCGGAGCCTGCACCTGCCGCTGGAGGACCCCTTTGTGGCCAGCCTGATCGGCCATCTGGAGCACGCGATCCGCGAGCTGGGTTACTATATGATGCTGTTGACCAAGCGCAGCATGGAGGAGATTTTGCAGGAGAGCCGCGCGTGGAACTTTGACGGCCTGATCGCCTTCGGCTTCTCCCAAGAGGAGTTCGAGGCGCTGCGCGAGGCGTTTGATAAGCCGATCGTCACCATTGACAGCTATTTTGACCGCCGCTATCCCCGGGTGTGCAACGTGGGGACGGACGACTTTGACGGCGGCTATCAGATCGGGCGCTTCCTGCTCAACCGCGGTCACCGCGACATCCTCTTTGTGGCAGACAACGACCTCGGCGTGGACCACCTGCGCTGGGAGGGCTTTCGCAAGGCGATGGCGGAGGCTGGACTGGAGCATCTGGACGACATGCGCCTGATGGTGCCCTGGGATTACGAGCCGCGTCTGCGCCGCTATGACGAGTTGCTGGGCCTGCTGCGGCGGCAGACCGCTTTGTTCTTCTGCTCTGACTACAACGCCGTGGAGGCGATGAACCACCTGCGCCGGCGCGGCGTGGATATCCCGGGCGAGCTGTCGGTGGCCGGGTTTGACGACATCGTCTACGCCCGCACCTGCTGGCCTCCGCTCACAACGGTGCATCAGCCGGTGGACAAAAAAGCCGCCCTCGCCGTGGAGATGCTCGGCCGGATGCTGCGCGGCGAGAGAGTGGACGGGCCGGAGCCAAAGGTGAGCGTCCACGTCGTCGAGCGCCAGTCCGTGTGCGCGCGCTGAGCGCGCTCCGGTTCTGCCGCCGCCCCCGGGTGCATATCCTGTCCCAGACCGCGGAAAGAGGGGGGACAGGACATGGCACAGAACATCCTGCTGCTGTTTGGGACAAGGCCGGAGGCGATCAAGATGTGCCCGCTGGCGCTGGAGCTGTCGCGGCGCGGGGGACTGCGCACCCGTGTCTGCCTGACCGGCCAGCACCGGGAGATGCTGACCCAGGCGATGGAGGACCTGGGCGTCGGCTGCGACCGGAGCCTGGAGGTCATGGAGGAGGAGCAGCCGCTCGGCGAACTCACCTGCCGGCTGCTTGAGCGGGTGACGGCGGCCCTGCGCGAGGAGCGCCCGGACCGGGTGCTCGTCCACGGGGACACGACGACCGCCTTCGCCGGCGCGCTGGCGGCGTTTTACCTCGGAATTCCGGTGGGACATGTGGAGGCCGGCCTGCGGACCTGGGACCTCTCCGCGCCCTTTCCGGAGGAATTTAACCGCCAGGCGGTGGACCGGCTGGCGGACTGGCGCTTTGCCCCCACGCCGCAGGCGGCGCGCAACCTGCTGCGGGAGGGCTGCCCGCCCGACCGGGTGTATGTGACCGGCAACACGGTGGTGGACGCCCTCTGCCGCACGCTGCGCGCGGACTACACCCACCCGGCGCTGACCTGGGCGGGGGGCCGGCCGCTGGTGCTGCTCACCGTCCACCGGCGGGAAAATCTGCGCGCGCTCGGCGCGCTGTTTGAGACGCTCGGCCTGCTGGTCCGGCACCATCCGGAGGCGGCCTTTCTCTTTCCCGTCCACCGCAACCCGCAGGTGCGGCGGCAGGCGTACGGCTTGCTCGGCGGGCTGGACAATCTCCGACTGGTCAATCCGCTGGGGGTGCGCGACTTTCACAACCTGCTTGCCCGTTCGGCGCTCGTGCTCACCGACAGCGGCGGCGTGCAGGAGGAGGCGGCGGTGCTCGGCCGGCCGGTGCTCGTCCTGCGGGAGCGGACGGAGCGGCCGGAGGGCGTGGCCCCCGGCTGTCTGCACCTGACCGGGACGGATGAGGCGGCGATCCGGAAAAATTTTGAATCCCTGTTGGAAAAGCGGGAGACGTGTGCTAAAATACAGATTGATTTGCGCCTGTATGGGGACGGACAGGCCGCGCGCCGGATTGCCGACTGCCTGGAGGCCGGCCGGCCCGGACCGCCCTGGACACCGCAGGAAAACGAAATCTACCGAGTGATCGGATGAGCCTTTCTGGAAGGAGAAAACGATGGGAAAATACTTTGGAACGGACGGCTTTCGCGGCGAGGCGAACGTCACCCTGACGGCGGACCACGCGTTTCGCATCGGCCGCTTTTTGGGCTGGTACTATAACCAGCACCCGGTCGAGGGGGACCGGGCGCGGATTGTCATCGGCAAGGACACCCGCCGCTCGAGCTATACGCTCGAGTTTGCCCTCGCCGCCGGCATCACCACCTCCGGCGCGGACGTCTATCTGATGCGCGTGACCACCACGCCCAGCGTGGCCTATATCACCAAGGTGGACAATTTTGACTGTGGCATTATGATTTCCGCCAGCCACAACCCCTATTATGACAACGGCATCAAGCTCATCAACAACCAGGGCGAGAAGATGGAGCAGGAGACGATCGACAAGGTGGAGGATTACCTGGACGGCCGGATCCCCGAGGTGCCGCTGGCCCTGCGCGATCAGATGGGCGCCGCCATTGACCATGACTCCGGCCGCCATCGCTACATCGGCTACCTGATCTCGATGGCGATGCACTCCTTCCGCGGGAAGAAGGTGGGCCTGGACTGCGCCAACGGCGCGGCCTGGTCCATTGCCAAGGTGGTCTTTGAGGCGCTGGGCGCCAAGACCTATGTGATGGGCGCCCAGCCCAACGGCATCAACATCAACGACGGCTGCGGGTCCACCCACCTGGAGGCGCTGCAGAAGTTTGTGCTGGACAACGGACTGGACGTCGGCTTTGCCTATGACGGCGACGCGGACCGGTGCCTCGCCGTGGACGAGAAGGGCAACGCCGTCACCGGCGACCACATCATGTACCTCTATGCCCGCTATATGAAGGAGCGCGGCAAGCTGACCAACAACACCGTCGTGACCACCGTGATGAGCAATTTCGGCCTCTACAAGGCCTTTGACGCCGCCGGGATCGACTATGTCAAGACGCCGGTGGGCGACAAGTACGTCTATGAGCACATGGTAAAGCACGGCGACCGCATCGGCGGTGAGCAGTCCGGCCACATTATCTTCAGCAAGTACGCCACCACGGGCGACGGCATCCTCACCTCGCTGAAGGTGATGGAGGTGCTCCAGGCCAAACGGGTGACCCTCTCGCAGCTGTGCGAGCCGCTGAAGATCTATCCGCAGCTGCTGGTCAACGTCCGCGTGAAGGACAAGACCGCCGCCCAGGATGACCCCGACGTGCAGGCGGCCGTGTGCGCCGTGGAGGAGCAGCTCGGCAGCGCCGGGCGTATCCTCGTGCGCGAGAGCGGCACCGAGCCGCTCATCCGCGTCATGGTGGAGGCGGAGACCCAGGCGCTGTGTGAGCAGTACGTCGGCCAGGTGGTGGACGTGATCCGCGCCAAGGGGCATGAGGTCTGAGCCATCTGTTGCAGCTGAAATTGAAAAACACAGGTTTTCCGAAAGGCCCGTCTCTTGGCGGGCCTTTCGGCTGTCTGCGGCGATTCTTAAAGGATTCTTAAACAGATTGCCCATTGCCGCTTAAAGAGTTCCTGATATGATAATCATGCAAAGAGAGAAGGGGGAAGACGTATGAACCGCATCTTAGTGGTGGACGACGACCGCGACATTGTCGCCGCGCTGGAGATCTACCTGACCACCTCGGGCTATGAGGTGAGTAAGGCATACAACGGGCGCGAGGCGCTGGAAATTCTGGACCGGGAGCCGGTGGATCTCATCCTGATGGATATCATGATGCCGCAGCTGGACGGCCTCGCCGCCACCGAGCGGGTGCGCGCGCGCAGCAACGTGCCCATTTTGTTCCTGACGGCCAAGAGCGAGGATGTGGACCTGATCCGCGGCCTGAACGTCGGCGCGGACGACTATATCACCAAGCCCTTTAAGCCGATGGAGGTGCTCGCCCGGGTGAAGAGCCACCTGCGGCGCTACACCGAGCTCGGCGGCCAGGCGAAGGAGGCGGAGAGCATCCGCGTCGGCCCCATCGCCCTGGACGACGCGGCCAAGCGTGTGACGGTGGACGGAGAGCCGGTCAATCTCACGCCGCTGGAGTTTAACATCCTGCGCCTGCTGATGAAAAACCCGGGGCAGGTCTTCTCCACCGCCCAGATCTACGAACAGGTCTGGAACGACCCGGTGCTCGGCTCGGAGAACACGGTCGCGGTGCACATCCGTCACCTGCGCGAGAAGATCGAGATCGACCCCGCCCATCCCCGCTACCTGAAGGTGGTCTGGGGGCTGGGCTACAAGATGGAACAATGAGCGCGGCCGGCGCTCCCTCCCCGGCGCCGGCGGACGAAGGACAGCGGGGAACAGAGCGTGCGGGGCCTCCGGCCGCCGCGGAAAGGAGAGGCGTGACATGAAAGGAAAAGTCAGATGGCGCGGCTCGCGCACGGTCAAGGCGTTGGCCTTCCTGCTGGCGGTGCTCTTTGCCGCCGCTGCCGGAGCCGGGGTGCTCAGCCTGGCCAGCCTGGCCTCCAACGCGAGCGTGAACCGCTATTTCAACCGGATAGAGAATGCCCTCGCCAGCGACTATGAGCTGCTGCGGGAATACCTCTTCTTCTATCTCTACGCGGACACCCTGACCGAGCCGGGGCAGGAGGAGTACGACGCGCTGACGGCGCAGCTCTTTGAGACGGAGAGCAATCTCCTCTACCGCGTGACGGACGCAAACGGGGAGGAGGTGCTCGCCAACTGTACCGAGGAGGAGCTGGGCCAGCTGCAGCAAGACTCCGGCGCCCTGCAGAACTACACCATAGACGTGGCTGAGACTGCGATGGGAGCGCAAGACGGCCTGACCACCTGGGAGGTCAGCCGCTA
This sequence comes from Candidatus Onthomonas avicola, assembly GCA_018710845.1. Lineage (GTDB taxonomy): Bacteria > Bacillota > Clostridia > Oscillospirales > Oscillospiraceae > Onthomonas > Onthomonas avicola. The sequence continues at coordinate 17,403 of DVJB01000019.1, forward strand.
CGGGCTGGGCGTGAACCGGATGCTCACCTACTATCTGGACATGAACGGCGTGGAGGACTGGGATGTGCGCGCCGGGACAGAGTCTGACTGGGCCTCCACCGGCCGTACCGGCGATTATTACTATAACCCGGAGGACCTGTACGACGGCCTGAACTCCGCCGACAGCCAGGCGCTGAGCGACTATTTGGCCGGCCAGGGCATCCAGACCGCCGTCTCCTGGGATACGGACACGGGCGAGATCATAACGGACGAGGCCATGGAGGATGAGACGGGGTTTGACACTGCGGCCGCCCTCGACGAGGCCGCCGACACAGCGCCGCTGGAGGGGCAGTACTATTACTTCGTCTACACCGGGGAGGATACGTGGTACACCATTGAGCTGAGCATCAGCCGGACGCTGAGGGCGGACGACCAGTATTCCTGGGCGATTGAGGAGTACCAGTCAGCCCAGGAGAACTACGCGGCCTACTTCCAGCCGCTGGTGATTGCCTCGGCGGTCTGCGTCCTCCTGCTGCTGGGGATGATGGGCGTGCTCGCCTGGACCTCCGGCTGGGACAGCGAGGGGACGCTGGCGATGCGCGGCCTCTGCCGCGGGCCGATCGAGCTGGTCGCGGCCCTGCTGGCGCTGGCGGCGGGAACGTTCTTCCTCGGATTTGCGTCCATGCTCAATCTTTCCTGGCTGACCGGCTGCCTGGTGGGCGGGGCCATCCTGGGCGGCGGCGTCGGAGTGTGCGCGCTCACCGGATGGTATGTGCTCACCGCGCAGATCAAAGCCCGCGCGCTGTGGAAGCATAGCCTGATTGGCTGGGTATTCCGTCTGATCTTCGGCGGCGGCCGGAAGATCGGGGCGGCGGCCCGCCGCCTGGCCTCCGACGGCGGACAGAAGCTCAAAGCCGGGGCGCGCCGTGCCGCGGAGACCTGGCCGCTCTACCGCAAGGTGCTGCTGCTGACTGTGGTCTACTCCGTCATACAGATGCTCTGGAGCGCGATCCTGTGGCAGGACATGTTTTACTACGGAGGCTTTGGCGGCCTGCCCGGCCTGGCGGCGCTCTGGGTGCTGCACAGCCTGCCGCTGGTCCTGCCTGGCGCGGTCCTGTGCAAGTGGGCGGTGGACTGGCGGCGCATCCGCGACGGCGCGGAGAAGATCGCCGGCGGCGAGCTGGACTACACGATTGACACCGCCCATATGCTCTCCGACCTGCGCCGCCACGGCGAGCAGCTCGGCAACATCTCTCAGGGCATGAGCCGCGCGGTGGAGGAGCGGGTGAAGAGCCAGCGCTTCAAGACCGAGCTGATCACCAATGTCTCCCACGACCTCAAGACGCCGCTGACCTCTATCATCAACTACGTTGACCTGCTCAAGAAGGAGGACATCCAGGACGAGAAGATCCGCGGCTATATCGACGTGCTCGACCGCAAGAGCCAGCGGCTCAAGACGCTGACGGAGGACCTGGTGGAGGCCTCCAAGGCCGCCAGCGGAACGATCGCCGTCCACCTCGAGCGGCTGGACCTGTCCCAGCTCGTGGGCCAGGCGGTCGGGGAGTACGAGGAGAAGCTGACGCAGGCCGGGCTGACCCCCGTCGTCAGTACGCCGGGCGGACCGTGCTGCGTCATGGCGGACGGCCGCCACCTGTGGCGGATTCTGGACAATCTCCTGGGCAACTGTACGAAGTACGCCATGCCGGGCACGCGGGTCTACCTCGACCTGGAGCGGCGGGAGGACCGCTATCTGGTGACGGTGAAGAACATCTCTGCCGACCCGCTCAACGTTCCGGCGGAGGAGCTGCTCAAGCGCTTCGTGCGCGGGGACAGCTCGCGCACCAGTGAGGGCAGCGGGCTGGGACTCTCCATTGCCCGAAATCTGGCCAGCGCCCAGGGCGGGGACTTTGACCTGGTGGTGGACGGAGACCTGTTCAAGGCGATCGTCTCCTTCCCGGCGGCGCCGGAACAGCCGGAAGAGCCGCCCGCTGCGCCAAAGCCGCATCCCACCGCGCCCCGTCCACACCCGGCCGCGCCGAAGAGCGCTCCCTCCGCCCCGTCCGCCCCGCCTGCGGAGCCCGCGGGCGCGGTGGCTCCGGCCGCAGAGGAAAATCCGCCCGCTCCGCCGTCCGCCGCCGCGCCTGAGCCGGATGCCGGGGAGAAAAAAGAGACCCCGGACCCGCTGGAGACCCTGCTGGAGGGGCTGGACGGATAGCGCAGCACACGGAACAGGACAGCAGAAGGAAGAGACAGCCGGAGACGGGAAGAGGCTCCCGTTTCCGGCTGTTTTCGCGCGCTGTCACATTATGGAATCGTAATGTAGACGTAGTCCCTGATGTCGTTGTAGAGCTCCTCCCCGATGCCGGGGACATACAGCAGCTCGTCCACTGAGATGAACATTCCGCGCCCCTCGCGGTACTGGATAATCGCCTCCGCCCGCGCCGGGCCGATGCCGGGCAGGCGCTGCAGTTCCTCCGCATCGGCGGTGTTGAGGTCCACCCGCAACGGCTCCTGCGAGCCGTCCTCGGTATCGGACGAAGCGGCCTCCTCCGCCTGCGTCCCGGAGGTCTCCGAACCGTCACCGCCCTCGAGCAGGACGTCCTCCGTGGCGGCGTACTGTGTCTGGACGGTGAAGTCGGACCGGCGCGCGTCCGCCTGCCGGTAGCCGAGCTGGAAGCCCAGAAACCCCGCTGCCGCCGCCAGGAGCAAAATCAGGCCCCAATCGCGGCGGCGCTTCACCGGAAGATACCGGCGAGATCAGCGAAAATCCTGGCGTGTGCGCGCATAACCGGCCCTCCCGCATATGATGCCAACCGCTGTTCCGACTGTTTCCGACATTTGCAGTATAGCACACCCTTCGGCCGCGTTCAACCAAATGTGACAGAAGGCGGTCAGAGCAGGCCGCGGTTATACCGAATCTGCGCGTAGAGCATCAGGGCAATGCCCACCGCCAGGCCGATCAGGACAAGCCAGTCCAGCGCCGCCCAGCGCAGGAAGAGCTGCAAGGCGGCGGAGAGAACCAACCCGGCCCCGGCGACTATGGTGCCGATGCCCATCAGCCGCCCGTATTTCGGCACGTCCTCCGGCCGCACGCGCCGGCGGTGATACCAGTGGATGGAGCGGAGGTCGCCCTGCACGTTGCTCAGGCCGACCACGGCTAGGACAATGCCGATCAGGAAGTAGAATACCAGCTTTGTCATGACGGAGCCCCCTTTTTTGAGGACAGGATATTAGAGAGTGTAGAAAATGATTTTATTGTCCGGAGGGATAGAGATCATCCAGCATCTGCCGCCCCAGCCGGGTGCGGAAGACCTTCTCCCGCACGGAGGCGACGGCGGCGGGTCCCATGCCGTCCTCGTAGGCGTTGACCAGGAAATCCGCCTCGATCAGAATCTGGTAGTCCGGCCCGCCGTCCAATCCGTAGGTGTGGTGGTGGCCGATCAGCCAGCAGACGCGCTCGATCTCCTCCGGGGCATAGCCCAGCTCGCCCAGCATGGCGGCCGCCGCCGGGGGCCCCAGACGCTCCTGCAGCGGCCCGGCGGAGGAGCCGTACTGCGCCTCGGCGGGGCGGATGCCGATGTCATGCGTGATCGCCGCCGACTCGAGCAGGAAGAGAGCGTCGTCCGCCAGGCCCTCGCTCTGCCCGATCGCGCGGGTGAAGGCCCAGACCTTCAGCAGGTGGTGCACCCGCCGGGGGTCGCCGGCAAACCAGCGCGTCATCGCCGCCAGCAGCGGCTGCGTGTTACGAGCCACGGCGCTTGCCTCCCTCTCTCGGCCGCAGGGGGCGCTTGTTGCCCTGCTCGTCCACCAGATAGGTGTTGTCCAGCTGGGCGCGCAGCGAGGCCTTGACCGCCTCGATATACTCCCGCCGCAGCTCGGCGCGCTCTTGTACTTCCTCCGGGGTGAGGCCGACGCTCTTGGCCTTGTGCGCCAGCTCGTTGATGCGGTCAATTCGTTCCTGTTTCATGCCAATCCTCGCCTATCCTTCCGCGCTGTCACAGATAGCGCTCCATCGTCAGGTTGATACGCCCCTTGCGCGAGAGGCCGCCGATCTCTGCCACGCGGCAGCGGCCCAGCCCGCGGCAGGAGATCACGTCTCCCTCCTGTACCGCCTGGTCCGTCCGCTCAGTCGCCTGCCAGTTTACCGTCACCCGCCCGGCGCGGACGAGGTCCGCCATCTTGGAACGGCTGAGGGAGAAGCCCACGGCGGCCACCGCGTCCAGGCGCAGGGAGGAGACGGTGTCGCGGATGCGCCGCACCTCCTGCACCGGGATGTGCAGATGGGCGAGCGGGACCTCCTCCACCCGGAGCTTTGCCCGCCCGGCGGACTGGAAGGACTGGAGCAGATAGGGGGCCATCTCGCGCAGCACGAGCAGATCGCAGCTCTCCGGCCCCACGAGCAGGTCGCCCAGCACCTCCCGTTTGATGCCCTGCCCCATCAGGGCGCCGAGCAAATCGCGGTGGGTCAGGTGGTCGTGCGCGCTCCAGACCGCGCGCAGGGCGGCGAGGTCCCCGGAGGAGTCATAGTCCTCCCAGGCGAGCCAGTCGGGGAGAAAGACGGCGATCTGGCGCTGCGCCTGGTCATAGCCGCCGCAGAAATGGAACTCCGGCTCGCCCGCCGCCTCCGCCAGACGGCGGACCGCCCCCTGCTCATCGGGGGAGAGAAAATGGGTGTGCTGCGCTTGGCCGCGCGTGCGCGCGGCCTCCATCTGGTCCCAGACGCGGCTGAGCAGTACACGCTCGGCCGGCGTGCGGCAGAGTTTTGTGAGCAATTCTGTCCTGTTCATGCCGCTATTGTAGCAGAGAGGGGCGGGCGCGTCAATTGCCGCGCCCGCTTTCCCCCTGAAGCGACGGACGGCGTTGGATAAAACATACAAAAAAGAACCATCCTTTTTTGTAATAACGCACAATTTACAGCGGGCATGGGGCGTGCTAGACTGTATTTGACTACAATTTCAAAAAGTTGTTTTTATATTGTACCACAAGAGAATGCGGAAAGGAGTTCCAACGCCATGAGCAAAAAAGCACCGGAATACGAGGTCCGATTTGACCGCCACTACGACGAGCTGCGGACCTTATACGAGCAGCTCTATCCCGGCTGTGCCGGCGAGCTGGACGATCTGTGCGAGAAGATGCGCCACGCCTACCGCCTGCGCGGCGACGACCTCAAGCAGCTCGACCGCGCGCGCGAGGCCGACCCCGCCTGGTATCGCGGCAATGACCAGTACGGCATGATGCTCTACGTCGGCCCCTTTGCCGGCAATCTCCGGGGCGTGCAGTCCAAGCTGGACTATCTGCAGGAGTGCGGCGTGAACTATCTGCATCTGATGCCCCTGCTGGAGAGCCCGGAGGGCCGCAGCGACGGCGGCTATGCCGTCAGCGATTTCCGCGCCGTGCAGCCGGAGCTGGGCACGATGGAGGACCTGGAGGCGCTGACCGCGGACTGCCACGGACGGGGGATGTCGGTCTGTCTCGACTTTGTGATGAACCACACCAGCGAGGAGCACGAGTGGGCCCGCCGCGCCCGCGCCGGTGAGGAGGAGTATCAGGACCGCTACTTCTTCTACGACGACTGGGAGATTCCGGAGGCCTATGAGAAGACGGTGCCGCAGGTCTTCCCGATCGGCGCGCCCGGCAACTTCACCTGGCTGGAGGACTGCCAGAAGGTGGTCATGACCACCTTCTATCCCTACCAGTGGGACCTCAACTACCGCAACCCGGTGGTCTTTAACGAGATGATGGACAACATGCTCTACCTCGCCAACCAGGGCGTGGACGTCGTGCGCATCGACGCGGTACCCTATATCTGGAAGGAGCTGGGCACGAACTGCCGCAACCTGCCGCAGGTGCACACCATTGTCCGCATGGCGCGCATCATCACCGAGATCGTCTGCCCCGGCGTGCTGCTGCTCGGCGAGGTGGTGATGGAGCCGGCCAAGGTCGCCCCCTACTTCGGCACGCCGGAGCGGCCGGAGTGCCATATTCTCTATAACGTCACCACCATGTGCACCACCTGGAGCACGGTCGCCACGCGGGATACCCGCCTGCTCTACCACCAGCTCGACCAGGTGGCCGCCCTGCCCAAGCAGTATCTCTTCCAGAACTATCTGCGCTGCCACGACGACATCGGCTGGGGGCTGGACTATCCCTGGCTGCGGCAGTTTGCCATTGACGAGGTGGCGCACAAGAAATTCCTCAACGACTACTTCACCGGCAAGGTCCCCTTCAGCACCGCGCGCGGGGAGCTGTATAACGACGACCCCCGCCTGGGTGACGCGCGCCTGTGCGGCACCACCGCCTCTCTGTGCGGGCTGGAGTCCGCCCTGGAGGCGGACAGCCCGGAGCGGGTCGACCTGGCGCTCAAGCTCGACGAGATGCTGCACGCCTTTGTCTTTACCCAGAGCGGCATTCCCGTCCTCTATGCCGGAGATGAGGTCGCCCAGCTCAACGACAACAGCTATCACGACGACCCGGCCAAGGCGGACGACAGCCGCTATATCCACCGCGGCAACTTCCAGTGGGACCGCGCCGAGGCGCGCACCGACCGCTCCACCCAGCAGGGCCGCATCTTCCAGGCGCTGCGCCACCTCGCCCGCTGCCGGAGCGCGCACCACGTCTTTGACGCCGACGCTGACTTCTGGACCGTCTTCGCCGGCGACCAGTCCATCCTTGGCCTGGGCCGCTATAAGGATGGCTTCAAGCTCTACGGTCTGTATAACTTCAGCCCCGACCGCAAGCCGGGCTGGCTGGAGGAGCAGGGGACCTATCTGAACCTCGTCACGGGAGAGACGGTGGAGATCAGCGGCGCCGTGCCGATGGAGGGCTACGACTTCGTCTGGCTGCTGCGGCAGTATTGACGCGACACGGCCGGGCAGCTCTCGCGAGCTGCCCGGTTCGGCGGAGGGGGAAAGAGATCATGAAGCTGTATGTCACCCGTCACGGGGAGACGGAGCTCAACGCCTCCGGCAGGGTCAGCGGCCTGGATGACGTCCCCCTGACCGGGCGGGGCCGCGCGCAGGCGGAGGCGCTGGCGCGGGCGGCGCAGGGGAAGGGGATTGACCTCGTGATCACCTCTCCGCTGCGCCGCGCGCGGGAGACGGCGGAGACGGTGGCGGCCGCGCTGGGCGTCCCGCTCGACATCGAGCCGTGCCTGCGCGAGCTGGATTATGGCAGCTATGACCGGGCGCCCATCGACCTGCCGGAGTTTCGCCGGATCAAGCGGCTGTTTGCCTGGCGGATGGGAGGAGGGGAGTCCATCCTGGACGTGGCCGCGCGGGTCTACCCCTTCCTGGACCGGCTGCGGGAGCGCTGTCCGGACCGGGCGGTGCTGCTGGTCTGTCACGGGACGGTCTGCCGGGTGATCCACTCCTATTTCCGCGACCTGACCAACGAGGAGTTCTGGGCCAGCATCCCGGACAACTGCCAGCTGCGCGCCTACGAGTGGTAGGCGCACAGCGCAGACTGTCGAAAAAGTATATTTTGAGATTTCAAATACAGACAGAAAGCCTAGAGAGCCCTCCGCAGGAGTTTTGTTGCGTGAGCAACAAAATAAAGTGAAATATCGTTTTTGGGACGGGCGCCCCCCAGGGGGCCCTCTCTTGCCCCTGCGGGGCAATTCACCTTGTTGTACCGGCACAAAAACACAGGGAGGCCGGGAGTGTGCCCCGAAGGGGCGCGCGGGTCGGCCGCATTTTCGAACAAAATCGAAGATTTTGTTCGAGCGTGTCGACCCCTGTCGACACGCGGAGCTGCGCGCCTACGAGTGGTAGGCGCCGCGCGAGAGAAGAGAACAAAAAGAGAGAAAGAGAGGAACACTACCATGAATCGAGCACTACAGTATCTCCTGCCCGGCAGCACCGTGGAGGAGGTGCGCGACAATCTGGCGGGCTATTATGCCGTCAAGGGCCGTTACCGCGGCTACTGGTTTCTCCTGGAGACCAACCGCAATACCCAGGGCCAGGCGAGCGGCCTGTCGCTCGTGACGATCAACGTCTCCTTTGCCAGCCAGGAGCAGGTCGAGTCCATTCGCGCGCGCGTACAGCGCGAGCTGCAGGGGCTCAACCTGCCGGGCGTCAAGCGCACGGTGGTGGAGGTGCGCGTGGCCGGACACTCCCTGGAGCTGGTGCTGCCCGCGCTGCTCAACCGCAAAAAGGTCGAGGGGCACATCAACCCGGTCCTGCAGCGCGTGATCTCCATCCTAGAGCAGGAGCAGGTGCGCTCCGGCTGCGTCCGCTGCGGAAACCCAAACGTGCCGGTGAGCGGGTACTTCGTCAACGGCGCGACCTACCTCCTGTGCGACAGCTGTGCTGCCGAGCTGGAGAACCAGCTCATGCAGAATCAGGCGCAGGCCAAGAGCCGCAAGGGCAACCTGGTTGCCGGCGTGGTGGGCGCGGTGCTGGGCGGCCTGATCGGCGTGGCACTCTGGTTCGGGGTCTACCAGCTGGGCTATCTGGCGGCGATCTGCGGCCTGGTGATGGCGGTCTGCTCGCTCAAGGGCTATGAGCTGCTCGGCAAACATCTGGACCGGCGGGGCATCGTCATCTGCTGCGTGGTCCTGCTGGCGTTCACCTTCCTGGCCGTCAAGCTCTGCTGGTCCTATGAGCTCTACAGCGCCCTGCAGTCATACGGGTATGCCGATACCTTCTCCGACTGCTTTATCTATCTGGAGCCCACCCTGGAGGAGATGGACCTGACGGGCGACTACTACGGCGAGATGGTGCTGGGCTATCTCTTCACCGCGCTTGGAGCCTTCGGCATGATCCGCCAGAGCTACCGCTCCGCCAGCGGAAGCTATCAGTTCAAAAAGCAATAAGAGGGCATCAAAAGAGAGAGCCTGCGGCACTGTGAATTGCCGCAGGCTCTTTTTTGATATGCGATTATCTATTTCCCGGGAAAGGGCACGCCGTCACTCCACCCAGTAGGCGACCGCCTCATACGGACGCAGCCGCGCGGGGAAGCGGTCCGCGGGGGTGTCGGCGTAGTTTGCCAGCAGCAGGCGGTATTCCGCCCCGGCCTCCGGCGCCGGGACCTCGGTCTCCGCGCCGTAGAAGTTGCAGACCACCAGCAGCGTCTTGCCGCCCAAGCGGCGGAAGTAGGCGAACACGTCCTCCCGCTCGTGCAGGTAGGGCTCGAAGCTGCCGTCGGAGATGACGTCGTATTCCTTGCGCAGCGCCACCAGCGCCCGGTAGAAGGCGAGGATGGAGTCGGGATCGTCCACCTGCCGCGCGGCGTTGATGGTCTCATAGTTCGCGTTGACCTTGAGCCAGGGGTGCTCCCCGTCAGAGAAGCCGGCGTTCCTGCCGCCGTTCCACTGCATCGGGGTGCGAGCGTTGTCGCGGCTGCGCTGATGCATCACCTCCAGTGCCTCGGCGGGCGTGGAGCCGGCCCGGATCAGGGCGTCATAGTTCTGCAGCGTCTCCGTGTCGTTGAAGTCAGAGATGTCGTCGTAGTTTTTCACGTTGGTCATGCCCAGCTCTTCGCCCTGGTAGATATAGGGGGTGCCGCGCAGGAGCTGCTTGGCCATCGCCAGCATCTTGGCCGACTCCGCCCAGTACTTCCCGTCGTCACCGTAGCGGCTGACCACGCGCGGCTGGTCGTGATTGCACCAGAAGACGGCGTTCCACGCGCCCGCCTCCTGCATGCCGAGCTGCCATTCGGTGAGGGTGTCCTTCAGATAGCGCATGGAAAACGGCATCAGCTTCCACTTGCTGTTCTCCCGGTAGTCCGCCTTCATGTGGTGGAAGGAGAAGACCATGGAGAGCTCTTTGTTTTTCGGATTGGAGTAGCGCTGGCAGTGGGCCAGGCTGGTGCTCGCCATCTCGCCCACCGTCACCAGCTTGTCCAGGCCGGTGTCGCGCACCAGATCCTGGATATACTCGTGGATGTGGGGGCCGTCGGTATAAAAGCGCTTGCCGTTCTTGCCGGGGTTTTCCCCGTCGTCCGGCAGGCCCTCCGCCTTGGAGGTCTGGTTGAGCACGTCAAAGCGGAACCCGCGGATGCCCTTGCCCATCCAGAAGCGGATGACATTCTTCAGCTCCTCGCGCACGGCGGGGTTGTCCCAGTTGAGGTCGGGCTGCTTTTTGTCATACAGGTGGAGGTACCACAGGTCGAGGTGCGGCACATACTCCCAGGCGCTCCCGGGGGCCACGGTGTTGTCCCAGTCGTTCGGGGGCAGCCCGGGGCCCTTGCCCGGGCGGAAGAGGTAGTAGTCCAGATACTTCTGCTCGCCCTGCAGCGCCTTCTGGAACCAGATGTGCTCGTCCGAGGTGTGGTTGAACACCATATCCAGCATCAGGCCAATGCCGCGCCGCCCGGCCTCGGCGATCAGCCGCTCCAGGTCGGCCATCGTGCCAAAGCGCGGGTCCACGTCACAGTAGTCAGCCACGTCATAGCCGTTGTCCACCTGGGGGGAGGGGAAGAACGGGGTGAGCCAGATATAGTCCACGCCCAGGCCGGCGATATAGTCCAGCTTCTCCGTGACGCCGTTCAGATCGCCCACCCCGCTGCCGGTGGTGTCGCGGAAGGACTTGGGATAGATCTGATAGACGGTGCTCTTGTGAAAATTCGCGTTCATTTTTACATCCCTCATTTGATGTCCACTCCCCCGACGGAGCACCGGCGGGGGAGTGCGCAGAATGAATCAGTAACGGGCAATCTCTGTCTGGCCGGCGGTGGCGGTGATGCCGGAGGAGAAGGTGACGTTCTGCCCGGCGTCGTCGGTGACCACCATCATGGTGACGGTAGGATGGCCCGCCGCGCGGATCTTATCCATGTCAAACCGGATCAGCGGCTGGCCGGCGCGGACGGTGTCGCCCTCCTGGATGAGAGCGGTGAAGCCGTCGCCGTTCATCTCCACCGTGTCCAGGCCGATGTGCAGCAGGATCTCCAGGCCGTTGGGCAGGGTGATGCCGCAGGCGTGGTTGGAACCCTGCATCAGGTTGGTGATCTCACCGGAGGCCGGCGCGACAAGGACGTTGCTGGTGGGCTCAATCGCCACGCCGTCGCCCAGCACGCCCTGGGCAAAGGTGGCGTCCGGGACCTCCTCAATGGGGATAACCTTGCCGCTCAGGAAGGCGCGCAGCACCGGCTCGTCCGAGGCGGGAGCCTCCGCGGCGGCCTGGCTGGCGGCCTCGATCTCGGCCGCCTCACGCTCGGCCTCTTCCGCCTCTTTCGCGGCGGCGACGTCAACGCCCTTGGCCTTGCCGACCACGCACACGAGCAGGAAGGGGACCGCGATGGCGACCGCCATGCACAGCAGGAACTGGAGCCAGTAGGGGGACTGGATGCTCAGGATACCGGGCAGGCCGCCGACGCCGATGCCGTTGGAGGCCACGCCGAAGGCCGTGGAGAGCATGCCGGCAAAGCAGGAGCCCACCATCGCGCAGACGAAGGGGAAGACATACTTCATGTTGATGCCGAAGATGGCCGGCTCCGTGACGCCGAGGTAGCAGGAGATCAGGCAGGGGAGGTTGGTCTCCTGGGCGCGCGCGCTCTTGCGCTGCAGCCAGACCATGCCGAGCACGGCGGAGCCCTGGGCGATATTGGACAGAGCGATCATCGGCCAGAGCATCGTGCCGCCAAACTCGGCGTTGAGCTGCAGGTCGATGGCGTTGGTCATGTGGTGCAGTCCGGTAATGACCAGCGGGGCATAGAGCGCGCCGAAGATGGCGCCGAAGACCACGCGGAAGGTGGAGGTGATGCCGGCGTAGACCACGCTGGAGATGGCCGAGCCGATCGCCCAGCCGATCGGGCCGAGGACAAAATGAGCGGCGCAGACCGCCAGAGTCAGCGAGCAGAAGGGCACGATGATCTGTGCCAGCAGCGGGTGGGAGATCTTTTTGAAGAACCGTTCCAGATAGACCAGGCAGAAGGCGGCCAAAATCGCGGGGATGACCTGCGCCTGATAGCCGATCATGTTGACCTGGACAAAGCCGAAGTCCCATTTCGGGATGTCTGCCGCCGCGGTGCTGGCCACGTTATAGGCGTTGAGCAGCTGACCGGAGACCAGCGTCAGGCCGAGGACGATGCCGAGCACCTCCGAGCCGCCCATCTTTTTCATGACGGACCAGCAGATCATGACCGGCAGCATATGGAAGACCGCCTCGCCGATCAGCCAGAGGAAGGAGTCCAGCCCGGCGGCGAACTGGCTGATATCGACCAGCGTCGCGGTGCCGTTGTTGAACAGATAGAGGGAGTCGATGCAGTTGCGGAAGCCCAGAATCAGACCGCCGGTGATGATGGCCGGCAGGATGGGGGCGAAGATCTCCGCAATATTGGCCATCGCCCGCTGCAGGGGGTTCTGATTGCCCTTGGCGGCCGCCTTTACCTCCGCCTTGGAGACGCCGGAGATGCCCGAGACGGCGACAAAGTCGTCATAGAAGTCGCCCACCTCATTGCCGATGATGACCTGGAACTGTCCGGCCTGCGTAAAGCTGCCCTTGACCGATTTCAGTGCCTCAATGGCGGGGACGTCAGCCTTCTTCGGGTCAACCAGTACGAAGCGCATCCGCGTGATACAGTGGGTCACCGCGGAGATGTTCTCCTTTCCGCCTACCAGCTCCAACAGCCGGGCGGCGTCGTCTGAAAATTTTCCCATGATGTCTCTCCTTTTGCTCGTTGCGAATCATGTCGTATCCTGTACGCATATGTCTACTCAGGCCGGCTCATCATAGACGTATGTTTCGTATATATTTATAACATATACGTGCAAGCCAGACAAGCGTTTTGGAGGAAGAAAACAAAAATCAGCCAACTGCACAACGCAGATGGCTGATTTTTTGGCGAAATGACGAACCGTGTTGTTTTGGGGCGACTGCCGCTCAGGGCAGGCGGCCCCGGCTGGCGTACTCGACGAACTGAAAGCGGTCTATCCGGTGGCGTGACTCGGTGTACTGGAAGAGCGTCCCGTCGCGCAGACGGGTGTAGCTGGAGACGACGGCGACCACGCTGTCCCCGCGCAGGTCCATATAGAGCTGGTCCTCGCGCGTGACGCGCTGAACGGTGACCACCTTTTTCGCCACGCCGATCTCCAAACCCAGGGTGTCCTCCAAATAGCGGTAGAGAGAGCCCTGACAGATCTCCCGCGTCAGACCGGGCACCAGGCGGCGCAGCAGGTAATCCTGGTCCAGAATCACCCGTTCCCCCTCGATGCTGCGCGAGCGGTAGAGGCGGTAGACCTCCTCCTCCGGCCCCACCTGGAGTTTTCCGGCGATGCGCGTGTCACCGAGGACGATGGAGAGGTCCTCCACCTTGGTCTTGTAGGGCAGGTGCTCCTGCTCCATCAGCTCGGTGAAGGTGGTGATATGGGAGATGGGGAAGTTATAGCGCGTCCGGTCGGCCACAGTGCTCTCCCGGCCACGGGATTTGGAGATGTAGTGCCGCTGCTCCAGCAGCGCCATCGCCTTGCGCACGGTGTCGCGCGAGGCGTCAAACTGCTCCATCATCCTGCCCTCTGAGGGCAGGGCGTCGCCGGGGACCATCTTCTGGCTGTCAATCTGCTCGGCAAAGTATTGGGCGATCGTGCGGTATTTGCTGGTCATGGTGCCACCTCCTGTTCATCCCGCCTGTCCGTATCAGTTGGGAGTATGGCAGACTTGTACGTTTTTTTCTATCCTACCGGAAATGTCGCCGCTTGTCAAGATCGGTCGGAAACGCCGGACGCCCGGTGTCATGGCTGACACCGGGCGCCGGCGGAGAAAAGAGAGAGGGAGGGAGAGGTCAATGGTGTTGGGGAGCTTGGCTCTCCATAGCGTGTCAAAAAGGTCTCACCGAGTTTGGCTCGAAGAGCCAAATAGAGTCCAATTCATTTTTGGCACGGGCATGTACCCCCCAGGGGGCCTTCTCTCGCCCCTACGGGGCGATTCACCTTGACCGGGCCAAAAATACTGATAGTCTCGCAAGTGTGCGACCGAAGGGAGTGTGACCAAGCCGCCAAAGGTGGCGCGGAAATGCCCCTTGGGTACGCGCAGCGAGACTGCATACTCGCGCAAATGCTTGCATTTGCGCGAAGAGGGCCTAGCCCTCCAGGAAGGTGAGCACATCCAGCAGGAATTTCTCCAGTGTGGGATTGGCGCTGCGGTAGATCTCGTGCTTGGCGTAGGGATAGACGATCTTCTCCCCTTTGGGAAGGCGCTCTACCAGCTCGTCCTGCGGCTCGAGCTGGACGATGGTGTCCATGCTGGCCTGGCAGAGCAACACGGGGATGGTCACCTTGTCCGCCTGGGCGAGGATGGGGTAGCGGACCTGGACTGCCTCCTTGGCCCAGGAGTAGGTGGCGGTGGAGTTCTGGCGGTCCTGGTCCTGGCGCTGGCGCTCGAGGTACCAGAGGTAGCGCGCACGGGAGGTGGTACAGTTGTTGGCGGCCCAATGGTCCTGGCCGTCAAAGGGCTTCTGGATGGGAATCCGGTGCTCGCCCCGTCCGATGGCACACATGAAGTTCGCCAGCGCGCTGCCCACCAGATCGGGGAAATTGCCCGCCACCGGGGCGACCATCGGGGAGCAGAGGACGGCGCGCGTAAACTGTCCCGGATAGCGCTCCAGATAGAGCATGGCGATCGCCCCGCCCATAGAGTGGCCGAAGAGATAGCGGGTCTTCCCCTCGGTGCGCGGCAGGACGACCCTGTCCATCAGATGATGCATATCCTCAATGTACTCGTCAAAGGAGGTGACATGCGTCAGCCAGCGCTCATTGAGCAGGCGATAGGACTTCCCATGCCCCATATGGTCGCAGATAAAGACGCCGTATCCCGCCCGCAGGAAGTACCAGATCAGCTCGGAGTACTCCAGCGTGGATTCGGTAAAGCCGTGGCTGATAAACACCACGCGCTGACAGCCCTCGTCCGGCGCGTAGTACTCCCAGTAGATGCCAAGACCCGGCTTGCGCTCACAGTGTCCGCTGGCCTGCCGGAGCTGGTCGAGCCGGAGCAGGAGCCGGTCCATCTCCTCGTCATAGTGTTCTTCCGACAGGAGCTTGAAGGGAAGTTGAGTCATAGCAGTTTTGCCTCCAGAAAATCAGTCTTGCCGCTGCCGGATGACCGTCCGGTGCGCGGATCATATCCAAAGTCTCCCCGGCCGGGCACCCGGCATGGGACATGGTCCTTCGTATGGCGAAGCACTTTTAGTTAATTCTATTATACTAGTCTTTTCAGAAATGGCAAGAGCTTTTTGAAAATGAGGACGCATTTTTGACTGCCCCACTCCCGCCGCCCGGCTTGCGGGGACAGAAAAACGCCGGGCGCATTGCTGCGCCCGGCGGCAAGAGATTCTGTCTGATGGTGCTGTGTCAGCCGTCCAGGCTGACGAGCTCATACTCCCGCGAACCCAGACCGAGCTGGGCGGCGGCCTCCACGGTGTGGATGCCGTGACGGGACTCCATCCGCTCAATCAGCGCGGCCTTCCCAGAGTCGGGGGACTGATAGACCGCGTCCACGCAGGCCTGGTCCACCGCGACCGGGTCGAGGGAGGCGAAGATGCCGATGTCCGCCATCTCCGGCTCGTGCGGGTTGGCGTCGCAGTCGCAGTCCACGCTCAGGCGGTTGGCCACGTTGATATAGACCACGTTCTCCCGGCCCAGGTAGTCCATCACGCTCTCGTCGGCGTCCGCCATCGACTCGAGGAAGTGGTCCTGCTCGGTGGTGAAGCAGTCCTCAAAGGTGGACCCCTTCCCGGCGGTGTGGATATTGATCTTGCCGTGGGCGGAGGCGACGCCGATGGACATGTTCTTCAGCGCGCCGCCCAGTCCGGCCATCAGATGGCCCTTGAAGTGGGAGAGGACCAGCATGGACTGGTAATTTGCCAGGTGCGCGCCGACATAGTTCTCCTTCAGGTGGAAGCCGTTGGCCACCGACAGGGCGATCTCCCCCTCCTCGTCCATAATGTCGCACGGGGCGATGGTGGGGAAGCCGTGCTCCTCAATCGACTTCCAGTGCTCGGCGGTGGTGTTGCGGCGCCCGGCATAGGCGGTGTTGCACTCGACGATGGTGCCGTTCAGCGCGCCCACCAGCTTGCCGATCAGCCCGGGCTGCAGGAAGTTGTGCCCGCCCGGCTCGCCGGTGGAGATTTTGACGGCGAGCTTGCCCGGGAGGGTGACGCCGAGCGCCTCATAGGCGCGCATCAGCCCGTCGGGGGTGAGCTCACGGGTAAAGTAGACCTTGGATTTCATCTGTGACATCCTCCTTCGTCACTCCGGCGGCCTTCAGGCCGCGCGCTGTCAGTTCCTTTGACAACAGTATTGTACGGCATGGAGTGAACTCCATGTCAAGCAAAAAACGCCGGAAAAGTTTCGCCGCGTGACGGAGGAGAAAAGCGCAGACTGTCGAAAAGCATGTTTTAAGATTTCAAATGAAGGCGAAAAGTTTAGAAAGCCCTCCGCAGGAGTTTTGTTGCGATAGCAACAAAATAGAGTGAAATTTCGTTTTTGGGACGGGCGTGTACCGGCCCAAAAACACAGGGAGGCCGGGAGTGTGCCCCGCAGGGGCGCGCGGTTCGGCCGCACATTTCGAACAAAATCGTAGATTTTGTTCGAACGTGTCGACAAGGTCGACACGCCAAGCGGCGGCGCGGGCCTTGACTGGAGTGGACTCCATATGCTAGAATCCAAACCAGAATGGACAGGCAGGTGAAGGAATTGCCCGGAAAGACAGGGGATTATCACATTCTGGTGATGGACGGCCAGGGCGGCGGCATCGGCGTGCGGCTGATCCGGCAGCTGGCCGGCGCGCTGCCGGAGAACTGCCGGCTGCTGTGCGTGGGCACCAACTCCATGGCCACGGCCAGCATGCTGCGCGCCGGCGCGGCACAGGGGGCCACGGGGGAGAACGCCGCCTGTGTGCAGGCCGCGCGCGCCGACTTGATCCTCGGCCCGGTGGGCATCGTGCTCGCCGACGGGATCCTGGGCGAGGTCACGGCCCGCATGGCCCAAGCGGTCTCCTCGTCCGAGGCGGTCAAGATTCTGATCCCGTCCTCCAGCTGCGGCGTGCGCATCGCCGGCGCGGAGGACTGCAAGCTGGAGGACGCGCTGGGCCGCGCCGTCCGCCTCGCCCTGGAGGAGATTTCCCGCGCAGCGAGTACCTGAGACGCGCGCCAGCGCCCCGGCAGAGAGCCGTCGGGCGGAAAACCGGCAGGAAGCCGGACGGCGCGCCAGGGTTTGTCCTGTCCGAGACGGCATAGCGATAGATAGCAGCGTGTCAAAAAAGGTCTCACCGAGTTTGGCTCGAAGAGCCAAATAGAGTCCAATTCATTTTTGGCACGGGCGTGTACCGGGCCAAAAATACTGATAGTCTCGCAAGTGTGTGAGCGTAGCGAGTGCGCGCAGCGAGACTGCAAACTCGCGCAAATGCTTGCATTTGCGCGAAGACGATGCCAGGAAGGCGTCCGCGCCCCAGCAGGGGTGCAGGCGTCTTCCTGTTGTGCTGTTTGGAGGGAAAACGATGACCTTGGAGGAATTTTTCGCCGCCCATCCCCGCCCGGCATTGGCCTTTTCCGGGGGGACGGACTCCGCCTTTCTGCTCTGGGCCGCCCGGCGCTGCGGCTGCCGGGTGCGGGCCTACTATGTCCGCACCCCCTTCCAGCCGGCCTTTGAGCGGCGCGACGCCCTGTGCCTGGCGGAGGAGCTGGATGTGCCGCTCACGGTGGTGGACGTGGACATCTTCGCCGTGCCGGAGGTGGCGGCCAACGGGCCGGAGCGCTGCTATCACTGCAAGCGCGCCCTCTTCACCCGGCTGTGGGAGGCGGCGCGCGCGGACGGCTGCGATGTCCTGATGGACGGGACCAACGCCTCGGACGATGCCGCCGACCGCCCCGGGATACGTGCCCTGCGCGAGCTGGGGGTCCGCTCGCCGCTGCGAGAGTGCGGCGTCACGAAGGAGGAGGTGCGCCGCCGCTCGCGGGAGGCGGGGCTGTTCACCTGGGACAAGCCGGCCTATGCCTGCCTGGCCACCCGCGTGCCCACCGGCCGGCCGGTGACCGGGGCGCTGCTGCGCCGCGCGGAGGGGGCGGAGCAGGCCCTCGCGGCGCTGGGCTTTTCCGATTTCCGCGCCCGCCTGGCGGGGGAGGACATCCGCCTGGAGGTGACCGGGGTGCAGCTCCCGCTCGTCCTGGAGCGGCGGGAGGAGATTGTAAGCGCGCTGCGGCCCTATGCTGGCCATGTGCTGCTCGACCTGGCAGGCCGGCAGCCGTCACGATGAGGAGGGGGAAACTTTGGACAACCGACATGACATTCTCGCCCTGCTGCGCGCCGTCGCGGCGGGTCAGACCGCCCCGGAGGACGCCCTGCTCGCGCTCAAGCAGGAGCCGTTTGCCGACCTGGGCTATGCGAAGGTGGACTTTCACCGCGCCGTGCGCCAGGGCGCGGGGGAGGTGATCTACGGCGCGGGCAAGACCCCGGAACAGATCGCCGGCATCGCCGCGGCGATGGGGGAGCGGGGCTGCCGGAATATCCTCATCACCCGGATGGGGGAGGAGGCGGCGCGCCAGGTGGCCCAGGCCGTCCCGCTGGAATACCACGCTGTGGCGCGCCTCGGCGTCGCCCATCCCGCCCCGCGGCGGCAGGTGGGGCAGATCGTGGTCGCCACCGGCGGCACGAGCGACCAGCCGGTGGCGGAGGAGGCCGCCCTCACCGCCGAGGTGCTGGGCAACCGCGTCACCCGGCTCTATGACGTCGGCGTGGCCGGGCTGCACCGCCTGCTCTCCCAGCTCGACGTGCTCATGCGCGCGCGCTGCGTGATCGCCGTGGCGGGGATGGAGGGGGCACTCGCCTCGGTGGTCGGCGGTCTGGTGGACTGCCCGGTGATCGCGGTGCCCACCAGCGTGGGCTACGGGGCGAGCTTTGGCGGCCTGTCCGCCCTGCTGTCCATGCTCAACTCCTGCGCCTCGGGGTGCAGCGTGGTGAATATCGACAACGGCTTCGGCGCGGGCTATCTCGCCAGCCGGATCAATCAGATGGAAGGATGCAAGGAGGAGACGGAATGAAGACGCTCTATCTGGAGTGCTCCATGGGCGCGGCGGGCGACATGCTGCTGGCGGCCCTCTACGAACTGCTGGAGGACAAGGACGGATTTTTGCAGACCATGAACGGCCTCGGCCTGCCCGGCGTGGCGGTCGCGGCCGAGCGGGGCGCGACCTGCGGCATCGCCGGGACCCATATGCGCGTGACCGTCCACGGCCGCGAGGAGGACGAGGGGCAGGACGGCGGCCATGCCCATCCCGATCATGGGCATGGGGAGGACCATGTCCACGATCACCACGCGCACGATCACGGCCATGACCATGCGCACGATCATGCCCACGATCACGATCATGCGCATCATCACCACCACGCCACGCCGGGGGAGATCGGCGCGCTGATCGACCGCCTCCCCCTCCCGGAGGAGGTGCGCGCCGACGCGCGCGCGGTCTACGACGCGATCGCCCGCGCCGAGGCGGAGGCCCACGGCTGCCCGGTGGGGGACGTGCACTACCACGAGGTGGGCGCGCTGGACGCAGTGGCGGACGTGACCGGCGTGTGCTACGCTCTCTCTCTGCTCCGCCCGGAGCGGATCGTTGTCTCCCCGGTCCACGTCGGCAGCGGCACGGTCCGCTGCGCGCACGGCGTCCTGCCGGTGCCCGCGCCCGCGACGGCGAACCTGCTGCGCGGCGTGCCGGTCTACGGCGGCGCGGTGCAGGGGGAGCTGTGCACCCCCACCGGGGCGGCGCTGCTGACCCACTTTGCCGACGCCTTCGGCCCGATGCCGCCGATGGCGGCCGAGCGAGTGGGCATCGGCATCGGCAGCCGGACCTTCCCACAGGCCAACTGCCTGCGCGCCTTCTGGGGCGAGTCGGCCGGGGAGCGGGGCGAAATTGTCGAGCTGGTGTGCAACCTGGACGACATGACGCCGGAGGCCCTCGCGTTTGCCTGCGAGAGGCTCCTCGAGCAGGGCGCGCTGGACGTATACACCACGCCGGGCACGATGAAGAAGGGCCGGGCGGGCCAGGTGCTCACCGTCTTGTGCGCGCCCGAGCGGGAGGGGGAGCTGGCCCGCGCCGTCCTGCGCGAGACGGCCAGCAACGGCCTGCGCGCGCGCCGGTGCGGCAAGTATTTCCTGACCCCCGGCAGCGCCGAGGTGGAGACCCGCTGGGGCGCCGTCCGGATCAAGACGGCGGAGGGCTGCGGCATCACCCGCGCCAAGCCGGAGTATGAGGACGCCGCCCGCCTGGCCCGGGCGCACCAGGTCCCCTACGCCGAGGTGGCCCAGGAGGCCCTGGAGCGCTACCGCCGGAGGGAGGGGCACCGTTGAGGAGAAAAAAGCACATGCCAAGGGTCGTCTGTCTGCTGCTGGCCGCCGCGCTGCTGGCGGGCCTGCTCGGCGGCTGCGGCGCGGCCCCGGAAGGGGAGCGTGCCCAGAGCGCCGGGGAGACGGGGGGTTCGGACGATGAGACCGTCGTGGTCGCCATGGGCCCCACCTCTGAGCCGGAGGCCGGCTTTGACCCCGCCTACGGCTGGGGCGCGGGGGAGCACGTGCATGAGCCGCTCATCCAGAGCACCCTCACCGTCACCAACCCCGACCTCACCATCGGCTACGACCTCGCGACCGGGTACTCCGTGAGCGACGACGGCCTGACCTGGACGGTCACCATCCGGGACGACGCCTATTTCACCGACGGCGAGCACCTCACCGCCTCCGACGTGGCCTTCACCTACAACACGGTGAAGGAGACCAGCTCGGTCAACGACTTCACCATGCTCGACTCCGCCGAGGCGGTGGACGAGACGACGGTTCTCTTCCACATGGCGACCCCCTTTTCCATCTGGCCGTACACCATGGCGATCGTGGGCATCCTGCCGGTGCACGCCTATGACCCGGCCACCTACGGCGCCAACCCCATCGGCTCGGGGCGCTACCAGCTCGTGCAGTGGGACCGCGGCCAACAGGTCATTTTGGAGGCCAATCCGGACTACTACGGCGGCGAGGTGAAGATGAAGCGGGTGGTCATCCTCTTTTTGGAGGAGGACGCCGCCTTCCTCGCCGCGCAGGCCGGCGAGGTGGACGTGGCCTACACCTCCGCGACCTACTCCGACCAGGCCGTGGCGGGCTACACCCTCGCGGCCTATGACACGGTGGACAACCGCGGCATCAACCTGCCCGCCGTCCCCGCCGGGACGGACGAGTCGGGCCGCGCGGTGGGCAACGACTTCACCGCGGACGTGCGTGTGCGCCGGGCGATCAACATCGGCATCGACCGCGAGGAGATGATCGAGCATGTCTTAAACGGCTACGGCTCGCCCGCCTACAGCGTGTGCGACCAGCTGCCGTGGTATAACCCCGCCTCCGAGGTGGCATACGACCCGGAGGGGGCCGCCGCCCTGCTGGATGAGGCGGGCTGGCTGCTCGGGACGGACGGGGTACGGGAGAAGGACGGCGTGCGCGCCGAGCTGAATATCCTCTACTCCAGCGAGGACTCAGTACGCCAGGCGCTGGCGGCGGATCTGGCCAACCAGCTCGGCGAGCTGGGCATCGAGGTCACCATCGAGGGCGTCGGCTGGGACACCGCCTACGACCGCGCCCTCTCCGAGCCCCTCGTCTGGGGCTGGGGCGCGCACACGCCGATGGAGCTGTATAACATCTACCACACCGCGCCCGGCGCGGATACGGCGCGCTACTCCCCCTACGCAAACGGGACGGTGGACGACTGGATGGACCAGGCACTTGCCAGCACTGACTTGGAGGAGTCCTATGCCCTCTGGCAGAGCGCTCAGTGGGACGGGACGACCGGCGTCACCCAGGACGGCGACATCCCCTGGGTCTGGCTGGTCAATGTGGACCACCTCTACTGGGTGCGCGACGGACTCCAGGTCGCCGAACAGAAGATTCACCCGCACGGCCACGGCTGGTCCATCGTCAACAACGTGGACCAGTGGAGCTGGTCGTGAACGCGGCGCATCTGCCGGGGCAAGGGAACGGAAGGGAGGAGCCCAGATGAGACACCGCCTGCAATTTGCCGCGAAGAAGCTGCTGCGCATGGCGCTACTGCTCTGGGGGGTGAGCTTTGCGGCCTTTCTGCTGCTGGCGCTCTCGCCGCTCAACCCGCTGGAGACCAACGTCGGCCAAGTCGCCCTCGGCTCCATGAGCGAGGCGCAGGTGGAGCGGCTGGAGTCGTACTGGGGGATGGATACCCCGCCGCTGGAGCGCTACTGGAACTGGCTCAGCGGCGCGCTGCGGGGAGACCTCGGCATCTCGCTGCTCTACCGCCAGCCGGTGGTGGAGGTGATCGGCGAGCGGCTGGCCGCCTCCCTGGGGGTGCTGGTCTTCGCCTGGCTGTTTGCCGGCGTACTGGGGCTGGCGCTCGGGGTGACGGCGGGGGTCTGCCGCGCGCGCTGGCCGGACCGGCTGATCCGCGGGGCCTGCCTGCTGCTGGCGAGCACGCCGTCGTTCTGGCTGGCGCTGCTGCTGCTCATGGTGTTCGCCGTCTGGCTGGGCTGGCTGCCGGTCGGGCTCTCCGTCCCGATCGGGGCGGCGGCGGACAGCGTGACGGTCTGGGAACGGCTGCAGCACGCGGTGCTGCCCGCCCTGACGCTCAGCCTCACCGGCATGCCCAACATCGCCCTGCACACGCGGGAGAAGACGGTGGAGGTGCTCTCGTCGGACTACATTCTCTACGCCCGCGCGCGGGGGGAGGGGACGGCGTCCATCGTCCGCCGCCATGTGCTGCGAAATGTCGCCCTGCCCGGCATCACGCTACAGTTCGCCTCCATCGGGGAGATCATCGGTGGCTCGGTGCTGGTGGAGCAGGCCTTCTCCTATCCCGGCCTGGGCCAGGCGGCCGTCACCGCCGGGCTGGGCAGCGACCTGCCCCTCCTGCTCGGGATCACAGTGGTCACGGCGGCGCTGGTCTTTGCCGGGAGCCTCGCGGCGGACCTGCTCTACGGCGCGGTGGACCCGCGCATCCGGAGGGGGGCGGCCCGCGCGCGATGAAGACGTTCTGGAACCTGCGCCGGCGGACCCTGGCGCTCTTTCTGGCCGCTGCGGCGCTCATTCTGGCGGTGATGGCGGCCGGCCTGCTGCTGGAGGAGGCGGCGATGGTGACGGATTTCACCCGCCGGAACCTCGCCCCATCGCTGCGCTTTCCCTTCGGCACCGACTGGCTGGGCCGGGATATGCTGGCCCGGACCCTCGCAGGGCTGTCGCTGAGCATCCGCATCGGCGTGCTCACCGCCGCCGTCAGCGCTCTGCTCGCCGCGGCGATCGGCCTGGCGGCCGCCACGCTGGGCCGCCGGGTGGACGCGGTGCTCAGCTGGCTGATGGACCTGATGATGGGTATCCCCCATATCCTGCTCATGCTGCTGATCTCCCTCGCCTGCGGGCGGGGCTTCTGGGGCGTGGTGGCCGGCGTCTCGTTGAGCCACTGGCCGTCGCTGGCCCGGCTGCTGCGCGGCGAGGTGATTCAGCTGCGCGAGGCGGTCTATCTCCGCACCGCGGCGCACCTGGGCGTCTCCCGGCTGGGGCTGGTGCGGCGGCACATCCTCCCCCACCTGCTGGGGCAGTTTCTCACCGGGCTGGTCCTCCAGTTCCCGCACGCCATCCTGCACGAGGCGAGCGTGACCTTTCTCGGCTTCGGCCTGTCCTCCGAGCAGCCGGCCATCGGGGTCATCCTCTCCGAGAGCATGCGCTACCTGACGACGGGGCGGTGGTGGCTGGCCCTCTTTCCCGGCCTCGCGCTGGCGGCGCTGGTCATGCTCTTTGCCGTGATGGGGGAGCGGCTGCGCCGCCTGCTCGACCCGTCGGCGGCGCACGAATAGGAGGTGGGACGGATGGAACAGATTTTGGAGGTGGAGCATCTCTCGCTCACCTTTGTGCAATACGCCTCCGGCCTGCGCCGCCGGGCGCTGCAGGTGCTCGACGACCTCTCCCTGACCGTCGCGGCCGGGCAGGTGGTGGCCGTGGTGGGCGCGAGCGGCTCGGGCAAGAGCCTGCTGGCGCACGGGATTCTCGGCATCCTGCCCTACAACGCCCGGATGGGCGGCGGGCTGCGTTACCGCGGCGCGCCGCTGGACGAGGCGCGGGCCAAGACCCTGCGCGGGCGGGAGATCGTCCTCGTCCCGCAGGGGGTCACCTGGCTTGACCCGCTGGAGACGGTGGGCGCACAGCTGCGGCGGGGCAGCCGCCGCCCTGCCGACCGGGCCGCCAGCCGGGCTGCCCTGGCCGGCTACGGCCTGGGGGAGGAGACAGAGCGCCTCTATCCCTTCGAGCTCTCCGGCGGCATGGCGCGCCGGGTGCTGCTGGCCGCGGCGGCGATGGAGCGGCCCCGCCTGGTGATCGCCGACGAGCCGACGTCCGGCCTGGACGCCCGCGCCGCGGCGCGCGTGCTGGGCCACTTTCGCGACCTGGCGGCGGACGGGGCGGGTGTGCTCTTTATCACACATGACCTGGAGCTGGCGCTGACGGTGGCCGACCGGGTCGTCGTCCTCTACGCGGGGCAGACGGTGGAGGAGGCGGCCGCCGGGGATTTTGCCGCTGGCCGCCTGCGCCACCCCTATACGCGCGCGCTCTGGGCGGCGCTGCCGCGAAACGGCTTTCTCCCACTGGCGGGGACGCAGCCCTACCCGGGAGAGATTACAGGTGGATGCCGGTTCGCCCCGCGCTGCCCCCGCTGCCGTCCGGACTGCCGGGAACGTGCGCCGGAGGAGCGGGCGTTTGCGGGCGGCAGGGTGCGCTGCCACGATCCGGAGGGAGGGGACGCGCGATGAGCCTGGAGGCGAGAAATCTCTCCTTCCGTTACCGGCGGCGGGGCGGCGAGGTGCTGCGCGACATCTCCCTCACCCTCGCGCCCGGCGAACGGCTGGGCCTCGGCGGCGCGAGCGGGCGCGGCAAGACGACGCTGTGCAAGCTGCTGGCCGGGTATGAGCGCCCGACCGCCGGCCAGGTGCTCGCAGACGGCGTGCCGCCGGCGCGTTGGCGCGGATTCGCTCCGGTGCAGATGATCTGGCAGCACCCGGAGAGCGCCGTGGACCCCCTCCTCAAGCTGCGCGAGACGCTCTATGAGGCCGGGCCGGTCCCTAGGCGGCTGCTCGACGCGCTCGGCATCCAGCCGGGCTGGCTGGACCGCTACCCCTC
Source organism: Candidatus Onthomonas avicola (assembly GCA_018710845.1). Classification (GTDB taxonomy): domain Bacteria; phylum Bacillota; class Clostridia; order Oscillospirales; family Oscillospiraceae; genus Onthomonas; species Onthomonas avicola. The sequence continues at coordinate 42,467 of DVJB01000019.1, forward strand.
CGAGCTCTCCGGCGGCGAGCTGCAGCGCTTTTGCCTGGCGCGCGCGCTGCGGCCCCAGGTGCGCTATCTGCTCTGCGATGAGCTGTCGGCCATGCTCGACCCCATCACCCAGGCCCAGCTCTGGGCCTTCCTCCTGGACGAGGCGCGCGAGCGCGGCCTGGGATTGCTGATTGTCAGCCACGAGCGCGCCCTGCTCGACCGGCTGTGCACGCGCCGGATCTCACTGGACGAATAGGACGAATAAAAAAGCACGGACCGCGGGGATACCCGCGGTCCGCAAAATATCAGACAGATGAAGTTGTGCGCCGTGCTCAGCCGGTAAAGCCGTAGTCCCCGTCGTCGTCCTTCTCCGAGGTCTCGGGGGCGGGGGGCGCCTCCTCGGCGGGGGCCTCCTCCGGCGCGGCTTCCGCCTCGGCCTCCTCCGCTTCGACCTCCACCTCGACGGCGACCTCGGGGGAGACCTTCAGCTCGGCGATCTTGGCGTTGTTGGCGGCGATGGCCGCCTGGATGTCCCCAATCAGGGAGCAGACGGAGACATACGCCTCGTCCGGGTCGGCGCCGTGGTCGGCGAAATACATCTTGCCCAGCTCCACATAGGCGGCGCGCAGATTGCTCTCCTCCTTCAGGTTGGAGGCGCGCAGCTTGGCGATGGCGGCGAGCTGGATGCTCTTGTCCACGCCGGTCTGGGCCATGTTCAGGCCGGTCTGCCCGAGCGCGGCCGCCCTTTTCTTCAGTTCGTCCATATTGACCGTGAATGCCATAGTAGTTCCTCCTCTGTGGCAAAATATTTTTTGTCCGGATGAACTTATTGTACTGTCTGGGACAGAAAAGCGCAAGCGATTTTTCCCGGTTTTCATCCATTTTTAATTTGTTTTTCAAAAACATCTGCCGTTCGCCGCGATCTGACCGACTTTTCGAAAGAGAAGATGTCCGGGCAGGAGGCATTCCCTCCTGCCCGGACAACGGGACAAGCGTTATCAGCGAATCGCCTTGCTCTCCACTTCCTCGCGCAGCAGGGAGGTGAAGTCCTCCCAGCTCATCGCGCCGAGGTCCTTGCCCGAGCGGTGCCGGGGGGAGACGGTGCGGTTTTCCATGTCCTTGTCGCCCACCACGAGCATATAGGGCACCTTCTGGCCCTGGGCCTCGCGGATCTTGTAGCCCAGCTTCTCGCTGCGGTGGTCCACCTCCACGCGGAAGCCCGCGGCGGTGAGGGCGCGCTCCACCTCGTCGGCGTAGGCCGAGGCGCGGTCGGTGACTGGCAGGACCTTCACCTGTACCGGGGCGAGCCAGGCGGGGAAGGCGCCGCCGAAGTGCTCCGTGATCACGCCGATGAAGCGCTCGATGGAGCCGAGGACCACGCGGTGGATCATCACCGGGCGGTGCTTCTCGCCGTCTGCGCCGGTGTACTCCAGCTCAAAGCGCTCCGGCAGCTGCATGTCCAGCTGGATGGTGCCGCACTGCCAGGTGCGGCCGAGGGAGTCGGCCAGGTGGAAGTCCAGCTTGGGGCCGTAGAACGCGCCGTCGCCCTCATTGATGACGAAGCTCTTGCCCATCTCGCTGATGGCCTCCTTGAGCGTCTCCTGGGCGAATTCCCAGTCCTTCTCGTCGCCCATGTGGTCCTCCGGCATGGTGGACAGCTCGATCTGATAGCTCAGGCCGAAGACGGAGTACACCTCGTCAAAGAGGCGGACGACGTTTTTGATCTCGTCCTTCATCTGGTCCCAGGTCATGAAGATGTGCGCGTCGTCCTGGGTGAAGCAGCGCACGCGGAACAGCCCGTGCAGCGCGCCGGAGAGCTCATGCCGGTGCACCAGGCCGAGCTCGCCCACGCGCAGCGGCAGGTCGCGGTAGGAGTGCGGCTCGGACTTATACACCAGCATGCCGCCCGGGCAGTTCATCGGCTTGATGGCGAAGTCCTCGCCGTCGATAACGGTGGTGTACATGTTCTGCTTGTAGTGATCCCAGTGGCCGGAGCGCTCCCAGAGCTGGCGGTTTAAGATCATGGGGGTGGAGATCTCCACGTAGCCGTAGCGCTTGTGCACCTGGCGCCAGTAGTCGATCAGCGTATTGCGCAGCACCATGCCCTTGGGCAGGAAGAAGGGGAAGCCGGGGCCCTCCTCCATCAGGGTGAACAGGCCGAGCTCTTTGCCGAGCTTGCGGTGGTCGCGGCGCTTGGCCTCCTCCAGCTTGGCCAGGTACTCGTCCAGCTGGTCCTTCTTGGGGAAGGCGATGCCGTAGATGCGCTGGAGGGTCTCCCGGTTGGAGTCGCCGCGCCAGTAGGCGGCGTTGCAGGCGGTGAGTTTGATCGCGTTGCCCTTCACGCGGCCGGTGGAGTCCAGGTGCGGGCCGGCGCACAGGTCGGTGAACTCGCCCTGCTTGTAAAACGAGATGGGCTCGCCCTCCGGCAGGTCGCGGATGAGCTCGAGCTTGAACGGCTCGTCCTTCATCAGCTCCAGCGCCTCCTCCCGGGGCAGTTCAAAGCGCTCGATCTTCAGCTTCTCCTTGCAGATCTTGCGCATCTCGCCCTCGAGCTGCTCCATGATCTCCGGCGTGAAGGGGAAGGGGGAGTAGAGGTCGTAGTAAAAACCGTTGTCGATCGCCGGGCCGATGGCCAGCTTGACCTCGGGGTACAGGCGCTTGACCGCCTGGGCCAGGATGTGGGAGCAGGAGTGCCAGTAAGTGTGGCGGTACTCCGGGTTGTCAAAGGTGAATTGGTTGTCTGCCATGGGAAATTGCCTCCTTATCGCGTGTTTCGGGGCGGGAGACAAAAATCCCACCCCTGACGGACATCAGGGGTGGGATGAAGGTTCATCTCACGGTTCCACCCTGCTTGACGCGCCGCGCGGCGCGCCCGCTCTTTGGCCGCTGTAACGTGCGGACACGGCAGGCTTGTCTTCACCTGCGGCTCCGGGGCGGTGTCACCGGTTCGGGCGCAAGGCGCTTACAGCACATGGCGCCTCTCTCTGGCCGCTCTTCGCGGATTCGTCCCCATCAAAGCCAATTTACCCGTTTATTATAACAGCTCGCACCGGATTGTCAAGGGGAGAAAGGGAAGAAGCCGCGCTGGCCGTTTCCGGATTTTGCATTTTTAAGACAGAAAAATGGGCCGAATGGCAACGAAAAGCCGCCTCTCATAACGAGAAGCGGCTTTTGTATGGAGCAGGTGAAGGGAATCGAACCCTCGTGGCCAGCTTGGGAAGCTGGAGTTCTGCCATTGAACTACACCTGCCCGTTTAGGGCAAGGAGTATTATACCACCTCGCCCGCGGACTTGCAAGGGGAATTTTGCCGGAATGCGCTCACTTTTTCCGCCGGCCCTGGTTTTTTTCGTAGAGAATCTGCAGCCCCTGGATGAGCAGGTCGGGCTCGAGGTGGATTTCCCGCCGGCAGTGCGGGGCCACCAGCGTGCCCAGACCACCGGTGAGGATGGCGGTGACCGGCTGGCCCAGCTCCGCCTCCACCCGGTCCACCATGCCGTCGATCATGGAGGCGCAGCCGTAGATCGCGCCGGACTGCATGCAGTCCACCGTGTTGCTGCCGATCAGGCGGGCGGGGGCGGCGAAGTTGATATAGGGCAACTGCGCCGCGCGGGCGGACAGCGCGTCCACCGACACGCGCAGGCCGGGGATAATCGCCCCGCCGATATAGCTGCCCGCCGCGTCGATGACCGACATGGTGGTCGCCGTGCCCATGTCAAAGAAGACGATGGGGGCGGGATACTTGGCCAGGGCGGCCACCGCGTCCACCACCATGTCGCTGCCGAGCTGGGCGGGGTTGTCCATGCGGATGTTCAGCCCGGTCTTGAGGCCGGAGCCGACGACGAGAATCTCCTTGCCGGTGAGCTGGTAGACCGCCTTGGGGACAACCGTGCGCAGAATGGGCACCACAGAGGAGAGGATGCCGCCCTCAATCTCCCGCGGGTCGACGCCGCGCATCTGCAAGATTCCCTGGATGGTCAGGGCGTACTCGTCCTCCGTCTTGTTCCGGTCGCTCGCGCAGCGGGCGGAGAAGACCTGACGGCCGTTCTCGATGCCGCCGAGGACGATATTGGTGTTGCCGATGTCGATGGCCAGAATCATGGCACATGCCCCCACTTTCTTCCGGGCAAAGAGGCTGTCAAAAAAGTATTTTTGACAGCCTTCCGAGCAAATGCAGGCATTTGCTCGGAGTTTGCAGTCCCACTGCGCGTACCCAAAGGGCATTTCCGCGCCGCCTTTGGCGGCTTGGTCACACTCCCTGCGCTCGCACACTTGTGGGACTATCAGTATTTTTGGCCCGGTCAAGGTGAATCGCCCCGCAGGGGCGAGAGAGGGCCCCCTGGGGGGTACATGCCCGTGCCAAAAATGAATTGGACTCTATTTGGCTCTTTGAGCCAAACTCGGTGAGACCTTTTTTGATACTCTGATATTCTATCCCTTTTCCGCCGGTTGTCAACCGCCTTTTTCCGTCCCCCGCAGCAGCGAGAGCGCCTGGGCGTGAATCAGGCCGTTGGTCACCAGGATGTCGGCGTTCTCCAATGGGCAGAGTCGTCCGCCGTCCATCGTGGTGCACACGCCGCCGGCCTCGCGGATGATGAGCTGCCCGGCCGCGTAGTCCCAGGGCTTGAGGTTGTACTCAAAGTACAGCTCCGCCCGCCCGGCGGCCACCCGGCACAGATCGATCGCCGCGCTGCCGCCCCGGCGCAGGTCCTCCGTGTGCAGGTAGAGGCGCTTGAGGCTGTCAAACAGCGCGTCCGCCCGCTCGGCCTTCTCATAAGGGGAGGAGCCGAAGATGGCGAGGCTGTGGCCGAGGTCGGCGCGGCCGCTGCACCGGATGCGCTCGCCGTTGCAGCGGCTGCCCATCCCCCGTGTGGCGGAGAAGACCTCCTCCCGGAATGGGTTGTACACCACGCCGAGCACCACCTCGCGCCCGTCCCAGAGGGCGAGGGAGACCGCGCTCTCCCCGTAGCCGTGGACCAGGTTGGCCGTGCCGTCGATGGGGTCTAAGATCCACATCGGCCGGTCGGGCCGGCGGGCGACGGCGCCCTCCTCCTCGCCCATGAACTGGATGCCGGGCCACCGCTCGCCCAGCTGCCGGGAGAGGGTGTGCTGCACGGCGAGGTCGGTGGCCGTGACGTAGTTGGCCGCGCTCTTCTCGTGCACGTCGGCCGCGCCGGTGCGGTCGAGAATCAGCGGCCGCAGAGCGCGCACCAGGCGGATGACCTCGCGCTCGGAGATGATCTGCTGCATGGCGTTGTTGTCCTCCTGTTTCTCTGTATCAGATGGTGCCGCCCCCCCGGTGCCCGGCGGGCACATCGGGCCGCCGTAAAACGCAACAACCGTAGGGACGCATCGCATGCGCCCGTGCCGGTCAATGCTGCCGCGTTCGCGGGCGCACGAAGTGCGCCCCTACGACATGGAAAGGTAATTTGAGGTTGCCGTAAAACGCAACAACTGTAGGGACGCATCGCATGCGCCCGTGCCGGTCAATGCTGCCGCGTTCGCGGGCGCACGAGGTGCGCCCCTACGGCATGGAAAGGTAATTTGAGGTTGCCGTAAAACGCAACAACCGTAGGGGCGCATCGCATGCGCCCGTGCCGGTCAATGCTGCCGCGTTCGCGGGCGCACGAAGTGCGCCCCTACGGCATGGAAAGGTAATTTGAGGTTGCCGTAAAACGCAACAACTGTAGGGACGCATCGCATGCGCCCGTGCCGGTCAATGCTGCCGCGTTCGCGGGCGCACGAAGTGCGCCCCTACGGTGCGGTGGGACGGGCCGGTCAGATACGCGGCATGTCCAGCAGTGCCGCGCCGATGATGCCGGCGTCGCCGCCGAGCTGAGCCTTGACAAAGCGGGTGGACTGCACCCCCTGGCGCACGCGGGTGCGCTCGGCCACCATCGCCTGGAGGGGGTGAAGCAGGTTCTCCTCCCGCTCGTTGGCCACGCCGCCGCCCAGGCAGATCAGCTCGGGGGAGAAGATGTTCACCGCGTTGGCCAGCCCGTCGGCGAGGTAGGAGAGGTAGCGCTCCGTCAGCTCCCGGGCCGCCGCGTCCCCCGCCTCCATCGCCAGGAAGGAGGTCCGCCCGCTCACCCGCCCGAGGTCCCCGCCGCACAGGTCCCACATGGCGCTCTCCGGGTGCGATCGCATCTGTTCGCGCGTCATGCGCTTGAGCGCGGTGGCGGAGGAGTACTGCTCCCAGCAGCCCTGCCGCCCGCAGGGGCAGGGGACCCCGTCGTGCTCGATCACCATATGTCCGATCTCGGTGCCCTGCAGGCGGATGCCGTTGGCGGTCTTGCGCAGGTAGCTGCCGCCCACGCCGGTGCCGAGGGTGAACATCATCATAAACGGGCTGTCCCGCCCGCAGCCGGCCAGGCCCTCGCCCAGCACGGCACAGCAGGCGTCGTTTTCCAGATAGACCTCCACCGGCCACAGCCGCTGAAAGAGCGCGCGCACCGGCGTGTGGTCAAACGGGGCGTTGACCGTCTTGACGGCCACGCCGGCCGCGTCGTCTACCATGCCGGGCACGCCGATGCCGACGGCGCGCACCTGCTCCGGCGGCAGGCCCGCTGTCTCGACCGCCTGCCGGGCGATCCGGACCAATCCGGTCACCGTCTCCTCCCCCGTGTCGAAGACGCTCGCCCGGACCTTGGCCTTGGCGATGATCCGGTTGTGCTCGTCCACCACGCCGGCGACCAGGTTGGTGCCGCCGACGTCAATCCCGATGCGCACCATGCGCGCCGCCCCCTCTCTGGTCCGTCAAAGACGCCCTTGACGGCCTTGGAGCAAATGCCTGCGCTTGCTCCGGTCCTGCGCGCCCGCCTCAGAGCATTCCGTTTTCGGCGAGCTGCTGGTCAAAATGCGCGTTGATCTGATCGGTGAATTCCTTGGCTGCGTTGTAGCCCATCTTCTTGTGGCGGTTGTTCATGGCGGCCACCTCGATGACGACGGCGAGGTTGCGCCCCGGCTTGACTGGGATGGTCAGCGTCGGCAGCTGCACGTCTAAAATGGAGGTGTACAGGCTCTCCAGCCCGAGGCGGTCGTAGAGCATGCCCTCCTTCCACAGCTCCAGGTTGATGACCATATTGATCTCCTGGCTATCCTTGACGGCGGACATGCCGAACAGCCGCCGCACGTCGATCACGCCGATGCCGCGCAGCTCGACGTAGTAGCGGATCAGCTCGGGGGCCATGCCGGTCAGGGAGTTGGCGCCGGAGCGGCGGATCTCCACCGCGTCGTCCGCGATCAGCCGGTGGCCGCGCTTGATGAGCTCCACCGCCGTCTCGCTCTTGCCCACGCCGCTCTCGCCGAGCAGCAGCACGCCCTCGCCGTAGATCTCCAGCAGCACCCCGTGGCGGGTGATGCGCGGGGCCAGGGCGTTGTTCAGATAGGTGATCAGGCTGGTCTGGAGCGCGGCGGTGTTCTGGTCGCTGCGCAGGAGGGGGCGGTTATACTTTTCCGCCGCCGCCAGGCATTCCGGAAAGATGTCCAGGTTGCGCGCGATGATGACCGCCGGGATGGGCCGGGAGAGGAGCGCGTCAAACCGGCTCTGCCGCTCCTCCGGGTCGAGCCCGGTGAGATAGGTCCACTCCACCATCCCCAGCAGCTGGATCCGCTCATTGTCAAAGTAATCGTAAAAGCCGACCAGCTGCAGTCCGGGCCGGTTGATGCTCGGCTTATAGATACGGGTCTTCTCGTCCTTGGGGCCGCCGCGGATCACCTGCAGGTTGAACTCCTTGATCAGGACACCCAATTCCACGTAATAGCCTCGTTCCAAGCCATCCGCCTCCTTTGAGCGTTCGTCTGGTTTACTTTAGTATAACGGGTTTTCATATCTTTGGCAACGTTTTCTTTCCGGACACGGCCGCTTTTTCCGCCGGACAGGGCGGCGAAGAAAAAATTGACGCCGGGGGTTGATTTTTGGCGCGCGATCTGATAAAATAACTGACGCTGTTGATTTGATTTAGCGAGGAGGTTATGCAAATGGCTAAGTGCGACTTTTGCGGCAAGGGCGTTGTGTTCGGCATTCAGGTTTCCCACTCTCACCGCCGCTCCAACCGCCCCTGGAAGCCCAACGTGAAGCGCGTCAAGGCGGTCGTGAATGGCACCCCCACCCACGTCTATGCCTGCACGCGGTGCCTCCGTTCCGGTAAAGTCGAGCGCGCCTGAGGGCGGGCTGACAAACACACCTCTCCGCTCGGGAAGGCGGAGGGGTGTTTTGTTATGTTGTGGACAGGATACCCTGGCAAAAACGCTGCTATGGGTATAAAAAGGCGGCCGGATGGGTATCAGATTGTCAAAAAGGTCTCACCGAGTTTGGCTCGAAGAGCCAAATAGAGTCCAATTCATTTTTGGCACGGGCGTGTACCGGGCCAAAAATACTGATAGTCCGGCAAGTGTGCGGATTTTTGGAACAAAAATCCGTGCGCGCAGTCGGACTGCAAACTCGCGCAAATGCTTGCATTTGCGCGAAAGGCT
>DVJB01000020.1 GCA_018710845.1 Candidatus Onthomonas avicola
CCAATCTGACCTACGAGGGGGCCTGGGCCGGGAACCCGAACAGCGTGGCCGCCAGCCTGCGCGTGGACCTGGAGGAGGCCCCTTCCGGCGGCGGGGCGAGCGGCTTTGACCGGATTTTGCTGGAGATGAGCAGACTGACAGACGGACAGCGCGGGGCACTGGCGGTGACCGTTTCCGGATGTGAGGTCACGGGAAATTGTGCCGTCAGCGGCAACGGGAGTTTTTCCGGCTCGCTGTCCACCTATGGCTGCACCGTGCCGCGTATCCAGCACGGAAATATCTCTGTGACGGTCACGGCCGGAAGTTCCACCAATTTTACAATCTCGTTTCCGAAGTCGTTTCCCGGGACGCCAGACGTGGTCATCACGCCGCGGCACAACTCCACAGGCGCGAACTATGAATTGACCGTGCGGCTGCGTACCGTAAGCGCCTCGAACGCGGCCGGCGTGATCTACTGCGACGGAGGCAGCGCAACATGGGTGCTGCATTGGGTCGCAATGTACGGATAACAGGAGGAAAATATGAACGAAATCTACAACACGATATGGCAGTCCATCCAGGCGGGGGATTACCGGCTGGCGGATATTCTCCATCGGATTGAGGTCCTCTACGCCGCGGGACAGCTGACAGACGAGGAGCGGTCCGGGCTGATGGAGCTGGCCCATACCAACGCCACCCCGGAGGCGGAACTGCCGGAGACACAGGAGCAGCTGGAGTATCTGGCTGGGCTGATTACCGCGCTGACCGGGCGTGTGGAGACACTCGAGGAGCAGCTCGCGACGGGCGGCGCGGAGACGCCCTCCTACCCGGCGTGGGTGCGGCCGATTGTCGGACTGACGACGGATTACCAATATGGGGCCATTGTCAGCCATAACGGAAAGCTCTGGCGCAATGTGCTGCAGAACGTCCAAAATGTCTGGGAACCCGGCGTGGTGGGAGAAGGCTTCTGGGAGGAGTACACGCCGGAGGGTGCGGAATAGACTGGAGGGGACGAGATGAGAGCGCAGCGGAGAGACGGCCGAGTGCCGGGGAAGGGCGCGCAGGCGGATGGACAGTGAGATCATCGTGGCGGCGATCAGCCTGCTCGGCACGCTAGGCGGGAGTCTGGGCGGGGTGCTCGTCTCCAGCCGGCTGACGACCTACCGCCTGGAGCAGCTGGAGAAGCGCGTGCAGGCCCACAACAACCTGATCGAGCGCACCTACAAGCTGGAGGGAGAGATGCTGGAGGCCCAGCATGATATCCGGGACTTGAAGACAAGAAAGGGGTAAACCATGAACATCAAGACCGACACCATCGTACGTACCGTTGTGCTCGCGCTGGCGCTCATCAACCAGATTCTCAGCGCGACCGGCCACGCCGTGCTGCCCATCGAGGACGCGCAGGTGGAGACGCTCATCACCACCGCCGTCACTGTCGCCGCCTCCCTCTGGGCGTGGTGGAAGAACAACAGTTTCTCCCAGTCGGCCCTCCGCGCGGATGAGTATAAGGCAGCCATCTCCGCCGGGGAGACCGCCGGGAAGCGGGAGAGCAGATGACCGCGCTGCTGCTGGCGGCGCTGGCGGCGCTGGAGCTGCCGCTGATCGGCCTGGCCGCGCTGGTGTGGCTGGGCCGCTGGAAGGAGCGTGACTGACATGGCAGACAGACAGGGCATCGACGTCTCCCGCTGGCAGGGGGACATCAACTGGGGCAAGGTCGCCAAGGCCAAGGATTTTGCGATCATCCGTTGCACGTCGGGCAAGTCTAACGCGCTGGACAGCAAGTACCCGGCCAACATCAAGGGGGCCACGGCGCAGGGCCTGCCGGTGGGCGTCTACCGCTACGGCTACGCGACCACGGTCGCCGCGGCGAAGGCGGAGGCCGCCGCCGTGCTGGACGCGATCGACGGCTACGACATGCCGTGCGGCGTCTGGTACGACGTGGAGGACGCCTCCCAGCGTAAGCTCAAGGGCGCGACGCTCACGGCGATCATCAAGGCGTTCTGCGAGGCGATCACCGCGGGCGGCTACCAGGCGGGCATCTACTGCAACCAGGACTGGTATGACAACGTCCTGGACACCGACGCTCTGGCGGAGTATCCGTTTTGGATTGCCCGCTACGGCAGCAACGACGGCAAGATGCACACCAAGCCTAAGATCGACGGCGAGCTCTGGGGCTGGCAGTACACCTCCAGGGGCAAGGTCTCCGGTATCTCGGGCAATGTGGATTTGGACGTGATGTATGCCGGCTTTGCCAATGGAGCGGAGACGGGCGGCGGCTCATCCAGTACCACTACCAGCAAGCCCTCCAACGGCTCTGGCGTCCAGGTGGACAGTACGCCGACGGACTACGCCCAGAGCTTTGCCAAGAGCTACGCCGGGCAGTACACCACCACCGCCGACCTCCACCTGCGTGCCGGGGCAGGGACGTCCAAGCGGTCCATCACCGTCCTGCCCGAGGGCACTGCGGTGAGATGCTACGGCTATTACACCAAACAGGCGGACGGCACGGTGTGGCTGTATGTTGTGGCGACCGTCGGAGGCGTCAAGTATACGGGGTTTTGTTCCAGGCATTATCTGAAGAAGGCGTGAGAATAGGCCGCCGGGAGCTGAGAGAGGTTTCCGGCGGTCTGTCTTTTCGTACATTTCCCGATTCGGAGATTGCGGATTGACGGACTTGCAGATCCGGAAAGACCTGGAATTCTGGTAAATGGGAGATCCCCGCACGGTAAGGGGCCCCAATGGTGGAGACGGGGGAAGGTCCGTCTACCGTTTGCGGGCTTCCTGGTTGACCGGCGGGGAAAATCAGGGTACAATAGTGACCAGAGAAAAAGCAATCTAAACAATACATTGACAGCGGGCCGGACGCCGGCCCGGGAGGAGAATGGAGCAGATATGCTGAAGGATGACCAGGCCCGCCGTTTCTGTGAGCTGCGCCGCGCGCTGATCGCCCGGGAGTTTGAAGCGCTGAACCCCCAGCAGCGCGAGGGTGTGCTGACTACCCAGGGGCCGTTGCTGCTGCTGGCAGGGGCGGGCAGCGGAAAGACCACCGTCCTGATTCACCGGATCGCCAATCTGATCCGCCACGGCCGCGCCTCCGACCCGAACGTGCACGACGTGCCACCGTGGGTGGAGGCGGAGGACCTCACCTTCCTGGAGGACTGCCTGGCCGGCCGGGCGGAGGATGAGGAGCGGCAGCTGCGCCTGTGCCAGCTCGACCCCGCGCCGCCGTGGACCATCCTCGCCATCACCTTTACCAACAAGGCGGCCGGAGAGCTCAAGGAGCGCCTGGCGCGCACACTGGGGGATGCGGCGGAGGAGATCTGGGCCCAGACCTTCCACTCCGCCTGTGTGCGCATTCTCCGGCGGGATATCGAGGCGCTCGGCTTCTCCCGCTCGTTTACCATCTATGACACCGACGACGCCCGCGGCGTCGTGCGCGCCATTTTGCGGGAGAAGAATCTGGACGAGAAGCAGTATCCGCCGCGCACCGTGCTCGGCTATATCTCCCGCGCGAAGGACCGGATGCTGCTGGCGGAGGACTGGCTGCGCGAGTGCCGCGAGACGGGCGATTTGCGCCTGATCAAGATGGCGGAGATCTACGCCGCCTATGAGGCCCGGCTGCAGGAAGCGGACGCGCTCGACTTTGACGACCTCATCTTCCATACCGTCCGCCTGCTGCTCACCAACGCCGAGGTGCGTGGCTACTGGCAAAACCGCTTTCGCTACGTGCTCATCGATGAGTATCAGGATACGAATCACCTGCAATACCTCCTCGCCTCCACCCTGGCGGGCAAGTGGGAGAATATCTGCGTGGTGGGCGATGACGACCAGTCCATCTACCGTTTCCGCGGCGCGACAATCGAGAATATCCTCTCCTTTGAGGAGCAGTATGAAAACGCCCGTGTCGTCCGTCTGGAGCAGAACTACCGCTCCACGCAGTACATCCTGAACGCGGCCAACGCCGTCATCAGCAACAACCGCGGCCGCAAGGGCAAGCGCCTGTGGACGGACGCGGGGGAGGGGGAGAAGCTGCGGCTCTACACCGCCTCGAGCGAAAGCGACGAGGCGCAGTATGTCGCCGCGCAGATTCTCGCCGGCTACAGCGCCGGCCACCGCTGGAAGGACCACGCGGTGCTCTACCGCATGAACGCCCAGTCCAACGCCTTTGAGTACGCCTTCCGCCGCAACGGCATCCCCTACCGCGTCTTCGGCGGCACCCGGTTCTTTGACCGCGCGGAGGTCAAGGACGTGCTCTCCTACCTCTGTGTGCTCCACAACCCCGCCGACGACCTGCGCCTGCGGCGGATTATCAACGTCCCCGCCCGCGGCATCGGCGGCAAGACGGTGGAGACCGCCGTCTCCCTCGCCGCCGGGGAGGGGCGCAGCCTCTACGACGTGATCTCCCACGCGGACCGGTATCCCGCCCTCGCCCGCGCGGCGGGGAAGCTCTCCGACTTTGTCCGGATGCTGGAGGAGCTGCGCGGGCAGGTCCGGCAGACAGAGGACCTCGCCGCCTTTTACGACCATCTCCTGGAGACCACCGGCTATGTCGCCGCCCTGGAGGCCAGGCACAGCCAGGAGAACCAGAGCCGGATTGAGAACGTGCGCGAGCTGCGCTCGTCCATTCAGGGCTATCTGGATAATGCTGTCGAGCCATCGCTGGCCGGTTTTCTGGATGAGGTCGCGCTCTATACCGACCTCGACTCGGCCGACCAGGGGGACGACTGCGTGATGATGATGACGATGCACGCGGCCAAGGGGCTGGAGTTCCCCAGCGTTTTTGTCGTGGGCATGGAAGAGGGCATCTTCCCCGGGATGCGCGTGATCGGCGAACCGGAGGAGATGGAGGAGGAGCGCCGGCTGTGCTACGTGGCGATGACCCGGGCGCGCGAGCGGCTCTACCTCACCTGCGCCGCCCACCGGATGATTTTCGGCCACACCACCAGCAACCGCCCCTCCCGCTTCACGCGGGAGATTCCGGACGAGTGCATGATCTGCAGCGGACGGTCCGAGCTGGACCGTCAGCGCGAGTACGGCGGACACTGGACGGACGCCGCCTCCCCCTCTGCCGCGCCGGAAGGGGAGGGGGCCGCCCGGGGCCAGGCCGGCGGCTGGGGTCAGCGCCGCCAGCGGCCGCACCGCAAGCCGGGACCGGTCGGCGGCGGCAGCTCCATCAGCCACGTGGGCACCGGGAAGAAGGTGGACGCCGCTGCCGCCGTGCGTTCGGCCAGCCTGCTGGCCCAGTATAAGCGCGGCGGCATGGTGGAGCACGCCGCCTTTGGCCGCGGGATGATCGTCTCCGTCACGCCGATGGGAGGCGACGCCCTGATCGAGATCGCCTTTGACCGCGTGGGGACCAAGCGTCTGATGCTCAACTCCGCCTCGCAGCACATGAAGCCGCAAAGCCGGTGAGCGAGCCGGCACAGCGGACCGACCGGGAGGTGTGCGGCATGAAACAGAACGAGTACGAGCGGATCCGATATGAGCGGATCCCGCATCTTCACCTCTTCATCGTCTCCATCAGTTTCCGCAATGCCCACCTGCACCGGGCCTGGGAGCTGGGGCTGGTGCTCAAGGGGCGCGGGCGTGTGCGCCTGCGCGAGCGCACGGTGGAGATCGGGCCGGGAGAGCTGCTGCTGCTCAACCCGAATCAGTCGCACGAGATCGCCAGCCTGGAGTCTGCGCCGGTACAGATTCTGATTCTCCAGACCTCGGTCCATTTCTGCGAGGAGTACATGCCCGCGCTGCGCCGGGTGGAGTTTGACTGTCCGTGTCTCTCCGCATGCCTGACGGACGGGCAGCGGCGGGCGATGGCGGACCGGATGCTGGACACCGCCCGCGCCTATTGGCAGGCTGAGCCGTACAGCCAGCTCTACTGCGTGGCGCAGTACTGCCTGGTGCTGCGCGACCTGCTGCGCCTGGTCCCGCACCGGATGATCAGCGACGCGGAGTACGCCTCGCGCACGAAAAAGGCGGACCGCCTGGCCCGCGTCACCGGCTATATCGACGAGCACTACAGCGAGCCGCTCCGCCTGAGCCAGCTCGCGCGCGCGGAGGGGGTCACGACCGCCTACCTCTCGCACTTTTTGCGCGACAACCTGAACATCACCTTTCAGGATTATCTGAATACCACCCGCTTTGAAAAGGCACTCCAGTTTATCGATGTACCCGGGTTGAGCCTGCTGGATATCTGCATGGAGTGCGGCTTTTCGGACAGCCGGTATCTCAATAAGCTCTTTCTCCAGCGCTTTGGCTGCACGGCCAAGGAGTATCGCCGCCGCCTGGCGGAATGCGCTCCGGTGGACGGCGAGGCGCCCGAGCCGAGCCCGGATTCCCCCGTGGCGACCGAGCGCATCTGGAGCGTGCCTCAGTCGCTCGCCTGGCTGGCCGAGTGCGGCCTGGCCGGGGAGCGGACGGAGACGGACGGCGGCGCGGACTGACGGCGGCGCGGCCGCAGACGCCTGGCCGGAAAAAGGTTGTGCCCGGCAGAGAGGCTGTCTCCGCCGGGCACAGGTGGTCATGGGAAAAGAAAGAAGAGAAAAAGGAAGAGAGATAGTCGGGCGGGGGCGTCAGGTCCTCCCGACGCTGTTATCTTACCAGACCTGTCCCGCCGAGTGGTGAAGAAACTGCGTCGGAAATGCGAACGCTTTGTAAACATGGGCGCGCCCGCGCAGAGATGAACCGGCGGGAGGCTGAGACGGGCGGAGAACGCGCCCGAATACGACAGGGAGGCGACGGAGATGAAAAAGCCGGTGCTGGTGGTCATGGCGGCCGGAATGGGCAGCCGCTTCGGCGGCCTGAAACAGATTACCCCTGTGGACGAGCAGGGGGACATTTTGATGGATTTTTCCCTCTATGACGCGCGGCGGGCGGGGTTTGAGACGGTGGTCTTTGTCATCAAGGAGGCCATTGCCGCGGACTTCCGCGCCGGGGTGGGCGACCGGATGGCGCGGCACTTTGACGTGCGCTACACCTTCCAGGAGCTGGACCGCCTGCCGGCAGGGTACTCCGTGCCGGAGGGGAGGGTGAAGCCGTGGGGGACAGGGCATGCCATCGCCTGCGCGGCGGAGCAGATCGACGGCCCCTTTGCCGTCATCAACGCCGACGATTTCTATGGCCGCACTGCCTTCCGGGAGATCTACGACTTTCTCATCGGCGGCCACGCGCCCAGCGAGCAGGCGATGGTGGGCTATCTGCTGCGCAACACCGTGACGGAGAACGGCTTTGTCACGCGCGGCGTCTGCCAGGTGGAGGACGGCTATCTGACCGACATCGTCGAGCGCACTCACATCGAGCGGCGGGACGGCGGCATCGCCTACACCGAGGACGGGGAGACATTTTACCCCCTGGACGGGGAGAGCGTCGTGTCCATGAACCTCTGGGGCTTTCAGCACGAGATGCTCGAGGAGTTCACCGGCCGCTTTCCCTCCTTCCTGGAGGAGAACCTGCCGAAAAACCCGCTGCGCTGCGAGTACTATCTCCCCTCGGTCGCCAACGCCCAGATTCGGGAGGGGCGGGGCACCGTCCGCGTCTTCACCACGCCGGACAGCTGGCACGGTGTGACCTACCGCGAGGACCTGCCCGCCGTGCGCGCGGCGGTGAGCGAGATGAAGCGGCGGGGAATCTATCCCGAGCAGCTCTGGAAATAAGCTCCGATTGAGAGAGAACGGCCCTGAAACCCGCCGCGCGGCGTGATTTCAGGGCCGTTTCTGTGCATAACGGACTCACCGCCGCCAGAAGGGCTTGCCGTGGTAGCCGCCCGGCCCGGAGCGCGGACGTCCGGCCCCATAGCGCCTGGCGTTGCCGGCGGCGCGGCGGTGCCCGCCCAACTGGACCGGGGTGCCCGCCTGGGGTGCGGGGCGTTTGCCGCCGCCCCGATAGGGGCGCAGGGCGCTTCCCACCGTCGGGGCCGGCCGGATGCGCCGGGATGGCCGCGCGTGGTGCGGGCGGTTCCAGCCGGCGCTGTGCGGCGCTGCCAGGGGGCGGCGTTTAGAGCCGGTATAGGGGCGCGGCCCGCCGGCGCGCGGCGCGCGGGGGAGGCGAGGACCCGGGCGCGGGGCGCGGTAGCGCGTGCCCAGGCCGTGCGGGCGCAGGTCCGGCCGGCGACGGCGGCGCAGCCAGACGCGCAGCCGTCCGATCAGCAGGATGACGAGCAGGAGCAGCGCCAGGGCGAGACAGGCGAGCCCGAAGATCACGCGCGGCTCCCGCAGCAGCGCGGCAAGTTCCAGCGGCACGGACGCCGCCCCCTTTCCGTTGAGATGGCTCTATTATGCCACGCTGTGCCGTGTTTGGCAACCGAGAGGACTCGAAGGAACGTACAGGAGAATTTTATAAAATCTTTATCTCTGCGTCAGCTTCCCTTAAGACAGGTCTGCTATCCTGTGGGTATCCCACAGGTGAGAGGAGACTGACCCCATGATGACCTATCTTCAAGCGCTGATCGACTGCCTGATCCCCGCCGCCGGAGGGGCGCTGGCCGCGCTGACCCTGCTCCTGCTGGTCCGGCTCAGCCTGGGGCGGGAGACCGGCCTGCGCCGCATGGGCCTTGAGCTGACGGGACTGACCTATCTTTTTACGCTCTCCGGCGTCACCGGCTTTGCCGGCTGCCTGCTGGCAATCCCGTCTTACGACGGGCCGCGTCTGATTAACCTGCTGCCGTTGGTGACTGAGCCGATGGTGCTCATGCTGCTCAACTTCCTGCTCTTTCTCCCGCTCGGCGTACTGCTGCCGCTCCTCTTTCCCGGGCGGCGCTGGAGCTGGCAGCGCGCGCTCGCTGCCGGATTTGCCCTCAGCCTGTTGATCGAGACGGTGCAGTACTTCGGAGGCCGTGCCGCCGATATCGACGACCTGATGATGAACGCCGCCGGCGCAGCCTTCGGCTACCTGCTCTATCTGCTCGGCCGTGCCCTCACGGACCGGGCGCTGACGGGAGCGTTTGCCGCCCGCTGCGCCGGGGCCTGGATGGGAGCCGCCGCCTTTTTTGCTGGCGCGTCCTTTGTCTGCCTGCGGTAGCCGCACTCGGATACCGTCCCGTAGCCCTCCCGCCGCCGAAAACGGGAAATTCCTTGCAATCGCGGGGGAATCTTGCTACAATACTTGCGATTGTACTGCGGAGGGACGGGCGTGTATGAAGGACTATTTTTCCCTGCATCTGAATCAAACGCAGCTGGCCGCCATGAGCTCGCTTTCCCTGGCCCATGTGGGCGACGGGGTCTATGAGCTGCTCGTGCGCGGCTGGCTGTGCGCTGGGGGATTGCAGGTCAACGAGAATCTGCACCGCCGGACGGTGGCGCTGGTGCGCGCCTCGGCGCAGGCGGAGGCTCTCGTGCGCATCACGCCGCATCTGACGGCGGAGGAGCTGGCGGTGGTCCACCGCGGGCGCAACGCCCACGTCCACACCATCCCCAAGGCGGCCAGCCGGGGGGAGTATCTGCGCGCCACCGCGCTGGAGGCGCTCTTTGGCTGGCTCTATCTGCAGGATCGCAAAGCGCGTATTAACCAGCTCTTTGCGCTGATTATGGAGCCGGAGGAGGGATAACCATGCCGTTGGATGCCGCCTGCCTGACCGTACTGGTCCGGGAGCTACGCCCCGCGCTGGAGGGGGCGCGGGTGGACAAGATCTTCCAGCCCGGGCGGGAGGAGATCCTCCTCCACCTGCGCGGCCCGGAGGGGGCGCGCAAACTGCTGCTGACCGCGAACCCCTCCCACCCGCGCCTGCAATTCACCGAGCTCGCCCGGGAGAACCCCGCTGCGCCGCCGATGTTCTGCATGCTGCTGCGCAAGCACTTGACCGGTGCGCGGATTCGCTCGGTCACCCAGCCGCCGATGGAGCGGGTGGTGGACCTGGAGCTGGAGGGGCGCAATGAGCTGGGCGATCTGGTGAGCCGTCATCTGATCTTAGAGGCGATGGGCCGCCGCTCCAACCTGATTCTCACCGACGAGGCGGGGCGGATCACTGACTGTATGCGCAAGGTGGACGCCGAGCTCTCTCAGCTCCGCCCCGTCCTGCCCGGACTGTTCTACCGCCTGCCGCCCGTCCGGGAGGACAAGCGCAACCCCCTAGAGACTGGCCGCGAGGCGCTCGAGGCCCTGCTGGACGGGACGGAGCGGGAGCAGACGGCGGCGGACTGGCTGCTGGACCACTTTGCCGGGCTCTCCCCGCTGCTGTGCCGGGAGCTCGCCTGGCGCGCGGGCGGGGAGACTGACTTGCCGCTGTCCGCCCTCGCCGGCGAGGTGCGTGCGCGCTTTTTGGACGCCTTTGAGGCCCTCTGCGAGCGGATACGTACCGCCCCGGCTGAGCCGTCGGCCCTCTTTCAGGACACCGCGCCGAAGGACTTCTCCTTCCTGCCCATCGGGCAATATGGGGACTATCTGCAGGTGCGCCGCTATGACACCCTCTCCCAGCTCCTGGACGGCTTTTACGCCGCGCGGGAGACGGGCGAACGGGTGCGCCAGCGCGGGCAGGAGCTGATTCGCAGCCTCACCAACGCCCGCAACCGCACCGCCCGCAAGCTCCAGCTTCAGCAAAAGGAACTGGACGAGGCGCGCGACCGGGAGCACTGCCGCGTCGCGGGCGACCTCATCACTGCCAACCTCTACCGGATGGAGCGGGGCATGTCCGAGCTGACCTGCCAGAACTACTACGACCCGGAGGGGGGCGAGATCACGATCCCCCTTGACCCGCTGCTCACCCCGCAGCAGAACGCGGCGAAGTACTACAAGCGCTATACCAAGGCCAAGACGGCGGAGGGCGCGCTCACCCGGCAGCTCGAGCAGGGCCGCGAGGAGCTGGACTACCTCGAGAGCGTGCTCGAGACGGTGAGCCGCGCGGAGGGAGAGCGCGACCTGAGCGAGATCCGCCAGGAGCTGGAGGACACCGGCTACCTCCGGCGCCGGAAGGACGGGAAAAAGATTGTCAAGCGCCAGCGCGCGCAGCCGCTGGAGTTTCGCTCCAGCGCCGGGCTGCGCATCTCGGTCGGAAGGAACAACACCCAGAACGATCAGCTCACCTGCAAGAGCGCCGGCAAGGGTGACCTCTGGCTGCACACGCAGGGGATTCACGGCGCGCACGTCATCCTCTGGACAGAGGGGGCAGAACCGGACAGCCAGAGCGTCCGCGAGGCGGCCATGCTCGCCGCCTGGTACTCCCAGGGCCGCGAGAGCGGCCAGGTGCCGGTGGACTATACCCCCGTCAAGTATGTGAAAAAACCAAACGGGGCCCGCCCCGGCATGGTGATCTACACCACCTACCGCACGCTCTACGTCACCCCGGACCGGGAGCTGGCGGAGAAATTGGCGGTCAAAAAGTGACGGCATTCGCGAGCGGCCCTTTCGGCCGCTCGTTCCTTTTCTTAAAATGGAAAGGACACTTGACATACTGGATATCATATGCTATGATGCAGATATGGAAAGGAAGCTTTCCGTCCAGATAAAAGAAGAGGCAGGCAAAACAGACGCCCTCGGCGGCGGGCGCTTTTCCCACCACAGAATGGAAAGGAAACTTTCCGCTCACGAGAGGAGGGGATGCGATGAAAAACCGTTTGGAGGCGCTGCGCCGGGAGCGGGGCATCACACAGGAGGAGCTGGCGGCCGCGCTGGAGGTCTCCCGGCAGACGGTTGGCTCGCTGGAGAACGGGCGCTACAACCCCTCCATCCTGCTGGCGTTCAAGATCGCCCGTTACTTTGGCCGGACCATCGAAGAAATTTTTCTCTATGAGGAGGATGCGACATGAGGAAAAACCGCAAAAAATGGCCCGGCAGGCTGCTGATCGGGCTGGGCCTGGCGATTTTGCTGGCCGGCCTGACACTCTACGCGCTGGGCGTTCACGCATGGCTGCCCATGGCGCAGCCGGAGCTCTTTCCCTGGGCGGTCATGGTGGTGGGGATGGTATTCCTCGTCGCCGGCGCGTGTGAGCTCTACCTGCCTAAGACCCGGCAGCAGGAGATCGAGGAGCGAGACGAGCGCAACATCTCCAACGCAAACGCGGCAAAGGCCACCGCGTATGAGGTGGGGACTGTCCTGTTTGCCGTGGCGCTGCTGGCGCTCAGCCGGCTGGGCTATCTGGGCACCGTGGCCTTTCTCACTCTTGCCGCCGTATTTGTGGGGGTACAGATTATCTTTGTGGCCCGTCTCTGGTATCTGGAGCGGACTCGCTGAGGACAGGAGATAGGGACGATGGATCAGATTTTCGCATTTTTGATCGGCTTCTTTGCAAGTGCATGGGATGAGAGGGCGCATGTGCCGCGGGGGCTGAGATGGCTCAGCCGAGGGCTCTCCTGCCTGTTGGCCGCGGTGGCGGCCATCCTTTTGGTCCTCTGCTGCATGGCCGCCTGGGACTATCTTCAGGCCGGCGAGCGCGGGACCGCGCTGGCGCTGGGCGTCACCGCCCTGTTGATGCTGGCTGCCGTCTACCTGCTGTTCCTGCGGGGCGTTTTGCGGTGGATACGGCGGAAGAGGCGGCAACGGGAAAACTGAGACAAAGTCAGACGGCCGTACCGCAGTTTTTTGCGGTACGGCCGTCACAGACTGTCGAAAAAGGTCTCACCGAGTTTGGCCCGGAGGGTCAAATAGAGTCCAATTTATTTTTGGCACGGGCGTGTACCGGGCCAAAAATACTGATAGTCCGGCAAGTGTGCGGATTTTTGGAACAAAAATCCGTGCGCGCAGTCGGACTGCAAACTCGCGCAAATGCTTGCATTTGCGCGAAAGGCT
>DVJB01000021.1 GCA_018710845.1 Candidatus Onthomonas avicola
AGGGGGGCGGTCGTCGGGATACAGCACAGGGTTCTCCCTGCCGTCTATCCCTGTTCGCCCCGATTCTCCGAAACGCTCGGAAGCGTTGTCACTTATTCGACCTTGCATATTCCCTTCGCTCCGCCAAAAGAACCGGGCAGGTGTAATAATGGGGCATCCACGCATATTGCGGGCGGCCGCTGTGCTGTCCCGGCCTGTAAACGGCGCAGCCAGGCACCAAATCCCGGCGCTTGACCAGGCGGAGCCGTCCTCCATGGACATATAGCACCGGTGTCTGGTCGCACGGGACCCAGCCGTCCACGTCAGTTTTCCTCCACTGGATCGGCGCTCCGCACAGCGGACAGATCACCCATGGCTCCCGCCTCCGGTGTGTCAGCCACGGTCTCTCCCGGGTCGTCTGCGGCATAGTCCTCCTCACGCCCCTCTCGGAACTCGGGCATCAGGCGGAAGTACGGTCTGATGGCAAACAGCCGCTTGGTGGCCCGGCAGTAGTCGCAGTTCCCGCAGCGGGTGGGCTTCAAGGCCCCGTCCTTTACCCGCTGAATCTGCTGAATCCGCTCCTTGATCTGCTCCAGCTCGTAGTCATACCGCTGGCGGTGGTTGAGCTCCAGCACGTCCTTGTCGGGGTAGTCCTGCTTGGATATGGCGATGATGATGAAGTGCGGGTCTGTGGTGCTTCCGCTGAACTGTTTTTCGATCTCGGAATAAACGGCGGCCCGCATCATGTAGCCGTAGGCGTCGATGAAGGTCACTTTCTCTCGGAGTTCATTGCTCCATTTGAGCTCATTGATGTTCGCCACGGTCTTGTAGTCGATGATCAGCCGCCCGTCCGGTACGTACTTGTCAACCCGGATACGCCAAGGCACACCGAACAGCTCTCCGGTCATAATCATTTCGTTCTCGCCGGGCAGGTCCAGGAGGGACCGGATCAGTGGGTCGCGCTCGGCCACATCGATCATCTTGTCTGCCTGCTCATAGGCCGCCCGCTTCCCGGTGGGGATGATGGTTTCCAGCCCGGTGGTCTTGTCCTTGACGGTGCGGGTTTTATAGATTTCCTGGAAGTGCTCCTGGCAGAACTGCGCGTGGGCCTCCGGACTCTCGAAATGGGTGTGGAAATAGTTGCCTACCAGAAACGCCTCCTTGGGCTCGTCCACCCAGCGTCCCTGCAGCTTTGCCATCTGCTTGGCCTCACACTCGCACCAGCCCTGGTATTGAGAGCACGACATGTATGCCCAGTCCGCCTCCGGGGTATAGTAGTTATCCCGCGTGAGCTGCATCCTGCCCACCTCCCATAGCCAGCTGGCGGTTGAGCGCGTCCAGGCTTTCCGCCTCACTGTCAGAGGGCAGCTCAGCGGCGCTCTCCTGGGCCGCGCCGAATGCGTCACCGGGCTTGACAAAACCGTCCTTCATGGCGGAGTAAAGGTGTTTCAGCTTTACCGCGTCGTTTTTGGACAGCTTGCCGATCTCCTTGCCCATCTTTTCTTCAATCTGAGCGGGGGAAATCCCGAACTCGGAAAAGGCGGCGACAAGGCTCTGAATCACATCCTCCATACTGCGCCCGCTGGTCAAGGACTTTTTCAGCGTCTCCTCACAGGCCGCCACGGCGGCATCCACATACCAACCGGGCATGACGGCCAGCAGGCACGCCCGCTTCCGGCGGGCCCCCTTGTTTGCCACCATCTCGTAGATGTCGCGCTCGTCGGTGAGCTTGTAGCTGCCGCGCTTGGTGGTGCGTTCGTGCTTGACAGAGAAGGTCTTTTCGTCGCTGACGTTGGACTCCAGATCCCAGGCATAGGCTTTTATCATGGTGCTTCCGTCGTTGGCCTCGATCTCATTGACGCCGCTGTCAATGTTGCCCCAGTGCCGGGCCAGCACCTCCACAAGCCGGATAGAGGGGCCCTTGACCACGCTGTCCCCCTTGGGAAATTCATACTGGGCGGATTCAGCCAGCTCGGGCCGCTCGCACTCCCGCAGGACGTTTTGCAGCGACCAGTCTGGATCGCGGGGGAACTGCCGGGCCAGATACATCTTGCCCTTGATCTCAGAGAGCGTCTTGCTCTCCTGATATTCGCCCATTCTGGTCTGCTGTGGACGGCTCATAATGTTCGTGCTATTCATAGTTGTCCTCCTCAATGCTGTCACGCTGCACGCCCTCCGCGACGGCGTCTAAGCCCCTCCGACTGCGCAAGCCGTCCTGCGGCCCCTCCGGGGCCTCCGGTCCGTTCGCTCCGCTTCGGGTCTTACCCGCCTGCTCCCGGGCGTCTTCGCGCTCAATCTCGTCAAAGTCATCTGCCCCGCACACGGGGCAGACCTGGTCCCAGTGCTCCCACCAGCCGCGCTCTCCATCCAGATTCTCGATGCGCCGGACCGAATCCGGCGCATCGAAAATCACGTGACAGGCGCTGCACAGGTACATCACATCATCACCACAACTCTGCCGTCCTGGACCTCCCCGGCCAGCTTCTCCTCGAAGTAGGCGGCGATGGCGGCCTTGGCGTCCATCTTCCAGCGCCCGCCGTCGGCCTCGATCAGTGCGATCTCGGCGTCCTCGTTCAGCCGCAGGATAAACTCGCTTTCCGGCTGCTCGACCTCCGTGAAGGTCCGGTAGGGCCGCAGGGCGATGCGCTGCCGCACCTGCTCAAACCGTTTGAGGGCGATTCCCTGGCGGGCGCTGACCGTCTGGGATACGCCGT